>CALDLA010000118.1 GCA_937898415.1 uncultured Prevotellaceae bacterium | reverse complement strand
TCCGTTTTGGGCGGCACGGAAGAAAGCCGTTTCAGTCAGAATATTGTATTTCATCTTTTGTTCTTTTTACTTGTTACTAAATGCGTTTGTTTGCGATCGCATTTGTAACATAAGCAGGGGTGCAAGCAAAAAGAATCCGTATTCAGGCAGGAATTTTGCAACTATCTGAAAACGAGTGCGATTAAAAGATGTTAATGAAAACAGGGCTAAAAGTAGCTCTAAAAGTTTGGGCAAAATTTGCTCAAACGCTACAAACTCGCCCCCATAATGGGATATGTGTTCATAAATATCAAACGAATGCAACATATAAGTAATTAAGATAGAATTGTAAAGTGGGGTTATCCAGGTTTTATTTGTGACCATTAAGCACACATTAGCAAATGCATACACTCAAAAATCAAAGGTTGAAAAAGGTTGAATTGTGAAAAGGATATAGGTCTTTCTATCCCACAGGTTGTCTACAAAGCTAGAGCGGGCGAGATAGCTTGGGAATATGTGGAACATGAGTTGCCGCGTTTTGTTAGAAACAAGATACTCTACGATGAAATAATGACCTACGTCACTACTTCGGATTGATTGAATGACGACTACAAATGCTTCATTGACTTCTACAAGGGCATCATTTTTTTCTCTTATTTCGTATCCAGAAGAATATCGTAAGAGCACACGCCGCTTGAAGTCTTGTCGCTTTGCCTGCAAAGAAAACCTTCTTCCTCATCCTATACGAAATGGGCATGGAAGACAAGAACGTCAGCCACATCGTTTTCATTACTCAAGAGACCTTCCGATCCACAAGGTACAGTTTTCAGCAGAATTTGAAGAAGTAATGAATTATGGATATCTAAGAAAAAACCATGCTGTCAAGGTTGCAGGAAAAAGATGTGAACCTCAAGTAATTCAAAATTATAAAATAAGTATAAATTTTCTCTTTCTTACAAGATTAATTTGAAGAGTCATTTACATCCTGTCAATCTCTCTTAAAACAGATTGGTATGACTCTTATTACAGAAATAATTATTAAAACTGCAAATAATTAATAAAAGTTATGTCGAATATAGAGTTTTTTGCCGCTTTATTATTATATTTGCAACTGAATGTAAAATATTACGCTTTTGGCGTGAAGGACGAGGGATATTATAATTCGTTATGAAATTGCCTACTTATACAGTTCTTCGAGGTAAGGAGTTGGAAGATTTCTTGAAGGCAGGTATTGAAATAAAAAAAGATGAGGTAATATCTCATCTTACAGAATATGATGGCCATGATTTGTTTCCCAAATGGCTGATGTTTATCAGATGTATTGAAGAATTCATTAATATAAGATATGTTATTTCTGCTGACGAATGGATGGCATTTGAAAAGTGTAGTATTGATATAAGAGAAAACAAACGAGATTTGATGGGTATACTGAAAATAGTGCAATGCCGATTCGGGAATGATGTTTTGGAGAGAATCAAATCTATTATCATCATGTTGTTGGGTTTAAGACTGACATATCAAAAAATGAGACTTCCTGGTATGGAATGCAAAACAATTGCAGATGCAGTAAATTTTATCCAGTCAAGGCGATTATACTATGTGGCATACTTAACCTTAATCCGACTCTATGCAAAAGGGAGTAAGAAGGCACAATTTATAGAACTTTTATGTCATTTCCAGTCTCAGGTGGATTTTAACATCATGCCGATAACAACAGCATTTCATTCAATTATAGGAAACAGATGTATAGATGGATATGAAGCAAGGGCTAATAATTGGGGGGTGGAATTCTGTATGCATTACAATCAATTGGAGAACTTCTTCTTGGAACCTCTGACCATGAGTGAAATAGATATTATTGAATATGAGCATAAAAACATCTCGACAACAAATATTCCAAAGAATTTATACTCATATGCAGAACTCCTGTATACTGTGAAGCAGGCAGAGACACTTTTCAAAGGATATGGGATTGATGAGAGTCTGGTTTTGCAAGAGATCAGACAAATGGTATTGGATTTGGATGGGCAGTTCATAGATGGATATTCTATTTGTATGACAGAGGATATTTTTAAAGATTTTTGTATGAAATACCCACATCTGAGGCTATTTAGTGAAGCCCAGGATTATTATGAAGCGATAAATGAAAGACCTGCTTTTTTTCAGAACGAAAGTAACTATTATTCGACAGTCTTATTAATAATACGCTATGTGGAGAATACTATTTATGGTCTTTTAAGGAAAAACAGGCGGTACAGGATTAAGGCTGGCTTCTTATTTGAGAAGAGAGTAAAGGCATTACTTGAGAAATATGGTTATGAGTGTACTAACGTAAAGCGAATACACAAGCAGGAATTTGATGTTCTCTGTAGGCAAGGTGATTGTATTTATAACTTTCAGTGTAAAAACAACTATCTTGACATCAATAACCTTACTATTGCAAATATAGACAAAGTTTGCGGTCAAAACAAAAGGTTAGTAAAATACTATCAGAATGCCTTAGACAAAGAAAATTTCCGTACAAAATGGGTCATAGAAAAGTTTGGTGTTGAGAAGGTTGAGAATTATGTGGTAGCTAGATTCCCGATTGTAATGAATCATAAGAGGTTGATAGCTTTTAATAAATTGGAGGAGTGGTTGAAAGGAGAAAAAAAAGAATAGAAATAAAATAATCAGGGGATGCAAACGACCCAAAATGAAAGAGTTATGATAAAATTTGTCTTCCGACTAATAAGTAAGTGTTACCAAGATGCAACAGGTAGACATTATGGCAAAGCCCATTTTCTAATAGAGGAAAATGATTGGAACGACTATGGCTACTATGTAACATATCATCTTCATGCGACACCTTTAATTACAGGTAACGCAACATCTTATCTAGGGTATATAAAAATCATGAAAAAGGGACAGGCAGAGCATGAAATGTATTTGCTGAGGAACGTACTCGGGAAAAAAGAAGAGTTTGAAGAGTTACCGGAAGGTTTTGTATCGTTAACCCAGTCACTTGACTTGTTTGAAAGCCTTAACGAGATGCTAAAGGCAAACGAAAAGAAAGACTTCGTAAAACAAATGCACCTAATATTGTCAGATAAAAATGATGAATATTTTTCACTTGTGGAAGGAGAACAAGCCTTTGAAAAAGGATTACTTAGGGATTCATCCATGAAATCATATTCATTGGAAAAGGGAAGGGAGATTATGCTGGCGGGCGAAACACATTACGATCTTCGAAAAGAAAATATTAATGTAAGTCTTACTAGCATAAAAGAGCGCATAACATTACATTTTTCCTGGCTACCAGATATCAGGAGCACTAAGATCCCTAATGGGGTTATGACTTTTATAGGTAAGAATGGATCAGGAAAGAGTACACTCATATATAAGTTAGCTAAGTTATTGTATGCATATCCTGATCAAAGGTTTAAACTTAAACAGGATATAGGGTTCATAGACCCTATAGATATTGGTATCAGTAAGTTATTCTTGATTTCATATAGTCCTTTTGACAACTTCGTTTTGCCAGGAATAGGAGGAGAAGACTACAGACTTTTGCTGAATGGCATGGATACAGGAAAAGGGAGACTCGTATTCTGTGGTATAAGGGATGTCAAATCTGAGTTTGAGCGAATTCTAAAGGATGCTAATGATTCAACATATGATAATCTTTTTAGACAACTGCGATTAGAAGAAACTAGGCTGAAACCAGTGAGGAGACTGGCAGAGGAGTGTAGTAAGGCGCTCAATATTGTATATAACAATGAGGTCAAGAAAAAATTATGGGACGAAATCATGAAAAGGGCATCCATATTATTCCCAGACATCAGCAATAATATGTACAGTCTACTTTATGATGCTGAGGAAGGCACAGAAGCTCATTTCATGAATCAGTCTACTGGATTTAAGTATTATCTGCATGCTCTATCTCATGTGATAGCATACATAGAGAATGATTGTATGCTATTGTTTGACGAGCCAGAAAATCATATTCATCCACCCATGCTCTCTTTTATGATGTCATCTCTTCGTTATATTATTGCCCAATATAATTCAATTTTAATGGTTGCTACCCATTCACCAATTATTGTTCAAGAATCTTTTGCGGAGAATGTATATATTGTAAGAAAAATCGGAGATTTTACAACGGTATCTCATCCCAGAATGGAAACATATGGCGCAAATATTGGAGAAATAACGTGTGAGGTATTTGATTATACGACAGATGTAGGTACCTATTATGATGCATATAATAAACTCTATGAAACCTGGGAAACTAATGAAGAATGGGAGAGCATAGATGATATGCTAAATAGTTTCATGAGGCATATGAAAGGCAAAATTAGTAACCAGATGCTATCATATGTTATATCGAAATACTATGATAGGCATCCAGAAGAAGAAGGAGGGAATAACTGATGTGGGTATTGAATAAGCCTAGGCTTGCGGATGCCAAGCAGGATATCGATGTACTTATAGCGCATTGTAATAATTTAGATGTCACTATAGACAAGCCTCTACTTGAACAGCTATATGATGATTACGATCAAGGGGGGGGGGAGGTGACAACTGCACAGCTTGCTGCGACAGACAAGAAGAAAGAGATTATCAAGAACCAATATAGTAAGACCTCTGGAAAAGATCCTTATACGGGATTGGACAAATCATTAGTATATGTAAGAAACGCATTGTTAGATCCAAACTTTGCTGATACTTGTCCTTATTGTAGTATTAATAGACCTTCACAGTTAGATCACTATATGGACAAAAGCACATTTGGCCAGTTGGCTACTTGTAGATTGAACCTAGTACCTCTATGTGGACATTGTAATTGGCTGAAAAGTGATAAATCATATACAAATTATATGCATCCATATTATCCGAAAGTTAGATCTGGCGTTGTGTTTTTGAAGGCTGATTGTACTATTATTCGTGGAAGAGTTTGCGTGACATTTAGTATTGACGGGACAGCATTGGGTAATGCTGCACTCGCAACTCGTTTGAGTCACCAGATAAGTGAAATACAGTTGGAGAAAAGACTTCGGAAAGCTGTGAATGAGTTTTTAACTCATGAGTTGTTGAGAAGTCATGTGAAAACGAATGTTGGATTGAGGAGGGTGCTCATGGAAATGCAATCTACAATTAGTACACAATATGGTCCTAACGATTGGCGAACAGCTGTGATTCGTGGCCTTATAAATTGTGCGGCTTTTGACATGACGGTAGTAAATAATTATAGGAATAATCCTATCGTGGTGAATAATGGGGCGGTGCTATGAATAGAGACAACACGAATAACACTTATTGGTCGATGCGTTTGCGTTATTTAGTGTAAATGTTTGGTGGAATTGGGAAAAGTTGTTATCTTTGTGACGGATTTAAATAATAGATTATGGTTATAAAAGAATTGGTAGGCGGTGATTATATTAAGCAGCACATATCATACCCTTCTATGATGAAGAAGCAGATCAAGAAGCATGATATGTTTTTGCAACCATTGTTTGAAGCATATAGTAATTCCTTGGAAGCAATTGATGGCTCGGATAATTCAATTGTTGTACGACTCAAAATGAGCAAAACCTCACTATATAATGAGAACAGCCTTTCATTTGTATCTCTCGAAGTGAGTGATACTGGTATCGGATTTGATTCTGTCAACTATGAACGATTCCTCAATCTTTATGACGAGTCGAAAAACCAGAATAATTTTGGCACAGGAAGAATTCAGTTCCTTCATTTCTTTAAGCACACAGAGATCAATAGCGTTTTTGATGAGGACGGAAAAAGATGGAAAAGAAGAATTGTCCTCTCAAAAGACTTTTTTGAAAAAAAGAAGGCTGTTGTGTGGGCTTCAAACCCAGAAGAGTGTAATGAAGATTGTACAGGAACAAACATAGAATTCTTTTATTTGTATGACGATGAAGATCAAAAGAAATATTCAGAATTAACAATCCAAGAAATCCGAGACAGGGTATTCCTAAGATATCTTGGTAGATTTTGTCTGGAGAAAGAAATTTTACCGGAGTTGAAGTTCGAACTTTACATCAATAACGCTCATGTAGCCAAAGAAGATCTGTATATTAAAGCTTTGGATGTTCCTGATTCTGATTATGATGATAATTTTGAACTGAATTATAAAAAAATCAAAGAAAATGGAGAGGGCTTTGACACTCTTTCACGAAAAGAAGTATTTTATATCAGTACTTTCCTACTTTCGAAGAAAATTCAGAAAAAGAATGAGATTAAATTCACCAGTAAGAATGAAACTGTTGATGTAAGTAACATTGAATTTGAGGCAATAAATAGACTTTCCAATATTGAGGGGAAACATATGTTATGCCTAATTTCTGGCGACTATCTAACTAATCAAGATAGTGATGAACGTGGAAAGATTAAGATATTCACTAAAGAAGAATTCAAAAGACGGCGTAACCTGTGGAATGCCAATATGGAACTCATTTTTGTCGATGATATTCAAGAACAGGTATGCAATAAGGTGGTTTCGCATTATCCCAAGATAAAAAAAGTGAATGACGTTATCAATAATGAATTAGATGAGGTCATAGAACTGTTCTCTCTTGATAGAGGTGTTATTGACAAAATTGGAAATGTTAATGGCGTAAGTACCTCAGAATTTATTTCACGTTATACTCAGTATAATGCTGAAGTGGAGGCAAAGGGCAAGGCTAAGATAAAGGATGAATTTGATAAACTGAAGGATCTTGACCCCACGGCAGCTGATTTCAAGAAAGAATTCAAGAAAAGAGCCAACTCCATAGCCAAAATGATACCTGATAAAAACAGGGCAAACGTTACTAGGTATTTGGCAGAAAGAAAATCAGCATTGGTTATGTTAGATAAAATTATAGCCAAACAGCTGGAGGCTCAGCATGATTCTGATGAGAAAAAGCGTATTCAGAATGAAAAAATCATTCACAATTTATTGTTTAAACAGAAGACAGATACACCGTTTGATAGTAACCTGTGGATGCTGAATGAAGACTTTATTCATTTTAAGGGTACTTCCGAAACAGAACTCAGAAAAGTTAAGATTGGAAACAAGTTATTCCTTCGTGAAGATTTGACGCCAACAGAGGAAGAGCAACTAACAAAATATAATAGGGACTATCTTGGGAGCCGCTTAGATATATTATTATTCCCTTCTGAGCATAAGTGCATTATTATAGAACTGAAAAGTCTTGATGCAGATGTGTCTAGGTTTACAAACCAGGCCACCAGATATGCGAGTCTGATCAGGAAATATGCAAAAGATGAATTCGAGATAACTAATTTCTATGGCTATTTGATAGGGGAAAATTTTGATTTTGAAGCTGTTATAGATGCAGAACCCGATTTTATCAGATCTCCATATTTGGATTATATTTATAATCCTGATCAGACAGTAAATGGTAACGATAAAAGGCCCAAAGGCACTATGTATATTGAGGTATTAAAATATTCCACATTATTGGAAAGGGCAAATATTAGGAATAAGGTCTTTACAGAAAGATTACTTGGCAAAGAAATAGATGATAGTCTCATTAGAAGTCATGAACAATTGGAAAAAGTAAAATTATGAGGACAAAGTTTTAAATCATTGTAATAGGCTCTGCCTATCCTGCTTTTGTTTGTGCCAGTGATGCATACCTCTGTTAGAAGCATATAATCAAGAATCAAGAGGGAGGAGAGGCAGATCGGAATAATGATTTTATCTTTTCTGTCAAAACATAGGTTTGCTTGGGACTGTTGGACGTTTCCTTGATGGCCGGCTCAATCAATTCCAATATTCTTTCTGCCTTCTCTGACTGCATAGCGTTAAGTTGGGAACAATTAGGACAACTCCATTACAGTCCTAACGATAGTAGTGTACTTCCGTCAAAAACAAGTTGGTCTTAAAAAGCACATTCTTACCTGTTAAATCCTTCCATAGCATCTTATCGATACTATATCCACCATTTTTACGAATCTTGGCATAGCGAAATAAACGGATATTCGTTGGATTACGAGGGAGGGACTACAAACGTTGGGTGACATCATTAGGATATAATATGAACTTGCCGAGATCAAGGAACATGATACAATCTATGAATAGGAAAAAGGTCCAATTTCTTTTCATTCTGTGGATGCTGAGGCTGTCAACTGTTATTGCGATTTTTAGGAACCTCAATACAATAGTCTTTCATCTTTTGAAATAAGTTTCTTCTGCTGATACCAAGAATGGCAGCGGCGGGTTCTCGCCTGTACCCACATGATTCAAGTGCCTTGACTATTTTTGTCTTCTCCTCGCTCTCATCGTTCAGTTTCATCGTTGTAGGTGTTTCCGGAGCTTCTACAAGAGAAAAGGCAAGGTGTTCTGGTTGGAGTTTGTCGCAATCATACTTCTTAACCGCCAGTTCTATTACCCTCACAAGTTCACGCACATTCCCCGGCCAGGGATATGCCTCCAGTTTATGTTTGGCCTTACTGCTCAGTCTGCACCTTTCGTCAAAGTGTTCCAAAAAGAATGTCGCCATTGGCACGATGTCTGTCACCGTTTCCCTTAGTGGTGGAATATTAACTACCTCCTCGCAGATGCAATCCCGGAAAAGCTGCGTCATTAACCCCTCTCTGACGAGTTCATCGGGAGATTTTTCAGAAGTGCATATAAGCCTGAAATCAACAAAACGCTTCTTGTATGAGCCTATGCGACAGTATTCTCCTGTTTCCATCACCTCTTTAAGCAGACTCTGCACACTCAAAGGCATCTCATCGACGTTCTCCAAGAAAAGGAAACTGTCACGTGCTTTCTCCAGAATGCCGTCTGTTGATTGTACGGCACTGGCGTATGCACCTTTCTGATGCCCAAAGAAATAATCCTCCACATGCTCCATTTCTGCCAATGCGCTGCATCTAACGTGGGCATAGTCGCCATAATGGAACCCCTCCATTGCCATATAGTCCTCTGCCAGATGACTCCTTCCAGTTCCGCTTTCACCAACGACTACAAGACGGATATCCAGACCGACATAGCCCTTCAGCCTCTCATAAAGAGCCAGAAATGGTTGGCTATTGCGCCTGAACATCAGGCGGTTCTTATGCTTGTCACGAAGATTCTGCTCTTCCATGATGTCTTTAATCCTGGCATAAAACTTCTCGTCCATCTGCGGCTTGGGGATATAACTTTTGGCACCAAGTTCCATCGTCTCAATAGAGTTTTCCATCGTGCCGTAGTTTGTCATCAGGAAAAATAACTGGTGATACCCTTGCTCCCGCATCCAACGCAGGATGTCCGTGCCGTTCTTTCCGCTCTCATCATTCAGCATGAGGTCGGCCAAGATTACGTCGTTCCTGCCTGCCCGTTCAATAAGCCATTTGGCCTTCTTGACCGTCTGGCATGCAACAGCCTCTATCCCGAAATCCGCCAGTGTTGCGCAGACGGAATCGCAGTAGGATTTTATGTCGTCAATGACTATTACCTTACTCATCCCTCGTGTCCCGTATCTCCTTCGCCTTTGTGATAATGATTTTCGCCATCTTGTCTATCTCAGCCATGTAGGTCACCAGACGGTTATTGGCACTCATGTCTTTGTTCCGTGCCACCTCCATGATGGGGTCAACCAATATGCTGACACGATAGAGCAGCCAACTTGTATTCAGGCAATGCGCCCACTTCCTCATCTCGTCGAAGTCCATAGTCTTGACAGCATTGTGCAGCCCTGCGACAGCATCCTCGGTCTCTTCTATCAGATACCCTGCTACGGATTTCCGCAGTTTCGAGAAGTCTGGTGTCACCGTCTTGCTCTTCTCAGTTATCACTCGGTTCACCACGTTCACCATCTCGCTGATGTCAGCCGTCTTGGGCAGATACTCGTCGAATCCTACCTTCAGCAGTTCCTCGCGCACTTCCTCGCCTGATGCCGTCGAGACTATCACGGGAATCGTTTGGCTGTTGGCAACCTTACTCTCTCTCATGATGTCGAGCAGTTCCCGTCCGTTTTTTCCTGGCATCTGCAGATCCATGATGACCGCAGAATAATTGCCCTTCCTGAGCATCGTGAAGTATTTTGCAGTGTCGCTGCACACGTCACAGTCGAAACCGTTCTGCTGCAGAACGCCTTTTATCATCAGCAGCCACACGTTGCTGTCGTCAACCACCAGCACACGTTTCCGCTCCTCCGAGGCTTTCATGACCTCCGCAACAACCGCGTCCCCCTTGCTCTCCGCAATCTTCATCGGCAGACTTACGTAGAATGTGGTCCCCTTGTCCGAAGACTCAAAATCGATCTTGCCTTTCATCAGGTCAACGAGCATCTTGGCCGTTGAGAGTCCGATGCCAAAGCCCTCCTTGCCAGTGGCAACGGCATTGGAGAAGCGGGTAAAGGCAGAGAACACCCGTTCCTTGTCTTCATCCTTGATGCCAATGCCAGTGTCGCTCACCTTGAAGTTCAGCATATCGTCGGCATACGAAATATCCAGCTCCACACTGCCCTTCCTGGTGAACTTGAAGGCATTGTCAAGCAGATTGGTCGCTATGTGGCAGATTTTCTCATAGTCGCCGTTGAGGACGATGCCCTGCACCTTCGGCTTTACAAATTCAATCAGCCGCTCGTCGGCTCTCAGTTCGAAGGAATTGGTCAGTTCGTTGGCCAGTTCCATCAGGCTGAAGTCCCTCGGCTTCAGCATCCCCTTGTTGCTCTCTAAACGGAAGTAGTCCAGCAACTGGTCTATCATCCCCCTGAGTTGCCGGGCTGAGAACGATATGGCACTGATGTACTTTTCATTCTTCGCTGGGCATTGTTTCGCCATATCGTTGTAGCCGATGACGATGCTCAGCGGGGTGCGCAGGTCGTGGACGATGGCATACATCATCTGTCGGCGCTTCTCCACAAGTTTCTTGTTCTTGTCAGATTCCTTTTCGAGTTTCTTCATCACCCTTGAGCGCCGCCATGTGTTGGCCACATTCAGTAGTGTTACGAAAATGAGAAACAACATACCCCATCTGAACGTGGTCTTTCCGATACCGCTTGCCTTATCCATCAACTCTTTCTGTTTGCGTTCGGCTTTGGTATCCTCCGCATCAAGCATCTGGCTGACGTTGATGTCCAGCCAGTGGTTGACTTCGGCGAGGCTGTCGCTGAGAATGCCGAGACTGATGGTATACAGTTCTTTGTCAAGAAAGGCCAGTTCGTTGACGGACGGCACGGTGACCGTCCTGTTCTTGCTCCTTGAGGTCACTTCTTCCCTGCTGCTCCTGAACACATGCCCGGTGTAATGCTTGACATAAGTCTCCGTATCCTTGACAGTGACCTGTCTGTCCTGTCGCAGATGTTCGTCATTCTCATTCCGCTTTACGATTGTCGCGTAGATCTCGGACAGCAGATGTCCTTTCTGGTTAAGGATGTTCTGCATGGAGTCAATCTGACTTTTGGAGTAATATTTGCGCAGTCCGTCGAGCGAGTTGTTTGTTTCAACTAGTTTTTGTTGGTAATCAACGGAATCTGTCGGGGACCATTCTGATACCTGTTCGCCCAAGTGATCTAATTGTATTGTGCTTTTCAGTGCAGCGTGAATGATTCTGTATTGTTCCTGGCTGTTAGTTGACTCAATAATGATATTCTCCAGTTTCTGCCACCGCCAGTAGCCAAACATAAATACTCCTATAAATAGTAAGATGTTGACAGCATTTGTCAGCAAGAGGTCAAACTTTGTTCTTTTCATTTAGCCTAATCGTTTAGAGGGTGATACCCTGATATCCTTATATATAAGGGATTCCAATGGGGGACATACATTTCCCTTTTTTACTCCCTATTGACTTATTTTACAATTCTTTTTTCAATTTGGGGTGCAAAATTACAAAAAAAGTCGCAAAAACATACTGACCGGTATCTAAATATTTAAAAATTAGCCCTATTTCCTCATTATTTGAAGGTAATAGGGCTAAAATGGGGTATATTTACCTTTGAAATCACAGATTTACATTTTCAAGCCTTTAACCTTTTTCGGCTCATCATCTTTGTCAGGCGCAGGAAGCATGGAAACTTTATGACCATCTTCATATTCCATTCTCTCTTCGGGTGTTTCTGGCTTCTCTTCCTTCGGTGCGAGTTCCATCTGGATCTTGCGGTCAAGGGCGGCGAGTTCGTTTTTCAACTCCCGGAGTTCCGGTTCCTTGCGCCATTCCTTGTTGATCGTCGGGGTAAGCTGTTCTACCTTGTTCTGATACCAGTCCACATCCTTCTGGTACTTCTCCACCAAGGAAGGAATTTTCTCAAGTGCACGGAAGAAGCTCGTAGCTGCGGCCTCCTTGTCCTTTTTGGCCACCATACCGTTGTTGTGGCGATAGACGATGTTGCCATATACTCCGAAATTGTTCTCACGGAATGGCAGACCACCCTTCTCCACTTCCTCGGTACGTACCTTGATGGGGAAACCGTAGATTTCGCCTATCTCCTTTGTCTGGCCTTTTGTGTCCATCGTCTCGGCAATGTGCTGCACCTTGGCACCAAGTTCTTCCAAGTCGGTATAGGCCTTACCCTCAATCTTCACCTCCATGACGATGTTTCCGAGGGCATCATGCTTCATGTTTGCATCCAGTTGCTGTTTGTCAACGGCCAACTTGTCCAGCACCTCTTTTGCTTTCTGCACTTCCTTCTGTGCGTCCTCAATGTCAAACTCAACACTTCGCCTTGCGTTCATGAAGCTCTTGCGCTCACTCTCTAGTGAGGCAATCTTCTTCTCCAACTTCGCCTTGTCAAGCAGGTCGGTGTTGCCCGACAGGATGGCCATGTACTCCGAGAAGTTCATGCCGTTGGCCTCGTCCATTGCTCCCTCGTCAATGGTTCGTGCGCCCATAGCGCCGGACTTCAGCTGTGAAATAAAGGTCTGCTTACAGTGCAGCAGGTTGAACTTGTAGGCGTCAAGCGTTTTCTCAACGGCATAGATGATGCTGTCCACCGTGTTGTTATTGTACTTCTTCGCCACCTCATTTCCCTTTCTCACGGCCCGGCCATTACGCTGTTCAAGGTCGCTGGGCCTCCAGGGTATGTCCAAATGATGAATGGCGACAGCCCGTTTCTGGGCATTGACACCAGTGCCCAACATTGATGTCGAACCGAACAATACACGCACACGTCCTTCGTTCATGGCCTCGATGACTGCCTTACGTGCCTTTTCGCTCTTACACTCCTGGATGAAGCGGATTTCGTCGGCAGGGATGCCGTAGTCCTCTATCAGTTTACGTTTGATTTCGGAATAGACGTTCCAAGTATCGCCCGGCTGATACGTTCCGAGGTCTGAGAATACAAACTGAGTACCCTTGTGTTCCTCGAACTTGTGGTAGTACTCGGCAATCTTCATGGCACAGACGCTGGCCTTGTTACCTGCGTCATCATCATATAGCGTCTGATTTATCATACGCATGTCGAGTGCCATCTTACGGGCGTAGTCCGTAGCAATCAGCATCTTTGCTTTCTCTTCCGTTTCACTCAGGGGCAGACGACCGAGGATAGTAGCGTCTCCAGATTCCGCAAACTCCATCAGTTTTTTGATAAACACCTCCTGATCAGGCGTCGGCGGGATGTTGTAAAGTATCTCGTTCATCTTCGGCCTGTCCACTCCCACGTCCTCAGCGGTTCGGTAATCGGTAATCTCATTATAGAACGTAGCCAGTTCTGGCACCTTGATGAAGTACCTGAAACGCTCCTTCTGGATGATGTTGTTCGTCACCGAAAACTCAAAGTCCGTCGATTTCTTTGCGAAGATAGCAGCCCAGGCGTCAAAGCACGGGATGTTTTGTTTCTCCATTTCCTTAGGGCGAAGGTATTTAAACAACAGATAAAGCTCTGTCAACGAGTTACTGATAGTCGTACCAGAAAGGAAGGTGGCACAGAGATCACGGCGCGGCTTCGTCCCGTCACCCTCCTGCATCGTTCGGATGGCAAAGAGCAGATTGAGTGCTTTCTGGCTCCCTTGACTGTTGCCTAATCCTGCTACACGGTCATGACGGGTGTTGAACATCAGGTTCTTGAACTGGTGGCTCTCGTCGATAAACAGGTGGTCGATGCCCATCTGCTTGAAGTCGATGAAGTCATCGGTTCGGCTGTTGATCTTGCTGGAAATCTCAACGAGTTTCGCCTCCAGATTGGCCTTGCGCTTCTCCAAACCCTTCAGCATCATGCCCGAAATATCCTTGCCGCTCATTCTCAGCGTCTCAAGATTATCCTCCACGCTCTGCAACTCGGCCATTAGGATTTTCTCCTGCATTTCCGGCGACTGCGGTATCTTGCCGAACTGGTCGTGCGACATAATCACGCAGTCGAAGTCATTGTTCTTAATCGAATGGAAGAACTTTACCCTGTTCTCCGTAGAGAAGTCTTTTTCGCTGGCATACAGGATGCGGGCATTGGGATAGGCAGTCTGATAGGTGGCGGCAATTTCTGCCACATTTGCTTTCAGTCCTATTATCATAGGCTTCTTCGCCATGCCGAGACGCTTCATTTCATGCGCTGCGATACACATGATGAGTGTCTTGCCCGTACCCACCTGGTGGTCGCATATTCCGCCACCGTTCTGCTTGATCATCCACACACAATCCTTCTGCGAGGGATAGACGCTGCTGATGCCGTAGCGCAACTCCAGTCCTTTCATGTCAAGATCTGGGAAGGTCTGATGACTGCCGTCGTACTTCGGGCGGACAAAGCAGTTGAACTTCTCGTTATACATCTGTGTTAGTCTATCCTTGAACTCACGGCTCTGACCTTCAAGCCACTCCGTAAAGCCATTGCGAATTTCATCAATCTTCGAGTTTGCCAACTGGATGGCCTGTGCATCTGGTACCTTGATGTCGTTGCCGTTTTCATCCGTGCCGTTCGACTTCATGATTTTCGGTGTCGTATTGTGCAGTGCATGACGGAGCAGGGCTATACCGTCATAGCTGCGATACTCACCCCTGACACAGAACTCGCTCCAGATTTTCGCATTTTTCCTGCTGCAACTGGCATCGAACTGGTCTATCTGCGGCGAATAGACAATGTCAACATTCGTGTCATAGAAGTCCGTCATAAAGGTGGAATAGACATTGGCGGGAATCCATCGCTCACCGAAGTTGAAGTCAAGATCCTCAAAAGGGATGGGCGTAGGCACGGCTTCTTTCAGGGCGTTCAGCGACAGTATTGTCTTATCGTCCATCTCACCACCATTAGCCTCTATCAGCTTTTCGATGTCCTTTACCTTCTCAACCACATTGCCTGCAATGAACTTGTCGCGTATCTCGTAATCGCCTGATATGGGGTTGAAGAATATCTGTCCGTCCAAGTCTTTTACGATGTCATCCTCCGACTTGTCCGTCAGCCTCGCCATATACTCCAGATTGAGACGGCCATACTTGTTGAGCGATGCAGCAACAGCCTCCTGCGAGGTCTCAACATGGCTGACCTCCTGCAAGGAAAAAGCAACGGGATGGTCGAAGATGTCAGCCTTCACAAATTTGCCGTTCTCGCCACGTTCCAGTGCCAGCATGTTGCGGCCAGTGGCATCCATCAGGATCATTCTGGCATTCTTGCGGTCATTGAGGTTGCCGTACAATGCTGTAAATGCTTCATAATAACCGTTAAGTTTCTCACGAAGTTCACTGTTCGCCTCCTGATTATCCTGCTCGTAGGCATACAACTGTTCATATACGTCACGGACTGCGATATACTGACGGATGCGGTCGGTCTGTTCCTGAGAGACAATCAAGGGTACGAAGGTGGCACCTGAGGAAGTGACGTTCTCCAAGTGTCCGATGTTTCCGTCCTTATCTTCCACCATTGAGCCGTTACGGTAGAATGGCTTTATTTCTCCCTCAAAGGGACCAGACTTAACAACCTTTGTCTTTATGGTACGGTGCTGTTTCTGCTCAACCTGTTCCTTTGTCTGAATTTGCTGTCGGGCTTCAGCCTTGGCATCGGCATTGGACTCAATTTTGGTCTGTCCCATCTCCAATAGTTCACGACGCTTTTCGGGTGTCAGATCCATCATCATCTCATAGAAGCCGTTGATGGGCGGATTCTCTTCCCAATCCAGGGAGTCATAGACGGCCAACTGCTGGTCGATATGGCTCTTCTTCATCATCTCAGCCTTCTTCTCCTGAAATCCCCTTGCCTGACGCTCTTTCTTCCGCTCCTTCTTTGGTTTCTTAGGTTCTGGCTTGGGCTTCGGTGGTTCTTGAACAGTCATACCCCAAAGGTCGAAGAGTGACAGCTGCGGGTTATTGTCGGGCGTATGCTCAGGAACAGTTTTTTCTTCCTGTCTGGCAGGCTCTGGCATCGTCACAATCCTTGCCGTCTTTGCTGGCTCATCTTCCGTTACAGGCTGCAGCCCTGTCTCTACTGGCTTTTGTTCTGCTTCTATTGGCTTCTGTACTTCCGCTGGTTTCTGTTCCTCAACGGGCTTCTGCGTTTCCTTTCCCTTTCGGATAAAGGCCGGGCTGTCAAGTCCTGTAAACTTACGGAAGTCCAGATGCTTGGCGAGTTCGTTCTGCAGACGCTCACGGAGGTCATGGGCAATGCCTTCGACACCTCCCGTATGGAGATACTCCAGTGCGGGCTTGCCGTACTGGTCGTGTCCTCTCAGGATGCTTGTGGCAAGCACATTGTCAGGGTAATGCTCAAAATAGTCGTTACGGACGATGCTATCATCCTCGGCAGAGTACACCCTTTTCAGCCTTTCCTCATCCTCGGTCAGTCCCTGCTTGGCATAGTTCTTCTGAATGATAATCAGGTCGCTCCCTGCCTCCGTGTTGGCACTGTCCTTGAACAGATTGTCAGGCAGACGGAATGCGGTAACAAGGTCGGCTTGCTGAAGGAGGTGGTTGATCCTGATGCTGTTCTGCTCCCTGTCGAGATAGTTCCTCGTCGTGATGAATGCCACCATGCCGCCGTCGCGCACTGCGTCAAGCCCTTTCTGCATGAAGTAGCCGTGAATGGACTTGGAAATCACGCGGTTGAACAGGCTCTTGCTGTCGCTGTAGAAAGGGTCGTACACCTTCGTATCACCAAAGGGGATGTTGGAGATGGCGAGGTCGTAGGTGCCTAACTGCTCCTTGTCTATCATCTCAAACCCGGCAGTCCGCACCTTGGTTCCGTCATCTTTGTGGAGGGTGGTCAGCAACATGCCCGTCAGTTTGTCCTTCTCGAAGGCGGTCACCTCGGCATCGGGATTGACGGTGCGCATGGTTTCGATGAATACACCCATACCCGCAGACGGCTCCAGCACCTTCTGCGGCTTCAGGTTCATCTCACCGAAGACACTCCAGATAGCTTCGGGTATCTCCTTTGGGGTATAGAAAGCCGTGAGGACGGACTGTTTCATACTGGCAACATAGCGTTTGTAGTCGGTCTCGTCCTCGGCATTCTCGCGTATCACCCTGTGGAGTTCGGCGGTCAGGTCGTACAGTGGAAGGTCGTTCTTCGGCCAGACTGCCTTATTCTCCACAGGATTCAGCACACATTTCAGCCCACCGAAACCGCAGTAACGGGAAATGGTTTCCCGCTCGGTCTCAGTGGGGACACGTACCTCCTTCCACACGGCAAAGGCTGTGCGGATGGCATCAATGTTGGCTTGCAGCCGTGCCTTCCTATTGAACGCCATACTGCTCGATGTAAAGTACCACGGCACCAGTCAACTCGGTATAGAGCCGCATGTAGTCAGGCGTCAGTTCAAACTCAGGCTGCGTCAGGTCGTAAGGCTCGAAGACTGGTGCCAGTAAAGGAAGCAGTTTCTCGGCAAATGTCAGGCGCTGCCCATCGTTCAGTTCACGGGCAAACTCTTTCTCCAGCACCTCAACGAGAATGCTCCACTGCGAGAGGCCCAAGTCTTTCGTCAGTACGGACATCGCCAGTTCATGTGCTCCCTCCACGGGATAGCCGTCGAGCCGGGCCTGTTCAAAGGTCTCTGCTGCCAACTGCTCACGGCTATAGATGAAACTCAGGTCTTTGGCCTTGCGTGAATGCTGCTCCAGCAGGTAGCGAAGCAGATACAGTCCATAGTAGGACAACTCTGGTTGTTCTTTCTTCTTCATTTTCAAATACGTTTAAGTGGTTATAGAATCAGCGTACAAGTAAAGCACCCCGGGTATCCCTCCCGAGGTGCAACCACTGAATCCATTTCAAAAATCGTGTAAACGATGTATGAAAATGAAATCGGTGGCGAAGTTACGCATTATTTTCGTGATTTGCCTTTCTTTGGCTGAATTTTTCGCTTTGGGAACGAAAATTCTGTCTGGAAAGTCTCGCGGTTGAGGGTGACAACGGCATCGAAGGAATTGCCTTGTTTGCTCTTGAAGCCTTTGATGATTCCCGTCCTGCCCTCGGTCAGCAGAGCCTTCAACTGGTCGTTGGTCAGTTCCTTGCCAGCCTTCTCGCGGAACACATGGCAGTCACAGGCGGGATTGTCGCACTTGACGACCTTTTTGTAGAACTGCATCGTGCCTTTCCCGCACTTGGAGCATGGGATACCGATACCGTTGTGCTCAAACCTGTCCTCTAAGGAGAGAAGTTCACTGACGATCCTGCCCGTATAGTCCTCGATGCCCTTGCGGAAGTCCTCGGCACTGTACTCGCCCCGTTCGATCCTGACAAGCGCCTGTTCCCACTGGCCCGTCATGACAACATCGGCAATCTGCTTGTCTTTCAGCAGGTCGTAGATGAACAGGCCCTTTTCGGTTGGGATAAGCTGTTTGTTCAGGCGGATTATGTACTCACGGTTGATAAGCGTTTCGATGATGGCGGCACGGGTGGCCGGGGTCCCTATTCCACAGTCCTTGACGGCCTGTGCCAGTTCCTCGTCGTCGATGTTCTTGTCGCAGTGTTCCATCTCGGACAACAGCGTAGCCTCGGTGTGGATTGCAGCGGGTTTGGTCTTGCCCTCGGCCAGTCCCCATCCCGTGACGTGCAGTTCCTGACCTTCCTTCCAGTTGAGCAAGCGGTCTGCATCTGTGTCCTCGTTCATAATGAACCGCCAACCTTGCTGACGGATGACAGTGCCCTTGGCGACAAACGGTATTCCGTCCACATCAACGGTGACGGTGGTCAGTTCCTTGACGCACTTGTCAGAGAAGGCTTCGAGCATACGGGTGACGATGAGGTTATAGATTTTCTTGTCGTCGTTGGACGGGTACTGCGGCTTTTCGCCTGTAATCAACAGGGCGTGGTGGTCAGTGACCTTCGAGGCATCGACGCTGTGGCGGTTGGGCTTGCGGATGGTCATGGAGAGTGCGCCCCACTGTTCGCTGTCGGCCAATGTGCGGAGTAGCTTGGGAATCTCGTCGTACACGTCATCGGGAATGTAGCGGCTGGATGTTCTCGGATAAGTGATGGCCTTGGCCTCGTAAAGTTTCTGCGCGATGGTCAGTGTCTGCTCGGCGGTGAAGCCATATCTGATGTTGGCATCCTTCTGGAGCGTGGTGAGGTCATAGAGCAAGGGAGGTTCCTCAGTCTTTTCCTTGCACTCCACCTTGGAGATGGCTACGCTGTTGGCAGACTTCAACTTCTGATAGACGGCTTCGGCATCAGCCTTGTCTTTCCATCGGTCTGCGGTCAGAAACTTGACGGCCTCGCCGTCACCTTCGGTAGTGAAGTGCATCTGCCAGAACGGAGTCGGCACAAAGTTCTTGTTCTCCAGAAAACGGCGGCAGACCATTGCCAGTGTAGGCGTCTGCACACGTCCGAGGCTGTATGTTCCTTTTCCTGCTGCGATGGTCAGTGCTTGGGTGGCGTTGATGCCCACAAGCCAGTCGGCCTCGCTTCGTGCCTTGGCAGACAGAAAAAGGTTGTCATAGTCGTGACCGTCCTTGAGGTTCTTCAGCCCTTCCTTGATGGCCTTGTCGGTCAGTGAACTGATCCAGAGACGCTGAAACGGGACGTGACAGCCGAGGTACTGGTAGAGATTGCGGAAAATCAGTTCGCCCTCGCGTCCGGCATCTGTGGCAACGATGATCTTTTCTGTATGCTCGAAGAGGTTCTTGATGACGCGAAGCTGCTCCTTCACCCTGTCATCTTCTTTACCCTTGGCATCCTTACGGCTGATAAGTTGGAACACATCGGGGATGATTGGCAGGGACTCGCGACGGAATCCTGTCACACCATAGGCTTCGGGCATGGCCAGTTGTATCAGGTGACCGAAGGCCCAGGTGACGCAGTAGTTGTTGCCTCCGTAGTAGCCGACTTTCCTTTCCATGGCGCCCACGACACGGGATATTTGTCGTGCGACGCTCGGTTTCTCTGCGATAATGGTAATCATATTGTAAAAATGGATTCAGTGGTTTTATATTTATTACGCGCGTGAGAGGTGGACAGCCGACAGCCATCTGCGGCTGTCCACACATTGCGCTTCTCTAATCAGAGTTTCGGGCCTCGCTTCTTCTTTTCTTCCTTCTGCTCCTGCTTCTCACCCTCGGGCTTCTGTTCATTTTTCTGGTGTTCGTTCTTGGGTGCGACCTGTCCCTTCTGCAGTGGCTCGTCCACCTTCTTGGTGGCCTCGTTGGTCTTGCCCTGATGGTTCACGGCTACTTGTGTCTCGCTCTCATTGGCTGGGGCAACGACCTTGCCCTGCATCGGGTCGTTCTTCGAGGTGAACGGCTGGCCCTTGTCTGGATAGAACATCAGGTACATTGTGGCAGTCGTGCCGTCCTTCAGCGGATAGTTATCGAGTTTCACCGACTTGCCTTCACGATAGTCCTTCTGCTGCTCTTCGGTCAGCGGAATGCCCTTCCACTTGGTCAGGTTCTTGATGCTGCCGTCCTCGTTCGTCCAGTTCATCTTGGTTTTCTGGTTCTGTTCCTGCACCTCTTCCTCCTTGCGGCTACTGCCTGGGACAAACGAAACGTTCTTGCGGTCGGCATTCACTTGAAAGTCCACGGTGAACTTCTGTCCGTTCTCGCCCTCAAACAGCTTGTCCTTCACGATGCCACCCTGCTTGAGAAGTTCCATCTCTTCAGGCGTGAACTTCACGTTACCCACACTCTCACGGAGGTGCAGCTTGTTCACGGGATAGTGTACCAGCTCGTTTGTCTGCTTGTCGTAAGACACGAAGCAATTCTGCATGGTGTTGTCCTTCACGTTGAACAGCGGAACAACCTTACCGAGGTTGCCAGTCTCTTTCAGCGCCTTGGCATCCTCCTTGGTGAAGGTGTAGCCCATGTACTCCGCATTCTCCAGCTTCTGCTCCTTGCGCACGAAGTGAGGCAGTACGCTGTAGGTGCCGTCCGGCAGTCGCGTCAGTTGAAGACGTGCAGCGGCCTTCACCTTCTGGTCGTAAATTAGCATCGTCACATCGAGCAGCCCGGACTTGCCAAAGTTCAGCATGTTGTCCTTTGCTCCTGTTCGCTCCAGCACCTCTTTCGAGATGCCGAACTTCTCTTCAATCTGGTCCCAGTTAACCTTGGACTCGTCGATGGGCTGATAGCCCTGATTTTGGTTTTGTGCCATAAATCTAAATTGTTTAATTGTTAATGAATAATGTTATCTGTTGGCGAGAATATCGCCGTTCTTGTTTTTGTTCATATTGGCAAGGAATTCAGCAACTGCTTTCTTGTCGAGTCTGCTTCCGTATCGGGTAATTAGTTTCTCTACATCAGACTCCTTATAGTAGGCACTGTTACGCAGGATGATATAAGGCAGATTCCCTGCATTTCGGTATCGCATGAGCGTCTTTCTGCTGACTCGCAGACTGTTTACCAGTTCTTGTGTGCAATACATTCTCTCGCCTCTTAGGTAAAGTACACCTTCGTGGTTACGCATCCTCAGATCATCCACCAATACCTGTATCATCTGTTCCTGTTTCTGCATTCTTCTAACTACGCTACGCATACACTCAAGGAAGAAATCCTTATCCAATACTTCACTCTGCTGCTTCTCTTCCGTTATGTCTGTTCCGTTCATAGTCAGTCCTCCATGTTTTCAAGGATTCTCTTTTTCTCATCAATGCATTCCTGACGTATGGATGCAAGTAGTTTCTTGCTCAACGGACGCATGGTTACATGTGCGAACTCCTCAATGTCAGACAGACGGTAGCGTAGTTGTTTCGCATAGCGGTGGTAGGCAATCTTTCCTTCTGATCGGTAATATTGCATTGTCCGCTTCTCCACACAGAGCAATCGGCAAGCCTGATCATTGTTCAGGATGATGTCCTCGTCGCTGATGTTGACAGGAGCCGTAGCCTCCTTTACATACGTTTCTATTCTCTCTATGCGGTTTAGCAATTGCTGCCAGAGACCGCTTTCAATGGTGATGACTTCCATTCTTATTTCTTTTCTTGTTTGATTTCGGCAGCAAAATTACAGCAAGCCAGAAACAATGTTTCCCACCGTTTTAACACCTTGGAAGATAATATTTTTGAAATGGCTCTAATGTCCCCGATTATTAGAGACTTTCTGGGACTTCATCACTCCCTATGTGCTCGTTTTGCTGCAATCCGACTACCTTTGCAGCTGTTTGAACCAAACCGATATAAGAACATGGATATAGTAATATTAGAAAAGAGTGCGTTTGAGCAATTGTTGGCTGAGGCACGCCAACTGACTCAAAGGGTGGAATCGCTTTCCCGCAAGTGTCAGGACAAGCGTTTCCAGAAATGGCTAACCGGTGAGGAAGTTTGTGCTATCCTCAAGATCAGTCAACGGTCATTGCAGACTCTGCGTAGCAAACATAAAATATGCTATGCCCAGTTAGGGCGTAAGTTCTACTACCGTCCCGAAGAGGTGGAGTTGGTTATCCGTCAATCGGGCAAATATCATAATATATAATAATGTATAGGGAAATGGAAGAAAGAATATTCACAATCAAAGATGATTTGATAGCAGAGACATTGGAGTCACTGCGCAAGGCAAGCCGAAAAGCAAATAGGTTAATGAATGATTATAAGCCCGTCCTTCATGGTGAACGGCTGATGACGGATAGAGAACTGGCAGCTGTTCTTCGTGTCAGTCCCCGTGCATTGCGTGACTATAGAAATGATGGGATTCTTCCCTATATTCGCATGAAGGGAAATATTCTATATAAGGAATCAGATATTGAAAAAGTACTCAAGACCCATGAGCATAAGGAAATATAACCACAATATTTCCAACTTGTTGTGTGTCAGCGATTTTAGATTAAAACGGTAGAAAAGTGAATGAAAAA
This sequence comes from uncultured Prevotellaceae bacterium, assembly GCA_937898415.1. Taxonomy (GTDB): domain Bacteria; phylum Bacteroidota; class Bacteroidia; order Bacteroidales; family Bacteroidaceae; genus Prevotella. Next base: position 8,341 of record CALDLA010000118.1, on the reverse strand, counting down.
ATCCTATGGATAGAGAAAAAGATGAAGATTTAACATATTTAATTTTTTATAATGTATCGCATAAGTGCGTTGAATAATATCTATTATGAAATAAGATGGTTTTGCAAGGAAATTTTAGATTCTAAAAATAGAAAAAGATGCAGGTCAATGTTTTAACAAGAATAATCTGGAGAGATTTCATTTTGGGGTAAAAATAATGGTTTGTGATAAAAATTGTGAATATATTGCAAAAACTTGGAGTTTATTAATCTTGTTTTATAGAAAATGCCTAAATTTGCAAACTAAACTTAATAGAATTGCACGATTCTTATAAAATATAATTTATATGAGTATCAGTAAAGATGTCATCAAACAGTGCCTGATTAGTAAACAGCGCGAAGTGGATGAGGCGGTGATTGTGAATCGTCCCATAGACTTTGAAGAGAACGGCAACTATGTGATAGTTGGCGTGAGACATGCGGGTAAGTCGTATCTGCTGTATCAACGTGTGCGACAACTACAGGCTGCAGGAAAAGGATGGGACGAGATTCTGTTTGTGGACTTTGAGGATGAGCGTCTGGCGGAATTCCAGACGGAAGACTTCAACAGTCTGCTGGAGGCCCATCTGGAACTGTATGGTAAGAAGCCGGTGGTGTTTCTGGACGAGGTGCAGAACATTCCGCACTGGGACAAGTTTGTGCGGAGACTGACTGATGCTAAATACAGGGTATATGTGACTGGCAGCAATGCGAAGATGCTGAGCAAGGAGGTGGCAACGACACTGGGTGGACGCTTCTTCATTTATGATGCATACCCATATTCATTTAAGGAATATCTCGCAGCGCAACAGGTGGAACTGAAAGAACATTGGGAGTATGACACCATCCAGAGAAGCGAGGTGAAACGACATCTGAATGAGTACTTCTATTATGGCGGTCTGCCAGAGATCCTGTCGTTTAAGAACAAGCGGGCTATGCTGTCGAGCCTGTATCAGAAGATTTATCTGGGCGACATCTGCGCCCGAAACAACATTAAGAACGACAGGGTGTTGAACATCCTGATCAAGAAAATGGCGGAGAGCGTAAAGCAACCGTTGTCCTATAACAGGCTGAAGAACGTGATAGTGGCAACAAGGTCGTCTATCAGTGTGCCTACTACGATAGACTATGCGGAATACGCCTCTGACAGTTGGCTGATACTGCCCATAGAGAACGAGGTGGGGAAGCTGACGGAGAAAGAGACACAGAAGAAATACTACTTCGTTGACAACGGACTGCTGAACCTGTTCTTAATGAACTCAGAGACATCGCTATTGGAGAACATGGTGGCGGTTGAACTGTGCAGGCGGTATGGCAAGAAGAATGTGTATTATCTGAACGCAGAGAAGGAGATAGACTTCATTGTGCCTGACGAGAAGCTGGCCATACAGGTATCCTACAGCATCAAGGATGAGACCACATACAACAGGGAGGTGCCGCCATTGGTGAAGTATGCCAAGGCGCACAAGGACTGGAAGTGCCTGCTGATTACGTTTGATGAGGAGAGCTCGGAAGAGGGAATACCCGTGGTGCCTGTGTGGAAGTGGCTAATGGTGGTGTGATTGCATCTTAAGGATGCCGGAACTACGGAAATAAGGAGCTACGGATTTACGGATAGACGGAGGCACTTCGTGTGGTATTTTACGGAATTAAGGAAACACGGAGATACGAAAAGATGAAACTTTTTAATAACGAAATATAATAATATTAGTCAACTATGATTTCGAGATTTAATCAGCTTTTGCTTGCATTTACGATAGTAACGCCTCTATTGCTATCAATAGCGATAGTATTGGTATGTTTGTATTCTTCTGACTATGGTTGCGAATGGAGTGATTTGATATGTTTGGGGATAATACCAAAGAGTTTGTATTGGTGGATACCTAACATATTTGTTCTGGTATTTTTGTCATCATTATTTTGGACGAAATGGTTTCTGAAGAAATTGATAATACAAAAAAGAGGAGAGAGGTCTATAATCTTGACATCGCTCCAAAATACAACAACGAATAACATGCTTCCTGTAGTTGCTATGTTGCCACCATGGATAACGCTATTACTGAAAGATGAGGCTATGGTAGTTCTTGTATCAACGATACTAGTATCTTTGGGCATTGCATTTTTTGTGTCAAGGCAAGGATATACTAGTTTGTTATTCCTGCTGTGTGGTTATAAGCGCTATGAAGGGGAGAACTTAAATGGGATGAAGATCCAACTCTTGTCGAAAAGAATTTGGAGATGTCATAAGGATATACGCAGAATTGTTATGTTATCGGACAACTTTGCGCTCGTAGTCTAAAAAAACTATTATTATGAACCAGTTATATGCATTACTGAAAGATGACCAGATTAGGTATATTGACCTTGCTGATGAGATCATCGAACCAACGAGAGAACTGTTTGTCAATGCCGCGGAAGAGCTGATGGAAGGCGTAACCGAGGAGGTAGAGTTTAACGGAAACTATGTAATAAGGGAGGACGAGAACGAAATCTCGTATGTAACATGGGATTTGCCAGATGGTTTCTCTGATATACCAGATAATCAGCAGGGCATAACAACGTTGGATATAGAAAACGATGATATAAAGAGCTTATTTTGGTATGAAGATGGGCAAATTTTGTTCCAAATGTTTTCTGCAGGGAACTTACTCGAGAGTAAATATATAGTGAAGTTTCTGCAAGAGGAGCATAACTTTAACCGATTTACAGAGAAGGCATTTATCATTAACAGTAAGATACAGGCCATTTATAAGGAAGGTAAGTTATATTTCAAATCTTTCCCAAGCGTCAGTAAGATATTCGACCTCAGAGACAAAATGGTCGAAGCTACAACAAGGGAAGTAAGCGAGTTTGGAAACAACAGCTATATCAGTATAGATGTGGACTGGCTGACGAAGCGTGCAAATACAAAAACACGCAGGCTGATTAAAATGATAACGGAATCGGGCACTCTGAAGACATTTATGGAGATGGACGCCCGGAAAAGAGGGAAAATAGCCAAATCGGTGAATATAGATATTGACATAAAGAATAACAAGATAAATATGCCAAGGACTTTGGGTGAATTGAATAGGGTGTTGGAGTTCTTGAATGAGGATGTGTTTAAGGGGCTGATATCGTCGAATGTGTTTAGAACGAATTCGAAGAGACTAGGGTGATTGTGATTAAATATGGGACTAATTAGCGAAAATTACCAAATGTTGTTCAGGTTGAGGTCTTTGACTGTACTTGAGCATCCAATATTAGGCAATCTTAGTATTGACTTTTGTCAGTATTATGGTGTGCCGCAGGGAATTCATACGTCTGTGATTATTGGTACGAATGGCATCGGGAAAAGTCATTTGCTAAATGTTATCGCTGAGATTTTTTGCTTTTTGGAAAATAGATACAGTGGGAAAGACCAAGAAGTTCCATCTTATTACTTCAGGATTAAGTATTGTGCAAAATGGGTAGAATATGAATTCTCTAACTTTGCTGACTACAATCCAGCGGGAAGATCAAAGTATACAAGTTTATACTTTAAAAAAGCAGGTGAGAGAGTGAATATTGGCATGATGGAGTTACCATGGCGAGTTATTGTTTCTTCTACTACGATTAACGATAAATTTGTAGCCAAGAGCACAGACATGTACCGTTATAAGGGCATGAGAAATGAAAAGAGCCCAAGTTCTACTGGAACCCGAACAATGGTTAGAAAGACTGTTGAAAGTCTGCTTAACAGCCTTGATTCGGAGGTCGGTTTTAGAAGACAACTGAAAGACTTATTACATCATTTGGGTTTACAGCCGAGACTAGAGTTGACATATTCACTAAGGTATAAGAACATTTTTCTAAAAGAAGGAATAGATCGGGTAAAGATCCAACAAATTTTTGAAGAACAGTCAGAAACTTTTAAGAAGAGAACAACTTTGCTATGGGGAACTCAGAATTATGAGAAGATTAAATATGAGCAAATAGAACAGTTGGATGAAATTGCTAAATTCTATCAGACAATACGCAATAACAGAGCCTTTACGAAAAAGGAAACTTTATACTATGATTTGCTTGATGAAGAGTGTAATGTGCATGAGGACAGGAATGCTTTGAAAATCCTTTCCGCATTAGATTTAGTTACGTATCCTAGTTTAAAGGTATATAAGGACAGCGATTTCTTATTTGATCAGAGTAGTTCAGGAGAGTGGAGTTTGTTCTGCCAGATGGTGAGTATCATGAGTGAGATACAACCGGGTAGCATTGTTCTAATCGATGAACCAGAGAATAGTGCCCATCCCAACTGGCAAATTAACTATATAGGGTGGCTGAAAAAGATTTTTGAGCATTATTATAACTGTCATTTTGTTATAGCGACCCATTCTCATTTTATGCTATCTGATTTGGAGCCACACACATCAGATATTATTGTGTTGGACAGAAGTGAAACGGGGCTTCGTAATATCGCTGAAGGTGTTAATACTTTCTGCTGGTCTGTCGATGACATTCTGTATAGGGTGTTCCATGTGAGAAATACAAGAAACTATGTTTTTGAGAAGAAAGTAGCCGAGTTATATGACAGGATAAGCAAGAGGGATAAAGATGTTGGTGCAATCAAAGTCTTACTCAAAGAACTTTCTCTTTATCAATTAGCCCCAGAAGATCCTTTGAAGCATCTTATTAAAACTGCCGTTGATTATGTTAAAGCTCAATGACCCTGTAAGGTATACTGATGAAGAGAAAGCGTATATCGAAGCCAATCTGAAACCCAAAGGGGAGAAAGGGTGGAGTGACTCTGCGCCTGAGACCATTGCGATAAAACATCATATCAGCGAGCATACAATTATTGCGCAAGGTGGAAGATGCGCATATTGTGAAAAGGTGTTGGCAAAAGGTGATGTCGACATAGAACATATTGCACCAAAGAAGCATTATGGAGCGTTTACGTTTGAACCATATAATCTTGTGTCTTCATGCACATGTTGTAACGCTCCCGTAAATAAGGGACAGAATAACACAATTGTTGAACCGGCTGATTTGGTCGCATACGATGCAAACCAGTTCACGATAGTACATTCTTATTTTGATGATCCAGACAATCATATTAAATATATGGATGAGGAGAGGACAGTGATTGATATTAACAATTGTACTGTCAAAGGAAAAGAAACAATTAATATGCTGCACTGGAATGAAGAGTGGGCCTTATATAAAAGATTAGAAGTTGCTAGTATGCGTCATTTCCCTATAGATGTGTTAAAATTAGCAGCAGAGATTTCTACTTATAAAGTGAAATGATGTAGAAAGAATTGGAGGAATGAGATTCTATAGACCTATACATTTTATTATGAGCGGTTGTAATTTGCTTAATGATGAAGGCGGAGCTTTATCACAAGACGAATTGATGAAGTTATGGGGGCTATATAATATGATGGCGGGTTCTACTTTATCAACATTCATTTTGCGAGGGGAATCTGATGATAATCTTAGGAGTCAGTACGGTACAACCGGAGAGTTTGCAACTTATTGTGTGTCAACTAATTTTATTGGCAGAAAAGTGCTTTTGTGAATTTTGAAGAAGTGAAGATATATAAAGATTAACGTTTAAAATTATTAGAGAACTGCGAATTCAACAAATAAGCGTAAATTTACAACAAGTAATTGAAAATACTCCTCAATCGGAGTTGAAAAAATGAGTTTCTTTCTTGATCTCGTATTGATTTCGCTGTTGTTATTTCTTCTACATCTCAGTTCTTTAGTTGTTTCATTGCTGCATCATGCCACGCGCCCCTTCATAAGAGCAACTCTCAGCACCTACTTTCTGCGCTTCTTTCAGAGCTGTTTCCAAATCTGATTCTAAGAGATCGCATATTCCAAACATTACTTTGTCTTTGAACAAATTATTAATCAAAGCAGCCGCTGTCCAATCACCAGCACCAGCGGTATCCACCACTTTTTTATTTGCAACAGGTTCCAAGTGCTTCCAATCGCCACTCAAGCGGTAGTTCAAACCCTTTGCCCCTTGCGTCTGGATAAACAGCTTATCATTATAGTCTTTAAACTGGTTAATGTCTTTTATCCTCTGTTCCGAGAACTTGACTATATCAGATACCTCAACACATTTGTTGAATAGGAAGACATTACCTCCTCTGCTGGAAGGCTCAAAGAATATCACCGCCCCCTTTTCCTTAAATATAGTGGCTAGCTTCAAGATGGCGGGTGAAACCCTGTCAAAGAAGAATACCTTTGGCACAAAGTCTATTCTCTCAATCACCTCATTCGCCTGTTTCAGTGTCAGCGACTTGAAGTCCAGATAGAACCGCCCGATATTGTTGCGCGATTCAAACTTGTGTGTGGGAACACCATCCTTATTAATGAAGTTACGCTGCACGATCACCGGTGTCTTACCGTCTTGGGTAGAAATAAAATCAGTATGTACACGGTGCTTTTTCATGTCATCCAACACTCTCACCCCGTCTTTCGTGCCATCCAGACGGGCTATGGGATAGGCATCCCAACCCATATGGGAGAGGATCATCATCACATTACCGCATGTGCCACCCACATAAAATGACACAGGGATGCGGTTTCCTTCCCAAATCAACACATCCAGACTGATCAGGCCTGCACCTACTATGATATTATTTGTTTCAAGTTCCATGTTTCAAGTATCAATATTCATACTTCAGGATTAAGTCTCTCCACCAATTCCGCTTTCACCTTTTCCCACGCCACCTGAGGGTCATACTCCACCTGTGGCCCAAGAATCATTTCCGTGTCCGTCAGGAATTCTTCATCCTGTAGTTTTCCATCCATATTCAGCAAAAATTCCTTGTACGTAGGCAAGTGTGATGCCGTGAAGCCAAGATAGCGCTCATAGCTCTCCATCACTTTCCCTTTATCCAACTCGGGGTGCATTGACAGTATCTTCCACAGGTCAAACAAATCACGTCCTTTTCTCCGCTGATACACAGCCCTCAGCTTCGTCCCTGTCAACTCTGCCAACTCATAGGTCTGCATCTCGCAAGCACCATTGAACCACGAACTATTCACCGCAAAAGGCACTCTTACCATCGGATATACCGAGAAATGCTCCTTGCAGTTAATCTCCACCTTCAAGTGAATCTCACCCGCATCCATATCCGTCGGTTGCACCTTGAATACCAGCGTATTGTTGTGCTTCTTCTGCTTCACCACTGGCTCGCCCAGCCAAGCCAGCGCATCCCTTAGATGGTCTATGGTCTCTTTGATAGGTTCTGCCTTCACTTGCACCAAATCGATGTCCTCTGAGTATCTGGGCTGCGGCTTCAGATACAACTTACCCAATGCCGTGCCGCCACGGAACGCCAGATGCTCCGCAAGAAATACATCGCTATAAATAGACACTAACGCACGGCAGACTATCAAGTCCTGTTCGATGAATTTATTCACTACCCACGGAGCCTGCTCGCTCCATTCCGTAATATATCGCTCTGGTATCATAACTCGTCAATCTCGATGGTTTCGTTCACAATAATTCTCCACTTGGCGTTTCTTTCACACCCTTCGCTGCTCTTTCCAGCCTTTAAAGGCGCATACTGGAGCACGAAACCGGAACACTTCAACAGACTGTACAGCGACTCTGCCGCTTCACCTTCCTCCAGCACTTCGTCCAAAATATAGCCCAGACGTTGAAGACTGGTTACCGGCACCTCCTTCACGAAGTCAGCCCCTAAGCGCCCGAAATCCAGTTTCTCAGTCAGTTCAGCCAGAACAGTGGCTGCACGAGAAACGCTGCCTGTCTTAGCCTGATACGTCAGCAAATCCACTGCCGTCAGTTCAGGACACGACACGTTAATGTAGCCCGTCCGCGTCTGCCGCCTCTCTACATATGCCTCAGGAATATGGCTCTTGCAGAAATAATGCGTAAGGTATTTCTCTCCCTTCTTGTCACGCATGGCGGGAGGTTCTATCATCACGCTGAACCGCAGCGGGACTTGATGCGAAGCACCGTGATAGCTTGCCGCACTCAACAGAGCCACATAATATTTGCGGCACAGATGGTGCATCATGTCATCCAAGTAAAACGACTGCGGCACAGCCCCGCGCAGCACATACTCATCCGGCACTATGACGTAGAAGCCGCGCAGGGGCGACATAATCCGTCCCTTGCTCACCTCTCTGGTCAGTGCCCGTGCAATGCTGCCGGCACTCATGTCAGGGAATGCCTGCGCCACCTCATCGTGTGTGAAGGTGTAACTGCCTCTGAGCGGCTTATCATATATCCAGCTTGCAATGCTCGCCATTTTTTTGAATTCACTATCGAGTAGGTGGAGGGACTTTCACCCTCCCCTCTCACGGAACCGTGCTTGACA
>CALDLA010000117.1 GCA_937898415.1 uncultured Prevotellaceae bacterium | reverse complement strand
CCGCCGACCCTCTGCTTGTAAGGCAGATGCTCTAAACCAGCTGAGCTAAGCGCCCCTTTCGTGTTTGCGGGTGCAAAGGTACGAAAAATAAAGTGAATAGCGAACAGAGAACAGTGAAAAAGTTTCGTTTGTTAACGTTTTTTAGCTGATGGACCACCGTAGAAGCGGCGGACACGGGGAGAGGCGGGGGAGGTTAGCCGAGGAGTTGTTCGATATCGGACTGGGGGAGGATGCAGAGGATGGCGCGACCGTCGGGGGTGTAGTTGACGTTGGAGCAGGCAAAGAGTTGGTTGGTGATGCTGTCCATCTCTTCGTTGGTCAGGAGCTGACCGTACGGGACAGCGGTAGCACGGGCCAACGAAAGGGCGAGGCGCTCATGACGGGCGGTGAGCGGCGAGGCGGTTTTCTCGGCAATGTCGGCAATAAGCGACTGGACGAGGGTGACGGGGTCGCCGTCGGCATCAGCGGGGATGGCATTGACGGCATAGCTGCCGCCGCCGAGGTCGGAGAGTTCGAAACCCATGTCGGTGAGCAGGGGGAGAGCCTCGGTGAGCAGGGCGGCCTCAGCGGGGGTGAAGTGGACGACCTCGGGGAAGAGGAGACTCTGCGAGGCCATCGAGCGCTCACTGGTCTTGGCGAGGTAGTGCTCGAAGAGGATGCGGACAGAGGCGCGGTACTGGTCAATGATCATGAGGCCTGACTTGACGGCGGTCATGATGTAACGGGCCTTGTACTGGTAGTGGACGGGGGACTTCTCAGCGAGGAGGGAGGGCTGCGGTGCCGCCGCAACAGAGTCAACAGGGGCAGAGGGCGACGACGGGGAACCAGAGGGGGACGGGAAGGCGGAATACGACGGGAAGTCGGACGGGGGAGCCGCCGGAGAAGTGGCGGGCACGGGGGAGGCGGCGGGGGACTTGAAGGGGTTGTAGGAGGGGTTGTAGGTGACGCGGGGGGCGGCGATGTCGTCGTGGAGAGGGTTGAAGGGGGGAATGTCGGGGCGGCCCTCGGTGTCGAAGTCGATGGCAGGGATGTCGCAGAAGCGGCCGATGGCGTCCTTGACGGCAGCGGTGAGAATCTGCCAGATGGCCTGTTCGTTCTCGAACTTGATTTCCGTCTTCGTGGGATGGATGTTGACATCAATCTCAGCGGGATTGACGTCGAAATAGAGGAAATAGGGGGGCTGCATACCTTCGGGGACGATGCGCTCGTAGGCATTCATCACGGCCTTGTGGTAGTAAGCGTGCTTCATATAGCGCCCATTGACAAAGAAGAACTGGTGAGCCCCCTTCTTCTTGGCGGCCTCAGGCTTGCCGACGAAACCAGTGACCTTGGCCATGGCCGTGCTGACCTCCACCGGCATGAGGTCCTGACCGTAGCGGCGCCCGAAGACATCGGTGATGCGCTGCAGCAGCGTACCCGCCTTGAGGTTCATCACCTCGGTATCGCCGGCATGCAGGGTAAAGGCGATGTCGGGGTACACCAGTACGATACGCTCAAAGGCGGTGACGATATTGTTCAGTTCGGTGGCGTTCGACTTGAGGAACTTCCTTCGCGCGGGAACATTATAAAAAAGGTTCTCCACCTTGAAATGACAGCCCACGGGACAGGACACCGGTTCCTGCGCCACCACCTTGGAGGCAGCCAGACAAAGCTTTGTTCCTATGTCCTCGGTTGCCTGACGGGTCGTCAGTTCCACCTGCGCCACGGCAGCGATGGAGGGCAACGCCTCACCCCGGAAACCCATGGTATGGAGCGAGAAGAGGTCGTCGGCCTGTTGTATCTTGGAAGTGGCATGACGCTCAAAGGCCATGCGGGCATCGGTCTCCGACATACCGTGTCCGTCGTCAATGACCTGTATGGACGTACGTCCGGCATCGACCACGATGACATGGATGTTGCGGGCACCGGCATCAACGGCATTCTCCACCAGCTCCTTGATGACGGAAGCCGGTCGTTGGATGACCTCGCCAGCAGCAATCTGGTTGGCGACGGTATCAGGGAGGAGGTGGATGACGTCCATGCGCTACGCTAGTGAAAAGTGAAAAGTGAAGAGTGAAAAGTTATTCTTTGGTCGCTGCCTTTTGTTTCGGGCGCCAGTTAAAGATGTCGTAGCGGTCGCGGGGCCTGATATCTTCGTACCAGGCATAGCCGGGCAGCTGTTTCTTTTCGGGGGGAATCTGACTCATCGGATAGAGCGTACCCTCGGCCTTGGGCATCCATATCTTCTTCATCTTACGGTTCTCCATGTACATCTTGAGTTCCGTGGTCTCGGTGTAGTTCAGACCGATGAGCGTACTGTCGGACTCGTCCACGGGATAGTAGATGATGAGGACATTGTCCTTGGCCTGTGCCTCGTCGATTTCCCCGTTCTTGAAGTAGGCGAACATCTCCTTCGACGATATCTGGTTGAAGTGCTCCCGGTCGGGCAGCTGTTCGATGGAGAAGGCATTGTCAATGACATGGGCATGGTCGATGACAGAGTCCTTCATGAACACCTGGATCTCATCGCCGACAAGCTGTTGTCCGTTGTTCCAAACAATGGGATCCTTGTACATGGTCATGCAGGAGTCCTGGGAGTTATAGACCAGCGAGTCGCAGACGGCCTGTACGTCAATTCTATATGCGCGAACCTTATTATAAGCATGTATCTTCCGATAGACGGAGTCCGTATTGATATTAAAGGTATAGATCTTAAAGGTGTCGGCATGCATGAAGAGCGAGTCGCGCTGCGAGTAGTCGATGGACACGGCACGGTCCGTACACATGGCATAGCCCGTCACGTCATCATACTCACCATAATCGCAGGTCAGTTTGTTCTTGTTGACGGTGTCGGTATAGACGACATTATAGTACGCCTTGCTGATGCCCGTCTTATCATCGTGCCACACGCTGTCGCCGACCAGCGTCTTCCCCTGGTTGGTCATGACCGAGCGGTCGAGCAATCTTGCGCGGTCGTTCTTCGTGTCATAAAAACCGCGCTCGGAGTAGATATGGCTCTGGCCGGAGGTGATGTCGGTGGGGCCGACAATCTCTGCCGTCGAGGTACGGGTATCGTAATACAGGGTGTCGGTAGTCAGGTACATATCCTTGGAGCGCATCTTGACGTTGAAGTTGAAGACGGCCATCTTCGACTTCGTGTTATACTCACCCCAGTCGGAGACAAGCGTCGTCTTGCCGTCAACCATCTTTCCGCCCTCGAAGAAGTAGGCGTTGTCATAGATGCGGTCGAAGTTCAGGCTGTCGGTATAGAGGGTCGTCCCCCGGTTCTTCAGCTGGACATTATAGCGGGCCATGGCCATCTCGTCGTTGCCGTCATAGAAGGCATAGTCGCTGAAGAGCGAGAGGGTGTCACCCTGGTACATCTTGACGTGGCCGAAGGCCTCGAACGAGTTGCTGGCCTCATAGAAATAGGCGCTGTCACAATGCAGCGTAGCACCCTTGTGGCGGAACTGCACCTTACCGTTCAGTATCTGCGCCTCCCGGTTCTTGTACTGGTCGTAGTGCAGGACATTGGCGTGAACCAGATAGATGTGCTTGTCCTCGACCTTGGCGCGCTTCGGCCGCTTCGCAGGCGCTGCGATAGCGCTTGCGCTAGTGAACAGTGAATAGTGAATAGTGAATAGTGCCGCCAGCACTATCCAGCCAATCTGCCATATCGTAATCTTTTCACTCTTCACTCTTCACTCTTCACTTTTCACTTCTCACTTTTCACTTCTCACTTTTCACTCCTCACTTCTCACTCCTCACTTCTCACTTCTCTCTAGGGCGAAGCCCGCCCCCCGCTATCTTATCCAGCCTTGGTACTCAAACTCACAGTCACGGTAGTTGTCGTTGATGCGGACATAGGTGGACTTGATCTTGTTGGTCACCCATTGGCGGATCTTCTCTTCACGCAGGTGGCCGGTGACCACGTCCTTCAGCACCTGGAAGTCCTCGGTGATGGTAGCCTTATGGGCATCAGAGCGGCTCTTCAGCTTGACAATGGCACAGACGGTCTTTCCGTTCTCGTTGACCATCTGGAAGGCATCCGACACCTGCCCCACCTTCAGTGTATCGACGACACGGGCCACATCCTGCGGCAGGTCCTGCATGCGGAACCGCGAGGTGTTGGTCTGCGCGTCGACGCGGTTGGTCATCAGTCCGCGGTTGCTGCGGGTGTTCTTATCGTCGGAGCCATAGGTGGCGGCCTCCTCGAAGGTGAACTTCCCATCGCGGATATCGGCGGCAATGGAGTCGAGACGCGCCGTACAGGCCTGGATGGCCGAGTCGCTGACCTCCGGCTTCAGGAGGATATGACGGGCATTGACCTTGTCGCCGCGCTTGTCAATGAGCTGTATGATATGGAAGCCGAACTCGGTTTCCACAATCTTCGACACCTTCTTCGGGTCGGTCAGGTTAAAGGCCACGTTGGCAAACTCCGGCACCCACTGTCCGCGGCCCGTATAGCCTAACTCACCGCCGTTGCGGGCCGAACCGTCCTGGGAGTAGAGGCGTGCCAGCGTCGAGAACGAGGCCTCGCCGCTGTTGATGCGGTCGGTGAACTCGCGCAGCTGGTCCTTGACACGGTTGATCTCCTCCATCTCGATACGGGGGGTCTGCGTCACAATCTGCACCTCCACCTCAGTAGGCACGAAGGGCAGGCTGTCCTGCGGGATGTCCTTGAAATAGCGGCGAACCTCGGCGGGTGTCACCTTGATGTCCTCCACGAGTTTCTGCTGCATCTTCTGCACCATCACGCGGTCGCGGTAGTCGTCGTGCAGTTGGACACGCATCTGACTGACAGTCTGACGTTTATACTCTTCCAACTTCTCACGCGAACCAGCCATCTGAATCCAGGATTCAATCTGCTGGTCGATGCCCGAGGCAATGTCAGACTCGCTGACCTCGATACTGTCGATGGCGGCCTGGTGCAGGAAGAGCTTCTGTACGGCTATCTGTTCGGGAATGGTGCAGTCGGGGTTGCCCTTGAAGCGGACGCCCTCCTGGGCTGCCTGCAGTCGCATCTGCTCGATGTCGCTCTTCAGGATAGCCTCGTCGCCGACGACCCAGACCACCTCGTCGACAACGCTCTGCGCCAGCGCAGAGCTAGTGAATAGTGAAAAATGAATAGTGAATAGTGCTGATAGCAATAGCCCACGACTGATCTTTCCGTTATATTTCATCTTCCTCACTTTTCACGCTTCACTTTTCACTCTTCACTTTTCTCTCTTCACTAGAAGCTACGCTTCGCAATACTTCGCTGTTCACCGTGTACGGGTACTTACGGCGCAGACTGGCCACCCACTCACGCTCCAGGTAGTCCTGATAGTCGGCCACCACCTGTCCGCGGACGTCGGTATAGTCCTCGGGACCTTTCTTCAGCATCTTGCCATAGACGGCATCGATGGGATAGTCCTTCAGCTTGGCCACGACGGTATCTCTCTTGAATATCGCACTGTCAACCAGTGCGTTATCGCCGCGACGGAAGACGCCTTTCTCCACACGGATGCGGATGATGGAGTCGCCGTTGAAGGTCTTACGCAGGGCCTCGGCCCAAGCGCTGAACGGCAGTTTCTTGACGCAGTCCTGCACGGCCTTGACGTCGCCCGGGGTCTTCACGTGATAGGCGATGCCCTTGAAGCGGGGCTCCGTCCAGTTGTACTTCTTCTGATGATTCTTGAAATACTGGGCCAGACCGGCCTCGTCCTTGGCGGCCTTGTCCCAGACGTGCTGATTGCTGATCTCATAGAGCAGCAGACCCTCGTAGTACTCACGGATGAGGTTCTTCATCTCCGGGTCGTGGGCCGACAACTCTTCGGCCTTCTGATCCATGATCTGGGCAGCCGTCAGCTTGCCTTCCGACTGGCTGACCAGCGTGTCCACCTTCTGTTGGGCCAGACGGTCGCGGATGTTGCGCTGCTCCATGAACTTCAGGATACTCTCTTTATGGAACTCAAAGGGTTCCAGCATCTTATGCTCCTTGCGCAGGATGATGTGATAGCCGTAAGGCGACTGTACGATGCCCGACATCTCGCCGTCCTTCAGGGCGAAGGCCGCATCCTCGTACTCCTTGACCAACTGTCCGCGCTGCACGAAAGGCAGCAGTCCGCCCTGGGCTGCGGAGCCCGGGTCCTGACTGACCTTCTTGGCCAGTTCGGCGAAGTCGGCACCCTGTTTCAGGGCGTTATAGATGGAGTCGATGCGCACCTTGGCGGCTTTCTGCTCGGCCTCGGTGGCTTTCTGGTCGAGGCGCAGCAGGATATGGGCCGTCTGGATGAGTCCGTCAGGACCTATCTGCTTGACGGTGTTGTCATAGATGTTATGGGCTTCCTTCAGCATGTCGTCGTCGGTGACCATGGCGGGGAGTAACTGCTGGTCGCGGTACTGGGCAAACTCCTGCTTGAACGATGTCAGCGTGTCGAGGTGGGCGTCGAGGGCGGCGGCCACCTTCAGTTTGTAGTTGACATACAGTTCGGCATACTCCTCGACAGTCTTTTTGTCGATGACACCCTCGGAGTTGTTCTTGTTGTACGAATATTCAAACTCGCTGAGCGTCACGGGCTTACCGTTGACTGTCATAACGACGGGGTCGTCCTGCGCCACTGCGTGGCTAGAGAATAGTGAACAGTGAACAGTGAACAGTGCCACTGCCATTATCCATCTATGATTCAATACTTGTTTTTTCATTATTCCTAACTGTTTTCAACGATGCTATAATCATTCTCATTAATTCATCAACATCTGCCTTCATTGATTTATATTCCGTCTGTGACAGGTAACCTGTCTTCTCCAGTAGTGTCAGCCAATAGGATGTTTCACTGGCCTCTTTTAGAGAGATGCTCAACTTACTGACAAAGTCAGCCTTGCTTTGAGCATAGAGAGCTTCATGAGTATTGGCACCAATGCTAGTTCCACTTCTCAAGATCTGCTTAGACATGATCATCTCATGTTTCTCATTTTGCAGACTTTTAACACAGTTCACCACCTTTATTGCAAAAGCCAACGACTTAGTTGCCAATACACTTTTTGCCATCTCTCATCACTTTTCACTCATCACTCTTCACTCTTCACTAGGGCGAAGCCCGTCTCACTCTTCACTAGCGAATCGCAATTCGCGTTTCACTAGGCCAAACGCTTAGTCGTTGGGACGGCTATAATTCGGAGCTTCGCTGGTGATCGTGATATCATGCGGATGACTCTCGTTGACACCGGCGTTGGTGATACGGGTGAACTTGGCATCGTGCAGGGCCTCGATGGTGGAGGCACCGCAATAGCCCATGCCGGAGCGCAGGCCGCCGACCATCTGGTAGATGACCTCCTGGACGGTACCCTTGTAGGGAACACGACCGGCGATGCCCTCGGGCACTAACTTCTTAACGTCCTTCGTGTCGGCCTGGAAGTAGCGGTCCTTCGAACCGCGCTCCATAGCTTCGAGCGAACCCATGCCACGGTATGACTTGAACTTACGACCGTTGTAGATGATGGTGTCACCCGGCGACTCCTCGGTACCGGCCACCAACGAACCCATCATGACGCTGGAGCCACCGGCGGCCAAGGCCTTGACGATATCACCCGAGTAGCGCAGTCCGCCGTCGGCAATGAGGGGAACGCCTGTACCCTTCAGGGCAGCATAGACGTCGTAGATGGCTGACAGCTGGGGAACACCCACACCAGCCACCACACGGGTGGTACAGATACTTCCCGGTCCGATACCCACCTTCACGGCGTCGGCACCGTTATCGACGAGCATCCGTGCGGCCTCGCCCGTGGCAATATTACCCACGACGATGTCGATGCCAGGGAACGAGGCCTTAGCCTCGCGCAGCTTCTCGATGACACCCTTGGAGTGTCCGTGGGCGGTGTCGATGACGATGGCATCGGCACCGGCACTGACCAGCGCCTGCATACGGTCGAGGGTATCAGCAGTAACGCCTACGCCGGCGGCCACACGCAGCCGGCCCTTGTCGTCCTTGCAGGCCATGGGCTTGTCCTTGGCCTTGGTGATGTCCTTATAGGTGATGAGTCCTACCAGTCGGTTGTCCTTATCCACGACGGGCAGTTTTTCTATCTTGTTCTTCTGCAGGATGTCGGCAGCCGACATGAGGTCGGTCTGCTGATGGGTGGTCACGAGGTTGTCCTTCGACATGACCTCATCGACGGGACGGTCCAGACGGCGCTCGAAGCGCAGGTCACGGTTGGTGACGATACCCACCAGCCGCTTCTCGTCGTCGACGACGGGGATGCCGCCGATGTGGTACTCGGCCATGATGTCGAGGGCCTGGGCCACGGTCGAACCGAGGGGGATGGTGATGGGGTCGTAGATCATGCCGTTCTCAGCACGCTTGACGATGGCCACCTCACGGGCCTGGTTCTCGATGCTCATGTTCTTGTGGATGACGCCGATACCGCCTTCGCGGGCGATGGCAATAGCCATCCGACTCTCGGTCACGGTGTCCATGGCGGCCGTCACGAACGGCACGTTCAGGGCGATATTTCGCGAGAAGCGGGTTTTCAACTCTACCGTCTTGGGCAGTACTTCCGAATAAGCGGGGATGAGAAGGACGTCGTCGAATGTCAGGCCGTCCATCACAATCTTGTCTGCAATAAATGAAGCCATATTTTGTACCTTTCTTTAAATATTGCGTGCAAAGGTACGAAAAAAAAGTGAAAAGTGAAAAGTGAAAAGTGAAAAGTTATAGTACCTTGTCCTTTTTTAACCTTTCACCCCTCACTTCATCAACCATGAACCATTCACCATTCACCATGAACCATTCACCATTCACCAGCGAAGCGCCAGCTTCGCCCTAATTCGCCATATCCGAAATGAACTTGATGCGGACGAGCCTGATTTCGTCCTCGTCGCCGCCCAACTCCTGGATGGCGGTCTCCAAGTCATCGGTGTCCGACTCAGCGAAGTAGTCGTAGATTTCATCTACGCGGTCCTCGTCCATCACCTCCTCCAGGAAGTAGTCGATGTTCAGCTTCGTACCGCTATAGACGATGGCCTCCACCTCATCCAGCAGGTCGTCGAAGTCGATGTTCTGGGCCGTGGCGATGTCGTCGAGGGCTATCTGGCGGTCAATGTTCTGGATAATCTTCACTTTCAGCAGCGACTTCTTGGCCACCGTACGAACACGCAGGTCGACCTGCCGCGTGATGTTGTTCTCCTCGCAGTAGCGCTTGATGAGGTCCACAAACTCCTTGGCGTAGGGTTGTTTCACCTTACCCTCTCCTACTCCCTGGATGCCTTTCAGCTCTTCCAGAGTGACAGGGTATTCGGTGGCCATCTGCTCCAACGAGACGTCCTGGAAAATGACGTAGGGCGGACGCTCCAGCCGCTTCGACACTTTCTTCCGCAGGTCGGTCAGCATGCTGCTCAGCACAGGGTCCAAGGCGCTGGTACCGCCGTCGTGCTCGTCAGTGGCATCGGGATCGTCGCTGAATTCGTGGTCCTTGACTATCATGAACGACTGCGGCGACTTCAGGTATTTCTTGCCGGCGGAGGTCACCTTCAGCAGTCCGTAGTTATCGACGTCCTTCTTCAGGTACCCGGCTATCAGGGCCTGACGGATGACGGGACTCCACACCTTGTCGTCCATGCCCTCACCGGCACCGAACAGGTCGTGGTCCTGGTGCTTGTGGGCGATGATCTCCTCGGTCTCGCGGCCGATGATGAAGTCCACGACATAGTCGGAGCGGAAGTTCTCCTTGATGGTCTGGATGACCTGCAGCGTCAGCACCAACTGGTCCTTGGCCTCAATCTTGGTCTTCGGGTGCAGACAGTTATCACAGTTATGGCAGTTCTCCTGCTCGTAAATCTCGCCGAAGTAGTGCAGCAGCATCTTACGGCGGCACACCGACGTCTCGGCGTAGGCGGCCGTCTCCTGCAGCAGCTGGCGCCCGATGTCCTGCTCGGCCACGGGCTTGCCCTCCATGAACTTGTCGAGCTTCCGCAGGTCCTTATAGCTGTAGAAGGCCAGGCAGATGCCCTCCCGACCGTCGCGACCGGCACGGCCGGTCTCCTGGTAGTAGCCCTCCAGCGACTTGGGGATATCATAGTGGATGACGAACCGCACATCGGGCTTGTCAATGCCCATGCCAAAGGCGATGGTGGCCACGATGACATCGATATCTTGCATGAGGAACTTGTCCTGGGTCTCGGCGCGGGTGTTCGAGTCGAGACCGGCGTGGTAGGCTAAGGCCTTGATCTCGTTGGCACGCAGGATCTCGGCCAGTTCCTCCACCTTTTTTCGCGACAGACAGTAGATAATGCCGCTCTTATTGGGGTGCTGTTTGATGAACTTGATGATTTCCTTGTCGACGTCCTTCGTCTTCGGGCGCACCTCGTAGTACAGGTTCGGACGGTTGAACGACGACTTGAACTCCGTGGCGTCCACGATGCCCAGGTTCTTCTTGATGTCGGTGCGCACCTTGTCGGTGGCGGTGGCCGTCAGGGCGATGATGGGCGCCTCACCTATCTCGTTGATAATCGGACGGATACGGCGGTATTCGGGACGGAAGTCGTGGCCCCACTCTGAGATGCAGTGGGCCTCGTCGATGGCGTAGAACGAGATCTTCACGGTCTTCAGGAATTCCACATTGTCTTCCTTCGTCAACGACTCGGGCGCCACATACAGCAGTTTGGTGATGCCAGCCTTGATGTCGTTCTTCACCTGGTCGATGGCGGCTTTGTTCAGCGATGAGTTCAGGTAGTGGGCGGTGCCCTCGTGCTCACTCATCTGCGAGATGACGTCCACCTGATTCTTCATCAGCGCTATCAGCGGCGAGATGACAATGGCCACGCCGTCCATCAGCAGCGACGGCAATTGGTAGCACAGCGACTTGCCGCCGCCGGTGGGCATCAGCACAAAGGTGTCGTTGCCGTCGAGCAAGTTCTGCACGATGGCCTGCTGGTCTCCCTTGAACGAGTCGAAGCCGAAGTATTTCTTCAGTGCTTCCGATAAGTTCGTTCTCTTGGGCCTTAAGCCCCCTAAGTTAGGGGGTTGGGGGTCTGAACCAGCGCTTCCAACAGCACCAGCACTCACACCGTTTTTCTTATTTTTCTCCTCCATTTCCTAATATCTCTTGGTTAATAAATAGTCTTATTCGCTTCAAAACGTCTTCTATATCTGTTTCTACTTCCTCATTTCGGAATCTTAATACCTTTATCTTATTTTCATTTAAAAATACGGTCCTGTCTGCATCTTTCTGCCTGACCTCCTCGGAATCATGTACCTCACCATCAAGCTCGATACATAACCGCAACGATGGACAATAAAAGTCCAACACATACGGTCCGAAACCGTGTTGCTGTCTGAATCTATATCCATCCAACTGCTTGCCTTTCAGTCGTTTCCAGAGTTTCATCTCACATGGTGTCTCTGTCCGACGCAGTAGCCGCCGATACTCTTTGGTGATGGGATGGTTGGAATAGTTCATTGCCTTTTCGCTTGTTCAGACCCCCAACCCCCTAGCTTAGGGGGCTTAAGTCACGCTACTTGCAAATGCGACTTCTCCAATTGCTGCTCCGCATACGCACGCGTAACGGCAAATTTCTTGACTTTTCGGGACGGAACATCGAACATGGCATCCATCATGATGTTCTCCACGATGGAGCGCAGTCCGCGCGCCCCCAACTTATACTCCACGGCCTTGTCCACCATCAACTCCAAGGCATCCTTGTCGAACGTCAGCTCCACACCGTCCATCTCAAACAGCTTCTGATACTGCTTGATGATGGCGTTCTTCGGCTCCGTCAGGATACGCTCTAACGCACTGCGGTCCAGCGGGTTAAGATATGTCAGCACGGGCAGACGACCGATAATCTCGGGAATCAGTCCGAACGACTTCAGGTCCTGCGGCGACACGTACTGCATCAGGTCGTTCTTATCAATTTTACGGACATTCTGCACGGAGTTATAACCGACGACGTGGGTATTCATGCGCTGGGCAATCTTCCGCTCGATGCCGTCGAAGGCACCGCCGCAGATGAACAGGATGTTACGGGTGTCCAAGTGGATATATTCCTGATCGGGATGCTTACGTCCACCCTTCGGCGGCACGTTGACGACAGTACCTTCCAGGAGCTTCAGCAGCCCCTGCTGCACACCCTCGCCGCTGACGTCACGGGTGATGCTGGGATTATCGGACTTTCGTGCAATTTTGTCGATTTCATCGATAAAAACGATACCTTTTTGGGCGGCTTTAACGTCGTAATCGGCCACCTGTAACAGGCGTGTCAGGATGCTCTCAACGTCCTCACCGACATAGCCGGCTTCCGTGAAAACGGTGGCATCGACAATGGTGAAGGGGACGTCCAACAGCCGGGCGATGGTACGGGCCAATAGCGTCTTGCCGGTACCCGTCGAACCTACCAATATAATATTAGACTTCTCGATATCAACACCGTTGTCGTCCATAGGCTGCGCCAATCGCTTATAGTGGTTATAGACGGCCACCGACAGGTAGCGCTTGGCCTCGTCCTGACCGATGACGTACTGGTCCAGATAGTCCTTGATCTCGCGGGGCTTGGGCACCTTCAGACTGGCCGACGCCTTTCCCTTGCTGCCGCCGTCCTTCTCCTTGAACTGTTCCTGCACAATCTGGTAGGCCTGTGCGGCACAGTCCTCGCAGATAAACCCGTTGATACCGGTGATCAACAGCCGGACCTCCCGGTCGCTCCTTCCACAGAAACTACATGCTTTCTTCATTTCCTCACCAGCACTTGGTCAATCATTCCGTATTCCTTCGCCTCCTCAGCCGTCATCCAGTAGTTACGGTCAGAGTCCTGATACACCTTGTCGTAAGGCGTATGCGAGTGGTCACTGATAATCGTATACAGTTCCTTCTTGAACTTCAGGATCTCCTTGGCCTCAATCTCGATGTCCGAGGCCTGACCCTGCACACCGCCCAACGGCTGGTGGATCATCACACGACTGTGGGGCAGGGCTGAGCGCTTGCCCTCCTGACCGGCCACCAGCAGCACGGCGGCCATCGAGGCGGCCATACCGGTACAGATGGTAGCAACGTCGCTCTGGATGAACTGCATCGTGTCGTAGATGCCTAATCCGGCGGTCACACTGCCGCCGGGAGAGTTGATATACAGCGAGATATCCTTGCCGGAGTCCACGGAGTCGAGGTACAGCAGCTGCGCCTGCAGCGTGTTGGCCGTGTAGTCGTCTATCTGGGTGCCGAGGAAGATGATGCGGTCCATCATCAGACGGCTATAGACGTCCATCTGGGTCACGTTCAACTGGCGCTCCTCCAGGATGTAAGGGTTCAGATACTGCGACTGCACCCGCATCACATCATCCAGTGCGAGGCCGTCCATTCCTAAGTGTTTTGTAGCGTATTTTCTAAAATCGTTCATAATCTTGCTTGAATAAGAGATACAAAGTTAATAAAAAAAAGTAGAAAACCAACAAGTTTCCTACTTTTTTTTGTTTTTTTTGGGTTTTTATCTATTTCAAGAGTTCAGGAGTTTTGTTTTTGGAGTTAAGGAGTTAAGGAGTTAAGGAGTTAAGGAGTTAAGGAGTTAAGGAGTTAAGACATTACTCTGCTATGTGTATGCTTCGCGACGACAGGGAGGTTTTCACGGTTAGAACACTTGTCTTAACTCCTTAACTCCTTAACTCCTTAACTCCTTAAAAACATCCTTAACTCCTTAATTCCCAAAACCTTATCCGCGCATCATCTTATTGAACTCCTCCAGCGAAACGGACTTCTCATTCAACTTGACGACGGTCTTCAGCTTCTCGGTCAGCTTCACATCGACGGCACGGTCCACGAAGTTGTCGATGTTCTCGCGCTTCTTCAGCTGCTCGGTGGCGTAGTTCTCCAGCACGTCGTCGGGAACTTCCGACATGCCGTACTGGGCAAACTGCTGACGGACAGCCTCCTTGGCGACGGCCTTCAGGTCGGCTTCCTCCACCTTGATCTCCAGGGCGGCTACGAGCTGCTCCTTGATGAGGTGCCACTCCAGCTCACGGATGCTGCCCTCGAAGTTCTTCTCCACGAAGTCGGCATCCTTGTCCTTGTTGTTCTGCAGCATCACGCGCTTCAGCAGGGCCTCGGGGAACTCCAGCTTGCCGACCTTCTTCTCCATATAGGCGCGGACGTCCATCAGGAACTTATAGTCGCTGTTCTGCACCAGCTGGGTCTTCAGCATCTCACTGATTTTCAGGCGGAAAGCCTTCTCGTCCTTGCAGGTTCCCTCGCCGAAGACGCGGTCGAACAACTGCTGGTTCACCGCGGCGGGCTGGAAGTGGCGGATCTCCGTCACCTGGTAGCTAAAGTCTGAGGTCAGGTCCTTCACCTGCTCCTTGTCCACCTTCAGCAGGGCGGCAATCTCGGCATCGTTGTCGGGATAGGCCTTCTTGGGGTTGAAGGTGATGATGTCGCCGGGCTTGCAGCCGTCGAACAGCTTCTTCTGGGCCTCGTCCTTGATGTAGGCGGGCATGATCATACCGCTGTCGGCGATGATGCCGCCCTCCAGGGTGTTACCCTTCTCGTCCAACTGGCGCAGGTCGCCGGTCAGGGTGTCGTTGCCCTCATAGACCTCGGCCTTGACGAACTCACCGGCCTGCGAGGCGTACATCTGCACCTGCTGGTCAATCAGCTTGTCATCAACCTTGATGGCGTAGTAGTCTACCTTGTCCTTGGCCGTCAGCTCGGCTGTGAACTCGGGTGCCACGGCGATGTCGAACATGAAGGTGAAGGGACCGTCCTGCTCCAGGTCCTGCGGGGTCTGCTTCTCACTCGGCAGGGGTTCTCCTAACATGTGGATCTTGTTATCCAGGATATATGACTGCAGCTTCTCGCCCAACAGGCGGTTCACCTCGTCCACCTTGACGGCTGTGCCATACTGCTTCTTGATCATGCCCATGGGCACCATGCCGGGACGGAATCCGGGCACCTGGGCCTTCTTACGATAGTTCTTCAGGGTCTTCTCGACTTGCTCCTGATAGTCTTCCTTCTCGACGGTGATGGTCAGCAGACCGTTCACCTTGTCGGGGTTCTCAAATGTGATATTCATTGTCTTCTATACCTTATTTATAATATAATGCGATTTTTGGGCTGCAAAGGTACGAAGTTTTCACCGAACCGCCAAATTATTTATTGATTATTCACAATTACCAAATTACTCAACTTTTACAAGTTGAGAGAAGTTATGGGAAGTTATGTGAAGTTAGAGGAAGTGCCCTTTTGCTCTCTGTAAGTAGCAACTAGTTAAATTCACTGAATTTGCAAAGTAAATTCACTGAATTTACTCGGTAATTTCACTGAATTTACTTTGCAAATTCAGTGAAATTAGTTTAGTATAGCGGCCGCCAAACAGTTATTTCTCCTCCTCGGCGGCCTCTTTCCGCCGCTTTTCCTCGTCCAACTGCTCGAAGTCCTTCTTCTGGAGGACGAAGTTCGAGCCGAGGTACTTTTCGCGGACGATGGGGTTCTCGGCCAGCTCCTCGGGCATACCCTTGAACAGGATGCGACCCTCGAACAGCAGGTAGGCGCGGTCGGTGATGTTCAGCGTCTCGTGGACATTATGGTCAGTGATGAGGATGCCGATGTTCTTGTACTTCAGGCGCCAGACAATATGCTGGATATCCTCGACGGCGATGGGGTCCACACCCGCGAAGGGCTCGTCGAGCATGATGAACTTCGGCTCGATGGCCAGACAGCGGGCAATCTCCGTACGGCGGCGCTCACCGCCCGACAGCTGGTCGCCCTTGTTCTTGCGCACCTTCGTCAGGCGGAACTCTTTGATGAGCTCCTCCAGCTTCTCCAACTGATAGGCGCGGGGCTTGCCCGTCATCTGGAGGACCGACAGGATATTGTCTTCTACCGACATCTTGCGGAACACCGACGCCTCCTGCGCCAGGTAGCCGATGCCGGCCCGTGCCCGCTTATACACCGGGAAGTCCGTCACCTCCTGGTCGCCCAGGTAGATATGTCCGCCGTTGGGCACAATCAGGCCCGTCGTCATATAGAAGGACGTGGTCTTGCCGGCACCGTTAGGACCTAACAGTCCCACAATCTCACCTTGCTTCACTTCGAAGTTGACGTCGTTCACTACCGTGCGCTTTCCGTAGCGCTTCACCAGGCCCTCAGCCCGCAATACGATGCTCTCTTCTTCCATATTATTTTTGGAGTTAAGGAGTTAAGGAGTTTAGGAGTTAAGACATTTGTGATGTCATTTCCTGAGTCCTTTACTCCGCTGTTATTTAGTATTCCGTTGCAATAGCCATTCAGCAGCTTGCTCGATTCTTCCGCCGATTCATGTAACTGGGTGAACTGTTCGGCGTTGATATATTGTAAGTCTCTTGACAGTATGATATAGTCTCTGCATTCCTCCAGACTCCCTTGGGCGATATTCAGGAACCTTAGCTTGTCAGCTCTTCCTAATTTCTTATATCCTTCTGCTATATTCGATTCAATGGATACGGCCGCCCTTCGGAACTGTGAGGTCAGTCCGAAGAGTTCCTCTTTCGGGAACGTTTTTGTTATCTTATACACAGCCAAGACGAACTCATGCGCCTTTTGCCATGCCAGTATGTTTTCAAAACTAAATGTAGCCATATTATTATCATTTTAGGAGTTAAGGAGTTAAGGAGTTAAGGAGTTTTTTTGAGGAGTTAAGGAGATTTTTTGAGGAGATAAGGAGATTTTTTGAGGAGTTAAGGAGTAAAGGAGTTAAGGAGTTAAGACAAATGTCCGACCCGTGAAAGCCGCGATCATCGCGAAGCATCCACCAACAGAGTAATGTCTTAACTCCTTTACTCCTTAACTCCTTTAACTCCATTCTCATTCTCCTTTAACTCTAAGAACACCCCCGCAAGGAAATGTCTTAACTCCTTAACTCCTTAACTCCTTAAAAAATCTCCTTAACTCCTTAACTCCTTTACTCCTTTACTCCTTAAAAATCTCCTTAACTCCTTAACTCCTTAAGCACCACCGCCCTCATATCCTTCAGCAGGTCACTGGCAAAGATGAAGTCCGTCAGGCGCTGGTTCGTGCTGCCCATGATGTCAGCCGACACCCCCTGCCACTCCTTGCGACCCTCATAGATAAAGATGATGTTCTCGCCGATGCCCATCACCGAGTTCATGTCGTGCGTGTTGATGATGGTCGTCATCTGGTACTCCTGCGTGATGCTGTGCAGCAGTTCGTCGATGACCAGCGACGTCTTCGGATCGAGACCCGAGTTAGGCTCGTCGCAGAACAGGTACTGGGGGTTCATCACGATGGCCCGGGCAATGGCCACGCGCTTCTGCATGCCGCCCGACAGCTCACCGGGGTATTTCGCCTCGGCGCCCACCAGGTTCACACGGTCCAGACAGTCCATCGCCCGCTTCTGCCGCTCGCGCAGCGTCATCGACGAGAACATGTCCAACGGAAACATCACGTTCTCCAGCACCGTCAGCGAGTCGAACAGCGCCGCCGACTGGAAGATCATCCCCATCTCGCGCCGCATGTGTACCTTCTCGGCCTTCGTCATCGCCACGAAGTCGCGGCCGTCGTACAGCACTTGACCGCTGGTGGGCTCGAACAGCCCCACCAGATTCTTCATCAGCACCGTCTTACCGGAGCCCGACTGTCCGATGATAAGGTTCGTCTTCCCGTTCTCAAACACCGTGCTGATGTCCTTCAGCACTTCCCTCCCGTCAAACGACTTATATAAATGCTTTACTTCAATCATATCTTTTTTAAAAGGAGTTAAGGAGATTTTTTGAGGAGTTAAGGAGATTTTTTGAGGAGTTAAGGAGTAAAGGAGTTAAGGAGTTAAGACAAATGTCCGACCCGTGAAAGCCCCTGTCATTGCGAAGCATCCACCAGCAGAGTAATGTCTTAACTCCTGAACTCCTTAACTCCTTTAACTCCATCATCAATTCTCCTTAACTCCTTAACTCCTAAATTAAACACCCCACCAAGGAAATGTCTTAACTCCTTAACTCCTTAACTCCTTAACTCCTTAAATAATTCTCCTTAACTCCTTAACTCCTTAACTCCTTAACTCCTAATCTAAGAAAGCAACTGCGTCAAAAACACGTCACTAAACAGAATCAGCACACTCGACGACACGACAGCATCCGTCGACGCCTTACCCACGTTCACCGAACCGCCCTCCACCGTATAGCCGAAGAACGCCGGCACCGAACTGATGATGAACGCGAAGAACAGGCTCTTGATGATCGACATCCACATGAACCACGGGATGAACGTGTGCTGCAGTCCCAAGGTCAGGTCATCGGGTGTGATGATGTGCATGATGTAGGCCGTGAAGTAGGCACCCACGATGCCCATGCCCGACGAGAAGATGACTAGGAACGGCATCAGCGTGATCATTCCAAGAATCTTCGGCAGTATCAGGTAACAGGCGGAGTTCACGCCCATGATCTCCAAAGCGTCTATCTGCTGGGTCACCCGCATCGTCCCCAACTCCGAGGCGATGTTCGACCCTACCTTGCCTGCCAGTATCAGACACATGATGCTGCTCGAGAACTCCAGCAGCATGATCTCACGGGTCGTATAGCCGGCCACCCAGCGGGGCATCCAAGGCGACTCGATGTTCACCTTCATCTGGATGCAGATGACGGCACCGATGAAGAACGAGATGAGCAGGACGATGCCGATGGAGTTGACACCCAACTGCACCATCTCCTTCACATATTGTTTATAGAACATCCTGAAACGCTCCGGGACGCTGAACGTGCGCCCCATCAGCAGGATATATCGACCGAGGGTGGTCAGCCATTTCTGTATCATACGCATCTATTTTAGGAGTTAAGGAGTAAAGGAGTTAAGGAGTTAAGACAAATGTCTGACCCGTGAAAGCTCCTGTCATTGCGAAACATCCACCAGCAGAGTAATGTCTTAACTCCTTTACTCCTTAACTCCTTTAACTCCATTATCATTCTATTTTAACTCTAAGAACATCCCGCAAGGAAATGTCTTAACTCCTTAACTCCTTAACTCCTTAACTCCTTAACTCCTAACTCCTCCTAAATTCTCCTTAACTCCTAACTCCTCCTAAATTCGCCCTGCAAAGGTACGAAAAATCGGGTGCATAGGAAAGGTTTTAACTTTAATTGTACTTTGACGCGCACAAAACGCACAAAACATAAAAGATGTTAACATGGAGCACTTTTTTCAATGAAAATAACTAACGAAAAACATTTTTTATTAATTTTGCACCAAATAAGCGATGTAAAAATCGTACTTTAACCATGCAATTATACCATATTAATATATAAAGACAACAAAAAACGATAATAAATATAAAATGAAGATCAAGCAACTAAGACCATCTGGATGCACGTCGGCAGTGAGGAAACTGCTGGCCGTTCTTCTGTTTATGGCAACGGCACATGCAATGCAGGCTGCCGATGTCATGGGAGACACATTGGAAGTCCGGTTCCGCGTCGGACAGAGTAATCTCGACCTGTCCTACGCTGACAACGAACAGCGTATTAACGAGTTCGTGGCGAAAGTCAAGGCACGATGCGCCAAGACGCCCGACCTCAATCTCAAAATGGACGTCTATGGAGGCGCTTCACCTGAGGGACCTAACGAGCTGAACCGCCGACTCGGCGAACAGCGCGGTCTCTCGCTCAAGGAAGTGCTTGCAAGCAGACTTGAAGGATGTCTCGACCAGATTACCGTCGTCAATCAGGGCGCACGCTGGGGAGCACTTTACAACATGGTACAGGCCAGCAACGAGCCCTGGAAGTATGAGGTGCTCGATGTGCTCATGAAGCCCGACACGGAGGAGGACGGTTTCCAGCGTGACCCGCGAGAGACCAAACTCCGCAAAATGAAGAACGGCTCCATCTGGAAAACCCTGCAGGCCAAGTACTTACCGCCACTCCGCTCATCAGGCTCGGCTGTCATCCTTCCGATGACGCAAGAGGAGGTGGCGCGATGCTGCGACACGCTCGTCATCCGCGACACCATCATCTACCTGCCCGAGCCGTGCCCACGCTATGAGGAGCCTATCGACAGCTCGTGGGTATGGGCCATCAAGACCAACTTCATCCTCTGGGGACTGGCAGCGCCTAACGGACAGGTGGAATTCCCGCTCGGCCGCAGCAACCGCTGGAGTATCGAGGGCGAGGTGTTCTGGCCCTGGTGGATCTGGAGCCACAGCTCGCACGCCCACCAGTGCGGTAACGTCGGCCTCGAACTGAAGTACTGGCTCGGCGACCGTAAGAAGCACCACACCATCGACGGATGGCACCTGGGACTCGGAGTAGCCGCCGGTTACTACGACTTCGAGTGGACACAGCACAAGGGATATCAGGGTGAATACCTTAATATATATGGTAACCTGGGTTACCAGCACCGCTTCGGTAAGCGCAAGCAGTGGGCCATCGACGCAGGTCTCGCCATCGGTTGGATTCCCACCAAGTACCGCGAGTACCTTGGTTCCAGCATCTTCCCCGAAGGTTTTGAAGAGGAGTACGACGACCACCTCATGTGGCAGCGCTCATCCTCGAAGCACATCTTCGGCTTGACGCACGCCAACATCACGCTGGCTTACCTCATCCACTCCAAGAGCAAGAAGAACCAGCAGGTGGAGGATTACGAACCCGTAGCCCCCGTCGCTGCTACCTATACCACTACGCGACCCACCGCACTTGAAACGGCTCCTGCCGGCACGCCCGCTCCCAACAACATCGTCTCTTCGACGAAGGAGGAAGAGCGCTCAGCCAAGGAGGCCGCCAAGTTAGCCGAGAAGCAGGCAAAGGCCGACGCTGAAGCTGCCGAGAAGGCTGCCAAGGCTGAAGCAAAGGCTGCCGCTGAGCGCGAGAAGGCCGCCGCCAAGGCTGCCAAGGAGCAGGCCGACGCTGACGCAAGAGCCGCCAAGCAGCAGGCAGAGGCTGACGCAAAGGCTGCTAAGGCTCAGGCAGAGGCTGACGCAAGAGCCGCCAAGGCAGAGGCAGAAGCCGCCGCCGCCCGTGAGAAGGCCGCCGCTAAGGCCGCCAAGCAGCAGGCTGAGGCTGAAGCCAAGGCCGCAAAGGCCGCTGCTAAGCAGGCTGAGTCCACCGCCGTTGGCTATGCAGCAACGGTGACGGAGCCTGCCTCAAAGGCCGACACCAAGGCTGAGAAGGCCGCCGCCAAGCAGGCCGCTGCTGAAGCAAAGGCCGCCCAGGCCCGCGCCAAGGCTGAAGCCAAGGAGGCAGAGGCCCGCGCCAAGGCTGAGGCTAAGCTCGCCGCCAAGCGCGCCAAGGAAGAGGCCAAGGCCGGCAACGTGACTGCCGCTCAGGAGGCCATCGCCGCTCAGGCACGCGCAAAGGCTGAGGCCAAGGCACAGCAGGCTACTGCTGAGGAACAGGCCATCGCCGCCCAGGCCCGCGCAAAGGCTGAGGCCAAGGCCGCAGAGAAAAAAGCCAAGGAGGAAGCAAAGGCTGCCGCCAAAGCTGAGAAAGAGGCTCGCAAAGCAGCTAAGAATTAAGTAACAACGCTTAATACCGAAAGAAAGATGAAAACGTACAAGACATATTTCAATCGCATCAAGAAAGCAGTGCCGGCACTCGCCGCAGCCGCCTTGCTGATGGTCAACACCTCTTGCGAGCGCCGCGACCTATGGGTCTTCCAGGACCAGTTCAAGCAGATTCTGATGATTATCGACTGGCGCAACTACGACCGCGACCAGCAGTTATACCCCCATACGCCGGATCCCGACGGTATGACGCTGTGGTTCTTCCCCACGGACGGACGCAAGTCCTACCGCTTCACCACCGCCGAAGTCAACCGCTATGAGCTCTACCTCAGCGAGGGCGACTACGAGGGACTCGTCATCGACTACTCACCCGCTGAGTACGGACACCAGGAGTTTGTAGGCATGGACTATGCCAACACCGCCGAGGTGAAGTCCATCCCCTCTTACTACCAGCCCAACAAGTACCCCGAGCTCTATGGACCGGACGCCTACGGTAAGACGCTCCCCCTGAAGATCGACTCCACGGGATTCTATGCCGTCGCCTACGAGCCGGAGAAGATGGCCTCGGATACCATCTTCTTCCACGTCAACTCGGGTGAGTACGCTACCTATATCCCCTATAAGGAGCGTAACTCCTACCAGACGACGCTCGAGAAGCAGCAGTTCACCATGTACCCCGTCGTAGTGCCCTGGAGAATGCGCGTCCGCGTCTATATCCGTGGTATCAACTACCTCTACCAGACCACTGGCTCGCTCGCCGGTATGGCTAACGGATTCATGCTGGCCGAGAACCACACCAACGAGACGCCCTGTCTGCTGGCCCTCGAGGACTGGCAGGTCTACGGCGACAGAGCCAACTCGGCAGGCATCGACGGCGGCTTAGGCTACATCGCCATGACCTTCAACACATGGGGCATGCGCAACAGCCTCTGGGCACAGTACGACAAGAACCAGCCCATGCCGCCCTATATGCTCAGTGACGTGCCCAAGGACGAGCTGCGACTCAACCTGCGCTTCCTGCTCCGCGACCGCGCCACCGTGCTGAACTACCACTTCGACGTGGGCGACATGGTTCAGGTCTTCCAGAATGAGTATGTGCTGCGTATCGACCTCTTGGACGGCTTTGACGGACAGCCCGTACTGCCTTACGTGGATGCCTTCAACGGCATGGCCTTCGACGGTATCGTAGTACCTTGGGAGGACACCGAGGAGAAGCAGATCAACTTCTAATCAACAAGAGAAAATAGTTTAAATATAAATCAAATTATTGTTTCACTAAAATTAATTCATTATGAAGAAAATCTTTTTCTTTGCTGCTGCAGCTGCTATGATGGCTGCGTGCTCTGAGAATGATCAGCTCGCGCTGAATCAGGATTTGCAAAGTCAGCAGGACAAGGGTATTCAGTTCAGTGTCTACACCAACCGT
Source organism: uncultured Prevotellaceae bacterium (assembly GCA_937898415.1). Lineage (GTDB taxonomy): Bacteria > Bacteroidota > Bacteroidia > Bacteroidales > Bacteroidaceae > Prevotella. The sequence continues at coordinate 8,084 of CALDLA010000117.1, read as the reverse complement.
GCTGTCACACGTGCCGGTCAGGCAGGATCTCTGAATACCGAAGCTCTGAAAGAGGGTGATGGCATCGGCGTGTTCGCCTACCACACCAACAACAGTAAGTACGACGAGCGTACGTCGCTGCCCAACTTCATGTACAACCAGAACGTGAAGTTCGATGCCGCCAACAATGCCTGGACTTACGACCCGGTCAAGTACTGGCCCAATGAGTTCGGTAAGAACGCCGTCAGCGAGGACATCGACTATGTATCGTTCTTCGCTTATGCTCCCTACGTGGCTGTGAACCCCACAACGGGTATCCCCGTGGTTAACTACGAAGATTTCGATGCTGAAAAGTTTGCTGCCTACCTGGGCTACAAGGCAGGTGCCATCAACGATGGCGTAGAAGCCGCCTCTGCCGTTGAGGACTTCCGCGCCAAGGAAGGCTACAAGGAGGCTACAGAAACTGGCGATGACGCCATTGACGCGCTCAAGATGCTCTTCGCCAAGCAGCAGCAGGGTAAGAACATCACCAGCATCACCCGTAACGGTGACAAGGGTGACCCCATCGTCCGCTATGTGGTCGATACCAACCCGCAGACTTCAGTTGACCTCCTCTGGGGTGTCGCTGCCGATGGCGACTTCCAGGGCCTGGCCGACGGACAGGCTGCCATTACAGCTGGTAACTGCTACCTCGACCTGAGCAAGCAGATTGGTACTACCGACAGCATCAAGTGGAAGTTCTACCACGCTCTGTCTAAGCTGAACGTACAGATTATTGCTGCTGCCGACGTCGTTACCGAGGGTACAGAAGCCTACGCTCCTGAAGAGGCAGAAGATCTGGCTAAGGCTACCAAGATCTACCTCCGCTCTATCGACTTCACCGGTTTCGCTACCCGTGGTGCTCTGAACCTCCACAGTGAGGAGGCTACCGTTGACTATAAGGTAAAGCCCAACTGGATGAACTACGACGGTACTGACCTGACCGCTGGCAACGTGACCTTCTACGACGGTCTGAAGGACTGCAAGGAGGGTTATACCGACAACATCAACACCAACGAGAATCCCCGCGGTCTGAACCCCGTTCTGATTGAGGAGCCCACCACAACGACTTGGGCTGACAAGCAGCAGGGTATCCCCACCACGGAATACGTGAACCTCTTCGCAGGTGCTATTGACGATCCTGAGACCGAAGATAATGAAGCTACTACTGCTCCTATCTTCGTCATCCCGACCAACGAGCGCATGACCATCACCGTTGTCTACGACATCATGACCCGCGACACCCTGCTGAGCCAGAACCTCTCTGACGGCTTCACCAAGGGCTCACGCGTACAGAACAAGATTAGCCAGACCCTGCAGGATCTCAAGCTCGAGGCTGGTAAGGCTTACACCATTAAGCTCGTCGTTGGTATCGAGAGCGTAAAGGTAACTGTTGAGGTTGAGGACTGGACTGACTATGAGGGTGGTGAGCAGAAGGTTGACCTGCCTTACAATCCCCAGGGAGCAGAAGAAGAGGAGCCTACACCCGTGGTTCCCGAGGAGGTAGAGCTGACCGCTGGTAATACCTATAAGTACAAGAAATCAGAAACTGCCACACAAGTAAAGACATCAGAAGTGCTTGAGGAAAATCCTCAGGGTGAAGATGGATATATCTATAATTTCACTAAAAAGGAATTGGACAAAGAAGAAGTATATACTTTTGATGAACCTGGACCCGATTGCTTCGATACAGTAGCGGCTTTGTTTAGTTCTGAATATGAAGAAGGCTACGTCTTGAATGATGATGGCTCTGGCACTTACCGTAAGTGGAAACAAGGTGCAGGTGAAGGCAATCCTGAGAAGACTTCTACCTATGAGGGCTACCGTATACCAAAGGGTACTATGACAGGCAGCACAGTCAGTACCGAGATAGTAAAGTTTGTATATAACTCTCTGGAAGGCACTTGGACAGAGGAAATCTCTGCTGATGGCAGCTATTATATTTTGCCTCAGGCTGAGCAGTAATCCCATTCTGATAGAAAAATCAATTATTAAATAACTTTTTATTCACTTAAATTATTAACAACATGAAAAAACTATTTCTTTTCGCAGCTGCAGCTGCCATGATGGTTGGCTGCTCTGAGACTGACGAACTGGCACTGAACCAGGCCGTTAAGCAGCAGGCTGAGAAGGGTGGTATCCAGTTCGATGTGTACACACAGCGTGCTATCACCCGTGCAGGTGCTGCCGGTAACGCCATTGATGGCCAGTATGGTATCACTACCGAGTCGCTGAAGAACAAAGAGCCTCACAACGAGGGTTTCGGTGTGTTCGCTTACTACACCAGCAACAGTGAGTTCGACACCAACAGCTCTACTCCTAACTTCATGTACAACCAGCAGGTGAAGTGGGATGCAGCCAAGGAGGTTTGGACCTATGAGCCCGTGAAGTACTGGCCGAACGAGTTCGGCGATGCTGCTAACAGCGACGACCTCGACAAGGTTTCTTTCTTCGCTTATGCTCCTTATGTTGACTTCACCGTCAACACCGGTATCCCCGTGGTGGAAGGTGAAGAGGACGCTACTCTCATCCAGAAGAAGAACATCGTTGGTACGGTGAAGAACACCACTAGCGGCGATCCTTACATCAAGTACATCGTTGATCCCGATCCCGCTACCTCTGTTGACCTCCTCTGGGGTGTCGCAGCTGACAAGAACGGCTATCGTGGTCTTAACTACACAGGTGCTAATGAGGACGGAAACGTTCTTCCCGGCAACTGCTACATCGACCTGACCAAGCAGATTGGTACAACCGACAGCATCAAGTGGAACTTCAAGCACGCTCTGGCTCAGCTCAACATCCAGATCATCTCGGCTGTTGACTTCGAGACCGAAGGTGACAAGATCTACGACCCCGCTGAAGTAGAGGGTGGCGCTAAGGAGTATGGCACCATGGCTGACGGCGATGTTGATGACATGACCAAGGTTTACCTCCGTTGGATTGAGTTCGGTGGCTTCGTGATGAAGGGTGCCCTGAACCTCCACAGTGAGGACGTTGAGACTCCTGGTGTGGAGAACGCTCAGCCTAACTGGAAGGGCTATGACGGCACCAACGAGCTCGTGATCGAGCCCGTACGCTTCAACGACGGTCTGAAGGACGGTAAGGAAGGTACGACCAACAACCTGCAGAAGAACGAGCTCCCCGTTGCCCTGAACGAGGCTATCATCGAGGAGAGCGCTGAGTCTGAGGGTGCTGCTTCTTGGGAAGAGAAGAAGCCCGGTATCCCCACCGACGCTTATGCTAACCTGTTCCAGAGCTCAGCTGAGAACGCTAAGGCTACTGACCCCATCTACGTCATTCCTACTGGTGAGGAGCTGACCATTGAGATGCTGTACGACGTGATGACCAAGGACGAGAAGCTGGCTGGTCTGCTCTCTGACAACAAGACTCACGGTAGCGCTATCGAGAACAAGATCTCTAAGGAGACTGGTGTACAGATTGAGGCTGGTAAGTCTTATGTCATCAAGATCGTTGTCGGTCTGGAGAGTGTGAAGTTCTCTGTTGAGGTTACTCCTTGGCAGGAGGCTGAGACCAACGAGACTGACGTTGACATGCCGTTCAACCCCGGCTATGCTAAGGTTCAGGCTGGTAACGAAGCTAATGAGCTCCCCCTCGGTGCTGTATACTACCTCTACCCGAGCGTTGCAAATCCTGATGACTTCAGGGTTCCCACCCTGTTCAACAAGACTTTCGTAAGCAAGGTGACCAGAGAGACTGTTGCCGTTGACGAAGACTTCCAGAACTACTACTACTTCGGTTTGAACTTCGAGTATCGCGTAGCTAAGAAAGATTTCGCTGACAAGATCAACCAGGGTTACAAGGAGAGCGGAGACTACATTTCTGTTACTGTTCAGGAGTTTGATAAAGATGAGGCAAAGTATGTGGATCAGAGTTCACCCGTATACTTCTTCTCTGAGAAGTTGGTGATTCCTGCAGATCCCGCAGGCGCTCCCGCTGATGCTCTGACAGAAGGTACGTACAATATTGATGCAGTAAATGGTGGTGTTCTCCCAACTACCGCTTCAACTGCTACCATTACAAAGTTAAGCGCGACTAACAAACATGCAAAAAAGGGTTACGGCTATCAAGTTAAATATACTGGTAAACTTGGAGTTGAACAGACGTATCTTATCAAAACCTCAGACATTGAGGGAGAAAACCCTGTAAAGGAAGGCGAAGCTTTGGCAATGTATCTCTATGTTGACCTCGGTATTTTTGGCAGCTACTATGACGGTGTCGGTACAATTACTTTGTCTAGTAACAATGAAATTCTGAAGTAAATCATCCAACATCATACTGCAATAAGCAGTCTTAAACAAAGCAGGGTCGCCGGAGGGCGACTCCGACGACCCTGCTTCACAAAACTACTAAACCGCACCCTTTGACTTGCTGGCTGCTGTTTCAAGAGCCAACAGATGACGATGAAGACCTCAGGCGTGTCCCCTGCCTGAACAAGACGAAAGAAACGGGGAGAGAAGACAAAACGGCCCCGCCAGCCATGCACCACCAAGGCGCAGAACAAGGCCAACAAAAATAGAATACAGAAAAAATAAAATAAAATAAAAAACTAAAATGAAAAAAGTACTATCACTCTTCGCAACAGCACTGCTCTTTGCAGCTTGCTCGAACGACGACGCAGGATCGCAGGACAAATCCTCCGGCCTGCCTATTGCGTTCAATGCGGAACAGGTGGACTATGTCACCCGAGCTGCCGGTGAAATCAAGGGTCTCGACGTCGTCGACGGCCACAACGGACTCCGACAGCTGGGCTTCGGCATCTTTGCCTGTTACACGGGAAAACTAAAGTATGAGTTTACCTCAGTGTCCTCTGACTTCATGTACAACCAGGGGGTCAACTGGGTATCAGGGAAATGGGAGTACTTCCCCCTGAAGTATTGGCCGAACGAGGCCGACGACATGGTGTCGTTCTTCGCCTACGGACCCTATGAGGAGAATCCGTCGGGAGAGAAGTGCATCGCTGCCGTACAGCCCGTCAACGAGCTGGGAGACCCCTGGCTCATCTATAAGCTGGCACAGGAGGTCGACAACCAGGTGGACCTCATCTACGGTGTCAACGAGGAGACCGGCAAGCCCTGGTTCGACCTGCGCAAGCTGGACATGCAGACCGTGGAGACGCCCATCAAGTTCAAGTTCTATCACGCACTGAGCTGCATCGGCGACGTGGTGACACTGAAGCCCGCACAGGCCCTGCTGACCAAGCTTGGCACCTACGGTGAGGTGATGCTCGACAGCATCGTCATCGACTACACCAACCTGACGAGCAAGGCCCGCCTTATCCTGAACAGCACGGCAACAGCGCCCAACTGGAAAGCCATCGTATCAGGTGACATGGCCGCCAACCGCACCGTTGTCCTGAAGCCCGAGCCCACGCCCGTATCCCTCACCGCCGAAGGTAAGGAGTTCACCGACAAGGGACTGTTCTACATCCCCCTGCAGGTGCTCAAGGAACTGGCCGAGGCCCAGATTACCGTATGGTACAGAATCAAGGACAACGAAGGTTATGAGTACAAAGGCAGCGTCTCAAAGAGCTTCCCGCTTGACATGACCAACGATGCAGTGGGTAAGAAGCAGGGCATCAACCTGACCCTCACCGAGGATCTCGACCTGCTCCACCAGACCTACATCATCGACGGCAGTGACGCTCTCGAACCATCTTATAGTCGTGTAACCAAATAAGAAGGAGGACTGAAATATGAAAAAGAATACATTATATATCTTATTGATCATGCTCCTCGCCTCGGTTAACACGGCGTGGGCACAAAACGAAGCGAAGATTGGTGACGTCGAGTATTCTACGTTAGAGAATGCCGTTGCCAATGCTGCTTCAGGAGCTACTATCACGTTGTTAAATGACGTGACGCTCGAAGGTATGCTGAGAACCAACAAGGCTATTACCATCAATGGTAACAACCATACGATTACTCGAAGCGGATATACTGAGACTACCTATAATAATGTGGCCAGCGAATATGGAGCGTTGAGCTTCTATGGTAGCAACGCTACGGTAAACATCAGCAACCTGAAAATCGTAGGCTTTGCCCGCGCCATCAACGCCGAGGCAGATTCTGAGAACAACACGTTCAACATTACAGGCTGTAACCTCTTCGGTCGTGCCGCCATCAGTAACTGGGGAACGAACAATACATTCAATGTTACTGGCGGTACCGTCAGCTGCGTGAATAACCAGGACATAGCTGCGAACGAATACTACGCCTGCTTCGTTGACAACAACAATGGAACCGATGAAGCTAACGGCGGTAAGTATAACATTGAGAATGTCACAGTGACCGCTACCAGCGGTAGCGACAAGTCCGCTCAGTATTTTGTCTTGCTGAACGGTACGGATGGTGTCATCACCGTTAAGGGTTCCACCACCTATTCTGCATCGCCTAAGAACAAGGGAGGCTTCATCTTCGACGAGAGCCAACTGACTGAGAGCAACGTCTTCTTCGACGGAACTGCAAAAGCTAACTTCGAAAGTCTCTTTGACCCGTACGATTGGCAGATCTCATCTAATGCCACTGGAGGTCTCTATAACTTAAAGGAAAAGACCCCCGTCGTTGAGATGGGCGGCAACCATTTCACTTCTATTGAGAAAGCATTTGCCAGTGACGATTTCCAAGACGGTGCTGTACTGACACTGCTGGACGATGTCACCTTGGCAGATGATATTACCACTGTAGGAAAGATTGAGATAGGTGAATCCTTCTATATCAATGCAAACGGACACAGACTGATTCCCGATGGTCATACCATTACCATCGCTGCTGGTGTACAGGTGGAATACACTGCCGAGCGTCCTGAGCTTTTCAAAGCTGATGACCCGAATACCACCATTTTGTATGCCACTGATCCCGACTATGCTCAGTTTGACAACAGTTACACCTATATCGCCGGTAACGCCTATTGCGAAAGCTTAGGTAACGGATTGCTAGAGGAATACCTGACTAGTCTGGAGACTGGCGAGACCATCACCTTGAAGCATGACTTCGCTCTGACGGACAATATCAACTGCGCACTGACTGACGGTGAGACTTACTCGCTGATCTTCGGCGATAAGGCTCTTGACGCTGCTGGAAATAAGATTTATCTCGTTCCTGGAGCTACCATCATCTCTGACAAGAAGGATCTCGACTTCTTTGCAGTCGGAACAGCAGAAGCACCCAATACCAACTACGTCATCACGATGAAGAAGGAGGGTAGCAACTATGCCTACACCACGACCGCAAAGGGTAACGCCGAGGCTCAGATCAACAACACGAAATATGCCAAACTGCTGGATGCCATCGACGCAGTGGCTGATGGAGAGACCATCGAGCTGCTGAAGGACGTGGAGAGCGCCACACCTATTGCTATTAATAAGGGCGGCTTCACCATCGACGGTAAAAATTATAGCATTATCTGCAACGAAGCATCCGTAACTGATCCTGAGACGAAGTACCTGAACAACAAGGGTGCCCTGTTCTTCACAGGAGGCACAGGAGTAGTTGCTATTGAGAACCTGAACATCAAGGGCTTTGCCTACGCCATTGACGTGGAAGGCACCGGCATCAAGGTGACGATGAACGGTGGTAAGACCTACGGACGTGCCGCCCTGAACGTTCACGGCAATAACAACCAGTTCACCTTCACCGGTGTTGAGATTCACGGCATGAACAACCAGTCCATTGAAGGCGCTGAGGAGTTTGCCGCTTTCGTACTCGATACCGATGCCGACAACAACGAACTCAATATCGAGAACTGTCAAATCATCGCCACCGTTGCTAACAACAACAACTACAATACCGAGAAGTTCATTGACCTGCGTGGTAAGAACAACCAGGTCGTCATCTCTGGTGAAAACTCAAGTTATGAGTGTACACCTGAGACCATCGGTGGCTTCACCAACGACCTCTACCTCGACAACATGGTTGACAACAACAAGGTGTGGTTCGACGATGAGACAAAGGCTAAATTCACCTCACTGTTTGACAATTACGAGAATGTAGCTATCAGGGATACAAAGGATTCTCATAACGACCTCTATCGTCTGGTTCGCACCAACG
>CALDLA010000116.1 GCA_937898415.1 uncultured Prevotellaceae bacterium | reverse complement strand
CTTTCCTTCAGCCATCCGTTCTCCAACTGGCAGATTACCTTGTCCTGACTACCTCGCGGCTTCCTGTTGAAAGCCTTGAAGGTTACAACACCCGTCCACTGGTCTCTGCGCAGTGAACCCTCGATGCACTTCCCTGTTAGGAGTCGTGCCAAAACCTCTTCAGGTACTTCGACTTTTCTTAGCATAATCTTATCGAATTAATGAGCATCGGAAAGCGGGGTTTTAGTTGAGCTCATTCGTCCGGACACGTTTCCTCGCTCATCCTCCGACTCGGTTAATGCTTCGCATTGAAATCGCTCACGCTCGGCATAGCTCAAACGAGTTTGGCTCTGCTCTCGCTAAATCGCGATTTTATGCCTTCTTATTGCTTTTTCTTGCCGTATCTACGAACCATATACTTCATGTGACCAGCAAACATCAACTGCGGCATATCCTCCTTCAACATCTTGCAGATGGTCTTGTAGTGTTGGTTGGCCACGGCACTCTTGAAAGTCATCTTCGTGCCAGTCATCACATACACCACCAAGCCGTAGGCCATGGCGGCACGATCCAGAGGGTGATAGTATTCGAGCATCTTCTCTACACGCTCTCTGCTATCCTGAGTCATCCAAAGCTCCAGGAGCTTCATCATCATCTTGGTAGCCAAAGTGGTTTCCCAAGAACCAATAGATTCCTCACCATTGGTTTTCTCAATCCAAGGAGCCAGGTATTGCAGCACCTTACTGATTTCTGAGTTCTCTACGTTGCTACCTATTTCTGTTGTAGTAGCTTCCAACATGACTGTCTTTGCCATAACCTTATTACTTTTATAAAAATACAATAAAAAATTTACCCACGGTCATCATTTCTGATTTCCGTGGGCAAAGATTCTGAATAATTTCCTATAGTTGCAAAAATAACTTAGGAAATGATTTTTACCGCAAATTGTTGTATTTCAATGCGTTATCTAAATTATCATGGTTTTGGCAAAAATAATCCGTGGTGAGCCGTAATTATTTAGCTTTTGGGGTACTTTTTAAGCAGCCCTTTTAGGGTATTTATTAGCAATTCGCTCTCCGTTTTACCTACCTTTGAACTCAATTTGCTAACAGCAGTAGCAGTCATGCCATAGAAAGGCTCAAGGGCAAACTTCATGTCTGACTTCTGCAATTCCTTCACCCTCAGTTCCTCAATGTCAAGTATCTCACCAACGAAGGGAGCCACAGCCGATACGCTGGTACATCCCTTGAACAAGTCCAGATACTCTTTCACCTTCTGTTCTGAGTTCTGTCGCAGATCGTCCAGTATCTTCGAAACCCTGTCTGCATCTACGTAGAATGTATATTGGCCACTCCATCCTTTGGCATTCACAGTTATCTTCTCGCCATTCTTTTCAGCAGCTTTGGCAAAGATGGCCTTTACGCGATCTATGAAACGATCAACATCAGATAGCAGATTCTCTTGGGACGACTCTTGCTCAACAACAGCAACATCGGCTTCAGCAGGTTCTTCCACTACTTCCTCATACTGCGCAAACTCTTTCTCCATTTGCTCAGCCTCCTTTTCTTCCTGCTGCTTCCAGCCACCCTTCTGCTCAGGCACGTTATATTGTGCGAACTTAATCATGATGCTCCCAGCCTGGTGCACATGCTTATCGCCCTTGATATATTCTTTCGTATCACTCATCGTTAAATGCTATTTTTCTTCTGCTCCAGTAGAGCCCGCTGCTGTTCTGCTATGCGTGCAGCAATCTCAGCAGGGTCAGCACCTTCAGGTATGCCCATTTTCAGCAATTGCGCTCCATCTTGAAACTCGTTCTTGTCGCCATAGATATTCTGCGTCCTTGGCTCTTTCAACGATTCTTTTACGACATCAGTAAGTTCATGAATCGCATCTACGACCTTATCTTGATAACACTCTTCTTGAACAACTTTTTTAGGTTCTTTCTTTTTTTCAGGGAGATTGTCTGTGACGAATTCCTGATAAACGGCTTCATCGCCCTTCATCAGTATCTCCCTATCGTTGTCAGGAGTAGTATTTGCTCCACGATGCTCTATATACTGGGCATTCTTGCCAGTCATTGTTATCTTTCTACCCATATCGTTATTCCTTATCTTCTTTATCTGAATTTTCTATATATTGCGCATGATCTCCTGTCATGGTTACATTGTGGTTTATTTGAATAACGGGTTTCCCCTCCTCTGGGTGAGCTTTGAGGTAACTCTCGTATAGTTTTTTATGAACTTCAGGGTGTAGAGAAGCGTCTATGCTATCAATAAGAACTATCGCCTCAGGCGACAACTCCTCTGATGTTTGCGGCTTTATAGTCTTTTTCCCAAATATCTCAGGGAACAGGGTCTCTGCTAAAATATCAAGTTCATGATTAATATATTCACCTTCAACAATCTTCCTCAGTTGTTCAAGCTGAAACTTAAATTTATTCTCTGACGCGAAGTATTGAGGGCTTCGAAGAATAATCCAATCAGCAACCTTAAGAAACAAATGACCATATTCAGTTCTGGACTTGTTGCTACGTGTTTGTGCCGCCAATTGAACATACTTTGTATATTTGGTACCGACAATTCTGTTTAAAACAAGTGAGTACAGGTAACTAATGACACTCCATTTCCTCTCCAACAAAACCAATTGTTTGTTTTTGTCTGGAATAGTCATTTTGCTACGCTCAATCATAATAACAGCCATAAAGAAAGTATACAGTTCAAGCCGCTCGCTATCTTTACGAACCTCCTTGTCCTTTAGCTTCTTTTTTACTACAACATACAGACTATCCCAGTCCTCTTGATAACCCTTTCTCGAAAGATGGGATAGGATGACCATACATTTATTCTCATAGCATAATTCCTGATGAATGAGAGAGGCATGTTTGTCTATGAATTCTATCCAATTAATTCTGCCAGTCATCCGAGCCCAGTTATCACATATCTCCATAGATTTGGATATTAGGCTGGTCACCATATATGCCTTTCCAAGCCTATAAATTCTGTTCTCTGGGTAAAGAATATACTCCATGACGTATGGCCTTATCGCCATAGCCAATTCATCCTCTCTATGGTCTCTGACTATATTTTGGAAAGTAAGTCCCTGATAATAGAGGTCAAAGACTGCATCTTGACTTCTACCACTCAAATAATTCTCTATTGGCGTGATTATCCAGTCTGAAATGTCAGTCCCAACTCTCATACTTTATCATTATTCTCTTTGTATCTAATCTATTCCTTTTCATCTGATGCTATCAATCTTATTCAACACCTCATCAGGTTTCTCTGCCCACTGAATTACATTATCTGGTTGCTGACCCATATATCCAATATACTCACAAATCAGCTGATAATGATCACGGGCAAAGGCAGTGCTGATGTTACCAATACCATCGAAGCAAATCGGCTCGTGGTGGGCAATGCGGTTACGGAACTCGCGGATATGAGTGAGGTCTTTATAGACATCTGCCTGGTTTTTACCTTTTCGTTTGTTTGGGAAGATTTGCAGAAGCGTCTTGCCGCCTCGTTTGTATCTTTTCTTTGAAAAGAGTTTAGTCCAGAATCCCATCGTCAGCGAAGCAACCATTTTGTCGTTGTTGTATATACCACGCCTTCTATATCCTGCTTCCGTCTGTCTTATCTCATCCTTATTATATTCGAGCAACTTACCACTGTCTGCTTGGTTAACTATCCAATCAGGATCAGAGTAATATGCTATATAGTGTTCGTTAATAGCATTCCTCAACATAACCTCCAATAGATTCAATGTACCATAGAACCGCTGGCATAGTCTGAGATTGTAGCGATACAATTGCATCGTCTTCCGCTTGTCGCCAGCGCAAGCGTTCTGATATTTGCGCATTCTGGGCACCGAATATAGCTTTTGACTCGTCTTAAAGTTCATTTCTCATTAATTTTTCTAAATTTTCTGTCACTTTTCTTGCAAGTTTCAGTTTTTCTTCCTATCTTTGCAGCGTAACACCCCGTTGTCCCTGCTTAGGCATACTTCGGGGTTAGTGTTTTTTATAGGGGTTTGCCCAGACTTAACTGATGCCTATGCTCAACATTTCCCTTTCATCATCCCACGCCAAACGGAACCTGTCATCATTGTCAACAATTATTTCGTAGGCACAACCTGATTCCTTACGTAAAATCATTTCATCATTCCGCCATCGTTTCATTTGTGCAACAGCATCTTCTCTCTTCTTAAATAGCTTAGTATCATGACTGTTCCCATCTTCGTCATTCAAAGAAACATATACTCTGCTCACTACATATGGTTTTTGTTTAGCCTCAGGGATGTCAAAATCATCACAAACCTCAGGCAGGCAAACCAAAACACACTCACGGAATGTATGCCTGAGAGTCTCTGCTATCTTCTTCATCAAATCATCGCTAACCTGAGAAGAATCGTAGCCATACTCTTCCAATGTCTCTCTTGAAATCGTGTCAATAATATATTCTTTCATCATTTTATTTCCTTTACTCTCCATTTTAATTCTTTCAAAATATTAACAAAGCGTGGAAAATTATTATATTCCCACTGATTGCAAACAGCGAACCTGATACCATCGGCACTTGTCAACAACTCATTAGGGGTAGACGAAAAACGTCCCATAATATTGCTGCCAGCTTCAACGTATTCTTCAAGTTCAGAAAACTTACGAACTACGCCATAGCCACCTTGTATGCTCTTGGGAAATACGGTCTCTATATCTTCAAAGGTTGCATCAGGATGCTTTTCAACATAAAGACGCATAGCCTCAAGTACCAACTTTGTTTTAGGTAATGCAGGACCGCCATTGAGTGAATACCTTACGAGTTTTCGTTTCTTAGATGGAACATTGACCTTGACATTGCTATTCTTTTTCGCGCTACCATATGCGTATGAGAGGTTGACTTTGGATAGTTCAGCATCGAGGATGTCGCCGTATTTAGTATTATCTCCAAGGTAATTCTTCAACAATGATAGCAGGAGCGCATTTCCTTGGTGATTATCATTTAATTTTGAAAGTTTCTCTATTATCTGGCTGTGAAAACGAATAGCTTCTAATTTCTCAGCACAAAAAGCTTCCAATGAAATGACAGAAAAGGATTCATAAGTCAATAGCTGACAAAACACACGACCTTCTTCTGAGTCTGGATCTAACATCGCTGTAAATACGGCGTGAGGATTCTCCTTGTCATCAGGTGCATTATAATACAATTGCCATTTCTCACCTATATATAGCCCCACTCGTAAATCCAATTGGCGCATATAAGAGAACAATTGTTCTTCCTGACGCTTCTTGAGCCTATTATTGGGTTCTTTAATCTCAACAGGAAGTACTCGCTCGCCATCTTTCTTAAGCACAACATCTGGAATGAGAGAGTTAGAATTACCTACAGGTAATACAGGTTTTCTCTCTACGCATCCATTATAGATACTCCACCCGAGGAACTTGAACTGTTCTTCGATTTTCTCTTGATACTTATCCTCGTCAACATGACGATTCTTGCAATCAAGCAGTGATAATACGATGTCATTCCATTTTTCCATATCTCAGATGAATAATCATTCTTTTACAATCTCATAACTCCATCCTTCATTCTTTGCAATCTGCAAAAGATTCAGGACATTCGCTTTCTCCCATTGGTTCGAGACAACGAATTTCACACCATCGCCGCTGATCAGAATATACTCTTCTTTCAGAAGATGCCTATACATAGAAGTCTCTTCCTTCAAATTTCGAGCTGCCTCAATATCATCCTCGATGAAGTTCCAGGCACCCCATCTGCCAAGCAAGGCATTGTGGAACGTATCCTTCAACTCTTCGATGGTGGTTTGAGGATGAGCCTTCAAATATTCCTTCACGATGGCAAATCCCATCAAGCCTTTAGTTTTGTATTCTGTTCCATTCAGCCGGATAGAAACTCTTCCCTTCAAGTCATCTGCATTAACCTCCAAATCCAATTTAATAGGCTTGTGAACAGGCTGTGTCCCTTGATGACTATCGCGATTCTTCTCAAACAAATCGCATCCCACAAATTTGGTCAGCAAAGTCACATATTTGAAAAACTCCTTGATTTTTATTTCCTGTGACTTCGTTGCATGTGGGCGCGTTGGTGCCTGTGAGTTCTCTGACAAATCGTACGATTGTGCCTGCTTGGCTGTCTCATACGAAAGCGACTCCAAATATTTCACTTCAGTCGTTGTGAGCGAATTGTCGTTAGCCGTAAACGCCAATGCTTCATCCCAGAATTCCTTGTTAGCTGTATGGTTAGCTATCCTTTTGAAGAATACGTCCGTTTCTCCAACATACGCCTTTCTATTCTCGCGATTAAGAAGAATGTATAGTGCTGGCTTTGACAGTTCTTCCTTCATATCCTTGATGAACTCAGTATAACCACGCCTGATGACGCTCAATTGGCACACACAATTATCCATCTCGATAATCTTGGAGCCATCGAGTACGTCATCATATAGTATCGTATGTATCGTTTTTGCCATATCTTATAGTGCCAACATTATTGTCTTTAATTTGCAAAGATACGAATAATTTCTGAGATATTTCACAACATAGCACATTTTTACACATCTTTTAATAAAAGACCACGGCACAAACTTATAATCTAAAGTTCTGGTGGCAAGAAGAAATTTGTGTCTTATACTGTAGTGGAACTATATTTGATAGCAACTTTGCGCGCTGCTGTTCTGTAAGTACTGATGATATGAATTGCTTGATGTCATTTGCACATGGGTCTTGGATATAAATACGCTCCAGATGTTCCATTTTGGAGAATATCTCACGATCAGTCTCACGATTAAAGAATGGAAACGAATAGCCAATCACGACAAGAACTTGCGCGTCAGCTATTTTGTTGTAGAGAACGTCGCTCCGCTTGTCGAACTCAATTTTCTCCCAAGCAAAGATTAGTTGCAGCACGCCGTATCACCGTATCACCGTATCACCGTAACATTTAGTGGGTTTCGGATAGGGAAAAATAATCATATAATCTCTAGATCGGAAGAGCGTCGTGTAGGGAAAGAGTGTAGAT
>CALDLA010000115.1 GCA_937898415.1 uncultured Prevotellaceae bacterium | reverse complement strand
TTCATCTAAAAAGCTATAAATCAATGAGATACGACATTAGTAAACGCAAGGCTCCTAAGATGCCGAACCTCGGAAAAGGGACAGAATGCATCAAATTGCTGCTCTCACAGGCCTCGAAAGACATGCACGACCCCCTGGTTCCGATGCTTTTCCCCTCACTTGGCGCACATATCAGCGATGCAGAATTTCAGTATCCTGACCGCATTTGGAAGGAAATGTGTAACAATAACCCATGGTTATCGGCAAATAACCCTGCGTTATTGCGCAATAACGCAGGGTTATTGTTGATGAAAATAATTTTGAAAAACAACTGAGGTGGGGACTGACAGACTACGTGTGCTGCCAGTCCCCTCTGCAAGTGACGAAAGGAAACGTCCGGCGTTTTTCAGTTCAAACGGAAGGTGACGGGGATGGTGTACTTCACGCGGACGGGCTGTCCCTTCTGCATGCCCGGCTTCCACTTAGGCATGGCCTTGATGACGCGCACGGCCTCGGCGTCAATCTCGTCGCTCACGTTCTTCAGCACCTTGACATTGGAGATGGAGCCGTCGGCCTCGACGATGAACTGTGCAATGACGCGGCCTTGAGTGCCAGCCTTCGAGGCTGCCTCAGGGTATTTGATGTTCTCGCTCAGGAACTTCATCAGCTCTATTGAACCGCCGGGGAACTCAGGCATCTGCTCCACGACGTCGAAGGCTCCTTCGGCAGACTCGTCAGCGACACCATTTGAGACATACACCTCTTCGTTGAGCCTGATTTCCTTTACCGCCTTACCGTTAATCATGACGGTACCGTTTTCGTCGACCGAGGCACCCGGCAGTCGCTTCACCAGTTCCATCTTCTTTGCATACTCCTTGGTGTTGATAAACAGGATGCCGTTGGAGGTATCGGCATGGAAACGATTGGCATACTCTTTCAGCGCATCTTCATTCTTCATGACCGTGACGTTGTCAATCTCGCTCTGGTCGAGCGCCATCACCTGTTCCTTCGTGGCGACCTTGCCGTCGACGACTATCAGCGGTTCGGGGCCATTAGCTTCGCCAACAATAATCTTCGGTGCCTCCTTCGACACTTGCTTCTCGGCGGCCTCAGCCTTCTCTGCCTTCACCTCGATGGTCTTGTCGTTCACCTTCACCTGAGCGGCTTTCTTGCCCTTCTTCACCACCTTTTGTGGTGTCTTTTCGGCGTAGACGTAGTCGGTGACGGTTTCGGCGTTCAGGGCCAGGGCGGCGCCCACGATGGGGACGAGTGCGAGCAGTTTCAGCAGGCTCGCGCTGCTTGATTTCTTATTGAGCATCATATCTATGCGGTTTTTGAGGGTACTGTGACTGATGCCGTTGGCGACTGAGTACCCACAGTGGCTGACGGCTTTCTGGATAAGGAGATACTGATACTGGCGCATATTGATGCCTTGAGAGAGAACCGCCGCGTCGGCCTCGTACTCGTGGATGGCGCGCAGGTCCTGGCGCAGCATCCACATGGCGGGGTTGAACCATTGCAGGGCGGTGAGCGTGTCAACGAGGAGCAGGTCGAGCGAGTGGTGCCGACGGATGTGTCCCCGTTCGTGGGCGAGTATGGAGGCGTCCTGGGCCTCGTAGTCGCTGTGTGAGAGTACGATGTAGTGCATCCAGCTGAAGGGCGACACCTGACGGTCGGTGACGCAGACGACGGTGCCGTCAGCCTGCGGATGGTGCTCAGCGCGTCGGATGAGCAGCCAGACGCGGAGGACGCTGACGAGGGTATAGCCCAGGGTGACGGCCATGCCGGCGAAGAAGAGGGCGACGCCCGCCGTCTGCCACAGCGGCACGGACGACTCCTCGACGACCGTCGCCGTCAGTCCGCCCACCATTGCCAGCGGTTCGCGGCCGGTCTCGACCAGCACCGTCCGGTGGAGCGTGATGACACACAGGGGCAGCAGGAACGAGGCGGCAGCCGTCGCCAGCAGTACCGCGCGGTTGACGCAGTGGAAGGTCTCGCGGCTCAGCAGCAGGCGGTAGAACATGTAGAACACGGCCACCAGCACGGCTACCTTCAGGTCGTAGGTCAGGAACGTCGTCATCATACTCATTGGACTATTTACCGTTTTCTATTTTATCAATCAGTTCACGAAGTTCGTCGACGGAGATCTTCTCTTCCTTGACGAAGGCAGAGACGGCGCTCAGGTAGGAGTCGTTGAAGTAGTCGCGGATGATACCGCCGAGGCTCGACCGTCCGTACTCCCGCTCCGTGACGGTGGGGAAGTACTGGTAGGACGTGCCGTACTGCTTATGGTCGAGGAAACCTTTCTTCTCGAGGATGCGCACCGTGGTCGACAGCGTGTTGAAGTGGGGTCGCGGCTCGTCGTAGTACTCCAGGAGTTCCTTGACGAACATCGGGCCGTGCTGCCAGTAGAGCTCCATGATTTCCCGTTCTTTCGTGGTTAGTCGTTTCATCATCTTCGGTTTTAATTCAAGTTTCGCATTCGCTCAACTTAAGAAGTTAGGAGAAGTTAGAAGAAGATAGAAGACATTACTCTTGTCCTTTTGTTCTTCCGGAAGCAACGGCTTGTATGGAGCAGGACTATCGTCCCATAACTTCTCATAACTTCCCATGACTTCCCATAACTTCTCTCAACTTGCCAAAGTTGAGTTTCAATTCTTCTTGCGTCAGTATCTGTATCCGACTGCAAAGTAACTAAAAACATTAGTTCAATCCAACTAAAGGCTTTAGTTTTTAATGATTATTAAGTACTTAGGGGGCTTTTTCTTAGTTGTTCACACATGTTTTCAGCGCCTCGACGTATTCGTAGAGTCGGCGGTAGAAGGGGTGGCGGGTCATGGTCTGAGCGTCGCCGAGGATGATGAGCTTCATGCGGGCGCGGGTGATGGCCACGTTCATGCGGCGCAGGTCGCGGAGGAATCCTATCTGGCCCTCGTCGTTGGAGCGGACGAGCGAGATGACGATGACGTCGCGCTCCTGTCCCTGGAAGCCGTCGACGGTGTTGACGGTGATGAGGTGGCGGAAGGGCTTGAAGTATTCCTTCTTCTTCAGCTGCGACCGCAGGTACTGCACCTGGGCGCGGTAGGGCGAGATGACGCCGACGTCGAGCCGCTCGTTGAGCACCCGCGTCTTGCCGATGCGCTCGAAGTACTCCTGCAGCGTCATAAGGGTCAGCTCGGCCTCCTCCTTGTTGATACGCCCGAACGACTCGCCGACGAACTCCTCCTGAAATCTATAATCAATCCACTCCATCGGCACGTCGAGGTCGAGTATCGAGCGGTACTTCACCTCGGGCGCCGACTCCACCTGATTGCCGTAGAACCAGTCGCTGGAGAAGCGCATGATCTCCTCGTTCATGCGGTACTGCACGCGGAGCAGCGTCACCACCTCGGGCTTCTGCTCCACGATGCGCTCCATCAGCGTCTTGCCCAGTCCCGCCTTCAGGGCGGCTATGCTCTTGACCGTGGGCGGCAGCTGGCAATGGTCGCCGGCCAGGATGACGCGCGAACAGCGGCGGATGGGAATCCAGCAGGCTGCCTCCAGGGCCTGGGCGGCCTCGTCGATGAAGACGGTGCCGAACTTCTGGCCGTCCAACAGCCGGTGGGCCGAGCCGACGAGGGTGCAGGCGATGACGCGGGCCTCGCCGAAGAGCTGGGCGTTGATGCGTATCTCCAGTTCGGTGGCGCGGTCCTTCAGGCGCTCCAGCTTCTGGTGGTACCCGTCGGACATGCGACGGGCACGATTGGTGCGCAGGTCGCGGATGGCCTTCCGGATGGCCCAGAGCAGTTCGTAGTCGGGGTGCGACTCGAACCGCCGTTCGTAGGTGAACGAGAGCATCTTGTCATTCACCCGTGTGGGGTTACCTATTCGTAATACGGGGACGCCTCGGTCGACGAGCTTTTCCGAAATCCAGTCAACGGCCATGTTCGACTGCGCACAGACCAGCACCTGGTTCTCGCGGCGCAGCGTCTCGTAGATGGCCTCCACCAGGGTCGTCGTCTTGCCCGTTCCCGGCGGCCCGTGGACGACGGCGACGTCCTTGGCCCAGAGCACGCGGTTGACGGCCTCCTCCTGCGTACGGTTCAGGTAGGGGAAATGCATGGGTGCAAACGTGAAGGTCTCAGCCTGCTGCCGCGAGTAGAAAAGGTCGCGCAGGTAGCCTAAGCGCCCCTTGGAGCGGATAACGCGGTCGAGGGCGTCGAACATCGTGCGGTAGGAGGTCTCGTCGAACGACAGCTGTACGCCCAACTGCTCCGTGGTCTGCAGGTCGGTGAGGGGGGCCGAGTCAGGCACGGTGACCACCATGCGGTCGCCGTCGACGAAACTGACTGTGGCCGTGAAGGGGTAGTAATGGGGGCCATGGGACTCATGGGGCTCATGGGACTCATGGGAAACATGGGCCTTTTCCCTGAAAAAGACGAGGGGGCGACCAAACTCGAAGTTATGCTCAATCTCCTCATCGGCGGTGCGGAACACCTCAACGCAAAGCTGATTCAGCGAGTTGTAGTAGCTGCGCCCCATGCGCACCGGCCACCACGCATCGCCGCGCTTCACCAGCCGCGCCAGTCCCCGTTCCTCGGTCTGGCGGCGGAAGGCCTCCTTCTCCGTCTGATATTCCAACTGGAGCAGCAGCCGCTGTTGTGTCAGTGCCTGTATTGCGTTCATAGGGTGCAAAGATACTAATTTTTCGGTTTTCACTTTTCACTTTTCACTTTTTTTATTATCTTTGCAAGAATTCTCAGCTTTTCTTTGTATAAAGGCAGTCTGGGGGATTGAGGAAAAACTGGGTTACGAATTGGAGACCGTACTCAATTCCGCATTCTGCTATAAACTGCATCAAAGAACACCCGATGTTGAGCCTGCAACCATTTATGACTCATCATCGGGTGCAAAGGTAATCATTCTTTTTGAAAGAACCAAATCCAGACTCAACTATTTGTTCTGAGCTTGCTCAACGCTCTTAAACTGATTGTGGCATCTTTTGTGGCACTTGCCAGAAAAGTGCGTATTAGATTCTGTGTTAATCTCCAAATAAAAGAGAAGAAA
>CALDLA010000114.1 GCA_937898415.1 uncultured Prevotellaceae bacterium | reverse complement strand
CGAGGTGCTGTCCGTCAAGATAGGCCAGTTGCACATGAACGGAGAAAAACCTTATCCCAACTTTGACGCTGCAAGTCTGATTTTTCTTGCTAATCAGTGACTTGCACATTTTTGCTATGGTGATTGTGTTCTACAGATTTTGATTTTTCGGAACGGCATTTTCTTGTAGTTCAACATGGAGTAGATGTCAGCGGCCTGTTCCGTTGGCGTGCTGCATATTCTCATTTCGACCTTCTCGCCCATCGCATTGACGGCCTCCGAGGTCACCGCCTTCTGCGTGCTCATGATCCGTACTATCTCCGTCCAGTATGGCGTGGGGTATTCTGCTTTCGGGTTCGGGTCTGCCTTCTTGCGTTTTTCGTTCTCCTTCTTCATCTGATGGCGTATGACGTTCACTATCCAGTATGAGAGCAGTCCGAGGAAGAGGTGGGCATCCGACCGGTCGTCCTTCTGGTGATATATCGGACGGAGGTTGAGGTCTGTCTTCAGCTGGCGGTTCGAGCACTCTATCTCACGGATGAGGTTGTAATAGTCCCATGCGGTCTTCTCGTCGAGCGTCTTCACGTTGGTACGCAGGAAGTAAGTGCCGCAGACCTGCTTCTCAGATATCTCAAGTGTCCAGGTGACAGCGGTGACCGTGTCCATTGTGTTCTTCCGTATGTCTATGTGGTAGTATCTGGCGATGGAGGGATAGCGGCCCTCAAGCTTGCCGATGCGCTTCAGGACGGCCTCGTACCTCTTCGTGCCGCCCTTTTTCTGCAGCGAGGCGGCGATGGTGTTGAGCCCCTCCTCGAAGCGGCGGCGGAAGCTGCGGTTCATCGACTCCTCCTTCAGCGCCTTGGCCGGAGAGTCTATCTTCAGGTAGTAGTCCTCGCCGTCGGTGTGCACCTCCTGCAGCTTGATGGGCTGCTTCTTGCTGTCGTGGACGACAACCGTCCTGGCATCGGCATCGACGGTGTAGTCGGTCAGGGCCTTGCGCGAGACGCAGAGGTAGTTGTAGCCCTTGGCCTTTATCAGGTCGAGGTTCTCCTGCGAGGCAATGCCTGCGTCTATCACCACGAGCACCTTCTGGTCCTCGGGCACTCCCACGGGGTTCCTTGCGATAAGGTTGTCCACCATGTCGGGCAGTGACTTCGGATCGGCGGTGTTGCCCTCCAGGATGGCACTGTAGCGGATGAAGCCCTCGGTGTTGATGGCAAGTGCCAGTACCAGCAGCTTGCAGTCGGAGCGTTTCTCCTTCGAGCGTCCGAACTGAGCCTTCCAGCTTGCGTCCTTACGGCCTTCGAAGTAAAAATTGGTCAGGTCGAAGAGCATGATGCGGTTCGTGGGACGGAACAGGTCGTCGGTCGTCTGGCAGAGATACCTCTCTATCTTCTCTTTCTCCTTGAGGAACCAGTCGGCCACGCTGTACACCTTGCGCTGTGTAACAGCCTCGATGGCAAGGTCAAGCAGCTCGCACACACCGGAGTTGTCGCGCATGATGCGCATCGACTTCAACTCGGACGGAGTATATATGGTACGCACGATAAGATGTCCGATAGCCAGCTTCACCTGCTCATCACTCCATTCCAGCGAGCGCAGGAAACGGTCGAGGCCGATCTGGCGAATGGCCTGAAGGCATAGCCACTCAGCACCGATGTCACGGGCATCCCTGTGCTCCAGGGTGTCCACGTCGATGCGGCGTTCAGCCTTCGCCTTGCTCGCCTCAAAGGCCTGGTGGATGATGTCAAGCTTCTTCTCCTCGACAAGACGCTGCCAGTACTCGTCTATCTTCTGGCGGACAACGTCACTGTACACAGCCATCTGGTCATCCCAAAGTTCATGCTCGCCCTGATGTTCATACTTGTAGGTCAGGCCGCACGAGATGTCGCGGATCTCCTCGGGCTTCAGCCCGTGGATGAACCCAACGTTCAGCAGGATGCGGGTGCAGGCCCGACCGCTGGCATTGCGGTAGGACTCCTTCAGCCGGTAGTACTTCTCGTACTCACCTGTCTCTGGGTTGTATCTCATCTGCGACGTGAAATTCATGCCGCAAAGGTAAGCATAATTTTTTTAACCGCTGTGTTCTACAACGCGGTTTTGGCATCTTGCCGAGGCTAACTGGCTGAAAATCTAATGCAACTTTTTTGAAAAAAGTTCAAAGCGTTAAAGTTGGGTTATGTCACCGTTATCGGCAAAGGGAGCAAAATCCGCTCCATGTACCTTATGTCT
>CALDLA010000113.1 GCA_937898415.1 uncultured Prevotellaceae bacterium | reverse complement strand
AGGTACGCTTGGTACCACCTAAGAAGTCATAGACACATGACTGAGTAGTTACGAAGCGAGCAGCGAATGAATCTGTTGTGTCCTTTAGTGATGCTTATTGTCATTTCTAACCTTTTTTAGAAACGCATTTGATGACAAGGTTTCAATGCCGGAATATAAAAGGTTTAGTTTAGGTTATGGATATTTAATATGGGAATAAACTAAACTGCACCATATTCAAACTTATCTGCCCCTTTCTCTTTCTTTTTTGGACGGCACACAAATCAAATGTTACGCGGAATCGTGGAACTCGTAAAAACATTCTACAGAGCATCAAATACATGGCGATTATCCCCTTATCTACATGACGCTCCTTGCTTTATTCTGTTGTATATTCAAACCAATCAAAATCTGCATATCCGGCTTCACCCTGGGCAAACAAGCCAAGCATCACGCCTGTGAACCCGCCTATCACCTCGGTTGAAAGATAGCGGAAGTCCATCTTGGCGAGTATAGCGAACGATTTGCCATCGGTAGAAACTTGCATGTAGTAATAGTCCTTGTCGGAACTGATGCGTATGTAAGCCTGGGCGTCTTTCAGTTCAACGGGTTGGCCGGCATGACTGAGTGCTCCCACACGGATGTTCGACTGGGCAAATTGTTTTCCGTTCTTTCGTTCCACAATCACATCATAATGATTCAGGGGGGCTGCATAGGCCGTGATTCCTGCCTGAGAGCCTTCTGCCAGATGGGATGCGTCGATGAGCGTGGTGGCGCTGAAACGTAGCTCAGTCTGACGTCTTGCCACGAAAGTGGACGATGTGGCTGCATCGAGAGGCGTAGAAGTAGGATGCAGACGCAACCAACCCTTTCGTTCAGTGAGTGAGTAGCGCGAATAATCGGGATTGCCGATGCTCATCCATCCCCAGGGCAATCCGATGCTGCTGTAGCTGTCGGCAGGAACATCGCGCTTGACGTAATTGAACTCTTCGCGAACAGGGTCAAGGGGCATTGGGACTTCAGGCAAGGTTTTGCATTTCATGTCGATGGCGATAGTTCCATTGCCATTGACCACAGGCCATGCATCCTTGTCCCAACGTACAGGTGCAAGCATTGTCTCGCGTCCCATCACATGCAGGAGGTAACCGCTGGTGCGATACCCCAGACATATCATCCACCATGAGGAGTCGGGCGCTTGTATGAGGTCTGCATGTCCGAGTCCTTGAATATTGCTGTTCTGCATCTTCATGCTGAAATGCGTGAGAATGGGGTTGGCAGGATTCGGCTCATAGGGACCGAACAGAGAGCGGCTACGCAAGATGTTGACATGGTGACCATGTTCCGTGCCCCCTTCAGCAAGCATCATATAGTAGTAATCGTCTTTCTTGTATATGTGTGGCCCTTCAGGATAGCGTCCACCGAGACCCGTTCCCAAGTGATGGACATTGCCTATGCGCTTACCGGTACGTATGTCTATTTCGCAGATGTTGATTTCACCCGGCTTGATTCCTGGGCGTGTTTCATCGGCTGCTGCTTTCCATAAGAAATAGCACTTCCCCTCGTCCCAAAAGAGCGTAGGGTCGCAACTGCCGAGGGCAAAGTCAATGAATACGGGGTCGGACCATTCTTTAGATGGGTCATCTGTCCATACGTAGAAATGGCGACGTGATGGGAAGATGGTAGTCACCATGTAATAGCGGCCCTCGTGGTAGCGGATGGTTGGAGCATAGATGCCCGCATTTGTCCAACCTAGTTCTGGCTGGTTCTGTGTGTAAAGCCCCGAGAGGTCAAGCTGCGACTTGCGCGAGAGGCAATTGCCTACCTGTTCCCAGTGTATCAAGTCCTTGCTGTGGAAGACAGGTACGCCTGGGAAATACTGGAACGTGCTATTGACAAGGTAGAAGTCCTTTCCGTTTGTACACACACTTGGGTCGGCATGAAAGCCGGGAAGCACAGGGTTGCGGTAGCCTTGAGCCTGAATGTTCAGAGAGGCTATAACAGCGATAGAGATTATGAATAATAGTTTTTTCATCTTGCGTTCTTTTCACTTAAACCCTCTTGAGTAAGAGGAACGAACTTAATCTTGCCATCTTTATCGAAATAAAGATATTCTGCACAAACACTTCTGCGACATTGTCCACCAGGTTCCCCGTTCTGCATGTATGAACCATCATGATAGATGTAGTACCACTGGTTCTTGAACTGGATGACAGAAGGATGAATGGTGAATCCATAATTGGCCGATGTACTTACAAACCCGCCGTATGTCCAAGGACCTTCGATGCTTGTGGCATACGAATATGCCATCTGCTCTGTCTGTACGCCTGGTGCATCGCTTGCATATACGTTATAATAAAGATTGCCACGTTTGAAGAGCCAAGGTCCTTCGGAATAGTTGCGCAATGGCACCTTCTTGATTTCTCCATCCAGTTCAATCATGTTCTTTTTCAGGCGAACCATGTAGCAGTCACCATTGCCCCAGGCCATCCAGGGAGTTCCGTCATCATCAATAAGAACTGTCGGGTCAATATCCGCATTGCCACGATGTGAGTCAGGTGTCATATCATCGGTGATAAGAGGAGTGCCGTCCATACGTGCCGGTTTGAAAGGGCCTGTTGGCGAATCGCTGACTGCTACATCAATTGTGTGCTGACGATTATCCTTGCGGTCAAGTGTCACATAATAATAGAACTTGCCATTTGCCTCTACCACCTGACCAGCCCACGAGCCACCAGGCTGGGCATAAGGAAAGTCAGCAGCAGAGAGGACGGGACCGTGTGACTGCCAGTGAATCATGTCTGTGCTTGAATAGCAGAACCAACGAGGCATATAGAACCATCCTCCAACTCCGGTGGCATCTTCACCCACGTAGGCATAGACTGTGTTGCCTACTATGGTAAAAGCAGGATCGGCGGTGAATCTGTCTGTAAACAGGGGGTTCTGTCCCTCCACACGTTCAAGTGGAGAACCTGAGATTTCAAGGTTGCGGATAGCACCTTCGCGTACCTGTAGCGCATTGGGGAAACCACCGGGGAATCCGTGGCCCACAACCCAATTTGAGGCATTATGCCGCAATGCCTTCCCGGGATAAGTGAGTGTCTCTGTTTGTCCGTCAACGCTCAGCGAAAGTACCGATTGCTTCTTCTTCGCATCGTATACAGCCTTAGCCTCCAGTGTGTACCATCGGTCCTTGACCACATTGCTGCCAGCCCAGAGGCGGTGGCCTTGCTCATTCTTGTCAATAACTTCCACAAAGAAACGTTGAGCTGTATTGTCAAAACCGAGGGAAATGTCGCCCGTTAACGAATTCTTGCCTATCAGAAAACTGCCTTTCCCTTCTTTGCAGACAAAGACCTGTTCCGTGCCCAGAGTTCCGCATTTCACCTCCGCTTTCAATCGCCACTCTTTCTGCATATCTTGATAGAAGAGTGGATTCTTGTCGTCAATCTTGTATTCGCTGACATTCAGACGTAACTCCTTGCCTGGTTCATAATCCTTGATGTTCCAATCTTGGAGGGTATATACTTTTTGTGCATGAGCGCAAGTTAGTGCAAGTGCGAGTTGTAATGTGATAAATCGTTTCTTCATAAATGTTTATTCTTTACCGTGATAGGATGGATGTTCATTATCAGGATTAATGACTAACTTCTCAACTACGATTTCCGGGTCTATTATCACAACTTTAACGGTATGATTGCCTGCTGTAGGTATGTCGAAATCGATGCTGAGCCATCGGAGGTTGTCGAAAATCTCGCTACGCATCCGTTGACGTGAGCCAGACAGATAGATGTCGCTTGCAGGTCGAGGTAGTGGTTTCAGCACCTTCGAACGTGCAATATTCTCTTTTGTATATTCGTTGAAAGTGTCCACATATCCTTGTCGCGCATCAATGGTCTGCATCTCGCCATCATCGACACGAACACCGATACGGAGTCCGCGAGTTGGGTTTATGTCGTTGGTGGGTAAAATTCCCAGTGCCAGTTTCTGCTTGCCTGATTGTGAGAAGTTGATGTCATATTCCAATGTTGCACCATCACCCAGAGGACGGCTTTTTGCCGTAACGGGTTCAATGCCCATATTGCCCTTGCCGCGTCCCAGTCCTGGCAGAAACATCCAGTGAGCATCATCTGTGGCTGTTCTGCGTGTGTAGTCATGTGCCATGATGGCTGTCTCGCTGGCGGTTATGCCAGTTTTGCCCGATGGCTGTGCCACCTGAGGCAGGGTATTTTCTTTTGGCATCGACCACATGCGGTAGCCAATGTGCTTGTCAAGCATCATGCCATCCCACTTGCCTCCAGCAATGACCTTGTTATATTTGTCGGTCATCTGCTTGTCACGCTCAAAAAGCGTCTGCATTGTAATCGAATCACCCAAAGTTGCTGCCAGATATATCTTCGCCACTCCAGCACTTGCTACTGCCGGGTATTCTACCAATTGATAGAAGGCATCCTGCATTTCCGTAGGTATCTTCTTGCTGAGTGAAAGGGTGCGTTTCTCCAGTTCATCCCAGCGGTTGAACATACGCTGTGCCTCACCAGTCTCAACGCTGTAGATACCCACACGCTGTACCTCTGGCTTGCGCTCCAGATTCATATTTGAATATTCCGTAACGATGTCTGCAATTTCTCTTGCATATTCGCCGCCAAAGATGCTTCGTGCCCAATCTACCATGTACTGGTCTATCTTGTCGGCGGGATAATCGTCAGGATTCCAGGCATAATGCATGATGAAGTCGATAGGCATTTCCTTTGGTTTGAGGTCGCCTACATTGATAATCCAGATACGGTCAATGCCCGTCTGGTATGCCAGATTCAGTTGCTCGCGAATCTTGGCTGCAGTTGTTGTGTTTATCCATCGGTCATTCCATGGACCTCCGTTCATGTCGATGTGGTAGTACATACCCATGCCACCCTTGCGTGTCTGTTCCTTCTCTGGTCCTGTGCGACGGATGTATCCCCAGTTGTTGTCGCAGAAAAGTAAGGTAACATCATCTGGCACGGTGAAGCCGGCATCGTAATAACGTTGTACCTCGGTGAAAATGGCCCACAATTGCGGAACCTCACTGGCTGGTTTCTTATACACATGTTCAATAATCTCGCGCTGACCATTCACCACATCTTTCAGCGTCTTCATATTGTCCTCATCATCACCATTGCCCATAGCTACATCGCCGTCACCACGCATACCGATGGTTATCAGATTGTCGTATGCCTTATTGCGCTCAAGACCCTCTTCAAAGAATCTGTCAAGATTGGCCTTGTTCGTCGCATAATCCCACGCACCTATACTGTCCTTACGATATACATACTCCTTGTGGGCACGCATCATCGGCTCATGATGGCTGGTTCCCATGACGATGCCCATATCATCAGCCAACTGAGGCGAGAGAGGGTCATCTTCGTTGAAACGGCTGTCCCACATGGCCGGCCAGAAGTAGTTGGCTTTCAGACGGAGCATGAGTTCAAAGATACGAGCGTATGCTTTAGAGTTGATTCCACCAAACTGGTTCTTGCACCACGTGCCGAACGAAGGCCATTCATCGTTGATGAATATGCCTCGGTATTTCACTTTAGGTTCACCATCTGTGTAGACGCCGCTCTTGGCAAAGAGCTGATCATGTTTCTGGATGGGTGCATCAGCCATCCAGTACCAGGGGGAGACTCCAATCTGTCTTGACAGTTCATAGATGCCATAGATGGTGCCACGCTTGTCAGACCCCAAAATGACGAGCTTGCCCTTGTCCGTAAAAATCAAATACTGCTCCCATTTGCCCTGCAGTTCTTTTGACTGCTGTTTGTACTTCTTGGCCAGTTTGCTTTTTCCTATGGTGCCCACTACAACAGGTGCATTTGCACTGCCAGTGACGGCTTTGAGGTCGTGGCGCAGATTCTCCACAGCCATTCTTACCCCCTTCCAGTCGAGAGGGTCGTATGTGATGGTGTCTGATGTTCCCGTCAGTTCCACGTCATATATCGAACTTCGCTTAAAATTAATGAATTCTGTGGCGTATGCAATGTTTGCACATGCTATCACCAACAGTAAGCTGATCATTTTTTTAGTCATAAATTAATATTGTTGTTGTTGAATTATAATCTAAGTTGTCTGCGATATTCCTGGGGAGTGATTCCAGCCATCTTGCGGAAGAGACGGATGAAATAACTATGGTCGCTAAATCCAAGTTTGTAGGCAACCTCTTTCACCGAACAATCAGAGGTGAAGAGCAGCAATTGGGCGCGTTCCACCTTTTTACGGTTGATGTACTGAACAGGTGTCTGGGCAAATTCCTGCTTGAAAAGCCGGATGAAGTAAGTCTTGGTGACGGTTGCCACATCGGCCAGCTCTGTCACGTCTATCTCATCGGCAATATGTTCATGAATATGCTTCAGTACGCGTTTCATGCGCTCATCGGATGTCCAGATGCGGGGCTTCGCCTCCCGAATGAAGTGCGACATAATCATCAGCATGGCACCTCTCAACTCCATTTTCTCCCATAGTGCCATGTTCATGTACCGCTTCACATAATCAGAAGTCTGTGCCGACGTATCGTAGCTCTTCGGATCAGGCCCTGGAAGCATAGCGTCGGGATGCTGTGTTGACACATATTCAAACAACCGTTTGACGCTGTTCCCTGCCCATACCTCGGTAGGTAGTTCAAACGTCTCCTGCATATCCACTTCGTTCTTAAATCCTTCATACATGTGAATATAATACAATTTGAATACCCCATGACACTCATACGAATGAATGACAAAAGCTGGTATGATATACATGTACCCTGGCTTTAACCTAACGTCCTTATCCGGCAGATGAAGCATAGCCTCTCCTTCCATTATATAAAAGATGCGGATGAAGGGAGAACTCACTTTCTGCCAGTTCCAATCAGCATGATGCGTGGCATAGCCTACATTCAGCATCATCAGGTTCATTGACTCTATCGGTATCTGTATCATCGCATAATGATATTTAGCAATTTTGCTGCAAAATTACAAAAATTCTTTGATTTTTTAATGAAAGCGATAGGACAAAATTGCACTCCGCCCACTGTTATCATAATAATGTCCTATTATTGGATAATATTTTGATCTGTTGGTAACTATATATTTTGTACCTTTGCAGACAAATCGAAATACTTTATTTTAGAATCAATGAACAGATACAGATTATTGGCAGTCATCGCCACTGTAATAACGATTGGGGTGACAAAGGCTCAGGATACTATTGATATATGGAATCTTCCGCCCCTCAGCATAGAGCAAGGACGTTATACCACCGACTGGGACAACCTGAGCCGGCAATATAATACGCCTGCATGGTGGCGTGAGGCAAAACTGGGTGCATGGTCTCACTGGGATCCGCAATCAGCGGCAGAGGATGGTGACTGGTATTCGCGTGGTATGTATATGGAAGGTCATCCCCAATCGAAATTCCATCGCGAGCATTTCGGCCATCCTTCGGAGTATGGCTACAAAGAACTGTGTCGCGATTGGAAGACGGACCTTTGGGACCCTGAAGACTTGATGCAACTCTACCAGAAGATGGGAGCACGCTACTTCTTGGCATTGGGCAATCATCATGACAATTTTGATTGTTGGAATAGCAAATATCAGCCTTGGAATTCTGTCAATATCGGTCCGCATCAGGATATTGTAGGCATTTGGGAGAAGGTAGCAAGAAAGCATGGAATGCCTTTCGGCATAGGTTTCCATAACACCCCTGCCCGCACTTGGGGACAGTTCATGCCTGTCAGATACACCAGCGATAAGCAGGGCGACAAGGCAGGCGTTCCCTACGATGCCATGCTGACAAAGGCTGATGGTTACAAGCCCAATGCCGATGGGACGGACAAATGGTGGAAGGGGATGGACCCGCAAGACCTCTACGGTCCTGTACATCACGACGGACGCAAGTCGTTAGAGAGTCCGTTTGCCAACCAATTCATGTGGCGTGTGGACGATGCAATACGCAAATACCAGCCCGACATGATCTACTTTGATGACCATGCCGGCGACTCGCAAGTGGATATGGGCATAGATATGGGGCTTGGGAAACTGACGCCTCAAATTATCGCCAATTTCTACAATATCGCAGACAAACGCACAGAAGGGCGCAAGGAAGTGGTAGCAACATTCAAGGGTGTCGGTGGGCGCTACAACAGTTTTCAGCGTAACCCCGAAATGGTTGGCATCGTGGATCGCTCTTTAGTAAAAAGCACAGAACTTTATACTGAAGACGACATCATGGCTTTTCCTTTTCAGACAGAAGTGAGCCTGCAGGACTGGCATTATCAGAAAGGCGGCAGTTATCGCAGTGCTGAGGAAATCATCACCCGTCTGATGCAGAATGTGTCGCGTAATGGCTGCCTGCTCCTCAATATCACACAGCATGGGCGTGGCAATATCGATGATGAAGCACGGCAGATATGTCTGGACTTCGGTCGATGGATTGATATCAACCAAGAGGCTATTTACAGCGCACGACCATTCGATGTATGGGGTAATAACGATGTCATCTATACTCGTCAGGGCGGTCATATCTATGCCGTCATCCTGCATCCCTCATCCGATCCCATCGTCCTGCCTGCACTCTCCAGCCAGTCTTCTTCTGTGGGGAAAATCACAAAAGTGGAAATGGTGGAGAACAATCGTGCCGTTCCTTTCATCCAGTCGGCAGAGGGATTGACACTTCAAATGGGAGAGCCTTTGCGTTCGGAAGGCATCCAAGACATGAAGCTGGCAATGGGATATAAAGTGGTAAGAATCAGTCACGATAAGGCATGGTTTAACGATGACGACCCAGGTGTGCGCACTTTCGGATGGGACCGCCGTTGCAACACCCATGAAGGCGATTTCAACAACGACCTATCCTTCAGCAACCAGGCAGGTGACACTTGGACCGTAACTCTTGAAGCCCGAAAATTCAGCATCATCGCACCGCAAGGAATGGGGCAGGGCACCATGGAGGTACTCGTCGATGGCAAACACATGGGGGAGGTGTCTTTTGTCAAGCAGCGGGAAGTAAAGCATCAGTCCGTCGTCTTCACCTCGAAAAAGCTGCGCAAAGGCAAACACGAAATACAACTGAAGAACAAAAACGGAATGGTTGCCATCGATGCAATCATCATTCAATAAAACATCATCATGAAACGTATTATTCTTTTCATGTTCTTCCTCACATCACTGTGTGTACACAGCTTTGGAAAAGACAAATTCGAATCACCCAACCATCAGTTGAGCGCTGAGGTGAATGGGCAGTCAGTGACGTTATACGACAAAAGTAAGCAGATGGTGACACGTATCCATCTCGGCTTGATAACCGATAAGGGAAATCTTGATTCAGGTTTGGTGCTGAAACTATCGACTGCCGCAAAGACAATCAAGGCCGACTATACCATGGTCACAGGCAAGAGAAGTCATTGCACGAACCGCGCAAACGAAAAGACTTTTACTTATGCCAATGCAAACAATATGACCCTTGAGGCCATCGTCAGACTCTATAATGATGGTGTTGCCATCCGCTATCGTATCCCGCAAGGCGTGAAGATAACAGACGATTGCACCTCATTCTATGTGGCAGATGGTAAGGACAGATGGATAGCTCCTTACGACTTTGGCAACGAACAACCTTTCCCACACGACACAGAAGGAAAGACTGTAAAAGACAGAAATCTGCGTGATGTTACCAATGGCCAATGGAGCTATCCAGCCTTGGTGGAGCCACAAAAGGGGCTGTTTATGCTCATTGCGGAGTCAGATCTGCGAAGTAACGACAGCGGCTCGTATCTTGTCAATGCCGACAATTCCGAGCAATACAAGGTTCAACTGGTAGGTCCGTCTGCTTTCTGCGATGGTTTGTCACCTTGGCGTTTCGCCATTATTGGCTCTTTAGCAGATGTGGTCGAATCGACTCTCGTCACCGATTTGGCTACACCAAGCCAGATTGCCGACACAAGTTGGATTCAGCCCGGTGTCAGTTCCTGGATCTATTGGGCATATAATCATGGTTCCAAGGATTATGCGCTGGTGAAACAATACATCGACTTGGCTGCACAGATGGGATGGCCCTATTGTCTCGTTGATTGGGAATGGCCTGAGATGACCAACGGAGGTGACATCAACGACGTGATGGCATACGCCAAACAAAAGGGAGTCAAAATTAACCTGTGGTACAATTCCGGCACATCGCTTGTTGGACCTCACGCCCCACAGCCACAAGACCGGCTGAATACGGCAGAGAGCCGTGAACGCGAGATGCAATGGCTGGAAAGCATTGGAGCAAGTGGCATCAAGGTCGACTTCTTCTCGCCCGACAACGATACAATGGTCAATTATTACATTGATATACTCAAAGATGCTGCCCGTCACCATCTGCTGGTCGTTTTCCATGGTTGTACCATACCTAATGGATGGCAGCGCACATGGCCCAACATGGTGAGCATGGAGGGCATCTATGGTGCAGAGTGGTACAACAACTATGAGCTGATGACCACCTTGGCGCCACCCCATAATGCCACCGTTGTCTATACACGCAATGTCATCGGTCCGATGGACTATACGCCAGGAACATTCTCCGACAGTCAGTTCCCGCACATCACCACCAATGCACATGAACTGGCTCTACCTATGCTCTTCGAGTCGGGCATTCAGCACATGGCCGATCGCCCCGAAGGCTATGAGTCCCTTCCTTTTGAGGCAAGACAAGTCTATTCACACCTGCCCGCCGCATGGGACGACACCAAACTCCTCGCAGGCTATCCAGGCAAGAGTGCCGTTGTGGCTCGCCGTTCAGGGGAAACTTGGTACGTTGCAGGAATTAACGGCACAGATGAAGAAATAAATCTTGCTTTCACACTGAAGCGGCTGAATCTCAAGCCCAAGAAGGTTCTGTTGTTCAGCGACGGCGAGGCAGAGCGTGACATCAAAGTTTCTCACCCATCTCTGAGCGGTGACAAAGTCTGCATTGCTTGCCGAGCACGTGGCGGTTTTTTAATGGTGATGTAATATCAGTAAGCAATAGAGTATGTTTCAGCCGTACTGGAACTATACTTTCTCTATTCTATTTGCAATATGTAAAGAAATGAAATATACGGAACTAATTACTCCACGCAAGAAATCACCTCTCAAAATAATGTCGGGGGACAGATTTTTGTCCTCTGGGGACAGATTTTGTCCCTCGTTGGTTAACTCGGGGGACAAACTAGGGACAAAAAAGAATAACAATACTTAGTTGATTTTTAATTATATGATTATCCGCAACTCTCCCCAAAGATTTCATACCTCTGAGTGACAAGTTCGTACCAGACAGATAAAAAATCTGGCATATCTCAGAACTTTTTCGTACCTTTGTTGTACAATAATAAAGAACAGAGATATGAACATATTAGAATTCACAAAGCAGTTTCCGACAGAAGAGAGTTGCAGAGCACATTTCAAGGCTATGCGAGAGCAGAAGGGCATTGTCTGCCCTAAGTGCGGTTGTGTTCATCACTACTGGAAGAAGAACAGAAGCGAATGGGAGTGCAAGAACTGCGGTCACAGAACTACGCTCACTTCTGGTACGATAATGCACGGCTCTAAGTTGCCTATGCTCTACTGGTTCATCGCTATACATCTTCTGACTGCAACGAAGAAGACTTTCTCTGCCTCTGAGTTACAGCGTCAGTTAGGTCACAAGCGTTACCAGCCTATCTGGGAACTGCTTCATAAACTGCGCAAGGCTATGGGGCGCAGAGACAGCGAGTACAAGTTGCTCGGCAGTATAGAACTCGACGAGGGTTTCTTTTCAACGCAGTACGATGACGAAGAGCCTTTGAAGAAAGGTCGTGGTAGTCAAGCAAAAACCAAAGTGCTCGTTATGACAGAGAGTGAACCAGTAGAAGGTTCTAAGAAGAACATTAAGAAGTCTGTAGATCACATTAAGATGATAGTCATACCTAATTTGAAAGCACAGACGATTGATGTAGAGGTAACTGAGAACATCGACGAGAACGCTTCGCTGACAACAGACGATTCTACTTCATACGTTCATTTCAAGAACTTAGTGAAAGAACACACAGCACAAGTCATCAACCCGAAAGATATCAGCAAAGTGCTGCCTTGGGTTCATATAATGATTAGCAATGCAAAGCGTCAGTTGCTCGACATCTACCACAGCGTAAAACCAGATTTCTTGCAGAACTACCTCAACGAGTTTTGTTACAAGTTCAACAGAAGACACTGTGACTTGTTCGACAGACTAATGTTCACTACTGTCGCATATCAGAATGACTTCGAGCACAGAACTTATAGAAAAGTGAGATAAATAGAGCAAGTGATTCCTAAAAAATGTAAGGCAGAGTGTCAGAACACCTAAAATAACCGAATAAATAAAACAGATGCATTGTCAGTTCATAGAAAATGACTACATTTGCAACAAACTGAATTCAAAATTATTACAAATGAAAATTATTAAAGAAGAAATCGACAAAATGTCCAAAAACGACCGTATTAAATTAATGGAAAATTGGCCTGCTTCTGAAGTAACAGACTATTTGTGTCCTAATGGAACGATGTCAATAGAAGAGTTTCGAAAATATGCATATGAAATAACAGAAGATTAACGATTATGGATGTATTTATAACAACTGATGCGAAGAAAAGTCTCAAGCAATATAAATAGAGGTTGAGTAAACCGCCATATTCTCTTTCAAATAAGAGAATTCGTGTAAAATTCAACAATATGATAGATGCTTTATTGTCTCTTGGAAAACAAGATGTACACACAAAAGGCACAATATGTATGCACAAAGATTTAGGATAGATTTTTGATGCACAGGGTAACCCATTATATAAAAATTTGTATCGTTTTAATTATGAAGATGAATCAAAATTTCAATGGGCATTTGCATATAATGTAGACAAAAAAATTAATAGAATCACAATAACAAAAATGATACCAAGTCGAAATGTGAAAGAACAGCGAAAAATGTCATATAATTAGAAAAAAGTGTTATATGAGTCAATAATGAAAGAAGTTGCAGTAATAGTGAAACGAGCAATTAATGAAATATCATAAAACAAGTCTGAGTGTTGTAGCACTCAGACTCTTAAAATGGAATGACTCCTCACTTCTTCAAGTAAGTGTCTAAGACACGAAAGGCTGGACTCCTGATGCGAACATCTGAACTCACAAAGTCTTCTACCTGTGGCTGATGAGGTTTTGCCTCAACCTAACTTCGAATCACCGAGAATGAATCGAAGAACTAAGAAAAATATGCCATCGTTTTTACAGTGGGCGCTGGTTTGTTCCAGCCACTCCAATGCAAAGTTAAAGGTTCTTTGGTGAATAGCCAAAGAACCTTTAACTTTTTAACAAACTTTATTTCTTTAAGATTGGGGAGTATAGCGGATAATCATATTTAATTATATGTCTCATTTTGAACTACATAGCGCATATTGGGCAGAGCATTTTCCCCTCTTCGGAGCATGTCTCGGACCATAAATATGAGCCATCGAAAAAGGTGGTATAAATAGTGTTAACTGGCAGATAATAATAGTTTAAAATTTGGTCAAGTCACTGATTTTTAGCAACTTAGTAGCTGCAAACAAATCAGTTACGATATGAACCAAATGCCACTTGACCAGCTCACCAAAGTCATCAAAGATGCCTTCAATGGCGCTGCAAAGATAACAAAAAGTTTTCAAACTTTCTTCATCGAGACAATGATTCTTTACTTGAGCATACCAAAACGCATCAATTTCATGCAGATGTCCCGCTTCGGAGACTCCTGTGAGAGCCGCTTCCGCCAAAACTTCCAGAAGGAGTTCGACTGGGTGGGCTACAACAGTGAGTTCACTTCCCAAATGGCAGGCCATCGCATCGCTCTGGCCATCGACCCGAGCCACATCGACAAGAGCGGCAATCATACACCGGGCGTGGGCTACTTCTGGTCTGGCTGCGCCTCTGCCGCCAAGCATGGACTGGAGATTCTTGACATTGCAGTGATTGATGCTGATGAGAAGGATGCAGTACATCTGAAGGCTGTCCAGACGGTGGATACGGTCAAGGTAGGCCGTCCTCCCAAGTACATCGCAGGAATGAAGAACCCCAACTCGCTTACGGCATGGTATCTCCGTGCGCTTGCCCAAGAGAGAGATGCACTGCTGAAGATCAGCAACATTGTTGCCGCTGATGCTTTCTTCTCGAAGGAGTCGTTTGTCAGCGGTGTGACCATGCTGGGCTTCCAGCTGGTCAGCCGGTTCCGTAATGATGTCAGCCTGAAGTATCTTTATAAGGGACCGAAGACAGGCAAGAAAGGCAGGCCAAAGGAGGTGGACGGGAAGGTGGACCTTGATAACCTCCGCATGGATGTGTTCCAGGAAGAGAGCTACGAAGACGGTGGAGGCAAGACGGTCACTCTCTATACTGCAGTCGTCAAAGCAACAAGCCTGAAGCGCAATGTACGCGTAGTCATCGTTGACTGTATGGAGTCTGGTAAGAAAACTCAGACCAGAAAGGTGTTCTTCTCCACTGACACAGAAATGTCGGCAAAGGACATCATGGACATCTACAGAACAAGGTTTCAGATCGAGTTCCTGCTGAGAGATAGCAAGCAGTACACGGGACTCGTTCACTGCCAGTCCAGGCAGAAAGAGGCACTCGCATTCCACTTCAACATATCCCTGACAGCCATTAACGTGGCAAGGGCTTTCGCACGTCAGGACAAGAGGGATCTCTCGATAGCCAATGTTAAGACGCTGATTCACAATGCGATGATGATTCACAGATTTTCTGTGCTGTCTGGCAAGCTGCCGAACAAGCTATTAAATACCAACGATTTCAAAGAACTCTTATATTATGGCGTCGCTAATGCGGCGTAGTTATTCAAAATTTAACGAACTATTGAGAATAATAAACGAACATTTTAATAAGAAAAGAAAAGTGGATTTGTTATATGGTAATTTTGTAAATCATTTCATATTAGGAAGTTAGTAACAAATAACACATTGCTTCGTAGTTGTGAGAAATTATATGAAGAAATAAGTACAAAATCTTATAAGAAGTGATATCAAAAAT
The DNA here is from genome assembly GCA_937898415.1 of uncultured Prevotellaceae bacterium. Classification (GTDB taxonomy): domain Bacteria; phylum Bacteroidota; class Bacteroidia; order Bacteroidales; family Bacteroidaceae; genus Prevotella. The sequence goes on along the minus strand of CALDLA010000113.1, from coordinate 205 downwards.
ATCGATAATGTGTTGTATGTCAAAGAGATAGAGCTTTTTTATCATTTTGTTAAAAATAATAATGTATTATTATATTAACTTGATTTACAAATAGTTACAAAGTTTTATTAAAGTAAAATTTTACTTTCCCACGCACTCGGTTTTCATAATTGGTTCTTCCGCTTTTCCAGTTGGTAGGATAGTCCTCAGTCCTTTTTCGCCAGCT
>CALDLA010000112.1 GCA_937898415.1 uncultured Prevotellaceae bacterium | reverse complement strand
TATTTATTAATAAATGACGTGATATATACTAATATAGGTGATTCTTCTGCAATGTGGTCAAAACATCATTATTCATGACAAATGTAAGGAGAACCATTTCTTTATCACCTAACAAGAAAAACAAGGAAAAACGTATCAAATTTTTATAGTGCTGCTACGACGTCTGGGAACTGTAGGATTCTCTCTGCGTTCTGTTCATTGAAAACCAGATGGGAGAAGTCGCGCTTCTTGATCATGGGGTCGGTTCTCCTGATCATTTTCACTCGTTGTCTTTAAACATTTTATTCCTTTTCTCATTTCCATTGTTATTCGTTACGGAAAATGATCAACAGAACCGACCCCGTGATCAATGATCAATGGATTGGATTAGCGAGGGCACGCTGAATGTTACGCCCGTAGTAAGTGTCAGAACTCCTGCTGGCCTGGAAGCCATAGATATGGGACTGAGCGTAAAATGGGCAAATATGAATGTCGGAGCCGAAAATGATACCGACTACGGTACTTATTTTGCCTGGGGCGAGGTCATTGGCTATACCGTTGTTGGCAATACCACTACCCCTGTCGCAGGCAACTTGAAAACGGACTTTACATGGGCAACTTACTCCCTTTGCAACGGGTCAGATATTTCTTTAAACAAATACAACTCCCGCACTGACCACGGCTACGTGGACAATAAGGAAGTTTTGGAACTAGTCAACAATGCGGCCGCCGTCAATTGGGCTGGGAGCTGGAGAATGCCGACGAAAGAGAAGTGGGCAGAATTAGTCGCTACTAAAAAGGATCATGGGGGTCGGTTCTACTGATCACTTTTTGAAGTTTCTGTATTACACATCGTTCTTAACTCCCCATGATCCAACATCCAAATTTTCAACGTAAAAAATGATCAGTAGAACCGACCCCCATGATCTGTATGCTATTGTGGCGAATGGCAAGTATGTCCTGCACATTACTGATGATGCTCATGATGCCAAAACTCATCAGCAGCGCAATGGCTGTGGTAGCAATGATGCGGGAGTGCTCGGCTATCCACAACAGGATGCTGCTCTCTACGCTGAAGGTGAAGAGGGGAACGTCGGCAGGTGTGGAAAGAACGAATGCCATAGTGACGACACCGCTGACGATGCCTACGACGAAGGCGGCAACCATCGCCAGTTTATAGCGGCGCAGGGTGGCCTCCTGATGCTGACGGACATATTCAACGGCATCCAGACGACGGGTTAGCTGTGACATGAAGTCTGGCTTGTCGTCAAAGGTAGGCTTCTGAGCGAGGAACAGTTCCTCAAGTTTCTTATCTTTTTCCATAACTGTCAATTCTTAATCATCCATTTTCAATTCCTGTCTCAGTTTGTCGCGTCCTCGTGAGAGTTGCTTCTTCACGGCATCCTCTGAGGTCTCTGTGATGGTGGCAATCTCTTTGATGCTGTAACCGTTGAGGTAGAACAGCGTGATGGCGGAACGTTCCTTGGGTGGCAGGGTGCGCAGGGCGAGGTAGAGTTCCTGATGCTCAAAGGCATTGTCGGCTGTGGTGCTGCTGATGAGCGTGCGGGCATCGTCGAGTGTCTCCATCGTACGACAGCTGGCCTTGTGGTTGAGGAATGTGTTGTGGGCTATTTTGAAGAGCCATGAACGGAACTTCCCCTGCTCCTGATAGCCTGCTGACGAGAGGTAGGCCTTGACCAGCGCATCCTGTGCCAGGTCGTCGGCATCGCTCTTGTTGCCACAGCAGAGGGCGAACAGGAAACTACGAAGGGCCTCCTGCTCACGCTCTACCTGGGTGATGAAAACTTCGCGGGTCACGGCTGTAGCGCGGTTATTTGTTTCTCCTCAGCCTCTATTTCTTTGGCAAGCATCTTCTTGCTTAGGCGGTAGTTAACGATGAAGGCAATACCGACGGCTAAAAGGATGCCACCTGCGAAGTATATATGAATAAGGTCGTTAGTGTTCATCCCACCCCTGTAGTCAATCAACAAACCATAAACCAGGAAGCTAATACCGAGCAATCCGATAATGCTTCCCCACAATAGCTTTGAGAGCAGTTTCTCCTTCAACAGTTTCTTCTTAGGCGAAATCTTCTCAATGAGTTCCTCAATATCCATGTCAGGATTCTTCTCGATGGCGGCCAGCACAATCTTTGTGCGTTGATTTGTTTTGTTCATGCTCTCACGGATGGAAAACCAGACAATCATAATGGGAAGTACGCATCCACATGCGATGGGTACTAAGATAGGAACTAAATGATACATTTTCTTACTTGTTTTTTATTGTTAGACATTTTGTTTTCTGAACCGATTCACTTAAATAACAGTTCAGAAGAGCAAAAGGTGACGTCCGTCCTTAACTTTTTTCATAATTTCTTAGAAATAAGCAAAATTCAACGGCGGAGAGATTATCGCAAAACACACCAAGGGTAATCTTCTGAGCACCCAACTCTTGTTGTGCATAATCAATAGCGAGGCGCAGCATCATCATATCCATTATTCTTGCATATTCTTTCTGTTTTATGTTTTCAACCGCAAGGACGGTGCAAGCCGAGTGCAATAGAGCTCGCTCTAATTGCCAAGGCGCCGCCCGTTCTCGCAAACTTGTTTGCAAAATTACGCATAATTGCCGAGATAGCAAAACATTTGGGATATTCTGCACCGATTTGTGACTAATGGCGTTAAATCTTGCAGATTTTCCCGACGAATTGCTGCGAATATGCGGAATGTTTTGTAATTTTGCCGGCGAAAAGATACATTACAATGCGACAGACCATATACCTATTATTTCTGATGATAACAGTCCTGATGACAGGATGCTCAGGCAGTAGCGACCCCAAGGATGCTACTGGCCGTTCAAACGATGCCGGGTTCTACCAGGCCATGGGCATAGCCGACTCGCTCTACAACTGTATGCAGTTCCGCGATGCCTACAAACTGTACCTGCAGCTGTTAGGCAGCAAGGAGGCCAAGGCCGACAGCGAGAAGAGGCTGAACGTGCTGAGTGCCCTCTGTAACACCAGTGAGCTATCCGGACACAAGGTCGACCAGCACAAGTGGCTGCAGCAGTTGCACGACCTGGCCGAGCAGACGGGCAACGACTACTATCAGTCGCTGGCAAGTATCACGATGGGCCAGAACCTCTTCTACGAGGGCGACCGCGAGAGGGGCATCTACTGCGTGAACCTGGCCATCGACCTGATGGCGAAGACCGACCGTGAGAATACCGACCACCTGATACATGGCTACCTGAACATGCTGGCCAGCATGTATGGCGAGATGAAGGACTACGACCATGCGCTGAAGACCAACGAGCGCAACCTGCAGCTGACGATGGAGGGCACGCGCTGGGGAGCCGCTCCGAACCAGCAGCTGATAGACCGCCGCATGGCACTGGCCAAGATGGCGTCCGTGCTGGCCAGGATGGGACGCTCGTCCTCCGGCAGCCAGCAAAGCCAGTACTTCCTGCGGGCAGACTCCGCGTATGCCGCGTGGCAGGCCGTGCAGTACGAGGGCAACCACACCCGCGACTATTTCATTGTGGACTACATGAAGAGGCGCGGCCGCTATCAGGAGGCCATCACCATCTATAACGACTTGATTCAGCGCGTGCGTCGGCAGGGCGACACCTTGGGCGAGATGATGAACAGCGCCAAGTGGGGCCTGGCCGATGTCTGTCAGCAGATGGGCCGCTACCACCAGGCTGCCGACCTCTACGAGCAGGTGCTCGAGATACAGGACACGCTGAAGACCCGCAAGGCCCGTAACACCGCCCAGGAGCTGGCCGCCGTCTATCACGAGCAGGAGCAGGAGCAGACCATCATGGAGCAGGAGGCCGAGAACACCCGCCAGCGCTACCTGCTGTTCAGCGTCATCGCCGTCCTCATCGGTGTCATCGCCCTGGCCGTCGTCATTTTCCGCAAGGAACGCATCATCAGCCGCAAGAACAAGTCGCTGGCCGCCCAGATTACCGAGGCCATCAATTACAAGAAGATGTACTGGGACGAGAAATGGGCACAGGCACAGACACAGGCACAGACACCTGCCGCCGCCCTTGACAACCTGAAGGCGCTCACCGACGAACAGCTCTTCCAGCATATCAACGAGGTTGTCATACACGAGCGCCTTTTCCTCAATCCCAGTTTCGACCGCCAGGCCATCATGGACCGCTTCCAGTTGTCGAAGGAGCGCGTGGGCTCCGTCTTCTCCAAGGGGAGCGTGTATTTCAAGCTCAATAGTTATATATTGCAGTTGCGGCTCGAATATGCTGCCCGCCTGCTCGTTGAAAACCCAAAGCGCACCATCGCACAGATTGCTGCCGACAGCGGTTTCAGCAACAGCACCTATTTCAGTGACCGTTTCCGCCAGCACTACGGCATGACTCCTTCCGACTACCGCACCGAAGCCGCCAATAGTCACCCCTCCCGGGATGCATTATTTACTTAAGTCCGGCAATAATTGTCTCTTCACCCATGATGGGCTGCCCGTCACGGGCACGTCCGACGGCATCCTCGTGACCTTAACTGAAGAAAGTTACGGTTACAAGAATTACAAATTCTCCGTTCACGATCCGCAACTATAGCACGTAATCGGCACACCGGGAGCAATCCCCGTTGCGAGATATCTCTAAAGACAGAAGAAAACAAGAAAGAAACGTGAGGCGAAGATGAACATGTCTAATGCAAAAGACGGCGGATGTCCTCCGCCGTTTTTTCATCCCTCGTCCGGAGTGTCGGAACGGGTAATGCGCATGGCTGGAAACCGTAATGCGCATTAACGGAACCGATAATGCGCATAAACGAAGCAAATGATGCGCATCAACGAAGCAAATGATGCGCATCAATTTTTCAGGCAATGCGCATTGAGATAAGTCAATAAAAAAAATAGGATTCCCGCGCAAACACGTGAGAATCCTATTTGATCGGATTTACAATCTATCCAAAGTTATTTCTTCTCTTCCATCGTTCCCTCGATGTAGAGGCGGGTCATTTCGACCTTGCCGTTGGTGCGGACGGTGATAGACTTCTTGAAATGGCCGGGGAACTTGCCGGTGCCGTTGTAGGTCACCTTGATTTCACCCTTCTCGCCGGGCTTCACGGGGTCCTTGGTATATTCGGGAACGGTGCAGCCGCAAGAGGCAACGGCCTGGTTGATGACCAGGGGCTTGTCGCCGGTATTGGTGAACACGAACGTGCAGCTGACCACGGGCGTGGACTCGGAGAAGTTGCCAAAGTCGTGTGTCAGCTTGTCGAACTTAATCTCGGCCTGGGCCGAAGCAAAGGCGATGCTGCAGACGAGCATCAGTACGGTGAGTAATGTCTTTTTCATTTTCCTTGTCTGTTTTTTTGATACTTTGGGGCAAAGGTAATCATTATTCCTGTAGATTGGGAAATCAGCGGGGAAGATTTAACAATTTATAATACTCGGCGGCGCCCAGCAGGAAGCAGCCCGTGCCGTAGTCCTCGAAGTCGGGCACCTTGGTGTAGGACAGCGGCTGGCCGGCTGAGGGGTCCTTGCCCGTGCCCTGCATCCAGCCGAGGAATCCGTCGGGGTGGACGCTGGTCTTCACCATCGCTGCCCAGGCACGGTCGCAGGCGGGACGGTAGTCGCTAGCCTTGAGGAAGCCTTTCTGGATGCCCCAGGCCATACCGTAGAGGAAGAGGGCGGTGCCTGAGGTCTCGGGCATCGCGTAGTTGGTGGAGACGAGCGAGGGATTCCAGAAGCCGTCCTCGCGCTGGCAGCGCAGCAGTCCGGCCGACATCAGCAGGAAGTCCTTCTTCAGCTCCTTGTAGGCTTTCTCCTTGGGCGACAGTTCGTTCATGCAGCGCACCAGTGCGGCATAGACCCAGCCGTTGCCGCGACTCCAGTAGCAGTCGTGGCCGTCGGGCTCCTTGTAGGGCGGCACGTAGTCGGCGTCGCGCCACCAGAGTCCGTCCTTCACGTTGAACAGTCCGCCGCCACACTCGTTGCGGCTCCAGCGGTACATCTTCATGGCGTGGTCGCGGTACTTGGCATCGCCCGTCAGACGGTACATCTGCATATAGACGGGCATCGCCATCTGGATGGCGTCAATCCACGTCCACCAGCCGTAGAGCGAGGGCTGTGTGCCCTTGGTCTTGGCGGTGGCATTCTTCTTGTCGTTGGGCGTCACCATCTGGTGGTCCAGGTTCTCGCGCACCTTCACCATCATCGCCTCGTCGCGGGTCTGCTCATAGCGTATGAGGTAAGTCTGGCCGCAGCATTGGTCGTCGGCGTCGCAGGTATTGGTGCCGTTGCGGGGCGTCCACTGGTGGAACGAGGCCCAGCGGTCGGTGTAGTCGATGTAGCGCGGGTCGTTGTCCACCTCGTAGAGTGCCATCAGTCCCTCGTAATAGACGGCACGCGTCCAGAGTGAGCTGGGGCGTATCTTCTTGACATTGGTGGGAAGGGTGGGGTCGCTGTACTTCGCCATGAAGTAGTCGTTGGCCTTGCGTGCGACGTCGATGACGTCCTTCGCGGTAGTCTGGGCTGTCATCGTGAGTGCCGAAACAGCCACCGTCATGAGTGCAATTAGTCGTTTCATTTGTCTTGTTAGATTAGTTTCTGCGTGCAAAGTTAGTAATTATTTTCCAAAAACGCACGTTGTTTCCAAAATAAATTGTACCTTTGCACGTTAATTGAGAGAAAGGAAATAATTAATAACAATAAAAGATGTATAGGACTAATACTTGTGGTGAGCTCCGGCTCGCCAATGCCGGACAGCAGGTGACGCTGGCCGGATGGGTGCAGCGCACCCGTAAGATGGGCGGCATGACCTTCGTCGACCTGCGCGACCGTTACGGACTGACGCAGCTGGTGTTCGACGAGTCGAAGGACGCTGCCCTGTGTGAGCGTGCCAACAAATTAGGACGCGAATACTGCGTTCAGGTGAAAGGTACCGTCAGCGAGCGCCAGTCGAAGAACCCGAAGATGCCTACGGGCGACATCGAGATACTGGCTACCGAGCTGAACATCCTGAGCGAGAGCGTAACGCCTCCCTTCACCATTGAGGACCAGACGGACGGCGGCGACGACATCCGCATGAAGTACCGCTACCTGGACCTGCGCCGCACCGCCGTGCGCAAGAACCTGGAGCTGCGCCACCGTATGACCATCCTCATCCGCAACTTCCTCGACAATCTGAACTTCATTGAGGTTGAGACACCTATTCTGATTGGTTCGACGCCCGAGGGTGCCCGCGACTTCGTGGTGCCTTCACGCATGAATCCCGGACAGTTCTACGCCCTGCCGCAGTCGCCGCAGACCCTGAAGCAGCTGCTGATGGTGTCGGGCTTCGACCGCTATTTCCAGATAGCCAAGTGCTTCCGCGACGAGGACCTGCGCGCCGACCGTCAGCCGGAGTTCACGCAGATAGACTGTGAGATGTCGTTTGCCGACCAGGAGGACGTACTCCAGATATTCGAAGACCTGGCCCGCCACCTGTTCAAGGAGGTGCGCGGCATCAAGCTGCCCCCGCTGCAGCGCATGACGTGGCATGAGGCTATGCGCCGCTTCGGCTCAGACAAGCCCGACCTGCGCTTCGGTATGGAGTTCGTTGAGCTGATGGACCAGCTGAAGGGCACGGGCACGTTCCCCGTCTTCAACGAGGCCCAGTACATCGGCGGTATCTGCGTACCCGGCTGTGCCGATTACACCCGCAAGCAGCTCGACCAGCTGACAGAGTTCGTGAAGCGTCCGCAGGTGGGTGCCAAGGGCTTGGTCTATGTCAAGTTCAATGCCGACGGTACCGTGAAGTCCTCTATTGATAAGTTCTACGAGCCCGAGGTATGGCAGAAGGTGAAGGAGGCCTGTGGCGCCAAGGACGGCGACCTCGTACTGATTCTTAGCGGCGATAATGCCAATAAGACCCGCATCCAGCTCTGTACGCTCCGTTTGGAGATGGGCGACCGTCTCGGACTGCGCGACAAGGACAAGTTCGTCTGCCTCTGGATTGTCGATTTCCCGCTCTTCGAGTGGAGCGACGAGGAGCAGCGCCTGATGGCTACCCACCATCCCTTCACGCTGCCTAATCCCGACGATATCCCCCTGTTGGACACGGCTCCCGAGAAGGTACGCGCCGTGGCTTACGACTTCGTTTGCAACGGCGTCGAGGTCGGCGGTGGTTCGCTGCGTATCCACGACGGCAAACTCCAGGAGAAGATGTTCCAGATACTGGGCTTCACGCCCGAGAAGGCGATGGCCCAGTTCGGCTTCCTTATCAACGCCTTCAAGTACGGTGCTCCCCCTCATGCCGGTCTCGCCTTCGGACTGGACCGCTTCGTGAGCCTCATGGCCGGACTCGACAGCATCCGCGACTGCATCGCCTTCCCGAAGAACAATTCAGGCCGTGACGTGATGCTCGATGCCCCCGGATTCCTCGACCAGAAACAGCTCGACGAGCTGAACCTCAAGGTTGAACTGCAGGACAAGGAAGAAGCCTGATTCAGCGTATGCAACGGCTTGTCGTCCTCTCTCTGATTGCTGTGTCAGCCGTACTCCTGGCGGGGTGCGGTGCCGACTCGGCCATGAGAAAGGGTGACAAGCTGTATGCCCTTGGCGAGTACTACGACGCGGCGGTACAGTATAAGAAAGCCTACGCACAGACACCCGCCAAGGACCGCAAGCTGCGCGGAGAGCGGGCCATGAAGATGGCCGACTGCTACCGCCACCTCAACAATACACAACGGGCCATCGCCTCCTATAATAATGTGGTGCGCTACAAGCAGGCCGACTCGCTGACGCAGTTCTATTTAGGACAACTCCTGATGAAGAACGGCGACTACCGGGGGGCCGAAAAGGCGTTTCTGGCAGCCGTCGACAGTCTGCAGCCTACGGACATTCCCTTCCTCGGCCTGGCCAGGCAGGGAGTGAAGGCGGCCAAGGATGCACCCGAACTGCGCCGCAAGGGCTCGAAATACACCGTGAAACGCGAGGACCTGTTCAACTCGCGACGGGCAGACTACTCGCCCATGCTATGCGGCGACGCCAACGATCAGCTCTACTTCACCTCGACCCGCAATCAGGCGCAGGGCGACGAGCTGAGCGGCATCACCGGTACGAAGAACGGCGACATCTTCTTCTCGCAGAAAGACGACAAGGGGAAGTGGGGCAAGCCGCAGACCATCGACTCGGAGCTGAACTCCAGTTTTGACGAGGGGGCCTGCTGTTTTAGTGCCGATGGACGTACCATGTACCTGACGCTGTGCAAGACCGACCCTGAATATCCGCGCTATGCCACCATCGTCAAGTCAGCCCGCAGCGATGCCTCCTGGAGCAAGCCCACGGAGGTGGTGCTCAGCAAGGACACGCTGTCGGCCTATGCCCACCCGGCAATTTCGCCCGATGGACAATGGATTTACTTCGTCAGCGACATGCCCGGCGGACTGGGCGGCTACGACATCTGGCGGGCCGAGCTCAGCACCAATGGCGTCGGCATGATTGAGAACCTTGGGGAACCTGTCAACTCAGAGGGCAACGAGATGTTTCCCACCTTCCGCCCCAACGGCGACCTCTACTTCTCATCGACCGGACACCAGGGACTCGGCGGACTCGACATCTTCATCGCCAAGCCCAAGGAAAACGGATGGGTGTTGGAGCATCCCGGATTTCCGCTGAACTCGCAGGGCGACGACTTCGGCATGACCTTTGAGGGACTGCAGAACAAAGGCTTCTTCTCGTCGAACCGAGGCGACGCAAGGGGATGGGACCACATCTACTCGTTCGAGAAGGCTGAAATGCTGCTCACCGTCAAGGGATGGGTCTATGAGATGGACGGCTACGAACTGCCTGCCGGACAGGTCTATATGGTGGGTAACGACGGCACCAACCTGAAGCTGAGCGTCAAGGGCGACGGCTCGTTCACGCAGGAGATTCAGACGGGTGTCGACTACGTATTCCTCGGCACCTGTCAAGGTTACCTGAACCACAAGGAAGAACTGCGCGTCGACACGGCCACCGTCTCGAACGAGTACGTGCTGCAGTTCCCGTTGGCCAACATTTCGGCACCGGTTCTGATTGACAACATCTTCTACGACTTCGACAAAGCCACGTTGCGCCCCGAGTCGCAGACGGCGCTCGACAAGCTGGTGAAACTGCTGGAGGAGAACCCGAACATCACCATCGAACTGTCGGCACATACCGACTACAAAGGTTCGGCAGCCTATAATGAGCGGCTGTCGCAACGACGGGCGGAGTCGGTGGTCAACTACCTGATAGAGCACGGCATCGCTGCCGACCGACTGACGCCCAAGGGATACGGCAAGGAGAAGCCGAAGACCATCAGGCGTAAGGTGGCCGAGAAATACCCGTTCCTGAAGGAGGGCGACGTACTGAGCGAGGCCTTTGTCACCGCCCTGAAGGATGAAGAACAGCAGGAGGAGTGCAACCAACTGAACCGCCGTACGGAGTTCACCGTACTGCGTACCACCTATGGCATGTTCGACGAGGAAGGTAAATTAAAGAATCCGCCGCAGCGCAAGGCTACGACGGAGGAAGAAGAGGATAAGTCGGACAGCGACGACTTGTTCTAAAGCACGCTGTAACGCTCGCGCCGCAGCACATCGCTGACTCCCATCAATCCAAAGATGATAAACGCCAGGCCGAACATCAATAGATGGTCGCGCAGGACGTTGATATTGTTCAGTAGCACCACCAGTCCGTAGCCAATGGGCTCCCAGCCGCGTAGCACGACAAACAGCACCAGCGCCACCATGACGCAGAACACGGTCCACAGGCGGCTGAGCGTCTGTGTCTTCTCATTCGGGATGCGCTGCATCACCCGTTCCGTGAATCCGTTATCGGCCACCTCCATCTGGCGGGCCTCGCGGAATAGTTGCTCTATCAGTTCGTTATCTGTCATATCCGTTCTGTCTTAAGTAGTTAGCCATTTTGTCCTTGCCGCGTTTCAGGTGCGACTTCACCGTTCCTTGCGGCATGCCGGTGATGTCGGCAATCTCGTCGATGGCGTAGCCGTCAATGAGTTGTAGGGTGATACAGGTACGTTCCTCCTCCTTCAGTTGGGCCATTGCCTGGTAGAGGTCTGTCTTCAGGGTGACGGACGTCGGGTGACTGGCAAGCGATGCCTGCTCGGCGGCGGCGTACTCCCCGTCCACGATGTGTTTCCCGCTATCCTCTTTCCGCTTGTAGTCATAGAACACGTTGTAGGCAATGCGGGTGAGCCAGGTCAGGAGACTCGAGGTGCCCCGGTACTGGCTGATGTGGGTGTAGGCTTTCAGGAACGTCTCCTGCGCCAGGTCGTCGCTCAGCATCTCGTTGCCCAGGGTCTGACTGAGAAAGAAACGCCGCACAGCTGACTGGTTGTCGCGCACCAGCTGGTCGAAGGCCCGCCTGTTGCCGAAAACCGCCACCTGTGTAGCGAGTGATATGTCGCTGAGCCGTCCCACCCCCGTCGCTTTAGAATCTCTTTTCAGGCATCACGATCCACAGCACGATGTAGAGCAGCAGACCGCTGAAGGCTGTGAAGATGGTGAGGAAGGCGTAAGCCACGCGTACCAATACGGGGTCGAAGTCGAAGTACTCGGCCAGTCCGCCGCAGACCCCTGCAAATACTCTGTCGTTAGAGCGCATTAGTTTCTTTTCCATAATCTTATCATGTTTAATGGTTGTTCGATGTTTTCACGATGGCCAGCTTGCCCAGTCCGATGACCGTCACCAGGATGCCGACGCCGACGCCGACGGTGCTGCCCACATAGCCGAAGAATGCTAACAGTCCCACGCCGAGGAACGTCTGCCGCAGGCCCTTCTGCCACAGTTCCTGGTCGGTCTCACGGTGCTCGGCCAGCAGCTCGTCGGGGATGGGCTGTCCCTGCTTCATGGCCATTTCGGCCATCCGCATCTTCTGCTTCCGGTTCTTGTAGATGAAGACCAGGAGGATAATCAGGATCAGTACGGGTGCGATGACGAAGATAATCATGATGATCATCAGCACGAACGTCATGCCCATCATTCCCTCGACGCCGATATTGTTGAACAGGTTCGGAAAGGAGTCGCTGATGTTGACGTGTCCGCCAATGCGGTGGCGGGAACTGACCACGGTCGAGTCATACGATGTGGCGGTGGTGTCGCTGTAGGCTTCCAGCGCGTCGTTTCCCTTGGTTGAGTCCACCAGTTCCTGGGCGTCCTTTGTCGGCTGTGTCTGTGCTATGGCTGTCTGTCCCAGTCCTAAGGTCAGCAGCATGGCCATTGTAATCAGATACTTTTTCATATTCAATTCCTCTTTTTGTTGTTTCTTTACCCGTTAGACGTAGGGCAATAGGGAAAAGTTGCAACAATCTGAAAAAAACTGTCACAAAGTGAAACGATGTGAGCATTGATGGAGTGGGCGACCTCGGTTTACTGCTGGTCGAACGGCTGGCGATAGGTACATCCGTTCTTCCATTCTGAGCAGCCGTAGGCGGTCTTGCCCTTGATGATGTGGCCTTTGCCACAGACGGGACAAGGCTGGCCCACGAGTGGGTCGGCGGCTTCGGCTTTCTTCTTGGCGGGCGCACGTTTCTTGGCTTTCTTCAGGTCTTCGTCGGTGGTGACCGTGATGCGGCGGTTCGAGGGGTCGCTCATCACCTCGTTGACAATCTCGGACACCTGTTGCTTCAGCTCTTCGATGAACTGCTGGGCATCGTACTTTTGGTGCTCGATGTCGCGCAGTTTCTTTTCCCAGATGCCTGTCAGTTCGCAGCTCTTCAGCAGTTCCTCGCGGATGAGGTCGATGAGCTCGATGCCCGTCGGCGTAGCGATGAGGCGCTTACGGTCGCGGCGGATATAGTGGCGCTTGAAGAGGGTCTCGATGATGCCGGCACGACTGGAAGGCCGTCCGATGCCGTTCTCCTTCATGGCGGCGCGCAGGGTCTCGTCCTCTACGAACTTGCCCGCCGTCTCCATCGCCCGCAGCAGGGAGGCCTCATTATAATAAGGTGGAGGTGTCGTCCACTTCTCCGTCAGCGTCGGCTGGTGGTCGCCGCTCTCGCCTTTGACAAAGGTGGGCAGGGTGCGTTCAGGGTCCCCCTCTGAGCCTGGGGCTACTGAGGCCTCTGAGGCTTCTGGGTTTTCTGGGGATTTTTCCCTGACTACGCGCCAGCCAGGCTCCAGAATCTCCTTACCTGTCACCTTGAACTCAATGCCGTCGACCTCGCCCAGCACCGTCGTTGTCGAGAACTTACAGTCGGGCAGGAAGACGCCGATGAAGCGGCGGGCTACCAAGTCGAAGACCTTCTGCTCGGCATCGCTCAGATACTGCGGCACCACCCCTGTGGGGATGATGGCGTGGTGGTCGGTCACCTTCGAAGTGTCAAAGACGCGCTTGGTCTTCTTCAGCGGCTTGCCGCCGATGGGCTTGATGAACTCCGCGTAGGGAGCCACGCCGCCAAACTTCGTCTGATACAGACCGTTCAGCGTCTGAGGGCATTTCGGATAGATATCGTCAGAGAGGTACTGTGTATCTACACGCGGATAGGTGGTGTACTTCTTCTCGTAGAGACTCTGGATAAGGTTCAGCGTCATCTCAGCTGAGAAACCGAACTTGCGGTTGCAGTCCACCTGTAGCGACGTCAGGTCGTAGAGCTGCGGCGGCTGTTCCTTGCCCTCCTTCTTTTCTACTTTCGTCACCGTGAACGGCTTGCCCTCGATGGTGGCGAAGGCCTGCTCGCCTTCCTCCTTCGAAGTGAACTTCCCCTTCGTGGCTGTAAACGTGGTGTCGCGATAGACGGTGGCCAGTACCCAGTAGGGTTCGGGCTTGAAGTTCTCAATCTCCTTCTGGCGGTTGACGATGAGGGCGAGGGTAGGGGTCTGCACCCGACCGATGGAGAGCACTTGGCGGTTCTGGCCGTACTTCAGCGTGTAGAGGCGCGTGGCGTTCATGCCTAACAACCAGTCGCCGATGGCGCGTGAGAGTCCGGCCATGTAGAGCGGCTGGTAGTCCTGCTGATCCTTCAGGTTGGCAAAACCCTCGCGGATGGCTTCGTCGGTCATCGACGATATCCAGAGTCGCTTCACGGGGCAAGTGGCCTTGGCCTTCTGCATAACCCACCGCTGAATCAGTTCACCCTCCTGTCCGGCGTCACCGCAGTTGACGATGCCGTCAGCCGCCTGCATCAGCCGCTCGATGGTGGCAAACTGCTTTTCAATACCGCGGTCGGGAATCAGCTTGATACCGAAGCGCTGGGGCACCATCGGCAACTGCGTCAGCGCCCACGACTTCCACGCCGGCGTATAGTCACCCGGCTCCTTCAGCGTACACAGGTGACCGAAAGTCCACGTCACCTGGTAGCCGTTACCTTCCATATAGCCGTCATGCGAGGCCGTTGCCCCGATGATCCGGGCTATGTCCTTGGCCACGCTGGGCTTCTCTGCTATGCAAACTGTCATATCAGCCTGCAAAGGTACGAATAAGTGAGTGAAAAACCAAATTTATAGCCGCAAAAGTCAATGCCAAGACCCTCAAAAAATTGACTCGAGTCAACCGATGAAATGACTCGTGTCAAATAATTCAATGAATCTAGTCATGAATTATGATCGCCGTCATTTATTAATAAATAGCACGCTACTTATTAATAATTTGCATGCTATTTATTAATAAACGCGATTTCAGCCCAATATAGGTTCTCACCATTATGTGTGTCCAGCATGACCGAAGTGTCAACTAAAACAGCACAGCTTTTCGCTTGTGCCTATCGATTCAGTATGACAACAACAAAACCGTCTATAGAATCAGCTAATGAAGAGAAAGAGTGTATAGTGAAATGGTTCTTCTATGAAATTATACCAACATTTGGATAACCTTGTTTATCACAACTTAAATATTATCCCAACTT
>CALDLA010000111.1 GCA_937898415.1 uncultured Prevotellaceae bacterium | reverse complement strand
CATCATGAACGATTCCGGCTTTGTGAGACTGAGGAAACTGAGCGACAACGAGATTGTAGGCACCCGTCGCAAGGCAGGGCTGATAGAGCGCTACCTATCTCTGATGCCCGAGGATAACGCCTCGCTCAAGGACATCGACCTCAATCCCGACGAGATGAAGATTGGCGACAACCGTCTGTGCCTCTTCACGCTCTCCGATGTAAACGACCTCCCAGCCAAAGTGCATACCGACACCCGCTATGAGCGTCTGAGCACAGACCGAAGCGACTGCCGCCTGTCGTTCGCCAGTCCCGTGGGACTGCTGCTGCCCTGCAACCACATCTATAACCAGTATGTGCTTATCGACAATAGCGACGACAACCTTCAGCGCTTTGAGAAGACGGCCCGGAACATGCAGTCGCTGAGCCGCTACAGCCGAAGCAATGCCATCAACAAGGAGTGGATAGACATGTACCTGAACGAAGCACACTCTCAGGGACTCATCAGCGTCCGTGCCCACTACAACGTGATTGCATGGAGCGACGATGCCGAGGAACTGAAGCACGCCAAGAACGACATCGGAAGCCAGTTGGCCAGTATGGAGTGTATGCCGAGGCACAACACCGTGGACTGCCCGACGCTCTACTGGTCGGGCATCCCCGGCAACGAGGGCGACTTCCCTGCCGAAGAGTCATTCTATACATTCATCGAGCCTGCGGTCTGCCTCTTTACGGAGGAAACGAACTACCGCAGTTCGCTCTCTCCCTTCGGCATCAAGATGGTGGACAGACTGACGGGAAAGCCGCTGCACATCGACATCTCGGATTTGCCGATGAAGAAGGGCGTCATCACCAACCGCAACAAATTCGTGCTGGGTCCGTCGGGAAGCGGAAAGTCGTTCTTCATGAACCACGTCGTCCGCCAGTACTACGAGCAGGGAACCCATGTCGTGCTGATTGACACGGGACACTCGTATGCGGGACTGTGCGCCATGATCCACCGTAAGACGCACGGACAGGACGGCATCTACTACACCTACACCGAGGAACATCCGATTTCGTTCAACCCGTTCTATACGGATGACTATGTGTTCGATGTGGAGAAGAAGGATTCGATAGTGACGCTGCTGCTGACGCTCTGGAAGAGCGAAAACGAGGAAGTCACGAAGACCGAATCGGGCGAGTTGGGCAGTGCCGTGTCGGCCTACATCAGCATGATCCAGGCAGACCACACCATCGTGCCGTGCTTCGATACCTTCTATGAGTATATGCGCGACGTGTACCGTCAGCAGATGCAGGAGCGTGACATCAAGGTCGGAAAGGACGATTTTAATATCGACAACTTCCTGACGACCCTTCGCCAGTACTACAAGGGCGGTCGCTACGACTTCCTGCTGAACTCGCGTGAGAACATCGACCTGCTGGGCAAACGCTTCATCGTGTTTGAAATCGACTCCATCAAGGACAACAAGGAACTGTTTCCAGTGGTGACCATCATCATCATGGAGGCATTCATCAACAAGATGCGACGTCTGAAGGGAGTGCGGAAGATGCTGCTGGTGGAAGAGGCATGGAAGGCGCTGACCTCGGCAAACATGGCCTCCTACATGCTCTATATGTACAAGACGGTGCGTAAGTTCTTCGGTGAGGCAGTGGTGGTGACGCAGGAGGTGGATGACATCATATCGTCGCCCATCGTGAAGGAGAGCATCATCAA
>CALDLA010000110.1 GCA_937898415.1 uncultured Prevotellaceae bacterium | reverse complement strand
TTGGGTTGTTGAAAAGTAATAAACTCGATTGAATACAATGGTAACCTGTTTGACTACAAGAAAGCATGCTGCTCAGCAAGTGATTTTGAATTTGAGAAGTTGGACTAAAAAATACAAATTATGGTAGATTTTGATATTGAATTCTGTCCACATTGTGGAGAATTTATTGATTACATGGCGAATACCTGCCCCATATGTTGTGAAGAATTACCCGATAACGCTTTCTACTGTCCACATTGTGGAGAAGAAGTTTGGGAAGAAAGTATTGTTTGTTACGAATGTGAAAAGGAAATAACCAAAGAGGACGTTGAAAAGTACAATCAACTATCCCAAGAGGAGAAAACAGCTCTACGTGAAACCTATCTGCAAAAGAAATCAGAGGAAATGGCAGCGAAGAATGTTGATTTTGAAAAGTTGGACTAAATAAAATAAATGAATTATGGAAAAAGAAGTCAGAGAACTTAAGTACCCTGATTTATATATGGGTGAATCGTTTGAGGATGGGTATAAAGGATGTCGTATTATGGTAATAGGACATCAAGCACCCGCTACTGAGGGAGAAGAGGATAAATATAAGAATAACAGATCACAATTTGAAAATGATTATAAGAACAACAATATTGAACTTGTCCAAAAGGATATCTTAGAGGAAGGATATAAGACTTGGAAAAAAGAAGAAAGAAGAAGGACGAACACATGGCAGAAATTTATAAATACTATATATTATCCGAGCAAACCAGCTCTTGATTCGAAAGAAGCTAAATTCTTGTTGCAACACATTGCTTTTGCCAATTATTTGACCAAACCGTGTTTTAATAAAAACCGTATAGGCGTTGATAATAGTGTTTTTTATACTAACGACCAGGAGGCTTTCCAATGCTATGTAGATGAAGCATTTAAAAACAATGACAAACCAAACATCCTGATAGTATGGGGAGAACCTTATAAGTATATACGTAAAAACGCAGAAAAAGTTATTAATGAACAGGAAAGACTCTATGTAATACGCAATGCTAATAATGCTATTATTCTTGTTATAGGTATAAAGCATCCCATGATTGCGAATCAAAAAGAAACGAATACAAAAATAGAGAATCTAATAAAAATGTTGAATGAGCATGCTGCTCTGTGAATGATTTTGATTTTGAAAAGTTGGACATAATAAAAAAGCGTATGGATAATTTAAAAAAACTATTAGGTCAAATCTCTAAGATTGTTGTGGAAGAGAAAACACAACAGGAAGAACGGCGAAAACGAGGTGAGAACTTCAATATCTTCAAGGTGCTTGGGCTTTCTTCTTCTGAAGTTCGGTTACACTCGGCTTTCCTTGCTGAGTTACTAAATCCAAATGGTGACCATGGATTAGGAAATAAGTTCTTGAAAGCATTTATCGAGATTGTAATTGGAAAGAAAACTAATTTGGATTTTGACACAAGATCGGCAAAAACCTATGTAGAATATGACATCGGAGCAATCTCTGAAGATTATAAAGAAGGGGGAAGAATAGATATTCTCATTCGTGATAAGAATGGGAAAACAATTATTATAGAAAACAAAATCTATGCAGGTGATCAACCTTGGCAGATGTACAGATATAATAGATATGCAGAAAAACAATGTTCTAAAGGAAACTATATTTTGTTATATCTTACCTTGGACGTTCATCAGCCAAGTGAAGAGTCCACAGGGAAAGATCCTAAATTCAATTATTTATGTATTAGTTATAAAGAAAATATATTACCTTGGTTGGAGAGTTGCATTGGCATATCGGCCCTATATCCAAGAATAAGAGAAACAATAGCACAATATAAGTCAAACCTAAATAGTTTGTTAGATATTATGAGTACAAAAAATGAAAACGAAATGTTGAATCAATTGGTAAGCGAAGACAACATAGAAGCGACATTAAGTATATTGTCACTTGATAATATGATAAAGGCAACAATACGTAAAAACTTCCTTGCCAAATTATTAGCAGAACTCCAGCCAATAATAGACAAATACGACTTAGTCTTAGATTCATCAAATAATATTGAAGGCGTGGCTATGCTGTCACGTAATAAACCCCACATACATATTTCGAGCAAAATATATCAGATTCCTCATTTCTCGATTGAAGTTGAGGGTAAACAAGTCTTTTACGGAATATGGATTGACGAAACAAAATATAATTCTCAAAAGCAAATCATGGCTTCAAATTTGTGGACAGGCAAACCCTATCCAGCTTGGCCTTTGGGCTGGGATTATTTCCCAGGTAACTTGCAATACTGGGACGGTAAAGATGCTTTGCTTGATATGGCGAAAGGACATGAAATAATAGATATTGTTCGCAATGAACTGCAACGGGTGATTGATATTAATGCTTTTGAAAAAGTAGAAAAGTTTTTCGCGAAATAAACTAATTAAAGTTTCCCACCTTTTCAAAACGCCCACAAACAAAGGGGTTCTGAAATC
>CALDLA010000109.1 GCA_937898415.1 uncultured Prevotellaceae bacterium | reverse complement strand
CTGTGTCAATGATTTCGGTGACACCAAGCAATACGCCGCTGCCAACGCGAAGTACTTGGAGGGTGGTGACGTCGATGCTGCCATATTCAGCCTCTTCGAGGATCTCTTCACAGACAATATTGCCGGTGTAGACGACGTCATCGAACTGCAGACGAATGTCACTCTTGAGAATGCTATCACCGCACCTATAACTGAGGGTGAAGTGATGACCATCAACTTCGCAGGGAACACGATTACGGGTACCATCGCCATTCAGGACGGTGCCACTATCAAGAGCGACAATGGAGCTGCAACCATCTTCGTGCCTGCTACCGAAGGACACTATGTCCTGATGATCGACAACGGTGATGGAACCTATAATTACACTGTCACTGCTGAAGTTCCCGGCGACGCTGTTGCCCGCATCGACAACCGCTACTTCACCACCCTGCAGGGTGCAGCCAACGTGGCCAAGGACGGCGAGACCATTGTCGTGCTGAAGGACATCACGACGGACAAGCCTGTTGAGTTCACAACCGCAGTCACCCTCAATGGTGAGAACTTCAAGATTGAAAGTTCGGCTAACAATCCCGCCGCCTTCGTTGTGAAGGGCAACGGTGACGTGACCATCAACAAGGTCGACTTGGTTGCCACTGCCGGTGACGCTATCGAGGTCAACGACGGCTATGCTGGTAAGCTGACCGTCAACGACAGCAAGATTACCACTGCCAAGCGCGGTATCGACGTGCAGGAGATTGCCGAGGGCTTCGGCCTGACCGTCAACAGCACCACGGTGCAGAGCAATGTCGAAAATCCGAAAACGCAATACGTGAACACCAACAACACCGACCCGCAGAGTGCCGGACGCGGTATCAACTTCAGCAACGATCCTGTATCAGCCGAAGTACTGATCACCAACTCGACCATCCAGGGCTTCGCCTATGGTGTGAACGTCAGCGACAACAGCGGTAAGCTGAACCTGACCCTGCTTGACGGTACGTTCTACGGCCGTGCCGTGGTGAACAACTGGGGCGAGGGCAGCACGTTCAAC
The DNA here is from genome assembly GCA_937898415.1 of uncultured Prevotellaceae bacterium. Taxonomy (GTDB): domain Bacteria; phylum Bacteroidota; class Bacteroidia; order Bacteroidales; family Bacteroidaceae; genus Prevotella. Next base: position 9,983 of record CALDLA010000109.1, on the reverse strand, counting down.
CTCAACAACATGGCTGTCAACGGTCTGAACAACGAGACCGAGGGTAGCAATGAGTTCTTCGCCACCATCGTTGACAACGGTGACGCAGAGTTCGGCGAGGCCAACTACAACAATTACAACATCAACAACAGCACCTTCACCGGTACTGTCGCTGAGAATGCTTCACCCAATGCCAGCGAGTCGTTCATCGAGCTGCGTGGTAACAGTGCCCGTGTGAAGATCCTGGGTAACTCCACCTTCACCTACAACGGCGATGCCAACCACTACGGTGGATTCACCAACGAGACTTACTTCAAGAACCTTGTCAACAATAACAAGGTATGGTTCGACGAGACTGCCAAGTCATTCTTCAAGCCGCTGGTAGAGTCGTTCAATAGCGACGCCTACGGTAATGTCACCATCCTCGACGAGCTTGATCCCGTTGTCAATCTCTACCCGATTGGTACGTTCGAAGCTGGTGTAGTGATGAATGTCACTGATGACAATGGCCATATAACGAAGTACTACTTCAAGGATCTTGCTTCGGCACTGACCAGTCCTAAGTTCGGCGAAGACGTCACGATTGAGCTGCTGGAAGACCAGACACTCGATAAGGACTTCACGGTCACCGTGCCCTTCACGCTGAACCTCGTTGAGGGTGAAGAAACACATACCATCACCGGTAACGGTAAGTTCAAGGTTGAGCCGGTTAACTCAGTGACTGTCCTGGGCGGTTCCACTGCAACAGACAATCTGTTCGCTGTAGCCGATGACTATGTATTATATGCTGGCATCATCAAGGATGGTACCACTGATCCTACCTACTATGCAGGTAACGTCTACTATGATGGAATCGACTCGTATAGCTACTTCGACTTCCTCTTTGACGAGGATCGCGACGAGGTACTGGTGGACGAGGGCTACGTCCGCGTGGAGAAGCTGGAGAATCCCTTCAGGCTTGACAAGTCACTGGTTGTACCTGAAGATGTGAATACGTTCTATCTCGATGTTGACAACGAGCGCTTCATCATCCGCGATGGCAACAGCATCGTGCTGCGTCCCTTCCCGGAGACTTATGCACAGGATGGTCCTGAGGTCTATGTCACCGAAGAAGTGGAAGACCTGTTCAGCTCTGCTGATCCCGAGTACACCGTGATGGTTGACGATGTCAACGTAGAGAAGGATGGTGTCACGTACACCAAGAAGTACTACCTGATGAAGGACGGTCTGTCTGTTGTCGTGGCTCCCGCTACCTACTGCAGCCATAAGCAGACTCCGAGCGTCATCGTCAAGAAGCGTGTTGAAAAAGAAGGCGAACCAGGCGAATATGAATGGAAAACGCTCAATCCTGGTACTGATTACACAGTGACGCTGGTTCCCAATGAGGAAGAAGACGCCTACATCGCTGCCAAGACGTATGCCAACAGCGTCATCGTCGAGGGTATCACCTTCCAGGGTCGTCGTAAGGCTGACTTCATCATCAACCCGCGCAACATCAATGACTGCACCGTCAATGGTACCTCGGCTACCTATCGTACTTCGGGTTACACCGCTAACGACATTGCTGAGATGGTTTCTGTCGAGTACGGCTGCATCATTACCGAGCACAATGCTACAAATGCCTACATTCTGACGAGACTGAATCCCAGTGCAACTACACCGGCTAAGGCAGACTACAAGCTGACGATTCACATGCCTGAGGGTCTTGACAAGATTGTTGAGATGGCAAACTATAAGGATGTCATTGAGGTGACTGCACTCGAAGGCAAGGACAACGGCACTCAGAACTTCGTTGGAAACCGCTTCGAAGACTTCACCGTCGTCGCTCCTGAGGGTATCGACATGGCCAAGGTTCTGGTTACCTCGAAGGCCGTCTACACCAGTGTGGCACAGCAGCCGACGAAGGATCTCATCAAGGTTGTCTACAACAACCACGTGCTGTCCGCAGACCAGTATGAACTCGAAGTTCACGGTGCTGAGAGTGATTATGTCGACGCTAAGACCTACTCGAATGCCATCACCCTGAAGGGCACCATGACTGGCAATCCGTACAAGTTCTACGGTTCTGTCAACGCTGACTATGTTATCGCTCCGCGCGACCTGGCCGACGCTGAAATGGGCAACGACAAGGGTCTTGTCAGCCTCACAAAGGTTAGTGATATGACCTGGACGGGTAGTGAACTGACACCAAACATCAATACCACTACCAATAACAACATCGCCCTGACCATGGATTATCAGGCCACGACGAATGGTACTTACAAACTCCTTGAGAAGGACTACTCTTACACCATAGAGCCGTCACCGATGAAGGATCCGGGTGAGTACAAGGTCATCTTCACAGGCCGTGGTAACTTCACGGGCATGAACGAGGTCAAGATTGCCGTACTGAAGGATATCAACACGGTTGATGCAGAGATTGCCCTGCAGGTTATCCCTGGTGTGAACGAAACCAACTATGAAAGTGGCCGCGGTCTGAATCCTGAGACTGATCTCGTAGGTGTGACTGTCAAGGACGGTGAGACTGTCCTGGTTGACAATGAGCACTACACCATCACGGTGGAGGGACAGAGTGGTGCGACCTACAGCGCTGAGAAACCCATCAAGAGAGAGGGTGTATACAAAGCCCACATCGCTGGTAAGTATCCGTACTATTCGGGTGTGAAACCAGTTATCGAGTTCCCGGCTGTGTTCGAGTACTACACCGCTGTTGCCAGCAACGTGAAGCCCAGTGCTAACAAGTTCGGTATCCATGTCACCTCTGGTGTTGACCGGACAGCTACCGTCGGTACCCTCAATGGCATTGCCGTCGCAGAAAACCTGCAAACTCTGACCATTGATCCGACGAAGACTGTTACTGTCGGCGGTCCTTCACAGGATGTCATCCTGACAATCAAGGGTATCGATGACAACGCCTTCAACGGAACAAACAACCTGCACTACGTTGACGCTTCACAGCTCGACGACTACACGCCCAGCTCACTGAGCCGTACCGCTGATGGTCCGTTCAACGGCATCCGCAAGCAGGCTATCGTCTACCTCGACGGAGACGACGTGATTGGTGAGAACTACGTCTACGAGACCTCTGCAGGTGACTACCGTTGCGACGAGTTCAAGATTTACGATGACATTCAGGGCAACCAGAAGGGCTTCGAAGACGAGGACTACAAGTGGGAAATCATCAATAAGTATGAGTTCACCGCTGCCACGCTGACGAACACCCGTAGGTTCCTGAAGGATCAGCACTACACCACCTGTCTGCCTTACGACCTGCCGTTGGCTACGTCTATGAAGGCTTACACGCTGACCGCTGCAAGTGACAACATGTTCGGTTTCCGCGAGATTGAGGGTGAAACACTGACGGCCTTCATGCCTTACATCCTCATCCCGTCAGCTGACGGAAATATGCTGAGCACGACGGATGTCATTGTCAAGAAGACGGATACCTTCACGGAGGCTGAGAAGATGACAATGAATGACGGTACAACGCATCATGGTTATCAGCTGAATGGTTCGACCATCTACAAAGATCAGAACGCTACTACGGGCTTCTACATCATGCAGAGCGGCAACCAGTGGAAGAGGATTAATTCCGATCAGTCGTGGGACGGTGCTTGCGTACTCCCGATGCGTGCTTACATTAGCTACGACGCTACCGGTGGTTCACGTGAGTTCATGGGTGCCAAGTTCATCGACGCTGTCGAGAAGACTGCAACCGACATGGCCGGCGACGACTGGAGCAATGCTGAGGTCTATGACATGCAGGGCCGCAAGGTGGACACCACCAAGTCGAGCATGCGCAAGGGCGTCTACATCGTGAATGGACAGAAGCGTATCAGGAAATAATCCTGGTACACTTCTTACCAACCAAACCAAAAAGAGCTGACTCGCACGAGTCAGCTCTTTTTGGTTTGGGAGTTAACTACTGTAAACATAAGTTGCCGGGTGAATTAACATATGTTGCCGGGGCAAAGGACATAGGTAACTCGTATTTTGCCTATACGCAAAATACCTTGCGCCTATACGCAAAACACCTTGTGCCTGTACGCAAAATAGCCTCGCCTTTACGCAAAATCAAACGGGGAAAAAAATCACAATAAATTACTTCATCCGCCAGCTACCGTTGTGCTCAACCATGGGCACCACAATCTCTTCATCAATGCTGTCGCCGAAACAGAGGACGAGCATGACATTGGTGTAGCCGGCAAGAGTATCAGTTGTGGCCGACGTAACGCGGACGTCGCGGATACCCTGATGATTGCGCTGCTGCTGGGCCATGAACTGACGGTAGCCCGTCAACAACTGCTCACGGTAGTCGTCGGGCAGGCTATCGGCCCCTACCCTGCCCTCTAAGAACTGCTCGTACTCACCAGCCATCAGGTGACGGTAATAGCCCTGAGCGGCCAGCCCTGCCAGTTCTTCTGGGGTGGGCTGGGTGCAAGCAGCAAGGAAGAGAATGGGGCCAATGAGGCCTATGGGTCTTATGGGACTAATAGAGCCACTGGGCCTCATGGGAATCAGTCTTCCCAGTAGGCCCAGTGGTCTCATTGGTCTCATCTTAACCTTCCTCATTTCTGCCTAATAAAGACATTAATGGGACTACCGGTCAGTGTCCAGTTCTCACGAATCTTATTCTCAAGGAAGCGCTTGTAGGGCTCCTTGATGTACTGCGGCAGGTTGGCATAGAACACGAAGGTAGGAATCTGCGTGTCGGGCACCTGACTGACGTACTTAATCTTGATGTACTTACCCTTGACCGAGGGCGGCGGTGTGGCCTCTATCAGCGGCAGCATGACCTCGTTGAGCTTCGTTGTACCAATACGCACCTTACGGTTCAAATAAACGTCCTTGGCGGTCTCCAGGACCTTAAAAATACGCTGCTTGGTAAGTGCCGAGGCAAAGATGATGGGGAAGTCCACAAAGGGAGCCATACGCTCGCGGATGGCCGACTCAAAAGTCTTTATCACTTCCTGGGTCTTGTCCTCGACGAGGTCCCACTTGTTGACAACCACGACGAGCGACTTGTTGTTCTTCTGAATAAGCTGGAAGATGTTCATATCCTGCGCCTCAATGCCACGGGTGGCATCAATCATCAGGATGCAGACATCGCTGTTCTCAATGGCTCGGATACTGCGCATGACGCTATAGAACTCCAGGTCCTCGTTGACCTTGTTCTTACGGCGGATGCCGGCGGTATCGACGAGGTAGAAGTCGAAGCCGAACTTATCATAGCGGGTATAGATACTGTCGCGGGTGGTACCGGCTATCTCCGTCACGATGTGGCGGTCCTCACCGATGAAGGCGTTGATGATGCTCGACTTGCCGGCGTTAGGGCGTCCTACGACCGCAAAACGAGGAATACCGTCGTCGAGGTCGTCCTTCGACTTCGCGGGCAACATCTCAAGCACCTTATCCAGGAGATCACCCGTTCCACTACCGGTAGCAGCACTAACGCAATAGGGGTCGCCCAAGCCGAGCTTATAGAAGTCGTACTGACCATAGAGGTCCTTGCCGTCGTCGGCCTTGTTGGCAACCAAAAGGACCGGCAGCTTGGCACGACGAAGAATCTGTGCAACGTCCTGGTCCCAGTCCGTGACACCGTTCTTGATGTCACAGAGGAAGAGCACGAGGTCGGCCTCTTCGGTGGCCACGAGCACCTGCTTACGGATCTCCTCCTCGAAGATGTCATCGGAGTTGACGACCCAACCGCCGGTATCGACGACCGAAAACTCACGGCCACACCACTCGCACTTGCCGTACTGGCGGTCGCGGGTAGTGCCGGCTTCATCGCTGACGATAGCCTGCCGGCTCTTCGTCAGACGGTTAAATAAGGTGGACTTGCCCACATTCGGGCGTCCCACAATGGCTACTAAGTTTCCCATAATTCTTTAAGGCCCTAACTTAGGGGGTTTGTAGATATCCAAAGTTATCGAGTTCACGCTGATTACTACGCCAATCCTTATCTACCTTGACGAAAACCTCGAGGTAGATGTGCTTGTCGAAGAATTTTTCGAGGGCTTTGCGGGCCTCGGTAGAGACCTTCTTCAGGGCCACTCCCTGATGGCCGATGATAATGCCCTTCTGCGAGTCACGCTCGACATAAATGACGGCATTGATATGTATCTGGCGGTCGTCCTCCTTGAAGCTTTCCACTACGACCTCTACGGAGTAAGGAATCTCCTTATCGTAGTACAGCAGAATCTTCTCACGGATAATCTCCGAGACGAAGAAGCGGGCGGGCTTATCCGTCAGCTGGTCCTTGTCGAAGAAGGCAGGACTCTCAGGCAGCAACTCCTGGATACGCTTCAGCAGCATGTCCACCCCGAACTTGTTCTTGGCCGAGATGGGCAGGATTTCTGCGTTGGGGAGCAGGGCGTGCCACTTGGCAACAAGATTGCCAAGAGCCTGCTGAGGAGAATGGGGAGAATGGGGCGAATGGGGCTCATGAGACTCATGGGACTCATGGGTATCATGGGCAAGGGCATCAATCTTATTGATGAGCAAGATGACGGGTATGGTCATCTTCTGCACCTTCTCGAGAAAATCCATGTTCTTCTCCGGATTCTCCACCACATCGGTGACATAGAGGAGGACATCGGCATCCTGAAGGGCCGACTCCGAGAAGGCGAGCATCGACTCCTGCAACTTGTAGTTAGGCTTCAGCACACCCGGGGTGTCAGAGAACACAATCTGCATGTCGGGGGTGTTGACGATACCCATAATACGGTGGCGCGTGGTCTGCGCTTTAAAGGTAGCAATCGAAATACGCTCACCAACCAACTGGTTCATGAGCGTACTTTTACCTACATTGGGATTACCAACGATATTTACGAATCCTGCTTTATGCATCATAAGCCCATTTTAAATAACTTGCTCCGTGGACGAAGCCGGCACCGAAGGCGGTAAGCAACATGTTGTCACCCTTCTTCAGCCGGTGCTCGTTCTCCCAGATAGCTAACGGGATGGTGGCTGCCGACGTGTTGCCGAAATGCTCAATGTTGACAATCACCTGATCCATAGAGACCTCCAGTCGCTTGGCCACTGCCTCGATGATGCGCAAATTGGCCTGATGGGGAATCACCCACTGGATGTTGTCCTTGTCCAAGCCGTTGCGCTGGGCCACCAAGGCGCAGTCGTCGCTCATGTTCGTCACCGCATAGCGGAAGACGGTGCGCCCCTCCTGATAGAGGTAGTGCAACCGGTGGTCCACCGTGAAGTGGCTGGGCGGGCAGACCGAGCCTCCAGCCTTCATGTGGAGGAAGGGCAGTCCCTTGCCGTCACAGCGCAGGTAGGAGTCCATCAAGCCGATGTTCTGCTCCTCGGTGGCTTCCAACAGCACGGCGGCTGCTCCGTCGCCGAAGAGGGGACACGTCTGGCGGTCCTTATAGTCAACGATAGACGACATCTTGTCGGCTCCGATGACAATCATCTTCTTGACACGCCCGCTCTGAATCATCATGGCAGCCTGGTCAAGGGCATAGAGGAAACCACAGCAGGCAGCCCAGAAATCGAACGCATAGGCGTTCTTCAGTCCAAGCTTGCCCACGACGATGCTGGCTGTCGACGGGAATTTGTAATCAGCGGTAGAAGTGGCTACGACGAGGGCATCAATCGTGTCAGGATCCACGCCAGTCTTTTGAATGAGCTGTTTGGCAGCCTTTCGCGCCATATAACTGGTGCCGAGACCTTCCTCCGTCAGTATACGGCGTTCCTTGATGCCTACACGCGTCATAATCCACTCATCGTTGGTGTCCACCATGCGCGACAGTTCCTCATTGGTAAGGACATATTCGGGCACGTAACCGCCAACGCCGGTGATAATCGCGTTGATTCTACTCATTATTCAGCTACTTCGTCCTCTTTCTTGATAGCCACCTTACCACGGTAGTATCCGCAGGTGGGGCATACTGTGTGGTACACATAGTAAGCACCGCAGTTGGGGCATACTGCCAGTGTGGGAGCTACAGCCTTGTCATGAGTACGACGCTTGAGGGTACGAGTCTTTGATTGTCTTCTTTTAGGATGTGCCATAATTCTATTTTTTATTTGCCCCCTAAGTTAGGGGGGTGGAGGTCTGAACAAGCGTTCTTCACCCCTGGTTACACTTAATTACTATTTTCTCATTATTCGTTGGTTCAGACCCCAACCCCCTAACTTAGGGGGCTAACAAGCCCTTTCAACTTCTCCCATCGGGGGTCTATGGCTTGGCTGGACTCCTCATCACCGCTTCGGTCGGCTGACAGCTCTTCCAGAGCTTTCGTCATCGCAGGGTTACACTTACCAGGTGCATGCACATGCTGGATGGGTATGGCCAATGCTATAAACTCATAGATGAACCATGACGTGTCGAGTATTCCTTCGTTCTCGTCCACTATCACGGTGTCATCATCCTCTGAGTCGGTGCTTCCGAACTTCACCACCAGACGGTTGTCAGTCTCAATGGGCTGCTCCATCAGGTCGAGACAGCGGTCGCACACAATGTCTACAGTGCCGACGGTATGGAAGATGAGTTCGAAGAAGCCGGATGCCTTGCGTATAGACAGCGACACATGCAATGACCCGCTTTCCACTTCCGTCTCGTCCAGAGCATCAAAGAAGGCGTTGTCCAGGTCGAAATCCAAGGTTGTCACCTCGGCTGTCAGCCCTTTCAGGTCTATCTTAAATTGCTCTAAACTACACATATACACACTTTTGGGGTGCAAAGGTACGAAGAATTAGGGAAATAGCCAAATTTTTTTTCTTTTTTTTCAATTCTTCAACTCTATCCGGAAGGTTGTACCCTTCCCTACTTCCGAAGATTTGACAAAAATGCGGCCCTTATGGTACTCCTCGACGATGCGCTTGGCCAAAGACAGGCCGAGTCCCCAACCGCGTTTCTTGGTGGTGAAGCCCGGCGTGAAAACGTTGTTGACATCCTTCTTGCGGATGCCCTTGCCGTTGTCCTGCACCTCGATGACCACACGTCCCGGCTCCTCCATCAGCGTCAAAACGATACGTCCGGAACCCTCCATCGCATCAACGGCGTTCTTACAGAGGTTCTCGATGACCCACTCAAAGAGCGAGGCGTTCATCTTGACACGGACATCATGGTCGGGCATCTGCCGCACCATCTCCACTTTCTTCGACGTACGGCGGTCCATGTAGTCGACGACATGGTCCAGCACCTCGTTCATCGACGACTCCACCGGCTCGGGCAGCGAACCTATCTTCGAAAAGCGCTCGGCAATACGCTCCAGTCGCTTCACGTCCTTGTCCATCTCGGGTATCAGTTCATCCTGCGGGTAGTTTTCCTTCAGAATCTCGACCCAGGCCATGAGCGAGGAGATGGGCGTGCCCAATTGGTGGGCCGTTTCCTTCGACAGTCCCACCCACACCTTGTTCTGCTCGGCCTTCTTCGACGAGAGCAGGGCAAAGATAGCCACCACGACAAAGATCATGACGATGCCCAACTGGACGTAGGGCCACTGGGTGAGCCGCTTCAGCATGATAGACTCGTCGTAGCACACCAACTGAGCCCCGATGCGGATGGTGTCACCCGCCTGCATCATACGACGGGCATAAACGCTGAGATGCAGCGTGTCGTCAATATTACGGAAGTCGTCGATACCGCCCTCGTCGTTCAGCACAATGACGGGAATGGTATTGTTCGACTGCAGGACGTTGAGCACCAGTGTCAAGTCCGTTGTCTCGTCAGCCTGATTCAGCGCCTGCAGCGCCTCGGCCCACGTCTCCATCTTAGCCCGCTCCTCGCGCTGCAGGTCACGCACCAGAAAGTGCGACACCAACAACGACACCACGGCTATCACGACGGCCGCAATGACGAGTAATATTTTTACCTGCCTGATTCTGTCAGTCCACTGCATACCTTATTATAACGTCTGCATCCTTGTTTTATTGTATGCTGACCTCACCAAGAGATACAAACACAGAAATCCTTCCGTCAAAAACACCCCAAAAATTGGCTCGAGCCAAAACCCCATTTAGCTCGAGCCAAAACCCCTTTT
>CALDLA010000108.1 GCA_937898415.1 uncultured Prevotellaceae bacterium | reverse complement strand
ACGCCATACCTGATGACGTGCTTGCACCCACAATGGGGACATTTGCATTTTTTAGGGACGTTTGTTTTGAGCTTTACGAAAATTGCATTATCTTTGTACGCGGTTGAACAGTAGTGGTACTCTTTTACGCCGAAGGCATGATACAGGAAGCTGGAGTTCATATCGTTATAGTTTAAAAGGTGGTACTTATAAACATATAACGTTTCTGGCTTCCTCTTTTATATATCGATTAGACTCCTACCAACTGGAAAAGCGGAAGAACCTTATAAATGGCGGTGGCGGTGCAGAGGTCGGGAGCCATTAAAGCCTTTTCCATCTGTCTGCGCTTACCCAGTTCTATGGCTGCGATTATTTTACAGGCGGTATAGGTTCCGACACCCTCGATGTCCTTGATGGCACAGAAGTCAGCCTTTGCGAGACGGCTCAGGCTATGGTCGAAACGGCTCATAATATCCTGACCAATCTCAACGGCATTACGCTGCTGAGTGCCGCTACCCACGAGGATGGCCAGCAGTTCCGAGTCAGTCAGAGCCTCTGCGCCGAGGGTCTGGAGTTTGTTACTTGGGCGGTCTCCCGATGCCCACTGTCTAACGCTAAGTTTTACTGTAGATGCATTCATCTTTATGACTGGTTTTAAGTTAATTATGACGTTTAAAATTATGAGTCTTTGCAAGAAACATTGCCATGCGGACATGGGCACCTGCCGACTCCATGCGCTCTATGAAAGCATTGGCGGTCTTGCCCGTGGTTGTGATGTCATCAACGACTAAGACACTCTTGCCACGGAAGAAATCCTCGTCGATGTGATAGCATTCGTTTGCTCCGTCTGCGAGTTCATGCACATGGCTGATATGAGCTTTCTGCCGATGTCCGTTAACGATGATATGACCGAACCCGTTCACGGCTCCGAGGCGCTGAGAAAGTTCCTCGGTAAAGCGCTTGTAGCGGATGTCGTTAGTACGCTTGCAGCTGGCCGGGATGCACACGATAACGGTGTTGTGCAAGTCCATCAGAGAAAGGCACCTTGCCATTTCTCTTGCAGCCCATCGGGTGGCATAACCTCTGCCGTTCTTGAAGTCAAGAATACGTCTGTCGAGGTCAATCTGCTCGAACGAAGCCCGCTTGAGGTATCGTTGTGGAAGGTAGTCGTATAATGCGTATCTAATCATATCTGCGATGTTTTGAAGTTTTATTGACTGGAGCCAAGGGGTAAACTTTTACGTTCTGAACCCTCATGGGCAGTTTTTTTTATTGGCTGTATGCCGTAGGGTATAAACTTTTACATCGCGAAACAGAAGGTGAACCTATAGGGGAATGAAGACAAGGAATTTCGGCATATTCATCTGGAACACCCCGTTTTCGACCGAAAACTGTGGAAGGCTGCCAGTTTAATATCCCGGAATAGGCACCTGCCGGTACTTGGCGCATTCACCGTTCGCCTTAACTTTGCGACGTAAATGTTGGCCATTACCCCACGGCAGGAAGCCTATATGAAAGCTGCCCCAAGAGATCCTTGTGCCGCAAGACACCCACTATAAGTCTGAGAATGGTGACAAGACAAGTCCATATAAGGACAATATCTGTTCATAAGCATCAAATTTAGGGCCTTTTCATCTGATTTCATAGGTAGATGCAGGTAGATGTACTAGAAAGTCATTACCTTTGCACGGCTATAGCGCTTTTTCTTTAATTTGTTCTTTATCTTGTAGCCGCTATGCAACAGGCAGACCAAACGCCCGCCACATCCTGAAAATCCAAGTTAAATGAAGCCAGCAGGCTGGCACAGAAAGAAAGTGTTATGGACAACAATGAAATCAACATTGCGGACAGGCCGTTGCAAGACCTGACGCTCGGTGACATCCTCCCTTATTTCAAGAGAGTCGTATCAGACGAGATCAAGAACTATTACGAGCGCATCCCCGCAACGTATTCAGGCGTGAGCGAGGAAATCTCCGCTAGAATCCTCAGAGACCCGACCAGGTACACCTTCGGCGTGTACGGCATGGCAGAAGTACTCCACTGCAGCCTCCGCACAGCCCAGAAATACAAAAACTCAGGTAACTATGACGAAGCTATATTCAGAGTTGGCAGGCGGTATATTGTAGACCGTATCAAGGTATTGGAGATAGCCCAGGAACTAGGCCAGACTGCCGTTCACGGAGGAAGGAGAAGAAAGCAATGACCGTCTGTATCGCAGAGAAGCCCAGCGTGGCAGGAGACATTGCCAAGGTACTGGGAGCCAACAGCCGCAAGGAAGGCTACTACGAAGGCAACGGCTATCAGGTGACATGGACATACGGCCACCTATGCTGCCTGAAAGATCCAGAGGAATACAACAGTGACTGGAAGAAATGGACACTACAGCAACTGCCGATGATTCCCAATCGTTTCGGCATCAAGATCATCCCAGAGGCAGGCATCAAGAAACAGTTCGGCATCATCAAGAAGCTCTTCTCCAAGGCAGACACCATCGTCAACTGCGGCGATGCAGGACAGGAAGGAGAGCTCATCCAGCGATGGGTCATGCAGCTGGCCGAAGTCCGCTGTCCCGTCAAGCGTCTCTGGATCTCCTCCCTGACAGAAGAGTCCATCCGTGACGGATTCAGGCACCTCCGAGACCAGAAGCAGTACGACAACCTCTACTATGCAGGCATCGCCAGGGCGTCGGGCGACTGGCTCCTTGGCATGAACGCCACAAGACTCTACACCCTCCGCTACGGCGGCAACGGCAGCGTCCTGTCCATCGGGAGAGTGCAGACCCCTACCCTTGCCCTGCTTGTCAGCAGGAAGAAAGAGATCGACACCTTCAAGGCAGAACCTTACTGGCAGCTCACCACGGAGTACAAAGGATTCACGTTCACAAGCACTGAGGGGAACTATACCGACAAGGCCAGAGGCCAGCAAGTCCTAGATGACATCATGGGAAAGGAATTCTTTATCGACTCCACGGAAACGAAAGCCGGTAAGGAATCCATTCCCCAGCAGTACGACCTGACCACTCTGCAGGTGGAGTGTAACCGTCGTTTCGGCTATTCAGCGGAAACGACGCTCTCCATCGTGCAGAGCCTCTATGAGAAGAAGGTCACCACCTACCCCCGCGTCGATACCCGCTACCTCAGTGACGATATCTACCCCAGATGCCCCGACATACTGAAAAGTCTATCGGGGCCATACGGAACGTTCGTCAGCCTCATTCACAAGCCGCTGAGGAAAAGCCCCAGGGTCTTCGACACCACAAAGGTCACAGACCACCATGCTATCATACCCACAGGCAGGGAGCCTCACGGCCTGACAGACAAGGAAGGCCGTGTCTTCGACCTCATCGCCCGTCGCTTCATCAGCGCCTTCTGCGAGGACTGCGCCTTCCTGTCAACCGTCATTACCGGGCATAGCGGGAGCGTCGGCTTCAAGGTTACGGGCAAGGAAATCACGGATGCTGGATGGCAGGCAGTCTATCGTGGAATGGCAGCCGATGAAGCGGAAAAGGATGTCAGGGACACCGTCCTCCACCATTTCACCCGTGGAGAGCGAGGACAACATCATCCCTCTCTACAGGAGAAATGGACGACGGCACCCAAGCCCTATACGGAAGCCACCCTCCTGAGAGCCATGGAAACGGCAGGTAAGTTCGTGGAAGATGAAGAGCTGCGTGCAGCCCTGAAACAGAACGGCATCGGCAGGCCATCATCAAGGGCTGGGATCATAGAGACTATCATCAAGCGCGGTTATGTACGCCGAAACAAGAAGGAGCTTATTCCGACGGACATGGGTGTGTCACTGATAGACACTATCAGGACAGACCTGCTGAAGAGCCCGGAGCTGACAGGTCTCTGGGAGAAGAAGCTCAGAGAGATTGAGGATGGTCACTATAATCCCGCCTTCTTCATGGAGGAGCTTAAGCATCAGCTCAAAGGCATTATTGACACCGTCATAAATGATATTCTTACTTCCACTATCATCTCTGTCAAAGGTAATTATGCCAAGCCGAGAAGCCAGCGAGGCACAAGAGCATATGGCAAAAGACACAATAAGAAACGGTGACTCTGACTCCAGGCTTCGAACAGGTCAGGCCATCCAGCCAAAAGAGCAGTGGCGGTATGCCGAGGTATGCCGTCTGTGCGGAAAGGCAGCATGGCGACCCGTGCGTAGCATGAAGGCAATGTCACGACCGCTCTCCCTTCCTTCTGGAGCCCCTGCCAGAAGGCGAAAGCGGTGTCCCCCTTACGCCACTCATCCATGATGACGGCCTGAGGGGAACACGGCTTTCGGGGGTAACCTATAAACAAAAAAAAAATCCCGACCGAAACAGCCGGGAACCAACTAAAGAACCTATCTACTTGGCACATCAAATACATTACCATCATTCGGTCTCTTGCCATTGCCTACCGAATAGACATACCACAGAATCTGTTTCAGGACAGCCTGTTTCATGATACCGTCCGGTTGCATTTCATAGGCACTGACCATCTCCCTTGCAAGGACACGCTCAGGCAACTGCTTGCCATTTAGCGAAGCTTTTACGACATAGCTGCCACCCTTACGTTTATAGACCCTCGGATTCTCATATTCCGTCTTGTCCTTCAACCCATAATTCAGGACATTCGGCCATAATGCCATGGCCTCTTCAACATCCTGGATCTTCGTCCCTTCAAGGACTGCATCGGGTTCTTTTTCCAGAACCTTCTGAACAACCTCAGCTGGAATCACCACAAAAGGAGATACACCTGTGCATACATCAGCATTATATCTACACCAAAGAGGGATGTCGTAGTGCCATGCAAGCCAGACAGCATCTTCTCCATAAGATTCGACAATCCCTTGATAATCCACCATCAGGACAGACTTCTCATATTTCTCCTTCAGTTCATAGAAAGCATTTGCGCACATTGAACTCTGAAGCAAATAGCGTTGCCCGAAAGATAAAGACTTATCATCTTGCAGCGACATATCCATATAGAGCAGGTCTGCCAGTCTGTTTGCCAGATGAAGGTCTTCCGGACTGATCATCCACGTATGTCCAGAGACTACAAGATATATTCCTGCCTGACTGTTGAACAGGCTTATGCTTTTCTCACCAACCTCCATAAAAGGAAATTCCAGATCCTGCCCTACACCATCCTCTTCGACGCAGACATTAACCATTCCGCAGGTTGGCAGATGTATCTCATCACCGAACGACATGAACCTGTAATAGTCCATCATCTGCTGCTGGAGCGAGAACTCAAGACACATTTCACCTTCAGCGTCAAGGTGTATAAAGTCGAAATCCAGTTCCAGACGGCTTATAGTGTATTCAACAGCTTTTCCTAAGACTATCGGACTATAATCACACAAGAACATACAGCTGCATCCGTCATCATGCTTGTTGACGGCGAACTGCCATCCCAGATGCTCATAAAGAAGTTCTGCAGACCTTCCTACAGCCATATAAGATCCAAGTGTCCCCCGGAAAAGGAGAACCTTCCCCTCAGACTCTTGATGAAAGCTATCTGTTTCCTCATACATATCTTTGAAGGACTCATAGCCGAAATGGAATCTTCCGTGTTCGGCTATCTTCATCAGGGCCTTAACCAGCAGGATTCGTTCTTCAGGGCAGAGGCCATAGACAAGAAGGTATAAAGGTACTAATATGGATTTCTCTTCCATCTTCAAAGTATTCTCAAAGACACCAGACAGCATATCATTCTCATTAACCCTTCTCAACCATGAGTAGAGTCCGATAACGCTTTTGCAGTCCAAAAGGATATTGACTGTATAGTTCTGGTCAAAATAATGACACCCTTTATCCTTCTTCAAGATCTTGTGTATCCGCTCCAGCTCTTTGAGAGCTGCGCGTATCTTTCTAAAATCAATCATAACTCAGTTACATTATGGCAAGGGGATATCAAAAGACCTCACCACCTCCTTGCCGTCCTTGTCTATGAAGAGCCATCGCTCCGACTTGTATTCCATGCCACTGCGGTTCCTGGCCTGATAGTCCACACGTACCTTCCATCCAGACCACTCCCCTTTCCTATCAGAGTCGTAGATAGTCGAGCGAATCTCAGACATGGCCTTCATCTGACGCTCTGCCAGGTCGATGACATACTTGTCATCCGGATTGAACTCCGTCATGTTGTTCGTCCGCTTCATGATGGTTGCCGTCACCTTCTGCATGACGGCCATCATGCTCTCCTTCTCTTTATGGGAAAGGAATCCAGTCCCAAAGGCTGAGTCAGGCTCTGAGACGCCCAGGATTTCCGGTTCCCCCTGACACTCGGTATGGTTCCTGACATCCGACTCGGCCAGACTGAGTACCCTGTCCCTGCTGTCACAGGAGGCCATCAGTATAACTGCCAGGACAGCTAAGCTAATATTTCTCATAGGACTAGTACTTGACATTATACAGCTTAATATTCTGGAAAGCCTTGAACTTCACGTTCTCACGCTCCAATACGACCGAAGACCTGCCATCAGGAAGCGTCACCGTCCGTTGCGGCATTTTCTTCGTGAAGAACCTGCCGAAGTCAGTGATGACCACCTCACCGCCATCCTTCATCTCCTTACCAATGGCACCCAGGAAAGCATCGAGGCATTCCCTTGCCTGCTGCTGCGAAAGACCCGTCTTTGCTGCAGCCACCTGTATCAAATCCGATTTGTTCATATACACTAAATTTTAATGATACTCTTCTTATCTGTACTGAGGCCAAGACGCTTGTAGAAGATAGCCCCGTTGTTCTTGTACAGTTCCAGCGGTTCACGCGTCTGTCCCTCCTCGCATATCTCCACCATCTCCTGCTTTGTAATCACATGCCCGGCAATGTTCCGCCATGCCATGAACTTGCACTTCACCTGCGGGTTACTGTAGTTGGAGCAGTTGAAAGCCTGCGGGCTGACAAGGATATCGCCGCCGCATACGGGACAGACGGCAATCCTGGAGTCCAGCACCACCTTCCCGTCCTCTGCCAGTGTCAGGACAGACGAGAATATCTTACCTTCATTGTTGGAGAAACCGTCCAGCACCTGTGCATTGCCTGCAAGGAAGTCCTCCATCTCGGAGTCCGTAATCTTACGGTTGGCCAGGATGCCCGGCACATGGAAGCCACATAGCGGATCCTGCGGGATGCTGTTCTCACAGGCATAGCCCTTGCCGGTCTTCACGATACGGCCGCCGCACACAGGACACCTGCCCTGAAGGTAGTGGGACTTGATCTCCACATCCACCTTCCCGTTCACGATGACAAATCGGGCCTGAAAAGGCTGGCCGTTGACGTTCCACATGGTCATCTCCTCCGTCGAGCCGTCTGTGATCAGCTTCCTGGCCAGCTCATCGTCAAAGTCGATGCCATGATGCCTGTTATGGATGATGAACCCGCACTTCTTACCGCCGACAGGCTTCCTGGCATCACAGCAGTAGCCGTGTTCCGTCCTGATGACATTTCCCTCCCCGCACACAGGGCATCTGCCCACGACTCTTGATTCAGTACTATTTTCCATTATAGAATAATTCGTTAATACTATAGATTCTCCCACTGATAGATCAGGCTCTCGGCCACAGCCTTGCCGGACATCACGGTAGCCCATCCTTCAGGGTCAAGGCCGAACCACAGGTCATGCCATGACATCGTCCGTATCTGCCATGCCAGCAGCCACAGGTCGGTATTGATGTTCTCCAGCTTCGTCACCACCTCATTGGCCACATAGTAGCGTTCGGCAGAGTCCAGCAGGTTCACCTTATGCTTCTCAGGCTCACCACTGGAGCCAGTCACATTGTATGAGCCGCTGGTCACCAGCTGCTGCATGAACGGATAGAGGCTGGCCATCTGCGTGGCGGCATCCGTCACCTCGTCCGATACGAGGAGCGCGATGGCCGTACCCTTCAGGTGTCCGGGCAGCGAGTTCTTCACCAGCGTCATGTTCTGCGGGATCTCCACTGTCACCAGCTCTGCAGCCCTCTTGATCTGATAGATATTCTGCATGGCACCCTGCGCATTGGAGAGATAGTCCAGTATCTTGTTCTCCACCTGATGCATACGTTCCATGGCCACCGTGACGGCAGCCTCGGCAGCGATGATCTTCTTCTGTGTATTGTCCCTCGTGTTGTAGATATCGTTCAGAACAGCGGTCTGAGCGACGACGGCAGCAGTCAGGGCCGGGTCAACCTGCTGGGCGCACACCCTTCCGGTGACGGCCAGCAGCATAGCGATACTAATTGTTCGTAATCTCATAAATTCTCTTATCTGTTTTACATTTCTCAACTTTATCCCTCAGATGCCCGATGACATCCTCATCCACCGAAACGCCCCTTATGTCCACCATACAGTCAGACCTGTCGGTAGAGAACACCGTGACGGTCTTGATGCCCATGAGGCGCTGAAGCAGCGTCTGGCTCTCCTTGTAGTCCACGATCCTGTACAGCTCGATATAGTCCGTATGCCGGGCCAGCACCCCCTTGACGGTGCAAAGGGTCTCATCCCCGATGATCCACTGATGCGACACCAGCATGACATATCGGGTCAGGCAGACCAGCAGCACGAATACCAGCAGTCCCAGAGAAGTATATGCAACCAGCTGTTCACACCTGCCGTATATCACAGGTACAGCTCCTGACAGGAATGCCAGCATGGCCAGCAGTTCCCTGTCCTCCGCAACGAATTGTCTGTAATCAGGCTTTATCTCCATGACTTAAATCTTCAAGCCCTTTGTCCTACGCTGCTCCAGAGCCTTGTTGCGCTGGAACTTGTTCACCTCCTCCTTCTGGACATACGGCTTGTTCATGATCACGTCGTTCCAGTCCTTGAAGGTCTTTGGAGGCTTCCACTGACTCAGGCGTTTCGGCACCTTGAAATGCCGGGACAGCTCTGCCAGCGAGGTTCCCTCATGTGACATCCTCAGTTCCTTACCGTCGGCGGTCACCATGACAAAGTCATCCGTCCTGACGATGTTCAGATGCCTGCCACCAAGGACACTGGCCATCCTGAGGCTGTAGACGCGGCCAGGCAGGTCATTGTCGAAGCAGTCCACGGCATTGGCCCGTTCATAGTGCTTCATGATAGTGCTTATCTGAAGGTCGGAGAACGTACCGCCGATGGACACGAATACAGAAGTCTCCTTGTCCAGCTTCATCCTGTTAGCCTGCCAGAAAGCCATGATGTCATAGGCGCTCTCGGCGAAATAGACGTTCTGGACAGCCATCGGGTTCTCATGAGCTGCCATATCCACGATCCATGCAGCCGTCGTGGAGTTGCTGCCGGTAGCCTTGCTCTTGAACTTGTTATAGCCCCGGATCTCATAGCCTACCACCTCATCATTGCCAGCCACCCTGTACGGGAATGCCAGGTTATAGTCCTTGAAGTTCTCGGACTGGTTATCCTTCAGCCTGACGATGAACGGGGCGAACGTCCTGACGGTGTCCTCAGAGAATCCCCTTGGAAGCATGTAGTTCATACCGTTCTTCAGGTGCTCGGTCAACGGCTGCACGTCATAGCGGGACGGATCAAAGGGTTCCTGCTTGTACCCCATTTTCTCCAGATACTTGCCGTCGGCTGTTTCTTCCACTGGTTCGTTGGCAAATCGTGACATCACATGCCCGGCCTTGTCCCACTGGGTCTGCCCCGGATCATTGAAGGAACCGAGGTTCTCAATGATGAAGCTTATGACATCACCGCCACCACGACCGTTATGACGGAAGTATGACTGGTTGGGTTTATCCTTCGGATGCCTGATGACGATCGTATCGACATGCAGCCTCCTGTCATCCAGCAGAACCATCTCCAGATACTTCCCGACACCAGCCTTGCGGTTGACACGGTAGCCCAGCGAATAGGCCACGTCGTCGATGCCCACCTTATCCTTCAGAGTCTTGAAATCCACCATAGCCATATCCTCACATTGCCATCCTCACACTCTGATGCTGACGCTGTCCTAGGTTCTTGACATCCTCCGTGAAACGGCTGGAGAGAGTCTGAGCCAGCAGGTTCTGCTTCTCCTTGCCGTCCGGCAGCGTGAAGTACCTGGTACCCGTCTCACGGTCGATGGGCTTCATGCCCAGCTCAGTCCCATGATAGGAAGCACGGACGGCATAGTCACCGTTCTTGGTCTTGATGATTGCCCCGTTGTCAAAGGCGATATCATCGAGGACATCCTTCGTATCACCCTTCTGGAGTATCGGTTTCTCTCCGAGTGCAATCCTCTGTTTATCAACGGATTCAAGAATCATGTTCGAGGCTTTGTTTACGTCTGCCATAACGGACACGATGAACTTGGGATTCTCCTTCAGCACCGATATCCAGCCGTCCAGATAGGCGGCGTTATTGTCGAGGATGCGCTTGTCGAAGCCCAGCGAGTAGCCGGTGTTGGCAGCGGTCAGCTCAGCCACCAGTTCCTCCTTGGCATACTTCGGATCACCGAACTTGTCACCCTTGACACGGTTCAGGCGTTTCTCCGTTCCCGTCGAATGCGCCATCTCATGCAGGGCCGAGGAATAGTATTCCATACCGTCCTTGTAGATCTCGTCCTTGTCCTTGCCGATGTTGAACTGTTCCTTCTTCGGCACGACGATGATGTCACGCGACGGGCTGTAGTAGGCACCGGACGACACCTTGTCATACTGGATGGGACATACCCACTCCTGTTTCTCGAACAGACGGTCAAGTGCCTTGTTGACATACATGCCGTCGGCATCACGCATCTCCGGCGCCTTGAACTTGTCCACCACTTTGTCATACTTCTCCTTGTTGACCTCCTCCAGATTCGTCTGATCCATGTTGAAGACATGGTAGGCCTTCATGAAGGGAGTGACAGTACACCTGTCCTGCTCCTCCTTGGACATATGGCGGTAGTCATCACGGTCGACACGCCTACCACCAGCATCCTTGATGGACACGTCCCAGTAGATGACGGGCATCGCCTCTGCACCCTTGTTGATGCGGGCATTCTCCTTCTGTATCTGGAGGAACGTCATATACACGGGAGTCCTGTAGCCGTGGAAAAGCCGAGCGTGTTTGACCCCCGAGGGCAAAGCGATGTTGACCCCCGAA
>CALDLA010000107.1 GCA_937898415.1 uncultured Prevotellaceae bacterium | reverse complement strand
AGCGGATGGTGCCGCTCATCAGGGTATTGCCCTGTGGCACGAAACACAGTTCACCGCCCATAGAGACCTGTCCGTTTGTCGGCTCGATAAATCCAAGTATCAGTCGGAACATCGTCGTCTTACCGATGCCCGTCTCGCCCATGATGGCGGTCTTGGAGCCTGCCTTGAACTCATGCGTGAAGTGGGAAAGTATCTCCCTGTCGCCCTTGGCATAGCGGAAAGAGACATCTTTGAAACTGATGCCCTTAGAACTTGTATTGCCATTTCGTGCAACAGTCGATGCTTGCGTAGTCTGTTCCAATTCACAGAGTCTGTCAATGCTCGCCGTCGTGTGAATGACTCCTGGCACCATGTTCAACAATTGCAGTATCGGGTGCTGTATCATGCCTACCAGTTGCAGGAACGAGGTCATGACGCCGAAGGTGATGGTGCCGTTGCGCAGTCCGATGCCGCCCCACACGAAGGCCAGCAGATAGCCCAGTCCGAAGGCGCAGCCCATGATGAGCCGTGTGACGACGGTGAACCGCATGCGCCGCATCATGTTGCCGCGCAGCCGTTGTTGCATCGAGTCGAGGCGGTCGGTCACCCACTGTTCCGAACCCAGCGAGCGCAGCACGGCGTTATGCTCCATGCACTCCTGCACCTGCATCTGGATGCGGCTCTCGTCCTGTCGGATGTCGAGTGTCATCTGCCGCAGTCGGCGGGCAATCAGTTTTCCGAATACGATGACCAGCGGCGTGAGCAACAGCAACGCCCATGCCAGCCGTTCGTCAAACCACCGCATCAGCAGGAAGGCGCCGCAGAGCTGGATGCCGGTAATCATCATCTGGGGCAGCGTGTCGGTGCATACCGTGCTCACCTGCTCGATATCCTTCGCCAGTCGAGAGGTCACATCGCCCGAGTGCAGCGCGTCGCCGTCGTAGAGCCTCCTGCGGAACAGGCTGCTGAAGATGCGCAACCGCAGGGCGTTCGTCTGACGGACACTGGCGGAGGTGGTCAGCCAGTAGCCCACTTGCCGCAGTACCACACCGCCCACGACGGTCAGCACCAGCATCGCGACCATGCGCAGCACATCGTCAGCCGACCCCGTGCGGATGGTCTCGTCGATGAACCGGCGGCTGAGCCATACCATCAGCAGGCCGAGCACTACCTGCCCGATGCCTGTCACGATGCGCACCGCCGTATTCCAGCGGATGCCTCGCGAGTTACGCCACAGCCACGAGATATATTTCATTCCACTACTGACTTAGACTAGAAAAAGTTGTCACTTTAGGAGGCAAAAAGAAAGTGACAATGAAGCACAAGACAAGAACAGAACGCGTGTATAATGAAACTACAGGATGGTATGAGACACGCGAGGTAGAATTGAAAGGTTACACATTCACGGACGATGATCGTATTTTAATTGTCCGTGAATACCTTGAAAGTGGTGTGGCCGCAGAGAAAATCATCAAGAAGTATCACATCAGCAACCGTTCAGTGCTGTTTTCTTGGATGGACAAGTTCCTGAATGAAAAAGATTTATTACCTTTGCAGCAGGAACCTGTAGACGATGATGATATGGCAAAGACAAAGGATGAACGCTTAAAGGAGAAAGACGCGGAGATAAAGCGTCTCCGCAAAGCTTTGGAACTGGAGAAGCTCCGTTCCCATGCCTATTCGACCATGATTGATCTTGCAGAGCAGACCTTCAATATCCCTGTAAGAAAAAAATCTGGCACCAAACAGTAAGTCTGCTTCGCAAAGACGGTTCAGGGGCGGCCCTGAGTACGCTTTGCGGGCTGTTTGGTTACAGCAGACAGGCATATAATAAGCGAGATGACAAAGAAGGCTTTGCTGAGGATGCCATAGAACCCATCATCATGGAGAAGGCTCGCGAGTATCGCAAGTCCAATCCTGGACTGGGGGCGTCCAAGCTGCATGCAATTCTGAAGAGGATGTTCGATGATACAGGCTGTTTCCCTGGCCGTGACGCATTCATAGAGATGCTTCGCAAGCACGGGCTTATGGTGCGCATCAAGCGTCGCAGGCGTTACAAGACGACCGATTCAGAACATAACTACCGCAAGTATCCTAATCTCATCAAGGATCTCGTCCCAACCCATCCCAACCAAGTCTGGGCCAGTGATATCACCTATGTAGAGACATCGGAAGGAGTCTGCTATCTGTCGCTCATCACAGACCTGTACTCACATAAGATTGTAGGCTGGTCTGTCGGACCGACACTTGAAACGACATATCCGATAGAGGCTCTCAACATGGCCTACAAAACTATCGACGACGATACGGCAAGATGCCTTATACATCACTCAGACCGAGGCTGCCAGTATTGCAGCCAGATGTATGTGACTATCCTTAAAAGCCGGGGAACGCAAATCAGTATGACGCAGAGTGGCGACCCGTTAGAGAATGCTGTTGCCGAGCGTGCCAACGGCATACTGAAGACCGAATGGCTCTACAGGATGAACATCCCCACGCGCAAGGCATGCAAGAAGGAACTGACCCGCATCATTGCCTTCTACAACGACGAAAGACCGCACATGAGCATCGGGAATCAGACACCGTCAGTAGCGCATACTCAAAGCGGGCCGCAGCAGCGAATGTGGAAAAATCCTTGGGAAAATACTGATTCTTAAAGAAAAGTGTGTATCTTTGCACACGATTCAGAACGGTATGAACGTAACCTGGTCAGTGAAACTGCCGCGAAAGGGTTAACCCTTTCAGTTGTAAGAGCAAAATGCAGACAACCTGTTCAGTCTAACTGACAACCAATATCGTTATAAGAATCAAAAGAGGTAAACACTTTTAGGGAGATAGTAATTATAGTAATAACCAGTTTAGTTTAACTCTCCAAAAAGTGACAACCTTTTTCAGTTAAGGTCACTACATCCACCTTCTGCCATTCGGCTATCATCTCGGCTACGTCGGCCTTGGCCTCGTCAGCCGTCACGTCGTATTCCTCGCAGAGCTTTTCAGCCAGCGCCTCAACGGTGAAGTCGCCCATTGCCTGAGCCTGCTGCCACAGCCATGCCGCCGTCTCGTTCAGCGCCAGCAGCTTGCCGAAGTTGATGGCACCGAGCCCCTCGCCCATAATCACACGTTCGCTGCACACTTCGCGCAGCACAAATCCTTTTTTAATCTTCATCACGCTTAACTCTTAATTCTTAACTCTCCGATATATTGCTAATAAATATCTTCTGATGGGGCGCAGCCAAAACCACACCTTTGCAGCCCGCCGCCGCCATGTATGATATAGATCGTGTTGACGCCCCTTCGCATCCACCACATGTGTCACACGAGCCTTCACGTCATCCACCCGACAATGCTCCGTGCCCACCAGGTTGCCGTCGCCCATCAGTGTCACGCGGTCGCCGTCGATGCGTATGATGCGATGCACCACATACCGACAGCCGTCCACCCATGCCAGCACCACGTCGCCCACGTCAATCAATCCCGGTCCTTGCAGGATGACGCTCTCCTTGCCCCCGATGATAAACGGCAGCATGCTGTTGCCATTCACGGGCAACGTCACGCTCACGCCTTCCCTCACCAGCCGGATGGCTTCCTCTATGATCTCGTTGTCGGTCATCTCGTAATGGTTTCGTTACACAGTTTTGCCGCCTCTTCGTTGGGCAGACATTCCAGATGCCAAACGGGTATAGCAGATGCCAGCGCATTCTCCGTCTGGTGCAGCCCGTCGGCTATTCGCTCATCCCACCGTTTGCCGCTGATGCTCTCCATCAGTGCCGCATACGCATAGATACCGCTCAGACGCTCAATCTTGTTGTAGGGCGCCTGACTCAGCACGACGATGGCGCCCAGCGGATAGCGCACGTTGCGGTAGCATGGTGTCTTACCGCTCCATGGCGAGCCATAGACCTTCGCTGAACCATCCTCGTCGATACGCACCACCGGGTTATCATCGTTCACCAATGCCGTGCCCGCTATATACCGCTGCCACAGACTGGCGTGAGTACTTTTCCCCGTACCGCTTGGGCCGAGAAACATATATCCACGACCTTCGTAACTCACCACAGCCGCATGGAACAGCACCGTGCCCTTGTCTGCCGTAGCCAGGGCGAACATAATCATCAGTGCATTGTTTATCGCCATTTTCACGTGACGGCCCGTAGTGATGAGCCGCCCCTCGCTATAATCGTCCGAGCAGGCGAGCCATCCAGCCGTTACGCCCAACCAATGAAATTCAAACACGGCTTCATCTGCAGCCGTATGTCCGCAGATAATCGTCTGTCCCTCATCCTCCTGTCGCATTTCCTCGACATATTCAGGAGCATCACCGCTTTCTACAGCACAGGCAAATACGGTCTCACCGTCAGCACAGGCAAACGGCTCATAGTTGGCAAAGCCTTCTTCCTCGCCGCTGACGCAGAACCGATGTCCCGCCACTTCGTAATATCTGGCCTCTTTCATCTTGGAATGTCTCTTAATGATAGTGTCCTGTACCTGAAGCGTGTAGGCAGCGTCCGCACAATGGCCTTCCAGTAGTTCACCTCCAGCCAGAAAACCTCCCATAAGTCAAACTTCATCAGCCGCAGATGCCGCTGTTTGCTCTCATACACCCGCCGCAAAAGTCCGTACTGCTGTCGCTGGCCATACCATCCGAAATTGCCGCCCGTCATCATCTCGCGCAGCATCCACTTGCCCCGATAACTGTCAGGAACGCTCAGCATAAGCGTTTTATCTAACCGCAACACCTCACCGAGTACCCACATCAGTGCCATTGCTGTATGCCACAGGCCAAAATACCTTATTACACTCGATACGATACGTCGATCTTCAACTGTTGAATGTTGCAATAGCCAATAGTAGTCGCACACATGTCGCAGCCCGATACCGCCACCGAGGAAATGCCGCTGGATATGGGCCAACTGCATCACGAGCGCAAACCTGACAGACGGCACACAGAAGCCTTCCTCCACTTGTGATACAAGAAGTATCTCTCGCTCCAACCATCGTTGCAGCCTTCTGTTCGTAATCGGATTGAAATTGCCAGACGATGGGCGGAAATGCACCTCCACCGTCACGCCCAGCTCGTTCTTTGGCAGATGCACATGGTGATACGCGGCCTTCGGATGGTTGGGCAACAGAGCCAATACGCTCTCCCGTCCACCCTCCACCCAGATGTCAATATCGCCGGGCTGTCGCGCATACTTATCGGGATAGAGCCGTGCATTGGCCTGTCCTTTCAGTATTGCTGTCCGGTGGCCCTTTTCTTCAAACTCCTGTGTCAGCCGTGCTGCCTCTTGATATAGCAGTTCATTCATCCCTTTGATGCTTTCTGCTTCGCTGGCCCACTGCATGGCAATCTCTGCAGGCGGCTTACTGCCCTCTGGCAACAGGCACACGCCTTTGTAGCAGACACCGACGAGCGACTGGCGTATGGCTGTCTGATACAATCGTCGCCATCCGTCGGCATCCACGTCAACAGGAAACTCCTGCGTCAGCCCTAATGACAGGCGCAGGAGTTTGTAGAATTGTTGCTCTTCTTGATGATTCATATTTTTACCACGGATTGCCGCCGGGCCAGGGGCCGCCGAGCGGCTGGTCTGAGCCAGCAAGCAGTTTGGCCTGCGACTGCAACAGGACTACCTTCATCGAAAGCTTCTCGTATTGCTTCTTGTTGATATGCTGTGTCATAATGCTGTCCTCCTGAGATTATTTGATTACAAACTTCTTTCCGTTCCTCACATAAATGCCCTTCTGCGGCTGTCCTATGATACGACGACCAGAGAGGTCGTAGATTGGACCATCATTCTCAATGACCACAGCCTCGGGGAGGCTGATGCCCGTTGTATTGTCATCATCGCCGAAGCCCAGGAATCCGCGGGCAAGTGAAGGACCTCCATCCACCACAAGATAAGCACGATGGGCGGGGATAGTGGCTGTGTACGTATAGAAGCCAACGCCTCTGGCTGAGCCAGTGGTTTCTTTCGAGAGGCAATAGGCATTAGAGGGAGCGGCAGTGGCAGCATCCACGCCTGTCAGTTCGTTGCCCGAGAGCGTTGCCGTCGTCGTGGCAGGTGTCAGCGTGATGGTCGCAGCCGAAGACTTCAGTACGACACCCTTGCCTGCAGGAATCTCGCGTCCCGTCACCTCCGTCAGCACCACGGCCGTCTTGTCGGAGTTTACGGCAGCCTGATACACCGTAGTGTTCGCATCAGCCGTATAGCCCTGTGCACTGTTGTAGTACGTTGCCCAGTACTCACCCGTTGCTCCCTCATTAGTAGTTGGCGTAACATAGCCATACACCTCAATCTTTTTTATACCTTTAGACGTGTATGCCAGAATGGGGGTACCATTTACTTGCGGTGTCTTATCCTCTTCTGTGGTTTCTACTACAAAGGGAGCTTCGCTGTCTGTAGCTGTACGATTGGCGTCGTCATAGAATATACATTTGGTGATGGTATATCCTTCGGCAGCGGTGACGGTTGCCGACCAACCGTATCCCCACCATCCCCAGTTAGCGAGGTATGCTGAGCTCCCTCCTGCAGTATAACTGAATGAAACGGTTGCCACATTCGCC
>CALDLA010000106.1 GCA_937898415.1 uncultured Prevotellaceae bacterium | reverse complement strand
TTCGTGCTCTGCATAATTATCCAGCAATATGTACAATATTTCTTTCATCTGTATAAAATGTTTTATAACTAATACTTTTTTATTTCATTTTTTGTTTGGTTATCATCCAATTATCCAAGAACTGCAACTGCTCTTTAGTGTGGAACCAGTGCTCGCCACCATCCATAATGGTAAGAGAGACGTGATGCTCATTGGCAAAGTTGCTGATGGTGTCGATGGACGTGAGTTGGTCGCTGCTACCATATAAGATATGTGTAGGCACATACCAACTGACTGGGTGACTTCTGACGTAACACAAATAATCCCACGACAAATCCTCTCCAAACTCTGTATGAATGAAACCTGCAGACTTCAGTTCCAGCTCTGTGACATTCGCCCAGGTCATCATGTTGGTAATCAACTGCACCATATCAACGATTGGCGAGATGAAATAGGCCTGCAGAATCATATCCTCGATGCCAGCATTCATACTGAAGAAAGCACCGATACTATTAGCAATAAGGATGATATTCTTGTATCTGGTCTTCAGGTTGGCAACCGCCTCACGAATCTCTTTTCCTGTTTCCCAAGGGGTAAATGTGTGATAGTCCAGACCTATCACATCACTATCGGGAAATAGCAATTGGTAATGTTCACTTTCCGCAGCGCAGCCACCTTTACCATGTATGTAAAGAACGGCCTGCATGGGTTTAAACTCCATTTCTTTTTCAGTCCATTCTTCACCATCTATCGCATAGGTGTCGGTACCAGTCACAACGAAGCCTACCGACTCGTAACAATGAAGGGCCGACGGGTTATTGTCAAACACCCCAAGAGTGATTTTCTTGGCGCCAAACTCCTGTTGTGCCTTCTTAATGGCCAATTGCAGCATCTGCTTGCCATAGCCTTTGCCACGCAGCTGGTCATCTATGACGACAAATCCCAAACGAATAATAGTCTTTGAAGACTCAGGATAACGCAGTATGATATGCCCCACGATGTTACCCTCACCATCGACAGCAGTAAAGGGAAAAATGTTGTCGGCAGCATATTGCACAGCCATATCCTCAGGCTTAGGAGGGAACACGGGGTAACGGTCGGCACTCCACTTGCGGAATGCCGTCTTGTCTTTGCACCAACTCAGAATCGTCTCTGCATCATCGGGATTAAATGGCCGGAGCTGCATCTGTTTTTTCTCCAGATACACAAATTCCAGTTTGTCATCTACTCGCCTATGGCCAAACACCCGATAGCCCATCCTCTGATATAGCCGGATGTTGTCAATGCTACGGGTGCTCGTAAACAATTCATATCGCTTTTGAGGGTAATATTTCTCTATCTCGCTCAATAGTTTCGTACCATAGCCACGTTGCCTATAATTGGGATGAATCATCAGTTTCCCGATATAGATAGTTCCTTTCATCTCCCATGCGTGGATAGAACCTATAATTAGATTGTCTGTATCCACCAACTTCAGGATAATACCTTTGTGGTATTCCTCAATCACCTCATCCAGCGTTTGCTTTAGAGGTGGAATATCGCGACTGCCAAACAAGGCTGCCTCGCTCTGATAAGCAAGGTATTGCAGATTAAGGATCTCCTGTAAATCTTCTATATCGGCCTTACTGATCTTTAATTCGTCTTCTATATGCATTTCCATTTATTCAAGCTCTGAGGTATAGTCCCATCTCAAATTAAATAATCGCCTTCAATTCTAATAGTGGATTTGCCACCAAATAGAACTTGACCGTCAGAGTATTTCACCTTCACGGAGTTGAAGATGCGATCATTACCGCCTTGCTCGATAGTGATGGGGGCGCCATTCCAAAGGTTCTCGCTCAGCAGATAGTTGGCGAAGGCACTATTGCCAGAGCCCGTAGCCGGGTCTTCAAGATAACCGAACTTGGGTGCGAAGACTCTCGTGTGCGCGAAGGCGTCAGTATCAGCGGTCTGCTTCGAGAAGATAAGAATGATGTCAATGTCGTTCCCCTCGCAGAAAATCTTAAGTTCCTGTTCGTCGGGGAATACGGAGATCTCTGTTTCTAAATCTATTATCGGCACTATCAGAGTGCGCAGTCCCGCATCGATAATCCGGATGGGAAGGTCTTGACGGATGGCTCCATGTTTCAGTCCCAAAGCCTCTCCGATTGCTTCTACTGTCAGATTCACGGGATGCTCAATAGGGTCTGGAGCGGTGATATACACAGCATCTTCCGTGTCGATAGCATTGAACACCTCGACGATTCCCTTACGGTTGGTTTCGACCTTGACAACCGACTTCGACCTCAGTGCAGCATTGTCCTTAATCATCGAATACATCGTGGCAATGGTGCCGTGACCGCAGAAGTCCACCTCGCACTCCGACGAATAGTAGGTCAGCTTGCAGTCGGCTACATCTGACTGACTACAAAACACTACTTCCATCACGAATCCCTTGTGTTCTCTCGCCACGGCCTGCATCTGCTCTGGCGACAGTGTTTCCTCTCCCATAAAGACGCAAGCGGCCGGATTGCCGAGCGATGCCCCAGTCGTAAATGCGTTACTTTTGATATACCTGTATCTTTTCATTTTTCTGTTTAATGTTTTGACGCTGCAAAGGTACACATTGTTATAGGTATGGCCAAACATTTGGGATATTCTGCACAATTATGTGATGAATAGCATATTTCCTACATTCGCTGACGCTCAGCCTGTCCGGCACCAGTGCCCTTATACTTGCTCTTCTGGGCGTTGAAGGTGTAACGGATAGAGATGTCCAGGCGGTGGCTACGGCTTCGTGTTTTCTGCACAGTGTAGAAGAAACCACAATCATGAG
>CALDLA010000105.1 GCA_937898415.1 uncultured Prevotellaceae bacterium | reverse complement strand
GGATTCTCGCGCATACACGCGGGAATCCTATTTATTTGTTGATGGGCCTTTCCAACCGATCGGCTCATCATTCGTTAGTTATTAAAAATCTTCTTCTTCTTCGTCGTCCCAAAGACTATTGCGACGCGACAGGATTTCTTGACCATCGTATTCTTCGGTGGAAACATCTACGCTTTTGACAATTCCTTGAGGAGTGTTGCTAACACTCATAATATGATGAATCTTAACCGTCAAAATCTTTATTTCAGGTTTTTGATATACTGTTTTCATTACT
Source organism: uncultured Prevotellaceae bacterium (assembly GCA_937898415.1). Lineage (GTDB taxonomy): Bacteria > Bacteroidota > Bacteroidia > Bacteroidales > Bacteroidaceae > Prevotella. Next base: position 2,389 of record CALDLA010000105.1, on the reverse strand, counting down.
TTATTCTCCTTTCTTCTTATTTTATGATTACTTTCTTTCCATTCACGATGTAGAGACCTCTTGCGGGTTGAGCCACACGCTGGCCATTGAGGTTGTAATAACCATCAATGTTTTTGGCATTGCTTTCAACTGCACTGATACCATTGACATCATCAGCGAACGTAATGGCCAAGCGTGCACCTTGGCCTGATGAGGGCACCTTCAGATAGGCCTTGTTTGTGGCAACAGTGGCGGCATTATTTTCGATAAGGAAGAAACTTACTGATTCGCCGTCGGCAGCCAGCACATACTTGTCGAATTCATCCTCCTTGGCTATTCCACCTTCCTCGCCGTTGCCAGCCACGAGATAGTTGTCAACATCCTGAGTTGCGTCACGTGTCTCGGTAATGGTAAATGCACCAGAACCCTGAATGAACAGACCTTCGCCAGCAGCAATCTTCTCGTTTGTAGCTGGGGTCATCGTCACCTTACCATCAGCAGCACCCGAAGCAAAGTAGGCCGTGAAGCCCTCGGAAAGAGTCGAAAGGTCAAGAGCTACGTCAGCAGCAAAGGTTGCGTAGCCAGTAGTACCAACAGTGGCACCGGGCGTGGCGAGGGCGCGCTGGACGGTAATGCTTTGTAGGTAGCCCTGCCTTGCAAGAGTAAACGTTACTCCACCATTAGCATCTACCCTATAACAATACTTGCTCCCTGAAATACTGTTCCATTCATCGAAAGTCATATTATAAGGTGCAGAAATACCAAATGCTGCATTACCATATGCTCCGTTTAAAGTTACATAGTCACCTGCTTTCAGATTTACAATCGTAAGGGACACACCTGCCGGGAAGTAAACGCCATTAGCACGAAGCATGGAATGTGCAGATCCAGAAGTTGGCACATCATTACTAAGAAGATTCTCGCTTAACTGCGTAGCACCCTCTGCATATAGAAGGGCATAATAGTTCATACTATTAATCTCAGTTGCTGTGCTTCCCAAAGAGAAATCACTATTAGCAGATACAATTCCATTATATGTCTCACTTATCACATTAGGATTGGCGCATGGCGCATTTGCTGTGACAGTTCCAACAGAAGAATTTGTATAGCCTGTAGCCTCAGACCAATATTTAAAAGTTTCACCATCATTTACATCGAATGCAGTGCTATAGGTCTGAACCGCACCATCATTAATCTGATATTTAATTGTGGTTGCAGGCGAAAGAAGTACATTGCTTTGATTGTCAGCCAGCGTAACAGTGGATACTCCTGCTGCATAACCTGTTTTAGTCCATGTAGGGGTATTTAAAGAAATGTTCGTTCCTGCCTCGAAAGCCAATTCGTCAGAAACAGATTCTTTGACATTCTTTGTGGCCTTTACCTTCAATGTGGTGTTGGAAGAAATAACAAGCGAATTAGCGGTAACATAGTCAGTCCAATCCTCTCCATCTTTAATAGAATAAGACAATGTTGTACCTTCTGTTGCACAAGCAAATGTAATAGTACGGTTCTTACCATCAACAGCAGTAATTGACGCTGTGGGAATCTCTATTACATCCATATCTATCAGTTCTGAAGCCATGTCAGATGCTGTGGCTTTGGAACTATTACTAACTGAAATGGCTTTAATAGTACATGTCGAAGATACATTGAAAGGGGCTGTATAAAGAGTAGACGAAGTAGTAGGAGTAGAGCCGTCTGTCGTATAGTACGTTTTAACTCCAGTCAACAGATTTGAAGTGCCTTCCGTAATTGTTACAGTACGCTCAGTGCCATCAGGAACAGAACTCACTACCGGAGCTGTTACCGTTTCAGATTTTACCGTCTCAAGGACAATAGAAGAGATTTTGCATGAAGTTTTTGCTTGGAAAGAAAGATTGATGTTGTCTCCCATCGTTATTTGAGTACCTGTAGAATATGAGGTCCATGCACTCGTTATTGCCACATAGTCAGGAACCGCTCCTCTTACCATAATAGCACCTTGAGAGAAATTAATCTTTATCTTATCACTCTTTTGAAGTCCTACAATCCCCACATGGTCTCCATTTGTCCTCTGAGCATAGAGACCTTCATTCTCAATTGAGAAAATGCCAGCAAATTGGAATGCAAAACGATTAAATACTTCAACTAAATTCGAAGCGTAATAATGATTTACAGAATTAGCGGTAAATGCTTTAGTCCCAGAGTTTGATAAAGTCCTATTCGAATATGATGTGAAATCATATGTTATCGTATTAGAGATATCGGCTGTGGTTATCTGCAAATAAGCATAATGAACTGACAGGCGAATATTAAGTGATGCAGGTGAACTTCCCAATGTCTTGGTGAATGAATAATTGTAAACAGTTGCATCTTTGCTCCATGCAAACCGCTACTTCCGGAAGAGCAAAAGGGAACTTCCTCTCGCTCG
>CALDLA010000104.1 GCA_937898415.1 uncultured Prevotellaceae bacterium | reverse complement strand
ATGATCCTGGTGTTTTTAACTTTTCTCCATTTTACGATCCATCATCAGGTGTCATCGGTCTATCACTTATGTTTTTCCCTTCAGAAGAGGGAGACACGGTTTACATTCCTGATTATATCTATGAGAATAACCAGTACAAATATGTAGTCAACATCAACACTGGCGCATTTTACGACTGCCATGCCAAATACATCCGTCTGCCAAATCATCTGAGATTTATTCAGGACTATGCTTTCCACTATTGTTGTTTCCTAACTACATTGGAGTTTACAAACGATATTAGTGAAATAGACTTCGGGGAAATCGACGATATTGTTGGTGGCTGTAACTATGTGGACGAGATCATAGTGCCACTTGAATACTTAAGTAATTATATAGAAGACCCGGAAGATAGGTTTTTCCCTTTCTATTTATACGAGCAATTAAAAGGAAAGAGAGTCCTTTCAACCTATAATAAAATGATGTGGTCTGATTACAATTTTAAGGTAGGTGGTAATGTTACTCCTTTTTATTGTACATCTGTAAGCGGTAATAATGCAAATATAAGCACCACCGTTAATGTAGTTCCTGCGAATAAAGTTGTATGTATAAATGGACAAGAGGGAGATACGGTATATGCCATAGCAACGACATCCAGTGGTGATAACATATCCGTGTCAAATAATATAATAAATGTAAGTAGTTCAACTTACATTTCCAATTCATCAGGATATTATTACCATTATTACTATCAAGGAAATCAATTTCCTGCAATCACCAATACAACATGTTTTGAACCGTATTCGGCTTATATAAGAAACACTTCAAATAGTACAATTGAATTTTAACAAACAATATGAAACTAACATTCAATCTCATCCTCACTCTCGCCCTCTGGCTCACGATGACGCAGACGGCGACGGCTGGAACGACAATCGAGACAAGAACCGCGACGTGGCAGATGGACGGCGGCGCATCGGGTTCGACAACGTTGGAAAACAGTCTTACACTGCTCAACGCTGAAGGAAAAAGGCTTTATTACTATAATACAATTCAAGACGGTGACAACTGTTTCTCTCTGTCAACGACATTCGGTGCAAATACTACCAAACTTAGAGGAAACATTCTTGATAATCACGGCGAATTGCGATTCACCAACCTTGAAGGAACTGTTACCAAAGTGGAATTGAATAATTTCTCATTAGTGACTAGCGGCATTCAAATGTACGTCGGTCGAGATAAGACCAACACCTCGACGCTCTTACATCTGCAGGGAAACAATAGCGACTATGATGTCCCGTCAAGCGACAATCAGGCTTACAACAGGTCGGCCACTTTTGAAGGCAGCATCGAGGTGTCACAAAGCAATCCTCTGAAAATAATGTTTAAGGATGATGGCCACAATGCGTCTCTACAGTCGGAATTCGGATTCGGGAAAGGCTACATCACCGTCACCTATGAAGTTGAGGTGGAAGTACCAGACCCCGAAGACCCCGGTCACACGTTCTCGTTCAATGCCAGCGGCAACACGCTGACCGCCACCTGTACCGAGACCGCCTCTTATCATCATTGCAGCCTTGGCAACAGCCGCACATCCACGCTGACTCTCACTGCCGATGATGTTCCCTATACCGAACAATTCTATGTGGCTTCACTCAATCTGGGCGACTTCATAGATGAGACGGGACTCGCTGTCACCAACGGCGGCATCGTCTATAGAAACAAGAGCACTGGCGTAGAGCGTACCAACGGAGAATACGAGGTGGGCGACTACACCGTCACCGCCACCATCATCATTAGCGGTACAAGCTACACGCTGACCAAGGACTTCAGCATCTTGGCCGGATACAAAGTCAACAACAACTACTCGCAGTTCATCATCAGCCCGAAATCGGCTTTGGAGGGCGACGTGGTGACTATCACCTTCACGCAACTGATTGACGAGATACTTGAAGGGCTAACCCTGACGGGCGCGACATCGGGCAACAACATCGCCTACAACCAAAGCGGCAACACCTACACGTTCACCATGCCTGCCGAGGACGTGAACCTCAACGCCACGATTACCTACCCGCTCAATGAAAGCAACATCGCCTACAATCAAAGCGGCAACACCTACACCATCAAGACCGCCGACGGCTGGGACTACTTCTGCCAGCTTATGAGGTATGACGCCAACTTCGACGGCTTCAGCGGCAAGACCGTAGAACTCGCCGCCAACATCAGCGTGACAACGATGGCGGGCACCGTGCATCCGTTCAAGGGAACCTTCGACGGCAAAGGTCATACGCTGACGTTCAACCACACTGCCGATGCCATGTACACCGCCCCCTTCCAGAACACCAACGGCGCCACCATCTGCAACCTTCACGTTGAGGGCACCATCACGGGCGGCGTCTATTCCTACTTAGGCGGTCTGGTAGGCAGTTCCGAGGGCGACCTCACCATTCGCGACTGCCACGTGAGCACCCAAATCAGCACCAAATACGACAGCAACACCAACAGCTCGAACGTCGGAATCGGCGGCATCGTGGGCTACATACACTACACGACCTACGGTCAAAAATGCCAAATCACGGGCTGCGTCTATGACGGACTCATCTATAACCCGGAATCTTCCGGCTCAACCTACGGCTGCGGCGGTTTCGTCGGCTGCCTGTCAGAGTACGTGTATGTTGAGCTCACTGACTGCCTCTTCATCGAAGGTCAGTACGACAACAACGGCGGCAAGCGCGAACTGCTGTGGGGACATGACAACAACATGAACAGCACCTTCTTCCACCGCACCAACAATCAAGGCCAGGGCAAACTGACCAACTGCTTCTTCGTCGCCACGCACTTCCTGAAGCAGGGCTCGCCCGCCGTGGAATCGACCGATGCCCCCACCAACTTCGCCCACTTCGGCGACCCGACAACCGACCACGTTTTCCTGAAGGTGTATGGCCACACCATGGTCCTCGACAACAAGTACTACACGCCGATATATGGCGACCTGGTGGAGACGTACGACTACAGCGGGGGGAAGAGTTACAACATTGAGTACGACGACAAACCCCTCGGTATCCCCGACATCACGACGCAACTGTGGGTGCCCTTACTGCGCTACAAACGCACGTTCACCAATGGAAAGCCCGTGACGGTGATGATGCCGTTCAACTTCACGAAGAGCGCCTTCAAGAAGAGTGGCTCCAGCGACGGTCTGACTGGTCATTTCTATGAGTTCAAGGGCATCCATCTGGACACGCAAACGAGCAAGTGGACGGCCGAGATGGGAGAGCCTGACAATCCCGAAACGACCACGATGAAGGCCAATACGCCGTACCTCTACGTACCTGACGATGAACCGGAGTATTGGTACATCGATAATGGCGGCTCCGGTGTCAACATCTTCACCCAGGACAACGGCGGCGGCAATAAGGTGACCCCGTATGACGGCAGCAACGAGTCATTCCGCTGGAACAAATGGGACTTCATCGGCACCTACCAACCGCGCTACTGGTACGACGGCTCGGACAGCGAACATCCAGCAGAGAACATAGGCGAACTCGGCAAGGTGTATGGCTTCGCAGGATCGACCAAGGAGGTGCAAGGAGTATACAACAACACAATTACCGTCGAGGCTGGCGAATTCGTGAGGGCGAAGAACGGCGCGAAGATCCGCCCCACGTCGTGCTACCTGATGTGGACGGGCTACGAGCCCGACTATGCCCCCGCCCGCAGAATGACTCGCGGCGCAGCGGCTGACGAGGACGTGCCGCAGCGCATCACCGTCAAACTCATTTCGGCCAGCGGCGAGGTGACCAGCATCGGTGAGATTGACACCAAGACGGGCGAAGTGACCTTCGGCAGCGAGGCATGGTACACGCTGGACGGTGTGCGCCTGAGCGGCAAGCCCAGCACCAAGGGCATCTATATCAACAAAGGTAAAAAGGTTGTAATTAAATAACGAATGGAGGACACAGCAATGAAAAAGAGAGCATACAAGAAACCTTCAATGAGAGTAGTCGAGCTGCAACATAGGACATGCCTGCTTCAGGCAAGTGGCACGCCGCCCAACGAAATACCCGACTACGACGACTGGATGGAATAATTTGAATGCTAACATGATGAAATGACAACTATGCCCAAAGGCATCAATTGGAATGAACAATTCTACAAACTCCTGCGCCTGTCATTAGGGCTGACGCAGGAGTTTCTTGTTGACGTGGATGCCGACGGATGGCGACGATTGTATCAGACAACCATACGTCAGTCGCTCGTCGGTGTCTGCTATCAAGGCGTGTGCCTGTTGCCAGAGGGCAGTAAGCCGCCTGTGGAGATTGCCATGCAGTGGGCCAGCGAAGCAGAAAGCATCAAAGGGATGAATGAACTGCTATATCAAGAGGCAGCACGGCTGACACGGGAGTTTGAAGAAAAGGGCCACCGGACAGCAATACTGAAAGGACAGGCCAATGCGCGGCTCTATCCCGATAAGTATGCACGACAGCCTGGGGATGTTGACATCTGGGTGGAGGGTGGACGGGAGCGCGTATTGGCTCTGCTGCCCAATCATCCGAAGGCTGCGTATCACCATGTGCATCTGACAAAGAACGAGCAGGGCGTGACGGTGGAGGTGCATTTCCGCCCATCGTCGGGCAATTTCAATCCGATTACGAACAGAAGGCTGCAACGATGGTTGGAGCGAGAGATACTTCTTGTATCACAAGTGGAGGAAGGCTTTTGTGTGCCGTCTGTCAGGTTTGCGCTCGTGATGCAGTTGGCACATATTCAGCGTCATTTCCTCAGTGGCGGTATCGGGCTGCGGCATGTCTGCGACTATTATTGGCTGCTGCGCGAGGCTTCGGCTGACGATTTGTTTCAGGTGGAGAGACTGCTGAGGAAGTTCGGACTGAGACATACGGCAGGGGCACTGATGTGGGTAATCGGTGAGGTGCTGCAATTAGGCACAGCGAAGATGATAGGCTATCCAGATAGTTATCGAGGCGAGTGGATGCTGCGCGAGATTATGGCAGGAGGTAACTTCGGATGGTATGCTGAAAGGCAGAAGCACAATGTGTTTAGAAGAGTTCTTGAAGGACGATTACGGCACTTGCGGCTGATGCCGTTTGACTTCTGGGAAATGGTGTGGCTGGAACTGCGCTTCTGGAAGGCTGTTGTTGTAACGCTGCCTACACGCATCAAGTACAGGACGCTATCATTAAGAGACATTCCAAGATGAAAGAGACAAGATATTATGAGGTGGCAGGGCATCGGTTCTGCGTCAGTGGCGAGGAAGATATTTTCTCGCTGATGGGAAATTATGAGCCGTTTGCCTGTGCTGATGGTGAGGCCGTGTTTGCCTTAGACGTAGAAAACGGTGATGCTCCTGAATATACTGAGGAACTGCGACAGGAAGATGAGGGACAAGAAATCATCTGCGGACATACGGCTGCAGATGAAGCCGTGTTTGAATTTCATTGGTGGGGCGTAACGGCTGGATGGCTCGTCTGCTCTGAGGACTATCGCAAGGGGCGACTTATCATGACGGGTAAGCATGTAAAGATGGCTATTGACAATGCACTGATGATTATGTTTGCACTGGCTACGGCAGACAAGGGCACGGTGCTCTTCCATGCGGCAGTAGTGAGTTATAAGGGCAAGGGATATATGTTCCTCGGCCCAAGCGGTACGGGGAAAAGTACGCATGCCAGCCTGTGGCAGCGGTATATCGCGGGTACGGCTCTAGAAAACGATGACAACCCGATTGTGCGTATCGATGAGGATGGTTCCGCGACGGTCTATGGCTCGCCGTGGAGCGGGAAGACGGCTTGCTATCGGAACGTGAGTTATCCGTTGGGCGGTATCGTCGTGCTCAGTCAGGCACCATACAACAAGATTGAGCGGCTGAGCGGCATCTATGCGTATGCGGCTCTGATGGAGAGTATTAGCGGTAAGTACTGGGATGAGCGCATCGCCGACGGACTTCATCAGACGGAGAACGCGCTGGCATCAACAATCCCCGTATGGCATCTGGAGTGTCTGCCCGACGAAGAAGCTGTGAAACTGTGTAACGAAACCATCACGCGATGACAGACAACGAAATTATAGAGGAAGCCATCAGACTGGTGAATGAAGGCGTAAGCGTGACACTTCCCGTAAATGGCAACAGTATGCTGCCGTTTATCATCGGAGGAAAGGAGAGCGTTATCTTGCAGAAGCCCGAGCAACTGAAATTCGGTGACGTGGTGCTGGCATGGGCTGACGGCTATCGGTATGTGGTGCATAGGATTATCCATATCGACGGAGATAACGTTACGTTGATGGGCGACGGCAATCTGATAGGTACGGAGCATTGTACACTTAATGACATCAAGGCTATAGCGACGCATGTAGTGGATGCCAAAGAGAGAACACATTATATATATAATAGGTGGCGGAAGTCGGCTGCAAAGATGTGGTTCTGGCTGCGCCCCATCAGAAGATATTTATTAGCAATATATAGAAGAATTGAAGGATTGAAAAATTGAAGTTATGAGAATAAAGAAAGGATTTGTGCTGCGCGAGGTGTGCGGCGAACGTGTGATTATGGGTGAGGGCCTCGGTGCCATCAACTTCGGAAAACTGCTGGTGCTGAATGAGACGGCTGCATGGTTGTGGCAGCAGGCTCAGGAGATGGGCGACTTCACCATTGAAACGCTGGCCGAAAGGCTCTGTGAGGAATACGAAGTAACGGCAGACGAGGCAAAAGCCGATGTAGCGGAGATTATTGCCGACTGGCAGAAAGTGGATGTGGTAGAATGAGTTATATCTCGTGGCTGTGGCGTAACTCCATTGGCATCCGCTGGAATTCGGCGGTGCGCATTGTTGTGGGTATCGGGCAGGTGGTGCTCGGTCTGCTGATGGTGTGGCTCAGTAAAAGGTTCATCGACGAAACCATCCGCATAGGATCGGCTGACGATGTACTGAGGATGGTCGCGCTGTTGGTGCTGATCGTCGTGGGCGGTGTGGTACTGCGGCAAGTGGGCTACTGGCTGACCACCTCCGCCAGTGTCCGCCAGACCAATGCCCTGCGTCTGCGTATCTTCAGTAGTCTGTTCCGTAGGAGGCTATTCGATGGTGACGAACTCCATTCGGGCGATGTCACCTCACGACTGGCAAAGGACATCGAACAGGTGAGCAACGTCTGTACCGACACGCTGCCCCAGATGGTGATCACGATGATACAACTCTGTGGGGCTTTCCTGCTGATGCGGTGGTTTGATGCGCGCTTGGCGTGGGCATTGCTGTTGCTCACGCCGTTGGCTATAATCTTCGGAAAACTGATTGCCAGACGGCTGCGGCAGATGACCCTCGACATCCGACAGGACGAGAGCCGTATCCAGATGCACGTGCAGGAGGGTATGGAGCATAATGCCGTGCTGCGTTCGCTGGGCTCGGAGCAATGGGCGACTGACAGGCTCGACTCGATGCAGCAACGGCTGCGAGGGAATGTGATGCGGCGTATGAGGTTTACCGTTGTCACGAGGCTTATCATGGGCTGCGCCTTCGGACTCGGCTATCTGTTGGCATTCGTGTGGGGAGGTATCGGACTGCGCAACGGCACGATTACCTTTGGCGTGATGACGTCGTTCCTGCAACTGGTAGGCATGATTCAGCACCCCATTCTGCAACTGCTGAACATGGTGCCTGGAGTGATTCACGCGACGGCGAGCATTGACAGGCTCTGTGAACTGGGAATTGAAAAAGAAATCCGTGTCCATCCATGTATTCCGTGCCAAAATAAAAACATCCGCTTCGACGACATGAGTTTCCGCTATGCCAAGGGCGATAGGGAGATTCTTTCCCACTTCACGCATGAGTTCCGTCCAGGTTCGAAGACTGCCATCATGGGCGAAACGGGCATCGGAAAGACGACACTATTCCGTTTGATACTCGGATTTATCGAACCGACAGCGGGCAAGGTTGAAGTTGGTGGTGAACTGTGTTTCGTGCCACAGGGCAATACCCTGATGAGCGGCACCATCCGCT
>CALDLA010000103.1 GCA_937898415.1 uncultured Prevotellaceae bacterium | reverse complement strand
CGCAGGAGGTGGATGACATCATATCGTCGCCCATCGTGAAGGAGAGCATCATCAATAACTCCGACTGCAAGATACTGCTCGACCAGCGCAAGTACATGAACAAGTTCGACCAGATACAGAACCTGCTTGGACTGACGGAGAAGGAGAAGGGGCAGATATTGAGCATCAACCAGGCCAACAATCCCTCACGGCTTTACAAGGAGGTGTGGATAGGGCTGGGCGGAACGCAGTCGGCAGTCTATGCCACCGAGGTAAGCCCGGAGGAATACCTGGCCTATACGACGGAAGAAACCGAGAAGATGGAGGTGCAGCAGTTGGCAGACAAGTTAGGAGGTGACATCGAGGGTGCCATCAAACAGCTCGCCGACAAGCGTAGGGAAGGCTCAAAGTAAGTAGTAACCATCAGAAATGAAAACAGTAAACGGTGCAGCCATGCACCAAGTAATAACCCATTAACAACAAAAGAAGAAAAGAACAAATGAGAACAAAAGCATTAGTGATTATCAGCCTCTGCATGACGCTGTTCGTCGGCAAGGCCAGTGCACAGTGGACGGTCGTTGACCCTACCAATCTGGCACAGGGTATCGTGAACTCCTGCCGTGAGATCGTGCAGACCTCCACGACCGCGGAAAACATGATCAACAACTTCAAGGAAACGGTGAAGATCTACGAGCAGGGCAAGAAGTACTACGACGCCCTGAAGTCGGTGAACAATCTGGTGCGCGATGCCCGAAAGGTGCAGCAGACCATCGTCATGGTGGGTGACATCACCGACATCTACGTCAACTCCTTCCAGAAGATGATGAACGACGAGAACTTTTCTGTTGAGGAACTTTCAGCGATTGCCAGTGGCTACACGAAACTGCTGGAGGAATCGACGGGCGTACTGAACGAACTGAAGACTGTCGTGAACATCTCGACGCTCTCCATGACCGACAAGGACAGGATGGACGTGGTGGACAAATGCTACCGTGACATGAAGCACTACCGTAACCTCGTCAACTACTACACCAACAAGAACATCTCCGTGTCGTACCTCCGTGCGAAGAAGAAGCACGACCTCGACCGTGTGCTGAAACTCTACGGCAAGGGTGCGGAGAAGTACTGGTAAACCAAAGGCACGAGAGACATGATGACAGACTTATTGCTAATCATCGACACGGACAACATCCACACCATCCTGCGCCAGTTGTACGACGACATGATGCCGCTCTGCTCACAGATGACGGGCGTGGCGAGGGCGGTGGCCGGGTTCGGTGCGCTCTTCTACATCGCCTACAGGGTATGGCAGTCGCTGGCGAGGGCTGAGCCGATAGACGTGTTCCCGATGCTGCGCCCGTTCGCCATCGGCATCTGCATCCTACTTTTCCCGTCGCTGGTGCTCGGCACGATGAACAGCGTGATGAGTCCGATAGTGCAGGGCGTGAGCACGATGCTCGAAGGGCAGAAGCTGGACCTCGACCAGTTGAGGCAGCAGAAGGACGAGCTGGAGACGGAGATGATGAAGCGCAACCCTGAGACAGCCTACCTGGTAGACGATGCGGCGTTTGACAAGGAACTGGACAACCTCGGCATATCGCCGTCGGACCTGGCGACGATGGCGGGCATGTATGCGGAGCGCGGGCTGTACAAGCTGCAGAAGATGATACGCGACGGCTTCCGCTACATCCTGGAACTGGTGTTCGAGGCGGTGTCGCTGATGATCGACGTGCTGCGGACGTTCTTCCTCATCGTGCTGTCGATACTCGGGCCGCTGGCGTTCGGAATTGCAGTCTATGACGGCTTCCAGAGTACGCTCACGGGGTGGATGTGCCGGTATATACAGGTATATCTCTGGTTGCCCATCGCCGACCTGTTCAGCTGCATACTGGCGAGAATCCAGCAGTTGAGCATCGAGCACGACATCGTGCAGATGCAGACGGACCCGGGCTTCTCGCTCGACTCGTCGGACGGGGTGTACCTTATCATGATGTTGATAGGTATCATCGGCTACTTCACCGTGCCTACGGTGGCCGGATGGGTGATTCAGGCGGGCGGCATCGGTAACTACAACCGCAACGTGAACAAGTCGCTGACCAAGAGCGGCGCGGCCGTGAAGAGCGGTGCGCTCTGGCTGGCCAAGTAATGTGTAACAGAAAACAGTAACGACAAAAGACAGAAACAGAAAATGGAATTCAAGTCATTAAGGAACATCGAATCGTCATTCCGGCAGCTTCGGCTGTTCGGGATGATCTTCCTGGTCGCGTGTACGGTGGTCACGGTGTGGTCGGTGTGGAGTTCGTACAGCTTCGCGGAGAAGCAGCGCGAGAAGATCTATGTGCTCGACGGCGGCAAGTCGCTGATGCTGGCACTCTCGCAGGACCTGTCGCAGAACCGTCCGGCAGAGGCGAGGGAACACGTCCGCCGCTTTCACGAACTCTTCTTCACGCTGGCACCGGAGAAGAGCGCCATCGAGAGCAACGTGCAGCGTGCGCTGGTGATGGCCGACAAGAGCGCCTACAACTACTACCGTGACTTCGCGGAACAGGGCTTTTATAACCGCATCATCGCGGGCAATATCAACCAGACGGTGAGGGTGGACAGCGTGGTGTGCGACTTCGACAGCTACCCGTATCAGGTGAGAACGTTCGCAAAGCAGACGATCATCCGTGAGAGTAACGTGACGGAGAGGACGCTGGTGACGGAGTGCCGACTGATGAACTCCAGCCGCTCGGACGACAACCCCAACGGCTTCCAGATACGGAACTTCACGATCATCGAGAACAAGGACATCAGGACGGTGAAGAAATGAAGGACGTGGAATCGGGAACCTCCTTTCTGAAGGAGGTGAGGCAGAATGTGGTGAGAGGCATCAGGGAAAGGCTTGATGCGCTCTCGCCAGAGCAGAGGCTGCACGTGGTCATCGGGATGTTCGGCATCCTCATGGTGCTATTCCTCTACTGCATCTGGCAGACGGTAACGGACATTGCCGAAAGGAAAGAAAGCACGAAGATCGTGATTGAACACATTGACAGTCCCATCATCGTGGATGGGAAACAGGATTATTCACAACTTAAAGACATTGTAAATGGAACAGGAAGAAATAAAGGAACTGGAGCAGTCGCAAGGCGGGGCCTCGGACAGCTCATCCCCGGAGGGGCAGAAGAATGAGAGTCGGAAGCAGGAACCGAAGCCCAGGAAGGAACTGACGGAGGAAGAGAAGCTGAAGCGTAACAAGATGATGGTGCTCGGTGCTGCCGTCATCGGTATGGTGGTCATCGTGCTCTGGCTGTTCAGTTCGCTGGGTGGCGGTAGCGACGATGCCGTGGGCAGAAGCGGTTTCAATACCGAGATGCCTGACGCTGACAAGGGCAGCACTGGCATTGCCGACAAGAGTAAAGCCTACGAGATGGACGGCGTGAAGAAGAACCAGCAGGCACGGCACGACCTGGGTGCGTACTCGGTGAGTGAGACGGATTCCGTCGCGGTGACAGACGACATGAACCTGATGGCAAAGGCTGAACACAAGGACGAAGAGGTGTCGCCAGCCAAGCAGAGGGTGCAGCAGTCGGCGGCGGCATGTAACGAACTGAGCCAGACACTCGGCAGTTTCTATCAGCCGTCAGGCGATGCTGTCAACGAGGAACTGAAGAACCGCATAGCGGAACTGGAGCAGAAACTGACGTCACAGACTGCATCGAGCGGGAGCAATGTAGATGATCAGTTGGCCTTGATGGAAAAGTCCTATCAACTCGCTGCCAAGTATATGCCAGCGGCACAGGGTGGAAACGGTCAGGTGGCCTACGCGGGAGCAGGTGAACAGGGGACTTCGGGCCAGCAGGGAAAGAAGCGCAAGGTCTCGCCCGTGCAGCAGGTGGCAAAGACGGTGGTCTCGGCTCTGAGCAATCAGGCGTATGACTGTGAGGATGACGATGGCGGTGTCGCCTTCAACTCGTTCAATACTGCGGTAGGTGCTAATGGCGGTGTCAGTCGCAAGAACACGATTTCAGCATCGGTCTATGGCTACCAGACCGTAACTGACGGGCAGACGGTGAGACTGCGGCTGTTGGAGCCGATGGCGGTGGATGAGCGCATCATCCCGAAAAACTCTATAGTGGTCGGCTCCACGAAGATCCAGGGCGAACGGCTTTGTGTCACCATCACCTCGATAGAGAACGGCAGGATGATTATCCCTGTAGAGTTGGCGGTCTATGACACCGACGGTCAGGAAGGAATCTTCATTCCCAATTCGATGGAGGTGAGTGCCGCCAAGGAGGTTGCCGCCAACATGGGCGGGTCGATGGGTAGCAGCATCAATATCTCGTCGGATGCCAAGGCGCAACTGGTCTCTGACGTCGGCAAGGGACTGATTCAAGGGACGAGTCAGTACATCGCCAAAAAGATGCGCACGATAAAGGTGCATCTGAAGGCAGGGTATCAGGTGCTGCTCTATCAGAAGGAGAACTAGTTTTATAACCAATTAACGACAAAAGAAATAACGATTATGAGAATGAAGACAGTTTTGATGATTGCTTGCGCCCTGTTTATGGGCGCAAGCGCAGTGAGCGCACAGGAAAAGACATTGCCCCAGGACGGCGATTTGTTCCAGGGACTGACGCGCAGTATTACATACGACCGCATGATTCCGCCTCACGGATTGCAGGTGACTTTCGACAAGACCGTGCATATCATCTTCCCTGCCTCCGTGACCTACGTTGACCTGGGTTCTGCAAACATCATGGCTGGCAAGGCTGACGGTGCGGAGAACGTAATCCGTGTAAAAGCCACAAAGCGTTGGTTCAAGGGCGAGACGAACATGAGCGTGATAACCGAAGACGGCTCATTTTACGCATTCAACGTGAAGTACGCCAAGGAGCCGGACAAACTGAACATCGAGATGAAGGACTTCATCCATGACGGTTCGACAGTGAACAGGC
>CALDLA010000102.1 GCA_937898415.1 uncultured Prevotellaceae bacterium | reverse complement strand
TGACTTTCTCCTTCGGCTCGGTCTTCGGCATGGTGATGGTCAGGATGCCGTCCTCAACCTTGGCAGAAATCTGGTCTTTCACCACATCGTCTGGCAGCACGTAGTTCTGCTCGTAGTTAGAGTAGCTGAACTCACGGCGCAGATAGTGATGGTGCTTGTCCTCATGCTTGTGTTCCTGTTTGTTCTCAATGGCGATGGTGAGGTTGCCCTCGTCATTGATGGCTACGCGGCAATATTCTTTCTTGATGCCTGGAGCTGCAAGTTCCATCGTGTAGGCCTTCTCACTCTCCTTGACATTGACTGCGGGTGCTGTACTGTTGGCACGAGGCATAAAATCAGTGTTAAAGAAATCATCAAACATTGTTGGGAACCAACCGTTGCTTTTCATTAATCCGTTCAACATAATCAATACCTCCTAATTATATTTTTAAATTTGACATTTTGTTACTTGATTGCCTCGGCTTTCGCTTCGGCTCTCACTAACAGATAAGCAAAGTACATGCCTATGGAAAGAATCCATGCCAGAATGACAATCGCAGAAGTCAAACTGGCACGGAATTTAAACTCGGTTAAACTATGCTGACAAATTATTAAACTCGGTTAAATATTTATACAGAGTCATTTGTTGCCAACTTCCGAAGGCGACTTCCCGAAATGCTCCTTGAAGGATTTGGTGAAGTGGCTGCGATTCTTGAAGCCAACCTTGTAAGCTGCATCGGTAACACCAATATTTCCTTTTCCTTTGCTTAACAGGTCGTAGGCTGCTTCGAGCCGACGGTTCAACAGCCACTTCTCCGGCGAAAGACTGCTCACCTTGGCAAAGTCGCGCTTGAAGGTTGCCAGCGAGCGCCCCGTGTAATTGGCCAGTTCTGCAAGGGTGAACTCGTACATGTAGTTGGAGTTGAGGAAGTCGAGGATGTCTATCTTCCACGACTCAGCAAAGTCGAAGAGCGTGGGATAGAAACGGTCATCGGCACTCAGGAGTGCCAGCACGCCCTCGCGCAGTTTCAGGTTCATCAGTTCCTCAGAAGGGTTCACGTTGCTCTCAGCGTAGGGCATCATCGACAGGAACAGGCTTTCCACCTGAGGCAGCTTGGGTAGCAGGATGACGCTCTCATCGAAGCGTGGCAGTGAAGAATCAAGGGAAGGACGATCCAACTCACGGAAGTATGTACGCAGGAAATCCCTCTGGAATACAAGTGTGATACACTGGAAATCCTCTTTGTCAAGCGGATATTTGCGGGTCTTGATACGGTGGTCACGGCGCAGGAAGACACACTGCCCACTGCCAACCTTCAACTGCTGATGACCGTCATCAATAGTCATCTCTCCATGCAGCACATATTTCAACTGGTGTGCCTCCATACGGTCAGTATAGTGCTTGTCACCCTGCTGGATATAGATGAAGAACACATCGGAGAATTGACGGACGCTGGATTCTTGCCGACTCATCATTCTTGAAGTTTAGTAGGCAATTTCGTATTTGTCCTGCTGTCTATACAGTTCGAGGAACTTCTCGGCAATCAGTTCTGGCGAGTGCTTCGTGTCTGGTGCTATGACATCACAGACGGTAACAAGTCCGACAAAGATGCCTTTCTCTTTCAGTTCCTCATGCAGTGTTTTTCCCAATGCTTTTAGTGCCGCCTTGCCTACTGAGACACCTGTATACTGGCTGGCAGGGTAGTCGCCCAGGATGCCGCCTGTCAGCAGGATGGCTCCGCTCTTCTGCTCTGCCTGTTTGGGGATGATGAGTTTTGCGCAATGAAGCGCACTTGCCACATCCACCTGATAGTGTCTGAGGAAGTTAGCATTGTCGAACTCAGTGGCAGTACCACCCTCCAGCACGGCTGCATTATACACGAGTACGTCAACAGCTCCAAATTTGTTCTGTATCTCTTTGAAAGCCTCCGTCAGTGTCTCTGGCTTCTCGCAGTCAGCCGCATAGACATAAGTCTCAATGCCAGTCGTTTCAAACTCAGCCTTATAGCCGTTGAGCCTGTCAAGGTTTCTCGAAATCAGTATCACACGGAAATCATTCTCACCGAAAAGTCTGGCTACGGCGTTTCCCAGTCCCTTTCCGGCACCTACTACTACAATTGTTTTCTTGTTCATATTCTTAGTCCTCTTTTTTTAATACTTTCCATATCTGATGCGTCTCTGTTTCATTTGTTCACCAGAGCGAGGCTTCTTCTGTTCATCCTTGTGTCCGAGAGAGACGACACACAGCACCTCATAGCGGTCGGGAATGCCAAGAAGTTGGCGTATCTCGTCACTTGCAGAAAGTCGCTGGCCGTCGCGCAGGTGTATCTGGTTCCAGCAGGCTCCGATGCCGTATTGCTCTGCACCGAGAAGCAGGTAGCCAGCGGCTACGGAAGCATCCTCCACCCACAGCTCGCCCTTCGACGTGTCGGCCATCACCACTACGGCTGCTGCGGCACCACGAACCGAGGGTGCACCAATGCGTTTGCAGTCGGCCAGTTTCGAGAGTTGTTCACGACCTTCCACCACTACGAACTCCACGGGGTTCTGTCCATAGCTCGACGGTGCCAATGCTGCAACGGTCAGTATCTTGTCGATGGTCTCACGATTGACAGACTCATCCGTATATTGCCTCACCGACCTGCGCTGTTCTGCCAGACGAAGCAAACTGTCATCAGAATCATTTTTCGTCTGCTGAGCCTGGGTACACGATAGATTTGTCATAATCGCTGCCAAAATTAGTAGTTTCTTCATCACTATACATCTGAATTCTTGCGAAAGAAAATCCGATTTGCCTACAGTATTATCTAATGAAATTCATCCCCTGCCACTCCTCGCGCTCAGGGTAATCGGGATTGCCGTCGGCATGAATCTTCTTCAGCAGCCAGGCCATGTTGTCGGCCAGTACCCGCATGGTCTGCATACCCTCCGTGTCCTGAGTTACCTCGCCAGGAGCCAAGCCGTAGGCGATGTTCCAGTATTGCGATGTCACCACAGGCATGTTCATCATCTCGAAGATCATGTTCAGCGTCTGATATGCCGCCGTAGCACCGCCTCTGCGACAAATGGCCACTGCAGCCGCTGGCTTATTCTGCACCTTGGCACCTGAGAAGAAAGCACGTTGCAGCACTGCCATCACAGCACCGTTGGGCTGACCGTAATAGACGGGCGAACCCACGATGAGCGCATCAGCCTCGTTTAGCTTTTCAACGATACGGTTGCAGACATCATCATCGAAGACACACTGGCCCAGTTGCTTTGCCCTGCACTGGCCACAGGCAATGCAGCCACGGACGGGCTTGTTACCCAGTTGCATGATTTCTGACTCTACACCATTCTTCTCCAGTTGCTTAGCAATCTCCGATAGTGCTGTAAATGTGTTGCCTTTCCTGTTGGCACTTCCGTTTAATCAATAGTTCGGTAAAAATATAGTTAAATTCATTAACATTCAAGAAAAGTCTCAAA
>CALDLA010000101.1 GCA_937898415.1 uncultured Prevotellaceae bacterium | reverse complement strand
AGAGGACTTCATACAATAGAAAGTGCGATTGCACTTGCCAGTTGAATTCGCGGTTTTGATTTTTGCTTGTTTTTGCTAATTTTTACTTGAAACGTGTACGAATATAGAGAATTTTTGTACCTTTGCAGGGTGAGACAATGAGTTCTTTGAATTACCTGAGACCATAGAACGGCAGACGGGATAGCGGTCGATAGTCTGGTATCTCATCATATACATTATTATATATATAAAGATGTATTACCAGTGTATTACCCCCTAAAATCTGAACCGTTTCGATGGGAAATGCTAAATAGTTGGCACTCAATTCATTAAACAGATAAGCAACTGCGGAACCTCACCTTCCGCCACTTAACACCAAAAGAGAACCTCACGGTTCTCTTTTTAGTATCTGTAAATCAGTGTCTTACACGAATAACTCACTAACAGTGTATTACTTTGTCTTTTGTATTTCACGATAGTCAGAGAGCAGATTCCAAATACCATCTTCTGATAATACTCCGCGTTTGAGGTCGGTGGGGAGCTTCCCTGCTTCATCAGCAGCAAAGTCCAGTTTCCACAACTCACTGCCATAGTATTTGCTGAGTTCGGCAACATCCTCTTTGATAGCCTTCAATGAAACAGCAGATCCATCCTTGATGCCAGCCAAGGCATTATTGAAGCGTTGCTCCATCCACTTGATTCGCTCAATTTGTAAAAGCTCACAAATCGAGTCCTCTCTGAAAATCTTTGGTGCAGACTTGCCTGCCAGCACCAATACCTTTTTGCCATTGCGATAGATATGTAGCTGGCGAGAACGGACTACGGCTGTGAGCTCTGGATCATCCTGCATGGCTATCCATAGAGAATGATATATGCCATCCTCTTCGAATAGCTTGCGCTGCAGGTGCGAACACATGTTTGTCGTGTCAATCGTCATCTTTTGTCCAAGTCATTTTAATGTGAGGAATGCCGTCGAGTATAAAGGTGTCGGATGACTGCTTGAATCCTACGCTTTCATAGAATCCTTTAGCATACTCCTGTGCCTCAATGTCGATAATTGTTGCACCGAAATGCTCTATGGCTGCCTCGATGGCGCGAACCATGATCTGCTTGCCATAGCCTTTGCCACGCTCAGTAGTGATGACTCTGCCTATTGAAATCTCCTTCATGTGAGTACCGGCAGGGCATACACGAGCCAAGGCAACAATCTTATCAGCGACTGTCAGCCACAAGTGGATGGACTTCTGGTCATCTCCGTCCATGTCCTGATAGACGCAGTTCTGCTCAACCACGAACACCTCACTACGTACTCTAAGGAGTTCGTATAGCTCATCCGTGGTCAGTTCCTGGAATGTTTTCTTATGCAGTATCGGCTCAATGGTCATACAATCTCTTCCAATTCGCCCGTTTCCGAATCAATGATTATAGAACTGCGTATTGTTACTTTATCACAACACTTATCTTTTTACCATTCTTGAGTTTAGGTGAACTTACTGACAACTCCACTGTTCCGGTTTCTCCCTGTGGTTGAATGATGACAACTGCCTGACCACGGAAGGTTGTTGGAGTAAGCGAACGGAAAGATTTCATGTCGTAAGGATGTCCAGTGCCTGCGGTGACGAAATGCTTTGCGCCAGAGGTCTTTATCTCAAGTGGAAGTTCGGCTGTAGGACAGAGGTTTCCCTCATCATCTACCACCTTAATATTGAAGTATACGAGAGAGTTGTGGGAAGATGATATCACGTCATTTCCCATCAATTCTGGGCAAGCAGGCTCAATCTCAATTGCGTAAGGAGCCTTTGACGTCCTGAATACAATCTGGTTATCCTTACCTTTCTTGCCTACTACTTCAGCTTTCAATTCACCAGGTTCGTATGCAACAAAGAAAGAAGCGGTGTAATTGTTTGGATCGACATCTTTCTCGCCAATCACCTTATTGTTTATAAACAGACGTACACGTTTCTCGCGGGTATATACATTGACACGCAATGAGTCACTGCGATGAGCATTGACGTCGTGTACCACATCACGCTTGAGTATAGCGTTGTCATACTTCTCTGGACGCAGATCTACAGGGAGATAACGATCATTTTTTGAATAAGCCTTGTCATTCCAATTCCAGTGGTTCTCTTCTGCTGTCCAGCACCATCCCATTGCTTCCTCATGTTCTCCATCAGGAGTTGCAGGGCGAACACCCATGGCAACCTTACGTACTCCCCAAATCACATCGCGATAGTATGACTGTGGTTTCTTGTTGCCTACAAGGTCAATATCACCACACCATGCATTGAACCAGGGCCATGCAAGCAACTGTACCCAGCCATTGCGCTTGCTACACTCGAAGACATGACTCAAACCGCACTCACCGATATAGTCAACAGCTGTCCATACGAAATCGCCGATGATGTAAGGGTGCTTCTCCACGAGTTGCCAGTTTGAACCTATAGCATTAGGATAAGTCTCCGAACCATACATAATACGCTCAGGGTACTTCTCGTGGTCACTCTCATAGCGGCGCTGCTCGTAGTTGTAGCCACCAACCTCTACATTTTCAAATGCTCGAGGTGAATCCTGATCCCAGTTCATCTTCTTCGCCGTGCGGTCCCAGTAGTCATTGATGGCCATAGTTGTAGGTCGGCTAGTGTCTTCATTCTTGATGCTACGAGTGATAGCCTCTGCAATCTCTTTGCCTCTTGGTACGTCTGAGCGCTGGGCAATCTCATTGCCTATGCTCCACATGATGATGGAAGGATGATTGCGATCACGGCGAACCATCAAGGCCGCATCATACTCAAAGTTATCTTTGAAGTAATTACTGTAATCATCCTGACGCTTCGGCTCCTCCCATTGGTCAAATACTTCATCGATGACCAGCATACCAAGGCTGTCGCAGGCGTTGAGAAAGGTCACTGTAGGCAAGTTGTGACTACATCGTACAGCATTATATCCCTGTTCCTTAAGCAACTCCACCTTGCGAACCTCAGCACGGTCAATAGCAGCACCACCCAGCAATCCGTTGTCATGATGAACGCAACCACCACGAAGCTTTGTGACCTTTCCATTGAGTTTGAATCCTTCCTTTGCAGAAAACTCTATCTTACGTATTCCAAAAGGAATAGTGAGAGCATCTGTCTCTCCTTGTGCATCAAATAGGGAGATGCGAGCCTTATAGCGATATGGGGCTATATCTGACCAAAGATTTGCTGATTTGACTGTTATTTCAACAGACACCTTATCTTCATTGGATGTGAAAGACTTGGAAGAAGTTGCTACAATTTGGCCTTCCTTATTCATAATATCTACCTTAACTGATCCATTAGTTTGACCAAACACCTTAGCTGATACCTTCACGTTTGCTTTTTTCCCAACAACATCCGATGCATCAACGTAAGTGTCCCATTCGTCAAGGTGCAACTTGCCAGTTGTCTCAAGCCACACATGCCTGTAGATGCCGCTACCAGCGTACCAACGGCAGTTAAGACCTTGGTTGACGGATTTAACGACTATAGTCACCTCACGTTCATTCTTCACATTTCTGTTTGTCTTATCCTTAAGAATATCATTGAGATTAACCACAAAAGGTCTGTATCCATACATGTTATAGGCCGCCTTCTTGCCATTCACCCATACCTCCGAATGATTATAAACGCCATCAAAACGAAGTGTCAGGTTCTTTTTCTGCAGCAAATCATCTATGCTCTCAGTGCCAGCAAGGGTGATGGTCTTTCTGTACCAACCTTCTCCTCCAACTGTCTGTCCGCTGTCCCAATCGCCAACGCTAAGTCGGGAGAAAGGACCCACCTGCCAATCGCTCCATTCTGGTGTTCGTTCGCGGTAGTCATGGGCGTATGCTACAGGTTCCATACTGTAGTCATGAGGGACAGTCACCTCTCGCCACTTTGAGTCATCAAAATCCATTGACTCCGCATTTATTGCTGCTCCACGGAAAAACTTCCAACCTTCATCAAAACATTGTCTGTACTGAGCATTTGCTGAAAGCACGAAGGCACATATAGATAGGGTAACTAAAAATCGTTTCATGATCATCAATTTGTCTTATATTCAAACCAATCAAAATCGGCATACATGTTGTCAGTAGAAGTGCATTGGGCAAATACACCAAGCATGACACCTGTGAATCCTCCAATTACCTCTATACTGACATAGCGGAAATCCATCTTGCCCAGTGTCTGAAAGCTCTTGCCGTCATCAGAAACTTGCATGTAGTAATAGGCCGCATCTGAGGTGATGCGCAGATACACCTTATTGCTATTTAGCGGCACCTCCTTATCGCAGTGGGCCAATTCTCCGATGCGGATATTCGATTTGGCATATAGTTTCCTGTCTCGCTTCTCCACGATGACATCATAGTGATTAAGTGGAGCAGCATAAGCCGTAATGCCCGCCTGCATGCCTTCTCCAATATGTGACGCATCAAGCAGTGTTGTTGCTGTAAACACCTTTTCTGTCTGACGACGTGCAACAAAAGTGGGAGAGGTTGCTTTGTCAAGAGTCGTTGTAGTAGGCTTCAAACGTAACCACCCCTTGCGCTCTGTAAGCGAATAGAGAGAAATATCAGGATTACCAATGCTATGCCATCCCCATGGCATACCAATAGAACTGTAACTATCTGCTGGTACATCACGCTTGACATAGTTAAACTCCTCGCGCACGGGGTCAAGAGGCATTGGCACTTGAGGAAGTGTCGTACAATGCATATCAGTTGTCAGCGTGCCATTGCCATTCACAACAGGCCACGCATTCTCATCCCACCTAACTGGAGCGAGCATGGTCTCACGTCCCATGACATGAAGCAGGTAACCGCTTGTGCGGTAGCCCAGGCAAATCATCCACCAGGTAGAGTCAGGTGCCTGAACGAGGTCGGCATGACCCAGTCCTTGTATCTCACTGTTCTGCATTTCCATATTGAAGTGCGAGAGGATAGGATTGGCACGATTAGGTTCGTAAGGTCCAAAGAGGTTGCGGCTACGTAGGATGTTGACATGATGCCCCTGCTCGGTTCCTCCCTCGGCAAGCATCAGGTAGTAATAGCCATCCTTACGGTAAATGTGAGGACCTTCTGGATAACGCCCACCAAGACCAGTGCCCAGATGATGAATTTCTCCAATCTTCTTGCCTGTTTCCACGTCTATCTCGCAAATCTTTATGTCACCCTCTTTCCAAAGGAAATAACACTTGTCCCCCTCGAAATAGAGCGTAGGGTCGCAACTGCCGATGGCAAAGTCAATGACTATAGGCTCAGACCATTCGCCGGCAGGATTATCTGTCCACACATAGAAGTGGCGACGAGAAGGAAAGACCGTTGTCACCATATAAAAACGCCCTTTATTCTCTCGTATCGTAGTTGCATATACGCCAGCATTCGTCCACCCCAATTCTGGATTGTCCTGTTTATAAAGACCTGTGAGGTCGAGCTGGGAAGGTCGAGTCAGGCAGTTGCCTATCTGCTCCCAGTGAATCAGATCCTTACTATGGAAAACAGGAACTCCAGGGAAGTATTGGAACGTGCTGTTTACGAGATAGAAGTCATCGCCCGCCCTGCACACGCTCGGGTCAGCATGAAATCCCGGCAGCACAGGATTCCTGAACCCTTGGTTCGACGTGGTCAATCCCTGCGCACTTGCCATTGTCACCTGCACCGTCAGCGCAATTAATAAGAGTAATTTAGATTTCATGTTCCTTGGGCATAGAGTTTATATGTTCTTCCCTAATTCAGCCTCCTGAAGCTTGTGGCCCCTTGCAGAACTGAATATTCTTGCCTGCAAGTGAGATTTTCTCGACTTCGTTTCCGGCAGCTTTGGCTCCTTCCACGAACTGATCAGCGAGCATGTCGCTGTTTGAGCCATGACGAAGGCTCGTGGATATAACTATTACTCTTTTCATACTTATTGACGTGATAATTAATACTCTTTTCTTAATTTTTCTTGCAAATATAGTGGTTTTAACTGAGATTACGAGAATTATGCGTATATTTGTGCCTGAATTTAACAAATGTTGTGTCTCGTCACGACTCGGCCATTCAAGCGAGCTTGATGGCTCTCGCTGCTCCGAGACTTGAGAATTATTAGTATCTAAAGTTTCCCACCCTCAGAAATTCCCAATAAAATAACGGTTTCTCGAAAATTT
>CALDLA010000100.1 GCA_937898415.1 uncultured Prevotellaceae bacterium | reverse complement strand
GGTCGATGTACTCCGTCTGCAACTTGCGCAGGCTCTCGTCGATGCTCTTGTAGGCGCGCTCCTCGCCAGCGTTCGAGATCCACACCTTCGTCACGAGGAACAAGTCTTCGCGCTTGATTCCACTCTTGCGCCAAGCCGCGCCCACACCCTCCTCGTTCTGGTAAGCCTGCGCCGTATCGATGAGTCTGTAGCCCACGCTCAGCGCATCCGTCACGCATCGTTCACACTCGTCAGGACTCACCTGAAACACGCCGTAGCCCAGCAACGGCATCTCCACTCCGTTTGATAATCTGATGTACTCCATATTTGTATTGTTTTAATATCCTAATCCTTGCAGCCACTTCTCAACTTTTGCCTTATTCGTGCGCACCTCGTGGCCGTAGATGCTGAAACCCTTCGTGACGTTAGCATCAGGGAAGGCTTCCTTTACATCTTCCACGCAACTGGCCAGTCCGCTGCCCTCGTGAGTAGTGAAGGGGATAACAGTCTTGCCCTTCAGGTCGTTCGCATGCTTCTTGAAGAACGTGAACATCACCTGCGGATAGGTGCCCCACCACACGGGACCGCCGATGAACACCACATCGTAACCCGCGAGGTCGATGTCGCCCTCATACTCCGGCAACTTCCCGTTCTTCGCCTCCTTCTTGGCCAGTTCAATCAGCGGGTTATAAGCCATTCCGTCGTACTTGTGGGTCACGATTTCGAACTGCTCCGCACCCGTCATTTCCGTGATGTAGTCGGCCACAATCTTCGTGTTGCCCACCTCGATGTTTCCTACTGAGTAGTTATCTCCCGCATGCGAGAAGAACACTACCAATGCCTTACTGTCATTTGCCATAACTGCTGTTTCGTTTGATGTTTCTAACTTTGTTTGTTGTTTGTTGCCGCTGCACGCCGTCGATGCGAGCAGTGCCAGTACGGCTGTGATGATACTTTTGATATTCATATTTCGATGTAGTTTGTTTCGACAGTGACAAAGTCAGTGCAAGCCGAGTGCAGAAAGCTCGCTTTATGCCGAGGCGCAGCCTGACTTCGCGACGTGATTCAAAATCACGCTGCAAAGGTACGACGATTTTTTGAAATCATTGTTGCACAAAATGCGTCAGGATTTTCATATTTTGCTGCATTCGTTCGTTTATATAATAAATAATGTGTAATTTTGCGCTGTAAACAGCGACAATATGAAGATAGATTTTCAGTATTCCACCGACTTCTACGGCATGAATGCCAAGGAACTGAGCGACACTTGCATGCACCTGTTGTGTACGGCGGGCGAGGGCAGCTTTGTGTTCAACGAGCGGTGCTACCATATCACGAAGAACGACCTGGTGGTGATACCGATGCCTGCCCGTGTCAGCAACCTCGCGGCGCATGATGATATGCGGGTGGAGTGGTTCGCCGCCGACTACAAGTTCCTGCAGAACCTGTTGCCGTCGAACAACTATAGCATCGGGGGCAGTATTTCGCTGAACCACGATCCTGTCATCTCGCTAACGGATGAGCAGGCTGCCATCCTGCTGGCAGACTTCCACCGCCTGCGCGACCGCATGGACGACCGCCATTTGCAGTTCTACCAAGAACTGATGGGGAGCCTCTGCCTGACGATGATGTACGACATCTTCGAGCCGCACGCCCAGCGCGACGCCACCGATACGCATACCGACCGCACAGCCTACATCGTAAAACAACTGATGGCTCTGCTTGCTACTGGCATCAGCCGAACAGAGCGCGATGTGAGCTACTATGCAGAGCGGCTGAATGTGTCACCCAAATACCTTTCTGCCACCATTAAGCGCGTGACAGGCCACAGCGTCAGCTCGTACATCCACCGCCACACCGTACCCATACTGAAAAACTATCTGGGCGACGAGCGTCTGTCGCTCACCCAGATAGCCGAACTGATGGATTTCTCATCGCTCTCCCATTTCAGCCGCTACTGCTCCAAGCACCTCGGCCAGTCGCCCAGCGACTACCGCCAGAGCCTGCAGCCGAAAAGGGAGTAATTTAGCTGTTTTTCTTGTAACTCTGCGCGGCCCACGAGGCCATAAATACACCTATTGCGAAGAGGGCTACAATCTGATGCCAAACATGTTGCAGGGTGCCGCCGCGGATGAAGACGGTGCGGATGGCATCGATGAAGTAGTGCATGGGATTGACGTAGGTGGTAAGATAGGCCCACTGGGGCATGGAGCGCGTGGGGGTGAAAAGTCCCGAAAGCAGCATGATGCACACCACAAAGAACCACATCACGAAGACGGCTTGCTGCATGGTGTCGCTGTAGTTGGAGATGATGAGTCCGAACGACGAGAAAAATAGGGCCAACAGCATGGCGAGCAGGTAGATGAGCCACAGGGGACCGGCGGGTGTGATGCCGTAGATGGCCAACGACAGTAGCAGGCAGACGGTGATGACGAAGAGGGCAATGAGCCAATAGGGAATGAGTTTGGCAAGGATAAACGCCCATTTTGAGACGGGGGTGACATTGATTTGCTCGATGGTGCCCGCTTCCTTCTCGCCCACGATGTTGAGCGTTGGCAGGAAGCCGGTCATCAGCATCATCACGATAGCCAGCAGGGCGGGAATCATATATAGCTTGTAGTTCTGATGTTGGTTGTAGAGCAGGAGGATGGAGGGCTGCGATAGTATCGAAGCATACGGGACTGAGTGGGTGACTATCTGCGAGAGATAGGCGCTGCCCATCGAGCCCTTGGTGCCATTCACGGCATTGGCAGCAATCAACACCTGTGGCATCTTACCCATTTCCAGATCTTTTCCGTAGTTCTGAGGGATAACCAGCACCACGTCGGCCTTGCCGTGTTCTATCTCTGCGAGCGCATCACGATAAGTGGCCTTCTGACCGCCCGAGATGAAATAGTCGCTGGCCTCGATGCTGTGGACAATCTGCTGCGAACGGGTGGAGCGGTCGTTGTCAACCACATCTACCACGATGTTCTTCACCTCCATCTGCATCACCCATGGCATCACGCACATGATGACGATAGGAAACATGATGATGAGCTTGGGCAGGAACGCATTGCGCCTGATCTGCAGGAACTCCTTTTGTATGAGATATTTCAGTGTCATGGCTTACTCCAGTCTTACGTTAAACTTCTTCAGGGCGATGGTCAGGAAGACGATGGTCATCAACGCGAGGATGCTCACCTCTTTCATCACCTCGTCGATGCCTACGCCCATAATCATCAGCTTGCGCATGGCTTCGATGTAGTAGCGTGGCGGCACCACGGCGGCAATCCATTGCAGCACGGCAGGCATCGACTCCACTGGGAATATCATGCCCGAGAGCATCACCACAGGCATCAGCAGCACCATGGCCGAGAGCAACAGGGCCACGAGTTGCGTCTGTGCCACATTCGAGATGAGCAGCCCCAGCGAGAGGGCCAGCATGATATAGAGGGTGGAGACGGCCAGAATCCAGGACAGCGACCCCTGTAGCGGTACATCCAGCACATAGCGAGCCATCAGCAGGATGGTGATGAGGATGCCGAAGGCGAGTACCAGATAGGGTACGGCTTTGGCAATGATAACCATCAGCGGACGCACGGGCGACACGAGCAGCACCTCCATGGTACCCTTCTCCTTCTCACGGACGATGGAGATGGAGGTCATCATGGCACAGATGAGCATCAGTAGCATACCCATGATGGCAGGCACGAAGTTGTAGGCCGACTTCATCTGCGGGTTGTAGAGCATCTTGGCGTTCACCATTCCTCCCTGTCTGTTCGTCAGTATGCTTTGTGCGTAGTTGGTCCATTGCTGTGCCATGTTGGGGTCGGAGCCATCGACTATTATCTGCATGCCGTTCTTCTTGCTGGCAAAGTCGTGTGCAAAGACCACGGCCATATCTGCCTTCTGTCTGCGGATGAGCCGTTCAGCCTCCTCAGGTGTGCTGGCTGTCTGGGTGATGGTAAAGTATTCCGACTGCGCCAGTCTTTCTACGGCAGCCTGCGTCAGGTGGTCCGTCTGCGAGGTGACCACGATGGTGCGCACGTTCTTCACGTCCGTGGTGATGGCAAAGCCGAAGAGCAACATCATCACGACGGGTATGCCGAAGAGGATGAGCATCGTGCGCTTGTCGCGCAGGATGTGGCGGGCTTCTTTGATGACGAATGATATAAACTGTTTCATAATCTTCCGATATTAATCGCTGCTGCGTGTGGCCTGTCGTGCCAGATAAGTAAACACATGGTCCATGTCGGGCTGATGGAAACGCCGTTTCAGTTCGTCGGGCGTTCCGAGGGCGCTGATTTTTCCATCGACCATGATGGAGATACGGTCGCAATATTCCGCCTCGTCCATGTAGTGCGTCGTCACGAAGACGGTGATGCCGCGACTGGCCGCGTCGTAGATGAGTTCCCAGAACTGGCGACGCGTAGCAGGATCTACACCGCCCGTCGGTTCGTCGAGGAACACCACGCCCGGCTCGTGGAAGATGCTCACCGAGAAGGCCAGTTTCTGTTTCCAGCCCAGTGGCAGCGAGCCCACGAGGTCGTGCTTGTGCTCCGTGAACTTCAGGCGTTCCATGAGTTCATCGGTCTTGCGACGGATGTCATCGTCCTTCATGCCGTAGATGCCTGCAAAGAGACGGATATTCTCGCTGACGGTCAGATCTTCGTAAAGCGAGAATTTCTGCGACATATAGCCGATGTGCTGCTTGATTTCTTCGTGCTGGGTGCGGATGTCGTAGCCAGCCACGGTGCCCGTGCCGCTGGTGGGCTGGTTCAGTCCAGTGAGCATGTGCATGGCGGTGGTCTTACCTGCTCCGTTGGCTCCGAGGAAGCCGAAAATCTCGCCCCGCTTCACGCTGAAACTGATGTCATCGACGGCATGGAACGTGCCGAAGGCCTTCACTAAATGCGATACTTCTATCACGTTCTCGTCTATTTTCTCTGTAGTTTTCTCATGCTCTATTCCAGGAGGATTGAAGATGTTCTTGAAGCGGTCGAGGATAACCTCCGGCGTGTCGATGCCCCTGATGCGCCCGTGGTCGAGAAATGCCACGCGCTCACAGCAGCGCACCTCGTCGAGATAGGGCGTAGAGGCCATGATGGTGATGCCGCGCTCCTTCAGCGTCAGGAGCATCTCCCAGAATTCCTTGCGGCTTACGGGGTCAACGCCCGTCGTCGGCTCGTCGAGGAAGAGTACACTCGGACTGTGTACCAGCGCACAACTCAATGCCAGTTTCTGTTTCATGCCGCCTGAGAGTGCCCCCGCCTTGCGGTCCTTGAACCGTTCTATCTGCG
The DNA here is from genome assembly GCA_937898415.1 of uncultured Prevotellaceae bacterium. Lineage (GTDB taxonomy): Bacteria > Bacteroidota > Bacteroidia > Bacteroidales > Bacteroidaceae > Prevotella. Next base: position 108,667 of record CALDLA010000100.1, on the reverse strand, counting down.
AGTAGATGGCCTTGATGCTGTCGTAGCCCTCCTCGACAGTGGTGCCGAAGAGCGTGGCGAAGAACTTCAGGTTCTCCTCGATGGTCAGGTCCTGATAGAGCGAGAACTTGCCCGGCATATAGCCCACACGGCAGCGCACCTGTCGCATCTGCCTAACCACGTCGAAACCATCCACGCTTGCCGTCCCCGTCTCTGGCAGCAGCAGCGAACAGAGAATGCGGAACATCGACGTCTTGCCCGCACCATCAGGGCCGATGAGTCCGAACACCTCGCCCTTGCCGACAAAGAACGACACATCGTCGAGTGCCTTCACCCGGCCGTAGTTCTTGCTGACGTTCTTAACTTCAATGGCATCCATAATTGTCAATTATCAATTGTCAATTATCAATTAATTTTACTTCTCCGTACATTCCAATCTTCACGAATCCGTCGTTCCTGATGGCTACCTTCACGGCATACACCAGGTCGGCACGCTCGTCGTCGGTGAGGATGGTCTTGGGTGTAAACTCCGAGCGCGAGGAAATCCACGAGACAGTGCCATCGTACTCCTTGCGCTGCCCTGCGCCATAGTCGGCAAACACCTTTACATGCTGCCCTAACTTGACATGCTGCAGTTGCGCCGAGGTGACGTATGCCCGCAGGTACATATCCTCTGTATCAGCTATCTTGAACAGTGGTTTGCCGACGCTGACGAACTCACCGCGCTCCACATATTTCTCCAACACCGTTCCCTTGGCAGGCGCCGTGATGTGGCATTTGCGCAGCATGTCCTGCATCTGGCTTACCTGTATGTCGGCGGCAGCGGTCTGTTTGTCGAGGGCACGGGTGCTGATGGCGAGCGACGAGATTTGTGCGTCGAGTTGTCGCTGCAGCACCTTCACCTGGCTCGCAGCATCGTCGAGCATCTTCGAGGGTGCGGCCCCGTCGGCCACCAACTCTTTGTAACGCTGCTCGTCCTGCCGGGCCTTGGCCAGTTGCTGACGGGTGGCGGCAATCTGGCGCTCCATATCGGGCTTCTGACTCTGATATACCTCCTTCGTAGCACCCAGCTGCTGAATCTTCAGCCACACCTGTGTGGTGTCGATGAGTCCCACCTCCTTGTTGGCCTCGATGCTGTCGCCCTCGTTCACGCTGAATGTCAGCAGCGCGCCACTCTGCTCTGCAAACACGGTGGTCTCCGTAGCCTCGAACGTGCCGGTGGCATCGTACTCTTTTTCGTTCCCTCCGCAAGCGGCCATCATCAGCGCCACGCTTGCCAATATCGTTATCTTCTTCATACCTCGTTAATTATTTGTCGTAAACTTATTGTCATAAATCTGTTTCAGCATCTCAATCTCGTGTATCGAATGCTGCACGCGGGCGGCATTCTCCTGGTTGATTTCGCGCACCAGGTCGTTCACGTCAATGATGCCGTGTGAGAGTTTCGACTCCGATGCCTTGCGGACGGCGGAGCGCAGGGCGATGATCTCCTCGTCGTTGGCCATCAGCCGTTGGTAGCGGATGATATCCTCGTTTTGCTGAATCTGCTCAAGGCTGTTGTTGAAGAGGAACACCTCGCGGTTCGACTCCGTCAGTTCGCGCTGCAGTCGCAGTTTCACCTTGTCGTTCTTGCGCGTGTAGAGGGCGCCGATATTCCAGGTGAGGCGGGCGCCGATGATGCCGTTCAGACTCCAGTCATGCGACATCATGTCCTCGAACATATTCAACCCCGGATAGCCGTAGTAGCCTTGGGCAAACACACCCAGCTTGGGCATGATTGCAGCGTTCAGCGCCTTCTCCTGTGCCTGAAGCAGACCTATCTGCACATCCAGCACCCGCAATTCCGGACGATGGTTGTCAGCTGTCAGCCTGCTGTCTTCTGCCTTTGCCACCGGCTTCTGCACGTTTTTCACTTCAATGCCGCAGAAGGTGGAGAGCATCACCGTCAGCATCCGCTTCTGCGACTCCAGACTGGTGGCCTGCTGCACCACGTTCAGCCGCTCGGCCTTCACGCTCTGCCAATCGCTCTCGGCTGCCGTACCGCCTTTCACCATAGCCTGCAGTTTCCGCTCGTTGCCTGCCAACAGTTCCTGCAGGTCGCGGTTCAGCACAATCTCTTCATCAAGCATCAGCAGCGAGAAATACATCTCGTTCACGCGCTTGCGTACATTATATAAATTTACTTCGTTCTGTGCCGCCTGCACCTTGCCTTGCTCGCGGGCAATCGCTTTCTGACTGCTTATGGCACCACCGTCGTAGATGGTCTGGTTGACGTCGATAGCTACGCGATACTGGTCTTTCGTCAGCCCCTTCATGTCCAGACCCATCGTGGAATAAAAATCCTCAATCTTGTCAGGGAACTCAGTGAAGTCGCTCTGATACGTGGCCTGCGCCGAAGCCGACACCTGCGGCAACCAGCCTTTCTGGATGTTAGCCACCGTGAGATTGGTGGTCTTCTCAATCAGGTCATACTGCCGAATCAACGGATAGTTCTGTTCCGCCGCCCGCTGGCACTCCTCCAGGGTCTGAGCCTGCACCATCATCGGTAACAGCATTAGTATCCATATAAATCTTCTCATACTCATTACGTTTTAAATTCTGCTGCAAAAGTACGATGAATTTCGCAAACTATCGCTACCCATAATGAGCGGATAATGTTCTTTTTGTAAGATTTATGCTTAGAAATGGTATTATTTTGGTAAAAATCATTATCTTTGCCGTCAAATTATGGTATTACGATGAACAAGCAGCCGAAATTATTAGACGTGTCGCTGATGCGCGACATCTTTAAGAACAATTTCTCGCAGATTTGCCAGAATCTTTTCTTCAACGACGAACTGGCGATGATTCACGGCGAACCGAGTTTTTTCCAATTCATCATGCAGCAACAGCCGCCCTTTGTTATCAACGACCACCGTCTGGGCATCATCACTCACGGCGAAGGCCACATCAACTTCAACCTCATGGATCGTCACCTCTCGGCTGGCACATTGATTTACCTCGGCCCAGGCACCATCATCGATCCCATCCATTTCTCCGACGACCTCGAACTAATGGGCATCGGACTCTTCGCCGATTTCCCCATGCCCTTCGCCGCAGGACAGTTCCCCTCTGCATTTAACGGCCAAGTTCGCGACTTCCAGTTGCCCGTTTCTGTCGAAGACCAGCAGACCGCCCGCAACATCCTCGAAACCATCTGGCATCTCGTCCACCAAAAAGACTACCACCGCCCAACGGCCTCCAGTCTCGTCGCAGCACTAATGCACCACTACGACCGTCTGTTCCATCAGCAGGCTGACACCCTCGCTGCCACCCGTTCACGTGAGCAGACCATTTTCGACCGCTTTATCCAACTCGTCAACCAGCACTGCCGCCAACAGCACCAGATCAGCTATTACGCCGACCGCATGTGCCTCACCGAGCGCTACCTTGGCACCGTCATTCGCCAGACCAGCGGCACCACTGCCAAGGAGTGGATCGACCGCGCTCTCATTACTCAGTCTAAGGTGCTCCTCCGCCACAGCGACAAGTCAGTCGCTCAAATCTCTGAAGACCTCAACTTCCCCAATCCCGCCTTCTTCTCCAAATACTTCAAGCGCCTCACCGCCATGACTCCGCTGGAGTATAGGGAGGGGAAGTAAACGTTTTTTGATTCTATTCATCCGGCTGCTGACCGTCGTGAGCCTTCCAAACACACTCGGTAATCTTCATGTCTGAAAAGAGGGCGGTGAATGATGATTCCTCTGGCGAACAGGCATATATGCCGAAACTGATTTCGTCGGCAGCAGCATACATGTGACAGATGCGCATCTGACTGAAATTCTCGCCATCGGTAGAACATTCGATGCAGTAGTCATCCTCTTGACGCGAGAAACGGTACCACATGGTCTTGACATCGGCAGGGATAGCCGTCGTAGCCCAATCAGAATAGCCCTTGTTGGTGGCTACGCTGCCTAAGTGCTGGAACTCGTCGTTCTCATATTCCACAGAACCTTTCAGCCAGTTCTCGCTATCCAGATACATCACGATGCCGCATTGGTCGAAGCGCTGGTGGCTCTGCGTGAAGTCGGTCTTCACCACGAAACTGAAGAATTTTTCCTTTGTCTTCATCTGTAGCACAGGCGCATTGTCGTTCTGGAAGTGATAGTACGTGCGCTGCCATAGGTCGGTGTGCGGAGCGGTAGTGATGGCTATGGTATCACCTTTGACCTCAAAGGCTTTAGGCTCCCTCGTCCATTGCAAAGCATTCAAGTCTATGCGCCCGCTATCGGCAAGTGCCACCTTTACGTCGTCCACAAAGTCGGTTGTCTCCACCTTATTTTCTCTACTACCGCAACCCGTCAGAGTTGCTGTTGCTACTGCTGCCATAAGCATGATGTTTATTATCTTCATAATCGAATTACTGTGTCATTTATTGAACTCAATGATGGCACTCACCTCACTCCCTATAGATAGGGAAATGATGATACCGTCAGCTATTTTGTAAATAATAGGAGTCAGACTATCACCAAGTTTGGCAGCTACGCGATATTCCACACGAAGACCTCGAACCACGAAATCCTCCGGCAACAGTTCCATCGCCATGCGGACATAGTTGGCATTATTCAGATGCTTGTTGTAGTCGATGTCGGCACGAAGCACCTTTATTGGATCCAGCACTTCACCCTCCGTCTTAGGCAGGATGATGCGGCGGTCTTTGTAGTTCATCTCCAGCTGCGGCTCCAGCTTCATTGATTGTATGGTCGCATCGTCCACACGTTTCAGCTTGCCTGCCACCTTGTCAACGAATGCGCCCATGCTCCAAGTCTTGTAACAGGGATTCCCTTGTGCGTCGTAAATAAACGTATTGCGGAATCCGAACATGGGCTTCATGCCATAGACGGAGGTTGTCACCGTCAACTCCTCTTTGTAGTCAGGCACACGGATAATCTCAACCTGTCGTGTTGCCAAGAGCTGCGCCATATTCTGCTGCAGGAAGTAGTCATTGACCTCCGGCTCGCTGTCAATCCACATCTCTGAGCAGTCCTGCATCATCTGGAGAGCGGAGTAGAGTTTCAGCCGTCCTTCGCTGTCGCAGGTGCTTGTTGTTACTTTGTATTTTAAACTGTACATTTTTTTTATGCAGATAAATTGGAATTTAGTGAGTTGCCTTTAAGTATTGCAAATCACCATACCAGTAGCTGGCAGTGCAGCCGCCGTCGATCAGAAAATCTGCACCGCTGATGAAACGACCGCGAGAGGACATCAGGAACTCTGCCAAATCGCCTACCTCATCAGGCGTTCCTGCACGACGGGCTGGCATACCGGCTATCATATCAAGATAGCCCTTGGCACGAGGGCCGTGTAGCTCATCATTAGCCAATGGGGTGATGATGATGCCAGGCGAGATGCTGTTGATGGTGGCACCGCGTTTTGCCCAGCGACAGGCTTCGTAGGCCACACGGAGCACATTGCAACGCTTGGAATACTGATATGCTTTCAGTGTATCGTTTATCTCCTTGATGAACGGCAATCGCATCAGCTCTTCCACGGGCGACATTGCCAGTGCATCGTTCTGCTCCTGGGGCAGGGCTGGCAGACGATGACCGCTCTGCGACGAAATGATGATGCCAGAACCACCATCAGCCATGACCTTGCCGAACTCCTCCAAGAGTACACTTGTGCCGTATAAGTCAACACGAAGTATTTCCTCTACGGGAGCCTGGGACGGCGACACGCCTGCAGCATTCACAAGATACTTCACTTCTCCCTTGCTCGTGGCGAACGCTACCAGCGCCAAGATGTCCTCCTTGTTTCCAAGGTCACATCGGATGGTGGAACACTCGAAACCTGCGTTTTCCAGTGTCTTGGCAGCTCGATTGGCATTCTCTTCACTATAGTCGGCCAGTACCACGTGCTTGCCTGCTGACACGCGACGGATTATCGCCTGTCCGATGCTTCCTGCACCTACTAATACTGATACTTCTTTCATTTGTAAATTCTGATTTATCTGTCTTTTATCACTATCTTTTTTATCACCTTGGCTGGAACGCCACCAACAATGGTATTCGGTTCAACGTCCTTTGTCACTACAGCACCAGCGGCTACTACGGCACCATCGCCTATGGTGACTCCAGCAAGAACGGTGGCATTGGCTCCAATCCATACGTTCTTGCCAATGTGGATGGGAGCATAGCTCATGCTCTGACGCTTGGCAGGGTCAAGGTCGTGATTGATGGTTGCCAATACGACGTTGTGACCTATGAGTGCACCCTCGTCAATGGTGATGCCGCCCTGATCCTGAAATTTGCAACCCATGTTGATGAAGACCCGTTCGCCAACGACGGTGTTCTTGCCGCAGTCGGTATGGAATGGAGGGAACATGCCTACCGTCTTGGGTACCTCACGCCCCCAAAGCTGTTCCAGCAAATCGTGCAGCTGCTCTGGAGTATGATACTTGCCGTTAATCTCTGCTGTTATCTTCAGAGCCTCCTGCGACAGCTGATGGAACATCATGTGGACATCACCACCGCCAACGACGGGTTTGCCCGATGCCATGTAATCACGAAATTCTTGTATTGTCATTGTCTCTGATTCATCTGATAAAATTCATGCCTTGCCACTCTTCGCGTTCAGGATAATCGGGATTATCATTGGCGTGAATCTTCTTCAGTAACCAGGCCATGTTGTCGGCAAGCACTCGCATGGTCTGCATTCCCTCTGTGTCCTGTATTACTTCACCGGGTGCCAAGCCGTAGGCGATGTTCCAATATTGCGAAGTAACCACAGGCATGTTCATCATCTCGAAAATCATGTTCATCGTTTGGTATGCAGCCGAAGCACCACCTCGGCGACAGATGGCTACAGCAGCCGCAGGCTTGTTCTGTACGTTGGCACCTGAGAAGAAAGCTCGCTGCAGCACCGCCATCACTGCTCCGTTGGGCTGACCATAATATACAGGCGAACCCACAATGAGGGCATCAGCCTCGTTGAGCTTTTCAACGATACAGTTACAGACATCATCATCAAAGACACAGTGGCCTAATTGCTTTGCCTGGCACTGTCCGCAGGCAATGCAGCCACGGACGGGCCTGTTGCCCAGCTGCATGATTTCCGACTCTACACCATTCTTCTCCAATTGACGGGCTATCTCCGATAGTGCAGTAAAAGTGTTGCCATTCTTGTTGGCACTGCCATTTAACAATAATACTTTCAAGTTTCGCATTTGCTCAACTTTTAGAAGTTAAGGAGTTAAGAAGTTATCGTTTTTCAATTATGAGTCCACTTGAAAAAATCCTGAAAGGACTGTAAGCCCCTAGCCCAGGGAAAAGCCCTGGGTGATAATCAATAAAAAGTGAAGAATGAAGAATCCGTGTCATTCGTGTAATCCGTAGTGAAAAAAATACGTGAGTCTCTTTAGCCGATGCGCTCTGCGCCGTCATTTGACAAGCAGTTTTCTGCCTTTCTTGACGACGATGGAACGATAGGATTTATCGACGCGTTGTCCGGCAAGATTATACAAAGGTCCTTCTTCAGCACCCCTCTCAAGGGCGACTTCAGGCACGGACGTCGGTTGTTGTTCGAGAGGGTAGAAGTCCTGAGGCGTCGTCTGGCTTTGAGAGACGAAGTAAGCATGGTGCGCGGGATTGACAAAAGTGGCACCGTCTGCCGCGTTCCATTTCCATCCTGTTTCCTGCACGTCCTCGTACAGCACGTAGTAGAAGTTGCCTCCGTACGTCAGCTGATCCTCGTCGGAACCTCGCAACTGATTGAACACGTCGACCGCCTTCTTCCGCGTCGTGGGGACCATGACGTATGTACCAGGTTCGGCTTTCAGGAGCACCCCCTGGCCGGCAGGGAGAACCGATCCGGCTTCGTTGAACTCCCGGCTGACGACGATCGTGCCGTTATTCTCTTTTAAGGTGCAAGCCTGCATGCCTTCGGGGAGCAGGAAGCTCTGGTTGCTGTAATAGAAGGTCGTATAGCCGGATGCAGGCACTTGCACCGTAACAAATGGATTCTTGTAAGTGAGGGAGAAGCCTTGGAAGTTCAGCCACTGGCTGCTGTTGGTGACGTTGGCAGACAAGGTCATCTGATGGTCAGCGACGATGATGTCACTGAGTGTCGTCTGCGCCTGGTCGCTTGTCAGCGTCTGTGCAGCACCGGCCATCGTCTCTTCGGTGTTCAGCAAGACTTCATTCTTCTTAATATCCTGCAAGGCGTTCAGATTCCCATTGACGGTATTTCCCGCCGCAGCCGTGGCAACAGGCCGCCGCCCTGAGCCGTCGTTTCGGTAGAATGCGTGGAACACAGCCTCATAGACGCCATTGGGAAGGTCGGTCTGAGTCTGCTGGAGTTTGAAAGTCTGGTGCAGCACTTCGATGTCACCGTCGCCGAGGGTGGTTGGGACGTCCGTCCAGTCGGCCGTCGTCGCATTGCCCAGCATGTCGGCATTCGTAAACAAAGAAGTCGCGTCGACAGGCACGGTGAGGTCGCCGGCAGTGGCCAGCAGCAGTTGGCGCGTAGCCGCGCGCAATTCCGTCACTGATGCGCTCGCGTCACTATAGACCGAATACGCTTGCTGTAGCTCCGATGCATGATCCGTCTCCTTTCCTGATTCAAGAATGGCTTGCTGCAGCTTGAACAGCTGTTTCCGTTCTTTGTATTTGGCATAATTCCCATTGGTGATGTCACGCGTGGGAATGAAGGCCCAGTGGACATAGCCACGTCCATGGCTCGTCGTCAGCGGTCCGCCGTAGGCGTAGGCAAGGTCGAGACACGCCTTCTGGCTCTCGGACTTGAGCGTATAAACGGTGCCCGAGGGAGAGTTCAGAGGTTGATAGACGAATGCGCCTTCGGCCATCGAACGGTCGCTCCAGACATTGCAGGCATCGGCCAGGCAACCCACATAGACATTCGGCTTATCGTACATGGAGACATACAACTTGTTGCCCGCCTGTCGCTGCACCTTGACGCGGTATTTCGAACTGAAAGTCGTGTCGCCTTTGGGCAGACGCTGAGCCAGCGATTGCGTGTTCCAGTCCATTCCATAAGTGACAAAAGCGTCGGCGTCGACATTGTACAGGAGAATCGACTCGGACGAAGTGATTTTTGTCACATCCTTGCCGGGCAAGGCCGGAAGGTTCCATCCGTCGGTCTGTCGCGGCTGAGCGATGGTCTGGCCGATGATGTCGTTGATTTCATCGGCAGACAGCGCATAGTTGTAGATCCGCAGGTCGTCGATGAAACCATCCATCAGTGGGACGTCTTCCAGTAGGTTGGCACCTACGCTGTTGACCACAGGACAGACATCCGACAGACGCACCGCCACAGGAGCGCTGGCCGCTTCCACGCCGTCCACGTAGATGGCCACACTTTCTTCGCCGATGGTCAGCACCACGTGGTGCCATCCTTCGGCCATGCTGCCGGCCTGCAACGTTTGCTCCGTCTCGCCGTTCTTCATCTGGAACACGATGCTTCCGCCAGCATTCAAGGACAGACTGGCATAGTGGTCGGCATCCGAGACGAAGTCAAACAGACAACTGTTCTTGGCGAAAGCACCGGAAGCAGCGCACACCCATACCGCATACGTAGCATCAGGAAGGCTGCAGGCCGCGACGGGCAGGCACAGATAGTTCGACACCCCGTCCAGCAGCAGCGCATTCTTGCCGGAACGATACTCCGTGGTCTGGGTGGCCAGGCTCGACGGGTCGCAGACCACGCCGTGCAGCTGGTTCTCGGTCATGTCACATGCCGACGACTCAAATTCGTAGCGCGCTACCAGTCCTTTCTCGTCGGCAAGGGAAGCGCTGACGGGAACAGACCGTGCAGAACGGTTCTGCGAATAGTCAACGCTTTGCACAGCATAATAATAAGTATGACGGGGACGCGCCGTGTTGTCCAGGAAACGGTTGGTCTGAATGCCCCTTCCTATGACGTCATACGCGATTTCCCCCCTCTCGTCCTTCTCGCCGCGAAGCACGACATACCCGTTGAAATCCTTGTCCTGGACATTGGCATCCCAGGAAAGAAGCACAGAATGGCTGCGCGGTGTGGCGACGAGGTTGACGGGTGTCTGCGGGGCATTCGTCTCGCAGGGGGCGTCAACGGGCAGGAATTTCCACAACTGATGATCCTCCGTAGCGCCGGCGCACAGCGTCACGGCAGCATTGTTCGCCGTGCTTCCGCCGGTTGCTTCGAGATACAAGCCCGACTGGTAGTTCCGGATTCTATAGTACCCGTCCCCTGCATATTCGAACGTCCAGCGCTGGTTCTCTGCTTTCGTCACAGGATAGACGCTGACCGTGCCGCCCACCTTGACCTGGAAGCCTCCCGTCTCCATGTTCATTTTGGCATTCCGGACGCTGTGGACATAGTAGCCCGTAAGGTCGCCCGCATTGTCCGAGAGGTGCTCCAGCGTCCACTGCTGATAGGCATAGCGGCTGTTGTCATACAGCACGACGGCGGCCGAGTTGTTCGTTGATCCGCTTTGTATCGTCAGCAACTTCTGACTCTTCTTGTTGACGATGATGTAGTTGCCGTTGGTCAGCGGACACAGCGGCACGTCGGCACCCTCGCAGACCTGAACACTCCGCTCAGCGCTCTTCTGGAACGCATCGCCATACCGATAGCCACCCGGCAACGAAATGGCAAAAGAATATGCGGGGCCGTAACCGTCAAAATAGACAGGTTTGTCTCTGCACACATATTCATAACTACTGGGAGAGGCCTGACGCTCGCTGGCACCGGCAAAAGCCTTTATTCTGCCGTCTGGCAGACGGTAGACCGCCGCACCCGACCAGGCTGCGCGGTTCTCGCCATAGCCCAGACGCGCACCACCCTCGCTCGTGGCCAGGCAGAAATCGCCACGGCTCGGGCCTACGGTTCCCCACCAGATACCGTTCTCCATCCCATAGTTGGCACCGACGATACCCTCCATCACATTGTGCAGCTCATCGTTGGTCGCCATGTTGCCGTCGGCCTTGACGTGCGTGTAGAAGTCGGCGTAATGGTTGAAGTCGCCCGCCAACTGGTGCGTATTTCCTTCGTCCACGTAAGGCTTCATGTAGTCATACCACTCCGTCGCCCCGTCGTTGTTACAGGTATTGCCGGCGCAGATGCGGATCCCCTCAAAGAACGGGTCTTCCTTCAGCAGTTTGGCCACAGCCTTGAAGTCGGCTTTTGTACCCTGGTTGCTGGCTGTCACGTCCGGCTCGTTGAAGGGAGCGATGGAGACCACTTTCAGACCATAGTCCTGCACATATTTCAGTGTTGCCTTGATGACCTTGAACCAAGCCTCGGGGTGATGGGTATAAACATCGGTATTGATGTCAACAGGGTCGGAATTGAGAAGAAGCCCATCGGGATGAGTGAGCGAGATATGGCGCAGGCGTGCGTTCAGGAATTTCTTCTGCCGGTCGGACAGCGAGCCGTCGTCGTTGACCGCATCCATCACCTGAAACGAGATACGTCCATACGTCAGACGGTCGCGCCCGATGAAGTTGATGCCGCGCAGCACGTTGCCCTCGTCGTCCCAAGCCGTGTCCATGCCCCAGTGGATAAGGGTGGGCGTACCAGGGTCGGCAGCAGCGAAAGGAACTTTCACAGCCTGTCTGTTCCACGCATGAAGATACATGGAAGCATGAGGAACATCGGCAGTTCCTGAAGGATTCTGTGCACAGGCAAATGGGGCACACAAGAAGGCCCCCATCGTCAGGAGGCAAGTCAGACTTGTTTTCATCAGTATTTGTTTCATAAAACCATGGAAGTTTGTTAAGGTGGGTTCTATCAATTAGCTTTACATTGCTTTTAGACTATTTTCGAACAGATTTACTTTCAAGGCCGAAGGGCGAAGAGAGCCTATGGCGACGGAGGACGAAGCGGGCCGCTCGGCGCTTGCAAAGATAATTCATAGAGAATTTTTCATATTAAGATAATTTGCAGCAAAGTTAGCACGTATTTCGGAAAGTCGCAAAAAGGCATACGATTATTAAAGATTTTTAACGCTACATCCGAATTTGATGCCCTATGAATCCTTAACTACTTAACTCCTTAACTACTCTCAACTTGCGAAAGTTGAGTAATACTTTCATAACTAATTCAATTAATTTGTTTGATCTGTTTTGTATTTAAGGACTCTATGAATTGTAATCGAAGCGATAAATTGGGATTTATCCGATTTGGATAATCTCTGTATCTTCTGGTACAAAGACATTGCCGTGGAATACGGTTTTGGCTTCTGCCGTATATCTCTCGCGACGGGTGCTTAATGTCCAGTCCTCAGTATGATATAGGATAAGATTCTTAACTGATAATTGCTCTGCAAGACGTGCGGCGTCAAGAACTGTACTATGGTGCTTCTCGTATGGCTGGAACCTCTCGCGGTCGGCATAGAGGCAGAAGGCCTCACTCATCAGCCAGTCAGCCCCTCTTACATACTTCTCGTTGTCTTCACAATAAGGTTCATCGCCCAAGCAGACTAACCGCTGACCATCAGGTAGCAAAGCCGTAAACCCATACTGCAATTCCTTCGTGGAATGGATGTCGAAACATTGTAGTTGCATGTCGCCCACCTGGAAACGGTCGCCGTCGTGCAACTCATGTAACAGTACGACGCTGCCTATGCGTTCTGCCTCATGCTTTGGCAGAATTTGCTGGCAGATATAAGTCAGTACATCAAGCACCTTACGGTGGCTGAATATATGAAACGGCCTTGGCGACTGAAACTGAAGGGCCATACGCATCATCCAGACGACGCCAAGAATATGGTCGGTATGTGCATGAGTGACAATGAGGTCGTGAATGTCCTCGCGCTGGATTCCTGACAGTTCAAGTTGTCGGAGGATTCCGTTGCCACCTCCTGCATCTACCATCAGCATGTTACCACGGCTACGTATGATGAAGCAGGTATTAAAACACCGTGTGGCCAAGGCATTGCCTGTTCCTAAGAATATGATGTTGCTCGTTCCGTTCATAAATTCCGATTTATCTGTTTGACAACCTTTTATATCCACTCAAAATTGACCTCTCCAGCACCAATCTCAAAATGGTACTTGGCAATGCCTAAATCAATCTTTGTATAACCAATCATGGAAAAACCCTTCTTCGCTCTTATCTGATGACAGTTGTTTTTCACTCCGACGTGTTCAAACGAAAACTTCTGCTGGTTCACGGCTGTAGGAGCAAGCAATGCTGCTTCAATGCCTTTCTTAAACCATGATGGAGTGATGTCACTGGCATTGCTTACTTGCTCGACGGTCTTGATTTTATGGCTGACACCTTGTGACTCACCATAACCGATGGCAATGTAACAAGCAATCTTCTCGTCTTCGCCAAGCTCATACGTTCCTGACACCTTCGAGTACGAGAGACCTACCCAGCATGTGTTCAAGCCAAGTGTCTGGGCCAACAGTACCAATTGCTCGCCATAATAGCCTACGCGCTCATCCAAGTCATCAGCTTTCTGTCCTGCCATGACGATATAGTTGCCTACATTACGGAACTTCCCATATTTGGCCATCGTTCCTAAGAATGCCTTCGGCTCGTTCTGAATAAGCTGTATATGCAACTTACCCTCACGGTTCAGTACCGCGATTTTCTCTTCTAGCACCTTGACTACATTCTCTGCCAACGGCTGTTCCTTATATGCCCTTACACTGTGACGGGCTTCAATAGCTTCTTCTAGGGTCATTTCACAAAACATATTAAATCTGGGTGTAAAGATACGAAAAAATGAAGAATTATTGCTATCTTTGTGCCAAGATTTGAGAATTATTATGTCTCTATGGTATCGGCACTGATGGGCTGATCCGTGTACTGGCGGATGCTGGTACGCGTCATGATATTCTCTACGATGGCCTTGCCGTCAATGGATGATGCGGACTCAGCCTTGGGTTCATTACTGTTGCAGCCAGTCATGACTGCTGATGCTACTGCTGTCATAAGCACTATGTTCTTTATATTCATACTGTTATATTTTACTTGATGCGACAAAATTACGAATTTATCTTCAATTATCTTGTATTCCCTTCGTCTTTTTTAAGCTTTTTAAAGGCCGATTACCTCTTCTCCGCTGGTGGCAGGCTTTGGAAATGGCGCGTAGCGAAAACCTGAACAAGGAAGACGAGGCAGAGCAGGATGGCCACCTTGTAGGGCGCGGTGAGGTCGGCTCCAAACAGGCTGTGCGACAAGGGAATGACCACGAGGGGCGAGACGAACTGACCCAGATAGAGGGCTGCCGAGAGCAGGGGCATGACGGTGGTAGCAGAGTTCTTTCCGCCCTTGATGCTGGCAATGGTGTTCAGGTAGGGCACACCCACGCCATTGGCGATACCGATGAACGCAGAGCCCAAGATAATTGATAATTCTTGCGTCCCTTTGGTAGCAAGCGAGCAGAGCTCGAGCGGACAATTGACCATTGAACATTCGGGGCAGGCCAGCAGGAGGTAGCCAAGGAGGAAGAACAGAGGAGCGAAGTATTTCACACCTCTGCGGAACGTATGCATCAGCCCGCCGAAGACGAGTCCAACGAAGAAGGCCACGACATCGAGTCCCACCATAATCATGGTAATCGCTTCACTCGACAGTGCCGTTTGCTGACTGGCTATCACGGCAAAGTTGGTTGGGAACACGAAGAAAATCATCATCAACAGCAGCATGCCGATGACGGAGGGATGGAACTTCAGCAGTTGGCGAGGCTCGAAGGGAATGCCGCGCTTGTTGGATGATCCAAGCTTTTCATCCGGCAGCCACAACCACACCATCACGACGGCAATCAGTCCCATGAGATAGACCAGGAAGGCGTAGTTCCACTGAATTGTGGCCAACAGACCTGCCAGGAGTGTTGCCACTACGCCACCCATCTGGTTCATGGCTGCGGAGAGTCCCATCAGCCGCGCCTGCTCCTCTGGTGGAAAGTAATAGGCCAGCAGTCCTGTGGAGAGTGGCATGATGAGTCCTACGCTGATGCCCAGCAAGGCTCGCATCACCAGCAACACGTAGATATCGTCGACGAAGAAGCATCCGGCTCCTGCCGCTACATAGAGCAACAGGCCAGTGGTGGCTATCGCCCGAGTGCGCAGCCATCGGCTGATGGAGAGGAAGAAGAGGTTGGTGATGATAATCAACAGCGCAGGCATGCTCACGATGAGCTGCACGAGCAAGGCGTCTGCCTGAGAGAAATGAGCCTTGATGATGCCCAGTGCTGGGGCGATGGCGGCTCCGGCCATCACAGTGAGCAGCGACATCGACAGGATGGTAGCCGTCACTCTTTTCGTAACGTTTGTTTTTTCCATAAAAATCTGTGGAGTTGTAAGCTCTACCAAGCTATAGAGTCGTTTCAAAAATCGGGGGCAAAGGTACAAATAAAAGTTAAAACAAAGGCCGTTTTCATCTTAAAAAATCGAAAAAGTGATGCTCTATAGCATTCGTAAAATCGACTTTTTTTGTTAATTTTGCGGTAGGTTTTAATCCTAATGTATCACTTTAAAAACAAACAGAATTATGTCAAAAACAGTAGAGATTCAGATTGAGAAAAGTCGCGGCCTCGTAGAGGGTCTGCGCCGTCATGTCAAGGAAATGGGTGAGCGTGGTGTCACCAACGATGAGATCAACGCGATGGAACAGGCCGTCAAGGAACTGGAGGCCGTAAACGCCGAGGTGGACAGCATTCGTGAGCAGCTCACCCCAACGGTGGCCAAACTGAAGGTCGCAATGGATCGTGTTAAGGAAGCCTACACCGAGAAGAAGAAAACGTTAAAGGGCTACTACCCCCAGGAGCGCTGGATGGACTACGGCGTGCCTGACAAACGCTGATACGTTCTTGCAAAAACGTAATAAGGGAGCAGCAATCGTTACTGCTCCCTTTATCGAATAAGTTCAAAAGAGAATATATGGGAAAGAAAAGGCTGCAGCAACCGGTAATCGACCCGTCACTGTCTATCAAGGCAGTCACGAAAGGCAGTGTCTGGGCCATTAGCGAAAAAGACGTAATCCGCATGTGGAAGGAAGCCACCAGGGATGCAGAGGTCAAGAAGAACGTCAATCACTATCTGGACATCTTCAAGAGTGCTTTCATTATCGAGGAGATCAAGGAAGATGTCACGCTTGTGAGGAAAAGTTATGAGCAACATGGTTACAAAGTGGCTCAGATCATGTTTGACGAGACGATGCTGTTCACATGGGCCGTCAAGAAGAAACCCATCATCCACGTCACCGACCTGACCTACGAGAACATCCGCTACATCTCGACAACAGAACTATTAGAGGTTCTGAACCGTAATTTCGGCGGTGGTTGGGAGTCCCTGTCACGCTCTGTACAGAACATCATCCTCAGCAACTTCGATGTTTCCACCGTTATCCTTCCGAAAGACCGTCTTCACAAGAAGGGTGGTTTTTATGAGAAAAAGGTGAAAGACGGATTTGAAGTGCTTGAACTGGAGAAAGGAGGATGGGTTGAAGCCATCTTTGCCAAACAAAAGTCAGAACTTGAGGATGACGATATACCATCCTCCGATTCTATAGAAACATAACTAATCGGGAGCGACATCCTTTGTGGTGCCGCTCCCGTTATTTAATCCGGCTGCTGACCGTCGTAGTCCGGAGGATTTACACAAATCTGCAGACATGATCCACGGCAATGTCGGAGAATCCGAAGGCCTCGGCCTTGGTCATGCGGCCGCTGGCTACCTCGACGACCGCATCATGATTAACTTCATTCGCCAGCTATCGCTCACCAGCAATTTCCTGGCCAAGAAAGTTCGCATCTTTACGCTCCATACCGTCCGTGAAAAGGTGGCCATCTTCCTGCTCGAAGAGTCCAAACGCAGCGGAAGTTCATCTTTTACGCTGAAGAAATCGCGGCAGGAGAGAGCCGACAGTTTTGTCATCCAGAAGTTCTCCCTCCAGCGTTGCCTGAACGAGTTTGCCGCCGAAGGAGCAATCACCCTCGACGGCAAAAACATCACCATAATCGATGAAGCAAAAGTCAGGACTTACGCATCGATATGAACTTATTTGTCAATACTTACCAACGTGTATTTCTTTGAGCCAAGGCCGATTTGGGCAGCATGGTCGATGGTGTGCATGCCGTGCTGCTTGTCGATGCGCTTCAGAAGGTCGGTGGGGTCGTTCTTAGCCGTCACCTTCTGCTGATTAATGATGTCGATGCAAGCCTGGTCGAGTGCTACGGGGTCGGTAGAGGCGAGGATGCCGTAGTCCTCCAGCTTCACGGGTTCGGGATGATCCACACAGTCACAGTCTATCGACATGTTGTTCATCACGCTGATGTAGATGATGCCCTGCTTCTTGTTGAAGTAGTTCACCACGGCCTGTGCCGCTGCAGCCATAGATTCAAGGAAACCGTCCTGATTGCCGATGAACTCAGGTGTCCATAGTTTTGCCATATCAAGCTTCTCCATCTTGCCTGCCGAGTGGATGTATGCCTTGCCGTTCTGACTGGCGCAGCCAATGGAGAGGTTCTTCAGCGCACCACCGTAGCCGCCCATAGGGTGACCCTTGAAATGGTTCAGGGCAATCATGAAGTCGTAGTTGGCCATGTGTCCGCCAACGATATCGTACTTGATGTGCGACAGGTCCTTCACGGGGATGCGAATCTCGTCGTACTCGTCCATGATATCCACGGGGAAGTACTTCAGAAATCCGTGACGCTCTATCACCTTCCAGTGGTTCGCAGAAGAGTTGCGGTCGTCCTGCTCGTTTCCTGCACCACTGCTGTAGGCGGTGTTACACTCCACGATGGTGCCGTCCACCTCCCATATCAGGTTCTTTACCAGCTCAGGTTTCAGGTAGTTGGGATTGCTGCCTTCGCCTGTACTCATCTTCACTGCCACACGACCCTTAGCTGAGACGCCCAGCGCCTTGTAGATTTTAACTAACGACTCTGGTGAAATCTCCCTTGTCAGATACACTTTACTTTGTGCCGTTGCTGCCAATACCATCAGCATTGCGACCATGCTCATTACCATTTTTTTCATATTCTGCTCTTTTTGGTTCCAAATTTACGAAAAAAGCTTGTAAAAAGAAAGTGATTTTGGAAGATTAACGCAGTTCGGCCTAAAATAAAGGCAAAAAGGGGAAGAGCGAGGAAGTTTAATTTGGGTCAAATAGCAAATTGGGGAGGATTGGCGAAGGAGTTAAGTTTCTAATTCGTAACCCAAAATCTGGACCCTAAGGCGGTTTTAACTTCCTAAAGCAACCTGCAAATTGAGGCAGAATGGCGCACCTATAACCGTCCTTTCATCGCCCGTTTCTTATTCCGCAAACTGCTACATTTTGCATAGCGATGGATGCCAAAAGAAATAGTAGTTTTGCAGCCAAAATTAAAAACGAAGTAAGAAACATGAGAAGTACTTTTAACATTCTGTTCTATGTGAACAAGAGTAAGGAGAAGAATGGTGTGGTGCCAGTAATGGGTAGAGTGACGATTAACGGCACTCAGAGCCAGTTCAGTTGCAATAAAGTTTACTTTTTACTTACATTACTTACATTTGCTTGCAACAAATTGACAGTCAGAAGTTTATGGAGTGTAAGTAGAGTGTAAGTAGTGTAAGTAAGAAAATATGACAATTCAATGCCTCGGATGCGTCCGATATGGTCGATATTATCGGTCACTATCACCATCTTGTGCTGCAAAGCAATGAAGCAAATACTTCCTCTTCATAACCTTAGTCGTTCATTGGTACCAGTTCGCGCTTATAGTCGGCCTTGCGGGCCTCACGGACGGCACTCTCTATACGTTCGCCGTCCTCACCGCTCCATGCGCCGAACAAAGCGTTAAGTTTCTTCAACTTCTTATCCTCTTCTGAAGACATGTCGTGTTCAGCAGAAGCCTCTATGAGCCGTTCGCCTAACCAGCGTTGGTTGCTGGCCGTCAGCGAAAGTCCTTGCAGATAACTCCACAGATTGTTAAGTGAGATTGCATTCATATCTATTGCTTTTGCTTGTTTACGCTTGCAAAAATAAACAAAAATCTCTGCATTTACAACAGTTTAAATAAAAAAGTACTGAAATACCTGTTTTTTTAGCAGAATTCTGTTCAAAAAGATTTTTTATAATGGCCAGTTGGCAAGCACTTCGGTCAAGTGGTCAGTTAATCCTTTAAGTAGGAAACTATGACAAAGGGGGCGGGAAACGGGGCGAAAGGTGCCGCCTTTCTACTGCCTCCATGCCATGGAACTGGTGCCTCCATGGGATGGAACTAATTGGAAGGTGGCACCTTTCACAGTGTTTGGCGGTAGTTAATGACATTGAATCCGTTCGGTTCTGATTCGGATTTTCCGTGTTTGATGCTAAAGCGGCGTGAATTGTTTGTCAGAAGTTTTTACTTACACTACTTACACTCTACTTACACTGTGCAAGGTGTTGATTATCATATTGTTGCGGTCAAGTGTAAGTAGTGTAAGTAAAAATAAAACTTTATTGGGGTTACTTTTTTAGGAGGGGAATTAGCCAGTAAAGGGGCGACTGTGCAAGGCGGAATAGTAGTTGGTTGCCCTTGGGGAAGTCCATTTCCCGCCATGCATCGTCGGCCAGCAGCTTTGCCTCCACGAGCTGCATCTGCGCCTTGGTGGGTACGGCCCAGTCGCTGATGCCTACTGCGCCGAGGGCGGCAAGGGCGGCATCGGCATTCCCAGTGGTCGTTGCTGCCTGCTCGTTGGGCGAGAGCAACGTCAGTTCTGCCGAGGTCTCATCAATCGTTGATACCGCCAACACATAGCAGCCCTGATAGGTGTCGCCCACGGCGGGGAAGTCTGACGACGGCTCAGAGGACTCGCTCGGGTCGGATGGATTATTGGGCTCACTCGCTGACGAACCGCTTTCGTCGAACTCAAAGCTGATAGTCCTTTCGCCCAGCCATGTAGCGCCGGTGATGGTGCCGGTCAGGTTTACGCCTACAGCCTCGGTGTAGGTGCCGTCGATGTTGATCTTGTAGCCTGCCTCCAACTGGTCGCTGCACGAATAGGTGTAGGTCTTGGTGGTGCCGCCAATGGTGATGTTTACCGAAACGCTGGCGGGCTGGCTGCTGGGGGACAGCACGTGCTCGCCGCTTTCCCCGGCGAGAATCCACGTGCGCCCGTCGCTCTGCTTTGTCAGGGCGATGGTCTGCGAACCGCTTACACCGCTAAAAGTCCCGCCCACCGTCAGCGCCTGCCACAGCGGGGCAATGGTCACGCTTACCGCCGTTGCCGCCGTGGGCACCTTCTTCACCACCACGCTTTGGATGAGCATCGTCCGTCGCTGCAAGCCCAGCGTCACGGTGTTCGTGCCCCCGTCCGTGAGCGTTGCCGTTGCCTGTGCCGCCATCAGGCCGCCGTGGCTGTGACCCTCGCGAAGCGCAATGGCCGACGTCGCCGCAGCATCGTCCGACGTCGCCGCAGCATCGTCCGTCGTCGGCAGCACATAGTCCGATGAAGAAGCCCCGCCCACAGCATACACCGAGTACGTCCCTTCCGTCAGCCCGATGTTCAGCGTCTGCCCCTCGTCGCCGATGGTCTGCACCGCCCGGCATTCCTCGCCGCTGAACACATACACCGTCACGGGGTACGCCACCGTTGCCTCACCGCCAGCCGAACCGCCGGAGCGCGTCCGCACCTGCAGCACCGACTTCGCCGCCTGACCCGTCGGAGCGACATCCGCGACGCCGTCCACGAGTCCTTTCTCACACGCCGTCAGCAGCATCGCCGCCAACGGCCAGAACAAAACTTTTCTGTTCATCATTTTAATAGAATTAAATTGTTTTCTGGGACTATTCCCATCCTCAATATAACGCCTCTCTATACAAATTGAATAGTATTCTGCACAGAAATCGTGTTAATATCCTCCCCAAATGCGGTTTTTTGAATTATTTTTTGTACCTTTGCGGCGTGAGAGTCGCGAAACTGCTCACGCTCGGCAATTGATGCAAGCATCATTGCTCTCGCTCAACCGCAGTTTTGGCCCACGAAATTTCACATAAATACGTATTTATCATGGCAACAATGACATTACCACAGACATCCCAAATAATAGTGACGCTGGAAGACAATGCGCTCGTGGCCGATATCAAGCGGGCACTGAAAATGATACGCGGCATAGCCTCAGTGCGCACGGCTACCATCAGTGATGACCACACAATCACCCCCGCCATGCGCCGCTCCATCAACAAGGCTCGCCGCGAATATGCCAAGGGTGAGACTATCAAATGCAGCACCCCGGAGGAGATGCAGCGATATTTCGACAGCCTATGACCTACACGATTGAGTACTCCAAGGAGGCTGACCGGACGTTGCGCAAGTGGAAGAAGTCCAATCCTCAGCTCTTCAAGAAGGCGACGAAGATTCTGATGGACATCATGCATCATCCCCGCACGAGCCGTAGGGCTTCAGCTTTTACGCTACGGCGGAAATTAGTACAACTAAACTGTTATGAAAAGAAACATTACCAAACAATGGCTGGTGGCCCTAATGGTGGTCGCAAGCCTTCTGACAGCGCTGCCAGCAGCGGCGCAGAGAGAGACTAAGGACATCGACAAATGGACCGATAACGCCTCGTTCGGGCAGAACGGTGCCAACATGACCGCCGACGGCTACAGTCTGTGGGACGGTCAGTCGTACCAGAACTACACTCTCACCGGGAAAGGTGAAATTGAAATCCGCAACGCCGCTCAGTTAGCACGCTATGCCTGGGATATGTACGAGGCAGAAGCCTCAGTGCGCCAAGACCGCAAGGGGAGAACCGTACACCTGCTGTGCGACATCGACCTGAACGGTTACTATTTCTCCATCCTGCGCGATGACTATGGCATGGACCGCGCCACCTTCGACGGCCACGGCCACACCATCCGCAACGGCTACGCCGTGGAGTGCGGCAGCTATCATGGTCTTTTCTCATACATCCTTGGCAGCAACATCAAGGACTTGGTGGTGAGAAACTACCATGTAAAGAACTCCAGCGCACGTTACGCCGGAATCATACTGGGCGATGCAGAAGCATACGATGACTATACCCGCAATTATCATATTGATGGTACATCAACGCTGACAGTTACCCATATCGGCTGCAGAATCGAGGGCGTCAGAGTGATAGACTGCACGCTGACCGGCGATGCCACCTACGCAGGAGGCATAGTCGGTGCAGCGTTCGGCGACCCCGCCGTTGATGAAGACAAGGGGAAAGTGCAGCTTTACGACAATCTGGTTATGAACTGCACCGTCTCCACCACCGATGACAAGGCTGGCGGTCTTGTTGGCTATACATATATCCTGGCCATCTACAGAAACCGCGTCGTCAACACTTCCGTCTATGCTGAGGACGACTATGCCGGAGGACTGGTCGGCGATTGCGCATACGCGATGAATGCCGCAGACAACCTTGTGCTGAATTGCAATGTCGGAGGAAACGACTTTGCCGCAGGCGCTTTCGGCAGACTGGGTTCCGACAGGTCGGATAAGAAAGATAATATATATGCCAACATCGTGCATGCCGCTGTCTATGGAGATACCGAAGACAAGGCAGCTTTCTTCGTTAAAAGCAGCAAACATGAGGTGAGAGGGCAGGCCAACTATTACAACACCGATTTTTCCGCCTCGCTGCCTGCCTATAAAGATATGGAGACGAGCTGGCAAGAATGGCCGCAGGGCAAGACTTCCACTGAGATGATTGGCATGGCAGTGATGGCGCCTGCCTCCAAATCGACAGCCTTCAGGACCAAGCCGAACCTCTGGCCGCAGCTTCAGACCAACTTCAATAGCGACAAGGTCGTCACCACCGCCGCCGAACTGGCGGCTCTGGCTGAAGAGGTAAACAGCGGGCGGCAGGACTATGAAGGCCGCGTGGTGCGCTTAGGGTCCGACATCGACATGGCGGGTGTCAGCATGAGCCCCATCGGCACAGCCGAACACCCTTTCATGGGCGAGTTCAACGGCCAGGGCCACACCATCAGCAACCTGATTGTCAATGCCCCGACACAAGACAATGTAGGCCTGTTCGGCTGTCTGATGAACGCCTGTCTCCACAACGTGCGCATCGACGGATCCTCCGTCACGGGCCAGAACCATGTGGGCGTGCTCTTCGGCACCACCGTCTTCAGCCCCTGCGTCATCAGCGACGTGCTGGTGGAGAACAGCTCCGTCACAGGCTTGGGCAGCGTGGGCGGCATCGGCGGACGCGTGGCCGACAGCAAGAATATAGCCTCCGCCACCTTCGAGAGCTGCTACTTCAAAGGCTCCGTCACCACCTCCTACGCCAATGCCAACGATGCGGCATGGGCAGGTGGCATCTGCGGCAACGTGCTGTACGGCGCCATCACCGACTGTGGCTGCGAGGCTACTATCAGCCGCTCCACCTCCGGCGAGCTGAAGGCTGGGCTCATCGGCGGCACCAATGGCACCCTGACTGTCACCCGCTGCTATGCCGCCACTCTCCCCTCCCTTCAAGGGGAGGGGCCAGGGGTGGGGTCTGTAACATGGATAAGGCTTCCCTTGGTCGACGGTCGTGGCACCGATGCCAGCGTGACGGAGGAGCACTGCCCCGCCACCATCGCTTCACGAAACGGGATGCAGACGGACTTGGGCGACAACTGGTTCTACTTCACGCAGACCTATCAGCTGCCCATCCCTGCCAGTTTGGGCAAATACTCTAATGACGACCCCACGGTGATAGAGGGCGACTTCGTGTTCTATCCCAATGACATCGACATCAACTCTTATTACATTAAGGAGTACATCGGCACCGGTGGCGCTGTGACCATCCCCGCCACCGTCAACGGCAAGCCCGTGACGAAGATTTACACCGAAGTGTTCTGTGAGCGCAGCGACGTCACCAGCATCACGCTGCCAGAGGGTCTGCAGTACATCGGCAATAAGGCTTTTGCCGAGACCAGCATCACCACCCTCTCCCTGCCTAACAGCATCACAGGAGTGGGCGACATGGCTTTCGCTTCGTGCCCCGCGCTCACCAGCATCAGCATCGGCAGCGGAAGCCTGACAGTGGGGACTTCAGCTTTCAGCAAATGCCCCAATCTGGCCAGCATCACCGTCGCTTCCGGCAATACATCGCTGAAAGCAGTCGGCGACGTGCTCCTCTCCTATAGCGGCACCGAACTCTATGTTTGCGCCCCGAAGGGTGCTACCACAGGCAACTACTCTGTGCCTTCAGGTGTGAAATTTGTCAATGACAATGCCTTCGCCTACTGCAACCAGCTGACGGGCATCACCTTCCCCTCCAGCATGGTAAGTTCCGACGACGACCTGTTCGTAGGCTGCGAGAACCTCCGCTACGTCGATTTCAGCCAGTGCAATGACTGGGAGCAGGGAGGCTGGTTCAGTTCTGCCGGCGTGACAGTGAGACGTAATCCGACTGCTGTTGACCGTCTGAGTCTTACTAAGACATTCCCCTTCGCCGGTCTTTCCGAGCAGACCATCATCTACTTGCCAGCCGGCAAGAGTCATGATGCCAACGGCGAGAAGAACGTGGTCATCGGCAACGAGTGTACCGAGCTGGTGCTGACCGACGGCATGGACTTTGACCCGAAGGTGGCGTTCACCTTCCCCTCTGCCACGTACGACCGCAGCTTTGCTGCCAGAGTGGTTGATGTCACAACTGTGCCAAAGGTAGATGAGAACGGCAACCCCGTGTATGAACTGGACGAACACGGCAATACAGTCATGGAATATGTTTACGACGATAACGGCAATCGCCTCTTAGAGGACGACGGCGTGACCCCCAAGACACAGCCCGTGCAAGTCTATACCCAAGTTGAGAGCTACGAAGACAAGGGCTACACCGTATGTCTGCCCTTCGCCTGGACACTCAACGTCGAAGATAACAGCCAAGCCAAGGTCTATGCCCCGTCGGTGATTGAAGACGTCGAGGGCGTGACCACCGTCACCTTCAGCGAGGTGCAAGGCGGACAGATGGCAGCCTTTACACCTTATTATATAGTAGTGAGCAAAGGCGGAGCCTACGTCAATGCTCAGGCAGGCAGCGTGGAGCAGCACCAGACGGCAGGCACCACCGTCATCGACGGCGCCTCCTACCAGTTCAAGGGCAGCACCGCCACCATTCCCAACGCCACGCTCTATGACGCACAGAAGCCCGCCTACATCCTGCAGAGCGACGGCATCTGGTACAAGGTGCCCAGCGCCGAGCCGCGTGCCTACGTCGGTCCCTTCCGTGCCTACTTCCAGGCCACTATGCCCAACGGTGCCCGCAGCCTCGCCATGATGTTCGGCGGCAGCTACAACCCCGGTGAAGGCAGTGGCCCTAACGCCATCGGGCCCGTTGTCCGCACCATCGACGCCGACGGCACCCAGCGTGTCTTCGACCTCAGCGGTCGCCCCATCAACGGAAACGTGAAGGGCATCGTCATCAGAAACGGTCGCAAGGTCGTACGTTAATAACAGATTCATTTAACTAATAAACAGATAAAGCAATGAAGAAATCATATCAGACCCCTACCCTGCGCATCGTCCTCCTGCAACACCAGGCCCAGCTGCTACAAGGCACCACCACACAAGGCAAGTTCATTGACAGTGCGCCCTCCGGCGGTTGGGATGCCGGCGGTGCCAGCTCCCGCCGAGGCGGATGGGACGACGAAGAGTAAGCCCAGGTTGCAATCGGTAGCAAGAGCCCCCATTTAGTCACACAGCAAGAGAATAATAACACTAAAAAATGAAAAAGAACTTGACAAGACAATGGGTAGCGGCACTGATGGTGGCCGCTGGCCTGCTGATGGCGCTGCCAGTAGCGGCGCAGAAGACGACGAAGGACATCGACGAATGGTCAAACAACGACAATTTCGGAAAGAACGGTGCTAACACGACCGCCGACGGCTACAGCCAGTGGGACGGTCAGTCGATGCAGTACTACAGATTCAACAAGGACGGAGACATCGAAATCTACAATGCTGCCCAGCTGGCACGCTATGCCTGGGATATGTACAAGGCAAACAGTTACATCCGGACCGACCGCAAGCAGAGAAAAGTTCACCTGCTGTGCGACATCGACCTGGGCGACTACTATTTTTCCATCTTGCGCAATGACTATGGCATGCTGAAAGCTACTTTCGACGGCCACGGCCACACCATCCGCAACGGCTATGCTGTGGAGAGCGGCAGCTATCATGGTCTCTTCTCATATATCGAAGGCAGCACCATCAGGGACTTAGTGGTGAAAGACTACCATTTGAAGGACTCTGGCGCGAAGTATGCAGGAATAGTATGTGGCTACGCAAAAGTATATAAACTTTATTATATGTCAACTGAAGAAACTTACCGTACTGGTTGTATCATCGAGGGCGTTCGCGTAATAGACTGTACGCTGACCGGCGGCGCCACCTACGCAGGAGGCATAGTTGGAAGCACTGAGGGCGATGCCTATATCGAAAGAGATGAGAATGGCTACAATGTGACTCACCAATATTATGTCCCAGACAGGTGGAATGTGCAACTTCGCGACAACCTGGTGATGAATTGCACCGTCTCCACGACCGACAACGCGGCTGGCGGTCTTGCCGGCCAATCATACCCTCTTGCCCTGTATAGAAACCGCGTCATCAACACCTCCATTTATGGTGGGGATGATTATGCCGGCGGACTGGCTGGCGAAGGTGTACGCGTGATGAATGCCATTGACAACCTTGTCCTGAACTGCAATGTCCGCGGAAACGACTGGGTAGGAGGCGCTTTCGGTGGATTAGGAATGTCATGGACCGGAGTTACATCAAATAAAATAATTGCCAATATCGTCCATGCCACGGTTGATGGAGACACCGATGACAAGAGGGCATTCTTCGTTAAAAGTAATAGCTATAAGGTGACTGCTCGTACCAACTACTACAACACGGATTATTCCGGCACGCTCGATGCATTTAAAGAAATGAATATTAATTATTGGCAGGAATCGCCCGAAGGCAAGACTACCGTGGAAATGCTGGGCATGTCCATTCCTTATCTTGACTATGAACCCTCTGCCTTCAAGACCAAGACCAACCTCTGGCCACATTTGCAGGCAAACTTCAACAACGACAAGGTCATCACCACAGCCGCCGAACTCGTGGCTCTGGCCGAAGAGGTGAACAGCGGTCGGCAGGACTATGAGGGCCGCGTGGTGCGACTGGGTGCCGACATCGACATGACGGGCGTCGGCATGAGCCCTATCGGCACGGCCGAGCATCCTTTCATGGGCGAATTCAACGGACTGGGCCGCACCATCAGCAACCTGACCATCAACGCCCAGCAGGACAACGTGGGCCTCTTTGGCTGCCTGATGAACGCCTACCTCCACAACGTGCGCATCGACGGAGCCACCGTCACGGGTCAGAACCATGTGGGTGTGCTCTTCGGCACCACCGTCTTCAGCCCCTGCTACATCAGCGACGTGATGGTTGAGAACAGCAGCGTCAACGGCTTGGGCAGTGTGGGCGGCATCGGCGGACGTGTGGCCGACAGCAAAAATATAGCCTACGCCACCATCGAGTGCTGCTACTTCAAAGGCTCCGTCACCACCGCCTACGCCAATGCCGACGACGCGGCATGGGCAGGCGGCATTTGCGGCAATGTGCTGCGCGGTAAGATCAGCGACTGCGGATGCATCGCCACCATCACCCGCTCCACCCCAGGCGAACTGAAGGCTGGACTCATCGGCGGCAGCAACGGCACAATGACCGTCACCCGCTGCTATGCCACCGACCCGAACAACACCAGGCTCGCCCTGGTCGAGGGCCGTGGCAGCGACGCCTTAGTGACGGAGACCGGCTGCCCCGCAACCATCGCCAATCTGGACGGCATGAAGTCGGACCTGGGCGACAACTGGTTCTACTTCAAAGAGACGGATCAGCTGCCTGTCCCAGCAAGCTTGGGCAAATACTCCAGTGACAATCCCACGGTGATTGAGGGCGACCTCGTGTTCTATCCCAACGACTTAGAGGCCACCTCCTACTATGTGAAAGAGTACATCGGCACGGGTGGCGCTGTCACCATCCCCACCACTGTCAAAGGCAAGCCGGTGACGAAGATTCCTGATGACCTATTCAACGACCGCAGCGATGTCACCGGTGTCACGCTGCCCGACAATCTCGAAATCATTGGCAACAGAGCCTTTAAGGGGACAAGCATCACCTCCCTCACCCTACCCAACGGCTTAAAGGAAATTGGCAACGAGGCCTTTGCCCAGACAGGCATCACTACCATCGCGCTGCCTGGCAATCTTACGCGAGTGGGCTACGAGGCTTTCGCGTCCTGTCCGTCGCTCACCAGCATTAGCATTGCCCAAGGCACCAAAGGAATGAATGATGATTCTTTCAGCAAATGCCCCAATCTGGAAACCATCACCGTTGCCGACGGCAACACGGAGATGATGGCAGTCGGCGGCATTCTCTTCTCGGCCGACGGCACCAGCCTCCTGCTCTGCGCCCCGAAGGGTGCTACCAAGGGCGACTACACCGTGCCTTCAAACGTGGACTATATCCCGTACTTTGCTTTCAACTACTGCACACAGCTGACAGGCATCACCTTCCCCGCCAGTCTGAATATTACCGGAGAACAACTGTTCACGGGCTGCGACAACCTGCGCTATCTCGATTTCAGTCAGTGCAATGACTGGGCACAAGGCATATGGGGCATTGGTGCTGGCGTGACCGTGCATCGCAATCCGATTGGACTTAAAGATAAGACCTTCGCCGGTGTGCCCGAGCAAACCATCATCTATCTGCCAGGCGACAAGAGTCATGACGCTGGCGGCGAGAAAAACGTGGTCATCGGCAACGAGGGCACTGAGCTCGTACTCACCGACGGTTGGGACTTTGACCCGAAGGTGGCGTTCAGCTTCACCGGCAGTAGCTACGACCGCTACTTTGCAGCCCAGTCGGTTGCCATAGCCGAGCCGCAGGTGGACGAGCATGGCGACCCCGTGTATGAATTGGACTCCCACGGCGAGCCCGTCCTGGAATTTGTGTACGACGAAAATGGCAATCACCTCTACGAAGAGGACGGTGTGACCTACAAGACACAGCCCGTTCAGGCCTATACCATTGTCTCCGAGGGTTACGAAGAGAAGGGCTACACCGTGTGCCTGCCCTTCGCCTCGAAGCTCACGCTCGAAGCGAACAGCGAGGCCAAGGTCTATGCTCCGTCGAAGATTGAAGACATCGCTGACGTGACCACCGTCACCTTCACCGAGGTGGAAGGTGGACAAATGGCAGCCTATACACCTTATTATATAGTAGTGAGCAGCGGCGGAGCCACCATCACCGGTCAGGGCGGCAGCGTAACACAGCACCAGACGACAGGCAGCACCGTCATCACCGGAGCCTCCTACCAGTTCAAGGGCAGCACCGCCACCATCCCCAACGCCACGCTCTACGACGCGCAGAAACCCGCATACATTCTGCAGAGCGACGGCATCTGGTACAAGGTGCCCAGCGGCCAGCCGCGTGCCTACGTCGGTCCCTTCCGTGCCTACTTCCAGGCCACGACTCCCAACGGTGCCCGCAGCCTCGCCATGATGTTCTGCGGCAGCTACACCCCCGACGAAGGTAGTGGGACAACGGCCATCGAGCCCGTCGTCCGCACCATCGACCGCAACGGCGCCCAGCATGTCTTCGACCTCAGCGGCCGCCGCATCGACGGAAACGTGAAGGGCATCGTCATCAAAAACGGTCTCAAGGTCGTACGTTAAAAACAGATTCATTTAACTAAGAAACAGATAAAGCAATGAAGAAATCATATCAGACCCCTACCCTGCGCATCGTCCTCCTGCAACACCAGGCCCAGCTGCTACAAGGCACCACCACACAAGGCAAGTTCATTGACAGTGCGCCCTCCGGCGGTTGGGATGCCGGCGGTGCCAGCTCCCGCCGAGGCGGATGGGACGACGAAGAGTAGGCCCAGGTTGCAATCGGTAGCAAGAGCCCCCATTTAGTCTCACAGAAAGAGAATAACCACAAAAAAGGAATGAAAAAGCATCGAACAAGGCACATCATGAAACTTATAAAATTAAACATCTGGGTCATCACAATGCTGATGGCAATGGTCGGTATAAATACAGCGTACGCCGACGAGAAAGACATGGGCACCTGGAGCAACAACCCTGACTTCGGGCAGAACGGCGCCAACCTCACCTGGGACGGCTACAGCCTGTGGGACGGACAGTCGTTCCAGAACTATGAGCTGCGCACCAGCGGCGAGCAGCAGGGCATCCACATATGCAATGCCGCACAGCTGGCACGCTATGCCTACGACATGTACAACAACAACTACTGGAGCGACCGCCACACGCGCGATGTCTGGCTGGAATGCGACATCGACCTCAACAACAAGTATTTCTCCATCCTTCGCAGCAACTACTACATCGAGAATGCCACCTTCTATGGTCAGGGCCATGTCATCCGCAACGGCTATGCCGTGGACGCTGGCGGCCGCTGCGCACTGTTCTCTGATATCAGGGGAGGGGAGATACGCGACCTGGCTCTTGTCAACTACAACCTGCTCAACCCCAGCGTCTCCTACTGCGGCATCCTCTGCGGCTATGCCGAAGATTCAAACACCGGCGGCACCTACGCCCATTGATGACAAGTCATTCGTTTGGTAGAGCTGTTCGAGAGATTTGTTACGAAGTATCCATAAGTAGCCGATGTCAGTGACTCGAAGAAAGTCTTTGGGCCAATGACATCCTATGACTTATACTGATATAGGTGGTTCTTCTGCAATTAAGTTGAACATTTGTAAATAATTCGGATAAAGGTCTCATTTTCATCTGAAGATACCCCCAATTTGTTGAGTCGACTCATTCAATCAAATGAGTCGACTCGATTGATCGAATGAGTCGACTCAACTCTTCGAACGAATTAATTAAGGGGAATGTACTTGGTGTGATATTGTCAAGATTTTTAACGAAACTTCAACTAATTGCAGAAGAACATTAAGAGCCAATCGGGGAGTTGGCTCGAGCCAGAAGGGGTTTTGGCTCGAGCTAAATGGGGTTTTGGCTCGAGCCAAATTTAGGGGGGGATTTTTGACTTCGTCGTCATTTATTAATAAACGCGATTTTAGCCAATATAGGTTCTCACCCATTATGAACATATGTGAAAAGTCCAATGAACATATGTTAAGTGCCCAACGAACATATGTTCATGAAAAAAATCAAAACTTTTCGACCTGTACGCGGTTGGTTTTTTCCCCAGGCTGGGAATATATTGTTCCCAACGTGGGAATTAATAGTTCCCAGTAAGGGAACATCTAGCGCAAATAAGGCTGCCTTATTGAGAATTAAGCGCGCATTATTGACAGATAACGACGGAGTATTATCGGAAATGTGTTCATCTCTCCCGTCGGATGGCGACAAGCCCTTTAAACAAAGGGATCTTGCCATTTCCATCCCCCCCTTCATCTCTCCCATGCCGAAATCCCTTTGTACAAAGGCAATCCCAGCGATTATGGGAGAGATGAGAGGATTTACGCTTCGCTAGTGAAATGTCGTGGTCAAGAAGAGGAAGTGGAGCACTTGCCATTATTACCGCAACCATGATAAATGGAGAAATGGAAGGATGGATGGCAGGGCATACTATAAACTATCGGATGGCAAGCTGATAGGAATCTCCAGCCGTACAGGTCGAAACTTTTACAGAGCAACCTGACAGCCGATGCCGAGTACGCGGTTGGTGCGGGTGAAGTCGTCCTTAGTGGGTACGGTGCGCTCGTAGTTGCCATATTCCGTCTGGAAGAAACCGGCCTTCAGCGTCAGACGGTCGGTAGCCTTGTAGTTGCCGCCGAAACCGATGCTGTAGCTGTTGACGACGAACGACATGTCATTCATGTACTCGTCTGTCAGACCGTAGCGGGTGAGCTGTCCGCCGACGGAGATGGTCAGGCGGTCGGTGACGTCCCACTCTGCCCCGGCCAGGATTTCGTAGGAGTTGTGGTCGAGCTTGTGCTGGGCATTACCATACCACTCGGCCTGCTTGTCGAAGTAGTAATGACCACCAGCGTTGAGGCGTACCTCTTTGATAGGTGTCCACTGTGCGCCGACGGCAGCCATAGCGGGGACATCCTCGTTCACCTTCTCCTCGTCCTTGAACTTGTTGACTGCCTCAATCTCACTGGCTTCGAAGACGGTAGACTCGTTCTTCATACGGATTTGCGTCTTGAACTCGTATTTGGCAGCGAAGTTGAAGTGGTCGTTCAGCTTATAGTCGACGCCGACGATGGGAGCCACGCCGACGCTCCACTGGTTGCACAGCAGGTTAACGCCAGAGGAGTATTTGGCTAGGCTGTTCAGCTCGCCACTCTGCTGCGAGGCAGCCAGTCCCTCGATGCTGGTCTTCAGCGTCATCTCTTGCTGGTTCAGCGGCAGTCCTGCTGCTTCCTTCTGCTGAAGCTGTCCGAGTACCTGCGAGGCTACGGGCATCATCTCCGTGACCTGTTTGCTGACGTGGGGCAGGAAACTGCCGAAGTCCAAGTCGCCGTTCTCGGTGCGTACCTGTATGTTGCTGATGCGGGCCTTGTAGGTGGCAGTACCGTAGAGCACCCGCAGACCACCATAGACTGAGACCTTGGGGTCAATCTTGTAAGCGGTGCCAAGCTGGAATCCGAAGTAGTATTGCCGGCCTTCCATATAGCTGTCCATGTTGTAGCCTGTCACGAGGTTGTCGGTGATACTGGCGCCTGTCACACCGTTCAGCGTGTTGGCCATGAGGTCTAATCCCATGAACTTGGCAGCAATCTCGCCCACCTTGCGCTCGAAGGAGCCCAGACCGTTCTCGAACTCGCAGCTGCCGCCGCCGCTGGGGATGGAGAAGTTGAACTGGACGCTCCAGTCGCCCTTGTTCCAGGCAGCCTGGATGGAGGGGATGAAGGGAGCGTCGGCCACGCCCTCGTACACCTTCGTCGTCTGTCCGTTGTTCTTCTTGCCGAGGGCGAAGTAGTCGTCAGTCGACGTGATAGTGCGCGTCTGGTGGGCGTACTGCCAGTTAAAACCTAAGTGGAAACCGTCGGGCATGAAGGCGACGCCGGCGGGGTTTGAATAGACACCGTCGAGACCGATGGCAGCGTCGCGTGCCGGGTTGCGCAGGAAATCTATACTCTGATTTGTGTTGGTTAAGATGCCGCCAGCCGTGGCGGTGGTTGATGTTGCGGTCAGCATCACGCTGACCATCATTGCCTGAAATTTGTTCATATCCTAAAAACGTTTAAAAATTTCGGCTGCAAAGTTAACAAGACTGCTCCGAACTTCTCTGTTTTCGCACACAAAGTTAACGTAGTTTAACGGAAAATGCACAAAACTATGCACAAATGTGCAGTTTTGTGCAAATTATTCACTTCTCACTCTTCACTTTTCACTTCTCACTTCTTCAACTCCGGGTAGCTGATGCGGGTGTGGTAGATGGTCTTGAGTTTCTCGATGAGTACGGTCTTGGCGTACTGGATGTCGCGGAAGGTGATGGGGCAGTCGCGGAAGTAGCCTTCGTCCACCTGTGAGTCGACGATGCGGTTGACCAGTTCGCGTATGCTCTGTTCCGTATAGTCGGAGAGCGAGCGTGAGGCAGCCTCGACGGCGTCAGCCATCATGAGGATGGCCTGTTCCTTGGTCGACGGGTTGGGCCCTGGGTAGGTGAAGAGCAGGTCGTCCACCTGTTCCTCCGGGAATTCATTCTTCTGCTTGATGTAGAAATACTTGGTCTTGCCCAGTCCGTGGTGAGTGGCAATGAACTCTTTGATGGGCTGCGGCAGGTTGTACTTCTCGGCCAGCTTCAGTCCCTCGGTGACGTGGCTGATGAGCATCTGGGCACTCTCGACGTAGGTTTTGCCCTCGTGTGGGTTCATACCCGCCTGGTTCTCGGTGAAGTAGATGGGGTTGGCAATCTTTCCGATGTCGTGGTAGAGGGCGCCTGTGCGTACCAGCTGGCTCTTGGCGTCGATCTTGCGGGCAATCTCGGCGGCCAGGTTACCTACCTGGATGGAGTGCTGGAAGGTACCCGGTGCCACCTCGCTCATGCGCCGCAGCAGTTCCTTGTTCATGTCGGAGAGCTCAATGAGCGTGATGTTCGACGTGAAGTTGAAGG
This sequence comes from uncultured Prevotellaceae bacterium, assembly GCA_937898415.1. Taxonomy (GTDB): domain Bacteria; phylum Bacteroidota; class Bacteroidia; order Bacteroidales; family Bacteroidaceae; genus Prevotella. The sequence goes on along the minus strand of CALDLA010000100.1, from coordinate 74,655 downwards.
CCTTCTCGATGATGTAGAGCAAGGGGTAGGAGCAGAACAGCAACAGACCACAGACGAATAGGTAGTTGAACTCGCTGTAGTCCAGCTGGTAGATTTCACCGGAACGTAGCCAGAAGAGGGCCAGGTTGGTCAGGATGCTGGCACCGGTGATGATGGCCGCCGTCCAGAACAGCTGGGAACGGCTGCTCAGCTCGCGCAGCGAGAAGATGGCCACGAGGCCTGCTATCTCCTCTACGGCAATGAACTCCAGGGGGTGTTGCAGCATCGCCGCGCAGATGAGTACCGTCGTGGTGTGGGCCATGAAGGCGGTGCGGGAGTCCATGAAGACGCGGACAAAGATGGCCACCATGGCGAAGGGTATGATATAGACGTGGAGCACGTTATGGCTAACCATCAGCGAGGCAACGACCGAGAACAGCAGGATGAGCGCGTAGAGCATGGCCAGCGAACGCGGCTTCTCGAAGAAGTCCTTGCGGAAGAGCTGCAGGAAGATGGTGAAACAGACGAGCAGCAGTCCGACGTAAAGGATCTCGCCCAGTACGATGAAGCTGAGCTTGGCATTGTCCTGATGACGGCGGTCGTTCTCGCGGAAGTACGACTGCAAAATGTTGTAGGTGGGCTCGTCGACGATGTCTCCCCGCCCGATAATCTTCTGTCCGCGCTGGGCTACGCCGCTGGCCAGCGGGATGCTGGTCAGCAGGTCGGTGAGTCCCGCCTCGCTACGATCCTTATCATAAGTAAGGTTGGCCAGGATGTAGTCGTTCAGGTTACACTTGGCCAGCAGTTCTTTGTACTCAGCCAATTCGGAGTCCTTGAACAGCTGCTCGTAGGCGCCGATGGTAGAGTAGAGCTTGGTAATCTGCGTACTGGAGGCGTTCTTGCCGTTGACGATACGCAGCATTTTCGCCGTGTCTGCATGCAGCTGGTTGTAGTCGGTGGTGTTCAGGATACCCTGCGAATAGAGGCGGTGCAGCTGGGTGATGATGTTGTGGAACTGCGCGTTGGGCAGTCCGGGAATGCCGTCGGCATAGTCCTTGCGGAATTGCTTCAGTTGCTGGGTCTCAACGGTGGCATCATAGTTGTAATAGGGCTCGAAGACCTTCGTCAGGCTGTCGCGCTGTCGCTGCACCAGTTCCTCGCTCTTGTAGATGGGGAAGTCGAAGGGTGCCGTGAAGTCTGCATAGCGCCAGGGCTTGCCGTGCTCCATTTTGAAGTTGGGCTCTTTGTCGCGTGGCATGGCCCAGACGATGAGTGCGATGGTGCCTGCCACCAAGGCAATCTTGATAAGCAGGTTCTGCCAGTAACGATTCTCTATGATTGTCCTATTTTTCATCATTTATATGCGTTTACGCTGCAAAGTTACAAAATAAATCCAATTCGTTATTAATAATTGGTAAATATTTCGTATCTTTGCACGCAAATACTAATAATGTTATGTCAGAAAGAAGAGTAAGAGTGCGTTTTGCCCCGAGTCCGACGGGAGCTTTACATATCGGCGGTGTCCGTACCGCGTTGTATAATTACCTATTTGCCAAGCAGCACGACGGCGACCTGGTGTTCCGTATTGAGGACACCGATTCGAACCGTTTCGTGCCAGGTGCAGAGGAGTATATCATCGAGTCGTTCCATTGGCTTGGCATCAAGTTCGACGAAGGCGTATCGTTTGGTGGCGACAAAGGGCCGTACCGCCAGAGCGAGCGCCGCGATATCTATAAGAAATATGTGCAGCAGTTGCTGGATGCCGACAAGGCCTACATTGCCTTTGACACACCCGAGGAGCTTGAGCAGAAGCGCGCTGAGATTCAGAATTTCCAATACGACGCGCATACCCGTGGCCAGATGCGCAACTCGCTGACCCTGCCTAAGGAAGAAGTAGAGCGGCTTATAGCCGATGGTAAGCAGTACGTCGTACGTTTCAAGATAGAGTCGGGCCGCGAGGTACTGGTCAACGACCTCATCCGTGGTGAAGTCCGCGTGAAGACCGACATCATCGACGACAAGGTGCTCTTCAAGAGTGCCGACCAGTTGCCCACCTACCATCTGGCCAATATCGTCGACGACCACCTGATGGAGATTACCCACGTCATCCGCGGTGAGGAGTGGTTGCCGTCGGCACCGCTCCACGTGTTGCTTTACGAGGCCTTCGGTTGGGCTGACACGATGCCGCAGTTTGCCCATCTGCCGCTGCTGTTGAAGCCCGACGGCAAGGGAAAGCTGTCGAAGCGCGACGGTGACCGCCTCGGTTTCCCCGTGTTCCCCTTGGAGTGGCACGACCCGAAGACGGGCGATGTGAGCCGCGGCTACCGCGAGGACGGCTACTTCCCCGAGGCTGTTATAAACTTTCTCGCCCTGCTGGGCTGGAACCCCGGCACAGAGCAGGAGCTGTTTACGCTTGACGAACTGGTGCCGCTGTTCGACATTACAAAATGCTCGAAGGCTGGTGCTAAGTTTGCCTACGACAAGGGTATTTGGTTCAACCATGAGTATATCCTCAAGAAGTCGCCGGAGGAGATTGCCCGCTTGTGGCTGCCCGAGGTGCAGCAGCATTGTCCGCAGGAGACCTTGGAACGTGTGACGAAGGTTTGCGAGATGATGAAGGATCGCGTCTCGTTCGTCAAGGAACTATGGCCGCTGTGCTCGTTCTTCTTCGAGGCTCCCACGGAGTACGACGAGAAGACCGCCAAGAAACGCTGGAAGGAAGACTCCGCTGCCCAGCTGACCGAACTCATCGGCATCCTCGAGGGTATCGGCGACTTCTCGTTAGAGAATCAGGAGCAGATTGTCCATCAGTGGATAGAGCAGAAGGAGTACAAACTGGGCAACATTATGAATGCCTGGCGCCTGACGCTAGTCGGCGAGGGCAAGGGACCCGGAATGTTCGATATCTCGGCCTTCCTTGGCAAGGAAGAGACGATTGCCCGTATGAAACGCGCCATTGAGGTGCTCGGTTAAACTGTCAGAAAAAAGGAAAACGTCAAATTGCGAATCGTGTATAACCTCGTCATATACCTCTACCTGTTAGGAGTCGCCGTCTATAGCCTTTTCAATGAGAAGGTGCGTAGGATGTGGCGGGGTGAGCGTGACGCCTTCCGCGTGCTCCGTGAACAGGTGGATCCTGAGGCAAAGTACGTCTGGTTCCATGCTGCCTCGCTTGGTGAGTTCGAGCAGGGGCGTCCGCTGATGGAGCAACTGCGCCGCGACCATCCGGAGTATAAGATACTGCTGACGTTCTTCTCGCCCAGTGGATACGAGGTGCGCAAGGACTACAAGGGAGCCGACATCATCTGCTACCTGCCGCTCGACACGATTACCAACGCCCGCCGTTTCCTGCGGCTCATACGTCCTGTCAAGGCCTATTTCATCAAGTATGAGTTCTGGTACAACTACCTGCATATCCTGAAGCACCGTCATGTGCCTGTCTATAGCGTCTCAAGCATCTTCCGTCCCGATCAGGTATTCTTCAAGTGGTACGGGCGGCAGTACGGTCGTGTGCTGAACTGCTTCACCCACTTCTTCGTACAGAACGAGCAGAGCCGCGAGTTGTTGGCCAAGATAGGTATTACCTGTGTCACCATTACTGGCGACACCCGCTTCGACCGTGTACTGCAGATTAAGGAGCAGGCCAAGCAGCTCACCATCGTTGAGGAGTTCGTGAAAGGCGCTAAAGTCTTTGTGGCTGGTTCGTCTTGGCCGCCCGACGAGGATGTCTTCATCCGCTACTTCAACGAGCACCGTGATTGGAAACTCATCATTGCCCCTCACGTCATCGGCGAGGACCACCTGCAGCAGATTCTGGCCAAGCTCGGCGACCGCAAGGTAATGCGGTATACTCATGGGGCCAATGAGTCTCATGGGGCTCATGGGACTTATAGGGATTATGAGGTTCTTATTATCGACTGCTTCGGCCTGCTGTCAAGCATCTACCATTACGGCGATGTGGCTTATATTGGCGGCGGTTTCGGCGTCGGCATCCATAACACCGTGGAGGCTGCCGTATGGGGTGTGCCCGTCATCTTCGGTCCTGAGAACCAGAAGTTCCAGGAGGCACAGGAGTTGAAGGCCTGTGGTGGCGGTATGGAAATCAGCGGCTACGACGACTTTGCCCGCTTGATGGAGCGCTTTGCTCAGGATGTCGGCTACCTGCAGCAGTCAGGACGTGCCGCCGGTGACTATGTCAAGGGCAAGGCCGGCGCTGCTGCCAAGATACTGGCGGCGACGAAACTATGACATGAAAATGATGTGGATGATGCTCTTTGTGGCTCTGCCATTCGTAGGCATGGCCTATCTTGCGTGGCATATATGGGTGTTGCTTCCCGTCGCCAACCTCTGGAAACTGTTGGTCATCGCCTTGGGCATCGGCGTGTTTGGGCTGTTGTTCCTCAACTTCGGCCGGCGATTCGATGGCCTGCCGCTATCGGTGGCACAGACGTTCTATGAGATTGGCACGTCGAGCATCTTTATCATGCTTTACCTTGTCATCCTTTTTCTTGCACTTGACTTGGGGCGACTGGTTCGTCTGGTACCCCGGTCGGTGCTCTATGCCAACGGTTGGACGGCAGCAGTTATCGCACTCTTCGTCTTTGGAATCTTCTTCTACGGCAACCTGCATTATTATAATAAGGTTCGCGTGAAGTTGGAACTGCCGACAACAAAACCGTTGCTACGTGACTACAAGGTGGTGATGATGAGCGACTTGCACATCGGCTACCACAATACGCGCCGTGAATTGGCACGGTGGGTGGATATGGTCAACGCGGAACAGCCCGATTTCATCCTCATTGCCGGAGACATCATCGACGGTTCGATGCGTCCCGTCCGTGAAGAGCGCATGGCCGAAGAATTCCGTCGGCTGAGGGCTCCTGTCTATGCCTGCTTAGGCAATCATGAATACTACAGCGGATGTCCCGATGCCCAGCAGTTTTATCGCGATGCCGGCATCCACCTGCTCATCGACGAGACCGCTGTCATCGACTCCTGCATTACCATCATCGGTCGTGATGACCGTACCAATATGCGGCGCAAATCTCTCCACAGCTTTTCTCCACTCACCCTTCACCCATCACCCTTCACCATAGTCCTCGACCACCAGCCCTACAACCTCGACCGTGCTGAGCAGGCCGGTGTGGACTTCCAACTAAGTGGCCACACCCATCGAGGACAGGTGTGGCCAATCTCCTGGATTACCGATCACGTCTATGAATGTTCGTGGGGTAGTCACCAGCGCGGCCATACCCGCTACTATATCTCGTCGGGTATCGGCATCTGGGGCGGCAAGTTCCGCATTGGTACTCAGTCAGAATTCGTCGTGGCTTCCCTTTGTTCTTCCAAGTAGAATTTCGAATAGGCCACGTAGTGCTTGGCGTTGTCTGTCTGTCCCGGTCGGACGGGCTTCAGGTACTTGGCTGGTACGCCGCCCCATATCTCGCCGGCGGGAATCTTCGTGTTCTGCAATACCAGTGCCCCGGCAGCCACGATGGATCCTTCGCCCACCTCACAGTCGTCCAACAGCGTCGCTCCCATACCGATGAGGGCATTGTCGCGGATGGTACAGGCATGGACGGTGACGTTGTGGCCGATGGTCACGTAGTTGCCAATGTGGGTAGGCCCCGTCTCATGGGTGACGTGGACGCAGCTGCCGTCCTGTATGTTCGTACAGTTGCCGATGGTAATGGGAGCTACGTCGCCGCGCACGACGGCGTTGAACCATACGGAGCACTCGTCGCCCATCGTGACGTCGCCCACGATGGTAGCATTCTCGCTGAAATAGCAGTCTCGCCCCCACTTGGGAGCGAGACCGCGATAACTCTTAATCAAAGCCATTGATGATTTCCTCAATTACAGGTTCGGATTCTCCGACTTCCAGTCAGCTACGGCAGGAATGATGTCGAGACCGATAATCTCGTCGCGCATCTTCTGCAGGTGCTCGTAGGAAGCCTGGAGAGCAGCCATCTCCTCAGCCGTACCTTCGGGAGCGGTGTAGTGAACGCCGTCCTTGTCAATGACGGTAGGCATAGCCATCATGACGTTCTTGAAGCCAAGTTCCTCGCTGTTTACGTAACAGCCAGCAGGCCACTTGAAGGGTTCGCCGCCCATGGCACCCTCAATCATCTTGACAGCCTGATAGGCAGGGCTCTGGAACGAAGAGCGTCCGCGCAGCTTGATGATGTTGCTGCCGCCCTGAGTGGTCATGTGCTTGATCTCAGCCCAGCGCTCGTCGGAGAGGGTGAACTCTGAGAGGGGCTTGCCGTCGATCATAGCCTTCGATGCGAAGACGGCCATCTGCTCGCCGTGACCGCCGTAGGTGTAAGCACCCGTCACCTTGTCCTGCTGCACGCCGAACTCCTGAGCCAGCTGCTGTTGCAGACGGGTAGAGTCGAGGGCAGCCAGCGAGGTGAGCTGGTTGGGCTTCAGACCAGAGTGGATGAGCGCCGTGAGGGCTGTCACGTCAGCGGGATTGAAGATGACGACGACGTGGTTCACATCGGGGCAGTACTTCTTGATGTTCTCACCGAACTCAGCGGCAATCTGGCAGTTGCCCTTGAGCAGGTCTTCGCGTGTCATGCCCTCCTTACGGGGAGCGCCGCCGCTAGAAATGATGTACTTCGCACCCGTGAAAGCCTCAGCGGCATCGACAGTATAGCTGATGTTTGCGCCAGGAAAGGCACAGTGACACATCTCGTCGTAAACGCCGTGAACACCGGGTTCGTAGATGTCGTACAGACAAATGTTGTTGGTAAGGCCGAGCATCAACACGCTCTGGACCATGTTTGAGCCGATCATACCGCCTGCGCCGACGATGACCAGTTTGTCATTTGTTAATGTTGCCATGTTGTTGTGAATATTAAATTTAGATTCGTGGTGCAAAGATAGTATTTTTTGGGGAGTAAAAGGAGTGTAAGGAGTTAAAAGGAGTTAATGACAACAGAATTTCCAAAGTTCTTTGTACCTTTGTAATCTCGAAATAGCAAAACTATGACCAACAAGAAATTTTATGTACCTTTGGTTGCCGGGATGCTGCTGCTAGGCTCCTGTCAAGAAAGCCGGAAATCTGGTACACCTGTTGCGGAAGTTGAAACACTCGATATTCCCGAGTGTGTGGTGACGTCCCCGCCCGACTCGTTGAAGTTGGACAAGTTCTACACGAAGTATGTCGATGTGAACGGCCTGTCGCTTGTGTCATCGTGGCGCGTTCCCGACTCTGCCTTTGTTGCTGCCCACCGTACACTTTACGCTATGACGTCGATGCTGCCAAAGGCTGTGCTCGACTCGATGGTGGCACGCGGCACACGTATTGCCATCATGGGACGCTATGAAGGTACTACTGACATTCCCGAGCATCACTATCTGGTGAACGACACAGCCCTGAACTGGGACCTCCGCGCCCGCGGACTCGGCGGCGACCTAGAGCTGCCGCTGACAAGCTGTGCCGAGGAGAACGTACTAGCCTACCAGATAGACAAGTACCACGCCGAAGACATACTCATACATGAGTTTGCACACAGCATTCATCTGATAGGACTGATGCTGGCCGTACCCGACTTCGACTCGCGACTGAAACAGTGCTATGAGCAGGCTAAGGCCAAAGGCATCCTTGCCGGCACATACCGCGAGACCGACAAGGAGGAGTATCTGGCTGAGGCTGTGCAGGACTGGTTCAACGTGAATGCCGAGATGCCTCATACCGACGGCAAACACAACTGGTGTAACACCCGCGAGGAACTGCAGGAGTTCGACCCCGACCTATACGACCTGCTCTCGGAGTATTTCCCCATGACGAACCTTCAAATCAGCAAACATAAGAAAGTAAACGAATATGGAAAATATTAGTAAAGAAACCTATATCCGCCGCCGTGCCCAGCTAAAGCGCGACATGGGCAGTGGCCTGCTGCTCTTCCTCGGCAATGACGAGGCAGCTATGAACTACGCCGACAATACCTACCGTTTCCGTCAGGACTCCACGTTCTTTTATTTCTTCGGCCTCGACTACGCCGGCCTGGCCGCCGTCATCGACATCGATGAGGACCGCGAAATCATCTTCGGCAACGAGCTGACCATCGACGACATCGTCTGGACGGGCACTCAGCCCTCGTTGCGCGAGATGGCTGCTACTGTGGGTATTTCTGACGTCCGGCCTATGAGCGAACTGGCAACGGTTGTCAATCGAAAATCAGTTCATTTTCTGCCGCCCTATCGTGGCGACCACCGCGTTTGGCTTTGGGAACTGACGGGCGTAGAACCTGCTGCACAGCCGTCGAAGGCCAGCGTACCCTTCATCAAGGCCATCGTCAGCCAGCGCAACTACAAGTCCGACGAGGAGATACGCCTCATCGAGGAGTCGGTGGACCTGAGCACGGAAATGCACCTTGCTGCCTACCGCACCGTGCGCCCCGGCATACATGAGTCGGAGGTGGCTGCTGCCGTCGAGGAGGTGGCCTGTCGTCACGGCAACCAGCTGGCCTTCCCCACCATTGCCACCGTACAGGGACAGGTGCTCCATAACCACGGCTTTATCCACGACCTCCATGACGGCGACATCTTCCTGCTCGACGCCGGGGCCGAGACGCATAGCCACTATGCCGGCGACCTCTCTTCGTCGATGCCCGTCGGCGAGCGGTTCGCCGACCGCCAAGCCGAGGTCTACAATATCCACCTGCGCAGTTTCTGGGCTGCCGTCGACAAGCTGCAGCCTGGACGTCCCTTCCGTGAGGCCCACATCGCCGCTGCTACCGAGATAGCCCGTGGTATGAAGGAACTGGGACTGATGAAGGGCGACCCCGCCGAGGCTGCCGAAGCAGGTGCCTACGCCCTGTTCTTTCCCTGTGGCCTGGGTCACATGGTGGGTCTCGACGTCCATGATATGGAGAATCTGGGTGAGCAGTATGTAGGCTATGCCGAGGGCACAGTGAAGTCTACGCAGTTCGGCTTCAAGTCGCTGCGCCTGGCCCGCCCGTTGGAGCCGGGCTTCGTCTTCACCGTCGAGCCGGGCATCTATTTCATCCCCGAACTGATGGACAAGTGGGAGGCTGAGGGCCAGTTCCGCGATTTCATCTGCTATGACAAACTGAAGCCTTGGCGCGACTTCACCGGCCTGCGCAACGAGTTGAACTACGTAATGACGCCCACCGGTGCCCGCCTGCTCGGCACCATCAAGAAGCCGATGAGCATCGAAGAGGTCTATGCAGCCAAAGGCCGGTGAGAAGTGAAGAAGTGAAGAAGTGAAAAGTGAAAAGTGAGAAGTTGAAATGAACTACAGCATCAAACACCCAGAGAACCTTGGCGGCATGAATGATCGCATACGCCGCCTGCGCCAAAAGAATTTCGATACGCCGACGACGCTCTCCATAGAGCGGGCGCTGATAGAGACGGCGTTCTATAAGGAGCATTACGGCACAATGCCGACACCCGTGCTGAGGGCGCGGAACTTCTATGAAATCTGTAAGAAGAAAACCATTTATATAGGTCCTGATGAACTGATAGTAGGTGAACGTGGTCCGAAGCCGAAGGCCGTGCCAACGTTCCCCGAGCTGACTTGCCACTCCGTAGAGGATCTGCACACGCTAAACGAACGTGAACTGCAGCGTTACACCATCTCTCAAGAGGACATCGATACCTATGAGCGCGAGGTAATCCCTTACTGGAAAGGTAAGACGCAGCGCGAGCGTATCTTCAATCACGTCTCGAGGGAATGGGAGGAGGCTTACCACGCTGGTGTGTTCACGGAGTTCATGGAGCAGCGCGCCGCAGGCCATACGGCGATGGACGGCAAGATGTACCACGAAGGACTGTTGGACGTGAAGGCGCGTATCGAAGCGAAAAACAAGAGTCTTGACTATATCAATGACCCTGAGGCTACTGACAAGCAGCAGGAACTGGAGGCTATGACCATCTCCTGCGACGCCGCCATCCTCTTTGCCGAAAGACATGCGGAGTTGGCAGAACAGATGGCAGCCAGCGAGACCAATGAGCAGCGTAAGAAGGAACTGAAGAAAATCGCCTCAGTTTGTCGCTGGGTGCCTGCTCATGCTCCTCGCGACTTTTGGGAAGCCATCCAGATGTATTGGTTCGTCCACCTGGGTACGGTGACGGAGCTGAACGGTTGGGACTCGATGAATCCCGGACATATTGACCAGCATCTGTGGCCGTTCTATGAAAATGGAATGACCGATGGTACGCTGACCCGCGAAAGCACGAAGGAATTGTTGTCGTGCTTATGGATTAAGTTCAACAACCAGCCGGCACCACCAAAGGTAGGCGTTACGGCTCTGGAGTCGGGCACATACAACGACTTCACGAACATCAATATCGGAGGTGTTGACCGAGAAGGTAAGAGTGCTGCCAACGAGCTTTCATTTATGATACTGGAGATTCAGGAAGAGCTGCACCAGTTGCAGCCCGGCCTCTCAATCCACATAGCTGAGAATACGCCCGACGATTTCTTGTTAGAGGGTATCAAGGTCATCCGCCAGGGGCACGGCTATCCGAGCATCTTCAATCCCGATACCTATATTAAAGAACTCGTGCGCGAGGGAAAGACCTTGGAGGATGCTCGTGAGGGCGGCTGTTCGGGTTGCATTGAGGTGGGTGCCTTCGGCAAGGAGGCCTATCTGCTGACGGGCTACTTGAACACACCGAAAATCTTGGAGATAACGCTGAACAACGGCATCGACCCCGAGACGGGCAAGCGGCTCGGCTTGGAGACTGGCGACCCACGAACGTTTAAGTCCTTTGAGGAACTGTACGACGCCTGGCATCGTCAGATGGTCTATTTTGTCAACCTGAAGCTCAGCGTCAACAACTATATCGAGCGTATGTTCGCGCTCTACGCCCCTGCCACGTTTCTCAGCCTTTACATTGATGATTGCATCGAGAAAGGCCGCGACTACTACAACGGCGGTGCCCGTTACAACACCACGTATATCCAGTGTACGGGCCTCGGTACCATCACCGACTGTTTCACCGCGCTGAAGAAACACGTCTTCGAGGACCATCGCTACACGATGAATGCACTGTTGGAGGCGTGCAAGAAGAATTGGGAAGGCGAAGAGATCATGCGTCAATACATCCGCAACCACACGCCGTTCTTCGGCAACGACGATGTATATGCCGACGATATTGCCGTCCGCGTCTACGACGACTTGGTGAAAGCCATCGAGGGAAGGCCTAATACTCGTGGTGGACGGACACAGTTGAACATGCTGTCGACGACCTGTCATAACTATTTCGGCTCGGTCTGTGGAGCCACACCCAACGGTCGTCTCGCGCACTTCGCCATCAGCGACGGCACGTCGCCAGCCCATGGCAGCGACACCCACGGGCCGACAGCGGTCATCAAGTCGCTTGGCAAACTCGACCAGACCAAGAGTGGCGGAACGCTGCTGAATGTCCGCTTCGTGCCGCAACTACTGAAACGTGACGAGGACCAGCGGAAACTCGCTTCGCTCATCCGCACCTACTTCAAGTTCGGCGGTCACCACATACAGTTCAACATCGTTGATACGGCCACCCTGCACGATGCCCAGCAGCATCCCGATGAATACCGTGACCTGCTGGTGCGTGTTGCCGGCTACAGCGACTACTTCAACGATATGACCGAGCAGCTACAGAACGAAATCATCGCCCGCACGGAGAACGACGAGTACTGATTGCAGAAAGAACATCTAATTTTAAATCCGTCATATCCGTCACAGCTACGCAAATATCAGACAATCAGGTGGATATGTGGTGACGGATGGCGGTGACGGATGACGGATGCACGGCGCATTCCCGTGCCCCTAACCTCAGTGCAAAATGTTCACGGGCGGTGAATCATCGTTCACCGCCCGTGAATCATTACAACCGTCGGAACATGTAGCCATCCGTCACCCGTCACCGTTATCCGTCACCACGTAACACGCTAAGAATGAGGCGTATAGGGCGAAGGTGACGGATTGACGGATTCTATGAGAAAACCGTGTTGATCAGTGCTTTTCTGCGCCGGAAACTTCTAATGACCGTTTTTTGTTTAGCAGGTCACAGAGCAACTGCGGTTTCATGTCAATGTCGCCGACGGGAATCTGGCCGACGAGGTCTGTGGGGTATTTCTCTTCCATTCTCCCTTTGTAGTGGATGCGCAGCTTTGGACCTCTCTTATGCAAGATACTCCTCGGCACCAGTTCGAAATGCTCCACGTCGGCAAGGTCGATTTCCGACATATACCAGCCACGGCCGAATACGTAGCCATTGTTGACGATGAGGCTCTTGCCGGTGACGGTCAGATACGGCTTGTCCGACCATCTCTCCTTCAGCGTCAGAAACAAGTACAGCAGACTGCCCACGCCGAATAGCAGCAGGCACAGCCACGACTTCCACGGCTGGCCGCGCCCCTGCCACAGCGCAAAGACCGCCCAGACTGAAAAGGCAAGCCCGATGAGGATAACGGGCAGCCTCTTCCAGACGGAATGATAGACTTTGGTTTCTTCCATTGTTTACGTAAGTGATAGTCGCAGGTATCAGAACCCACTCGGAATCTGGACGTCGTAGACGGGGACGTCGGTGCCGAAGAGCTGCTGGAACGGCTTGGGCAGGCCCGAGCGCTTCCACAGTTCCTCGACGAAGGTGCCGTCGCCGCGGTCGAACTTCAGGATGAAGGCGTCGTCATTCTTCCAGGTGATGGTACACTCGTTGTTGTCGCCCTCCTTGATGCAGTTGTCCGACTTGACCACCAGCGGCCTGTAGAAGACGGTGGCGCCCGTCAGCTGCTGAGGCGAGCAGAAGAGGAAGGTGACGTCCTTCTCGCCATAGACCTTGAAGAGATGAGTCGTCGGGGCTTTCAGGATGCGCTCGCCGTCCACCAAACCGTAGTTGCCCACCATGCGCCAGCTGCCGGCAAAGCGGTGCGTGGCTTTCTTGTGCTTCATCTGCAGCATCTCGATGCTTCGCACCATCTGCGGCTCCATGTTCTTGCGGTCGTAGTACTCGGTGATGAACTCATTCATCGGGAAGACGGCACCCTCGTTGGGTCGCAGGTTGTTGTACCATTTCAGCGTGAAGCGGTCGTCGTAGCCGTCGTAGATGCGGGTGCCCCGTCCGTTCTCGCCCACCGGCACGTCGCCGGTGCAGTTGTAGGGATGCGGCTCGTCCATCCGCATGGAGTAGACGTAGTCTTGCGGCGTGTTCTTCCGCACCATCAGCGTCATGGGGACGTAGTCGGTGCTGAGTTTGTACTGCGCCATCTCGGCCACGTGGTCAGGACGTCCGTTCTCGTAGCCTAAGCGTTGCAACTTGAAGAGCCCGCGTGGGGCCACGTTCTGGGCCGTCAGGCCTGCGGTAGCCATCAGCACGACGGCCAGGAGTGTTGTGAGTCTTTTCATTTTCATCGTTGTTTTATGGTTTGTTACTTCTTAGTCTTTTTCAGTCGTATGACGGACGGAAAGTCAATGTCGTCGATGTTGCGTAGCCTCTCGTAGCCTGGACATTCGGCGTAGAAGCGTGTAGCCTTGCGCGGCACCCAGAAGGAGAAGCGGCCGGCGGAGTCGGTCGGTGCGCCCGCCCCTGCACCATAGATGCCCACCCAGGCACCGGCTATCGGTTTGTCGTCCTGGTCAACGACGGTGCCTGTATAATGATTCAGCGTTTGCTGTAGCGCCGGATGCCGGCTGACGTAGGCATCGCTGAGCGTGTCGGGCACAGTCTTCAGCTCCAGCACCGGGCAGTCGATGTCAAAGGTCTGTTTCGCTCCATAAATGCTCCATGTGCTTTCATGGGTGACCAGTTCGCCCCGTTGGTAGTAGAACTGCTTGGGTCTGTGGTTGATCAACCGGCACAGGGAGTCGGGCAGCTGCTGTCCGTTGGTGATGACGACGATGGGGTCGTTGTTCTTGCGGGGCGGCTTGTCGACGGCTATCAGACTGGCCACTACCTGCTGGAACGCGTTGCCGATGAGTGAGTCTTTGCGGCTCACATTGCCTGTAGCGACGGCTCCCTTCAGGTCGTTGACAAAGCTGACGAGTGCATTTTCCTCGCGGTGCGACTTGGCCCGTCGTCCGTCGATGAAGAACTCCCACTTCGTTCCGTCCAGGATTAACACCTCGCGGTCCTCGGCATCGTGGAAGGCCGATGCCCAGATGGCCCGCAGCATCCACGCCTGATCATTGCTGACGGGGAGCGAGGCGGTTTTCACGGCAGGTGCCACATAGTCCTTTGGCCGCTTCCGCATTTCCCACTTCGAGTGGGTCTTGTCTATGTGCTTCAGTTTATGCCAAGCCCTGTATGTGGCGTGCCAGAGGCTTTTCCCGACTTCGCGGTAGACGAGGGCACGGGCCACGGAGTCGTAGGTCAGCGTCCATTCGGTTGAAAACGAAGGTATGCACTCCACGCCGAAGGCTGCTCCCTGCGGCATCAGCAGACGTGTCTTCTCTTGGTCGTAAAGCACTGTCTGCGGATTCTCTTTCCGCCACGACTCATCTTCGCTGTGTACCCAGATGAGCTTACCCTGCGCCCACCCTGCCATCGGCAGTAGCATCAACATTGCGGCCATCAGCCATTTTCCTGTTCTGTTCATTGTCATAATGCAATTCTCATTCATTGTCGTTTTGAGGAATCACTGTTTCCAGTTCTTCGGTATCCAGTATTCGCCGTCCACCTCAAGCCGCAGGACGTAGAGCGTGCCATCGCGGTCGAGGTCGGCCATGAGAAAGCTCGACTCGGCAATCTCGTTGACCAGCAGTTTGGTGGTGTTCCTCACGCCGCTCAGCTTGAAGTGGCGGTCGGTGTACTCCAGCACGCAGCACTGCGTCGGGTTCTCGTCCAAGTGGCGGTTGGCGGCGTCGAGCAGCGTGCGGTAAAGGGCAGCAGCGCCCTCGTCGGCCTTGACGACGTAGAGTGTGCCGCGCGACTCGCTCTTCCCCTTCGACTTCGGCAGCAGGTAGTCCGTATAATAATAGGTGGTGGCCTTGTCCACCGGCTGACCGGCCTCATGGCGGTAGTGTACGGGCGTCTTCCGGGCGTTGAGGGTGCTCAGCAGACTGTCCAACGGCGCGATGACAAAGTGGTAGTACGTGCCCTGCGCCTCGTTCAGTTGGGTAGCCATGGCGATAAGGTTGCCGTGGCCCTGCACGTAGTCGAACATCACGGCCTCGCGGGCACCGAAATACATGCGGCGGTTGTTGCCCTGCAGCAGGTTGTAGAAGTTGCGCTCCTGCAGCATGTAGGGGTTGGGGTAGAGGTAGGCGTGCGTCTTCTTGAAGTCGTTGTAGTCGTTGGTCCAGGTGCTCGACTGGTCGGCCACGCGGGTCAGGTCAAGCACGTAGTCGTCGTTGTTACCATAGCCGCGCATGGCGATGGAGTAGGTGATGGTGTCGTTGCCGTTGCGGTGGCACTCGTAGCGGTAGGACTCCACGGCGTGGCGGGCCATGCTGTCGAGGACGATGCAGACCGTATTGGCCAACGGCAGGTCGCGGTCGAAGGCCACGTTCCAGCGCCGCGACAGGTGGTACTTGTCGTTGATGCGCGACACCGACACCTTGGCGCCGTGGGCCGTGAAGTCATCCATCAGGCGGTCCATCCACAGTCCTTGAGCCGACGAGCCGACGGTGCCGACGGTCAGCATGAGCAGCAAATTGAGTATTCGTCTCATAGGCTTATTCCGATTCAAAGAGTTCTTGGTTCATGATGGCCAGAGCCGTGCGCAGTTCTGCGCCCTGCTGTTGCACGGCGGCCATGTCGATGTTGAGCAGGTCGGTGGCCGGGTCGTCTATTTCGGTAACGGCTTCGGCTACAGCTTCGGCCTCGCCGACAGACACTTCGGCGGGCTCTGCCTCCACAGCGTCGTGCGGTTTTGCCGCACGAACCTTGCGTGCTGGCTTGGGAGCTTCAGCGACGACGGCCACCTGTTGCGTCGTTTCCTCCACAGCCGGCTGCACCGTGGGCTTCGGGGCCGGCGTTTCCGTCCTTGCCACCGTCTCAGGCTGGCTTTCCCTTTCAGGCATATACCACCAGAGGCCCAGCAGCACCAATATGGCAGCTGCCGCCGACAGCCACCAGCGGTGGTGGTAATGCCTGATGGGCACTTCGTGCGCCGCCGGCTGCCGGAACCCCCGGAACATCACGGCGTATGCCGCCCACGCTTCGGGAATGTCCGTCCGCGTGCAGAAGTAGTCGGTCAGCAGCCGCTCCTCCTGTTCGCTGGTTTCGCCCGCCATGAAGCGGTCGAGCAGGTCGTTTATCTGTTTGTCTGTCATCATCGCTGTTTATTGATTAGTTCTATCATCCGTTTTCTTGCTTTCGAGAGCGTGCCCCGCACCGACGACTCCGTCATTCCCGTGATGGCCGCAATCTCGGCGAAGCTCATGTCCTCGACGTTGCGCATCTGCAGCACCGTGCGCCAGTTGTAGGGCAGTTGCGCCATCGTCTGGGCAAACAGGCTGTCGGTCTCGGTCGTTTCCAGTCGCCGCTGTGGCGTGTCGTCCGTGCGGTCGCCCTTCCACCCCAACAGTTGCAGCAGGGGGTGCCGTCGCTTCTGTCGCCGCCGGTTCTGTGCCAGGTTGCGGGCCGAGGTGGCCGCGTAAGCCAATAGCCGCTCCCTGTCGCCATCCAACTGGTCCAGCCGTTCCCACATCCTGAGCATCGTCTCCTGCGCCACGTCTTCGGCCTCCTCACTGCCGACTACCGCCGTCGCAGCCTCCACGGCTCGCCGCCGCAGTTCTGCCGCCCAGGATATGTACGTCTCTCTGTCCATCTGCTTCTATATACACCAAAGTTTGCGAAATGCTACGCAAAATTAGCATTTTCTTTTGGAATGTCCAAGAAAAAGGCTACCTTTGCAACAAAAACAGGAAAGAAATGCCATTTTATGACAAAGAAAAATAGAAAGAAACAAAGCAGCGGCGGGCAACAGTTCCTTAGCGACGAGAGCTACATCCGCCAACGTACACGTGAACTCGAAATAGGCCCATGCTACATAACAGACGACATTGTCGGGAATGGCGAGGGATACGTGATTGTCAGCCGCAAGCATACAGGAGGACGTCTGAGTTTTGCCTGCTATCTGGTTGATGCTTGGTGTTGCGGTGTGAAGGACAGCTTCTACCGTCTGCGTCAGGAGGGGTTTGAATTTGAGGAATTTATTGAAAAGGTTAATGCCAAGCCTTGCAGCTATGACGAGGCTCACAACTGGGTGTATGGTGCCATAGACTACGCTGACGAGGCTGGTATCAAGCCCGACAAGTCCTTTGCACTGACGAAGTACTTTTTAGAGGAGGACACCGACGACATTCCTTTGATAGAGTACGAGTTTGGCAAGGATGGCAAGCACTGTCTTATGACTCACTCCCGCTTGGAGACCAGTCAGTACCTCCCATTGCTGAAGAAGAATCTGGGCGAGGGCAACTATTCGTACATACTGCCTGTCGGTGCAGATCCTCTTGAAGATGACGAAGATGAAGAGAAGAAGAGCCACGCCTACAGTCCCGAGGGGCTGCCTACCATTGAGCAGCTTACGGCAGACTGGGAAAAAGACTTGCTGCTGGACCTGGGAAATGACCTCTATCTGGATCTTGACCCGGATGACAGTGTAGAGGTGTTGCGGCAGAAGTATCGCGAGCAGGTGATTGACAATATAGAGGACATTCTGCTGATGCTGCCAAATGAGGATATGATGTACTTGGTCAGCAGCTCAAAAGCTGCCGACCCGACGGAGGGCGTATTCGCATCGCGAGTTATTCACAACACCATGCTCGAGACGTATGGCTTTGCCGCTGTTGTAAGCCATGAGGACGAGGAAAGGCAGAGAATCTACATTGCCGCCGACTTTGCCGCCGCAGCAAACCCTCACTTGATGGAAGTTATGGCAAAGTCCACCTATGCTTCAATACGCACAGTTGAAGACTATATTGAGGGACTCGCCAACCTTTATGGAGTAGTGAACTTAGCGACGGTGAAAGAACGTCTGTACACCTATCTGGAGTTAGACAAGCACGAAAATATAGACGTACAGGAAACCGTGGATAAAGTCTATGCCCATTCCTTGGCAATAAAGGCAATGGTTTACTCGCTGAAAGGAGAACAAGCCGATAATCTGCCGTTGGACCAGACCATATTCTTTGTCTCGCGTTATTCCTTTTACAGGCGTAGCGAACTGTGTGTAAAATTGCAGGCAACGGAAGTACAGCAGAGAGAACTGTATCCGTTTACCGACTACGAGTTTTTGGAAGCCGGTGTCAGCTTCATGCCGCTGATTCCGAACAGTCAGAGGGAACGCTTCACTAAGTATATGACGAAAAAGCTGAATTGCGATGTGGCCTTTGCCGAGGAAATGATTAGTCGTATGTGGTTCTATGCCAACCATGAGGATATACCGTCGTTAAGGGAATTGAGCCAAGAACAGTACTTCCTGATGTTTGTCAACTGCCATCTGGACGAACTGCTGTCGGGCCAGGAGGAACAGGAAGCGCTCAGACACTTACATCGGCTCATGGATAACATGCCGCGTTGGACGCTCCGCGGGGGCTGTAAGAAGGGTTGACATTGGATACATACATCTTCGACATCAAGCGCTATGCCATTAATGACGGGCCGGGCATTCGGACAACCATCTTCATGAAGGGATGCCCGCTGCGCTGCGTGTGGTGTCATAACCCGGAAAGCTGGTCAGCAGAGCCGCAGGTGCTCTTCAAACAGTCGAAGTGCATCCGCTGTGGTACGTGCAACGAACCGGGCTTCACCGTGGACGACTGCCCCACCACCGCCCGCGAACTGTGCGGCCGTGAGTACACGATGGACGAGCTGATGGCCGAGATTGAGAAGGAGCGCGACATCATGGAGGACAGCGGCGGAGGCGTGACCCTCTGTGGTGGCGAACCGCTGATGCACCCCGACGATGCGTTGGCAATCCTACGTGAATTGAAGCGACGCGGCTTCCACCGCACCGTCGACACGGCGCTCTATGTCCGGCCGGAGGTGGTCGATGCCGTGGCTGCCGACTGCGAACTGCTGCTGGTCGACCTGAAGCTGATGGACTCGGAGAAGCACCGCCGCTACACGGGTGTCGGCAATGAGCTGATCCTTGAAAACATACGCCGCGTGGCCACCCTCGGCACACCGTTCCGCATCCGAATCCCCCTCATCGAAGGCATCAATGCCGACGAGTCGAACATCGAGGCAACCGCCCAATTCCTCCAGTCACTTTACTCCCCTCCCTCACAGGGAGGGGCCGGGGGTGGGTCCGTCCACCTGCTCTCCTACCACGACGTAGGCAAGGACAAGCATCGCCGTATGATGCCCCCGACACCCTATAATCCAGAGGGCTTCCCGATGGCCGTTCCCTCGGATGAAACGCTACGCCGCTGTTGTCAGCTGTTGGAGGCTCACGGACTGCAGGTGGTCATTGGCGGGTAATAACAATTGTAAATTAAAAACCAAAACTATGAATAGAAAAACTTTTTTAATTGCGCTCGTCTGCTGCGGCTTCCTGACAACTCATGCCCAGCTTCAGACCAACGCCGGTATCCAGTACCTGCAGTGTATGCAGAAGGACGTCTCGACCGACTTCTACGACCTGTCGAACACCTATTTCCTGGCCGACTCGCTGGCATCGTTCGATGCGGCGAAAGGCGAAGGACTTGTCAACTGGAAACGCTACCGGCTGTCGCCCCGTCAGGCGTTCAACCTCAATGGCTACTGGCCCGTCCGTATGCAGATGCTCGACTTCCCCGATGCGGCCTACGACAACGACCCTGACCTAAGGATTTCCATTGAGTTCATCTCGCCCAAGGCAGCCCGCATCCGTTTGCTCACCACGCCCATCGTGCCGAAGAATACCGATGCCGACGACCCGATGTTCTGTGACGGCTTCAAGCAGCGCTCCAGCAAACCCTCATGGAGGAAAGGAGAAAACGCCCAGACCATCAGCTACGGCACCGACTACGGCAGCATCGAGATTCAGCGTTTCCCCTTCCGCTTGGTGCTGAAGGATGCGAAAGGCAAGATACTCACCCAGACGCGCCATATCATCGACAACGACTCCACACAGGTGAAGTTGCTGCCCTTCTCGTTCCTTAAGCGCGGTTCAGACAACTCACGCTCGGTGAATCCTGTCTTCCTGCTCTCGCCCGGCGAGCGTATCTACGGCTGCGGCGAGTCGTTCACCTCATTGAATAAGGTAGGCCAGAAGGTTCACCTCAGCGTCACCGACCCCCAGGGACCTGAGACCGACGGCATGTACAAGCCTGTGCCCTTCTACTTCTCCAACCGTGGCTACGGCATCTTCATGCACACGTCGGCCCCCGTCACCGCCGATTTCGGTGCCTCTTACATCGGCGCTCAGCGACTCTTCATGGCCGACGAGCAGATAGACCTCTTCGTGTTCTTCGGCTCCCCCAAAGAAATACTTGACGAGTACACCAACGTCACTGGTAAGTCACCCATGCCGCCGCTCTGGAGTTTCGGCACTTGGATGAGCCGAATCACCTACTTCTCGCAGGACGAGGGTCTCGACATTGCCAAGAAGCTGCGCCAGCACAAGATACCTGCCGACGTCATCCACTTCGACACCGGTTGGTTCGGCACTGACTGGCAGTGCGACTATGAGTTTGCCAAGGATCGTTTCGAAGACCCCGTGGGTATGCTGAAACAGCTGGCCAAGGACGGCTTCCATACCTGTCTGTGGCAGTTGCCGTATTTTACGCCCAAGAACCGTTTCTTCAATGAGATTGTCCAGAACAATCTCCACATCAGGAACGCAGCGGGCGGTATGCCCGTCGAGGATGCTATTCTCGACTTCTCCAATCCCGGGACGGTCAGCTGGTACCAGCAGAAGATTACGAACCTGCTGAAACAGGGCGTCTCGACCATCAAGTGCGACTTCGGCGAGGCGGCCCCTTACAACGGTTTCTACTACAGCGGCCTCGGCGGACTCTACGAGCACAACCTCTATCCCCTGCGCTATAACAAGGCACTCTGGGAAGCCGTTGAGGGTCAGTATCCCGGCGAGGGCATCATCTGGGCCCGTTCGGCCTGGGCAGGTTCACAGCGTTACGCCCTGCACTGGGGTGGCGATGCGGCTACCAATAATATCGGTATGCTGGGCGACCTGCGCGGCGGTCTCTCGTTTGGACTCAGCGGTTTTTCATTCTGGAGCCACGATATGGGCGGTTTTGTGACGGCTTCGCCTGAGGACATCTACCGCCGTTGGCTGCCCTTCGGCTTCCTATCGAGTCATACCCGTGCCCATGGAGCACCTCCCACCGAGCCGTGGCTCATCTCAGAGTCGTTCACCAAGGCTTTCCGTGAATGTGCCGAGATGAAATACCGGCTCATGCCTTACGTCTATGCCCAGGCCAAGGACTGTACGGAGCGCGGTCTGCCGATGGTGCGTGCCCTGCTGGTGGAGTTCCCTGAAGACCCGGGTGCCTGGCTCGTGGAGGACGAGTATATGTTCGGCTCACAGCTATTAGTGGCGCCGCTTTTGGAGAGTGGCAACAGTCGGATTGTCTACCTGCCCAAAGGCAAGTGGATAGACTATCAGAACGGCAAGGTTTACGATGGCGGCTACCAGACATTGACGGCAGGTCGTATTTCCGCCATCATCCTCGTTCGCGACGGTAGCATTATCCCCCATGCCCCGTTGGCTCAGCGTACTGACCAGATACAGTGGGACAAGGTGGAGCTGAAGACCTACAAGGCAGCAGCGCAGCAGTGTACCGGCCTGCTCTTCAAGCCTGGCGACAAAGCATTACAGGAAATCAAGAAATAAGAAAGCGTTATGAATAAGACGGTGAACCAACGATTAGAAGACCTTCGGGAGGTGATGCGGCGCGAACACCTGGCCGCGTTTATCTTCCCCAGTACCGACCCTCATCAGGGTGAATATATTCCCGACCATTGGAAGGGACGTGAGTTTATCAGTGGCTTCAACGGTTCGGCAGGCACGGCGGTGGTGACGCTGAATAGTGCCGCCCTGTGGACGGACAGTCGCTATTTCCTTGCTGCCGAGGAGCAGTTGAAGGGTACGGAGTTTCAGCTGATGAAATTGAAGATGGAAGGCACGCCGACCATCGCGCAGTGGCTTAAAACCCAAATTGCGGCTGGCGGTTCTCCCGCTAGCACTGAGGTAGGCATCGACGGCTGGTGCTCGTCAGCCAACAGCGTGAAGGAACTGATAGCCGACCTCCGCAAAGAGGGCGGACTGACGCTGCGCACGAATCTCGACCCGCTGAAGCTGATCTGGCACGACCGTCCGGCTATACCTGAGAATCCAGTGGAGATTTACCCCATAGAATATGCCGGCGAAACGACAGGAAACAAGATTACCCGCATCCGCAGGGCCTTACGGGAGAAACATGCCGACGGTATGTTGATGTCGGCGCTCGATGACATAGCCTGGACGCTGAACCTGCGAGGTACGGATGTCCATTGCAATCCGGTCTTCGTCTCCTACCTGCTGATTTCGTCGAAGGACGTTACCCTATATATAAATAAGGTGAAACTGACTTCCGAAGTGTCGGCTTATTTGCAGGCTGCAGGCATCAAGGTGGACAGTTATGAGAATATTGTGAAGGGATTGAAGGACTACTTTGAGTATAATATCCTGCTCGATCCCGACGAGGTGAACTACGTGCTCTACAAGACGGTGAACTGCGAGATTGTTGAGGAAGAGTCGCCCGTCAAACGGATGAAAACCGTCAAAAATGCCACCGAGATAGCGGGTTTTAGGTCAGCGATGCTGAAAGACGGCATCGCAATGGTAAAATTCTTGAAGTGGTTGGAGGAGTCTCATGAGTCCCATGAAACTGAAATCTCCATTGACCGCAAACTGACGGCACTACGTGCCGAGCAGCCCCTCTATCGCGATATCTCATTCGATACTATCGCGGGCTACGGTACGCATGCTGCCATCGTTCATTATGAGGCGACACCTGACACCGACATCCCGCTGGAACCACACGGTCTGCTGTTGTTAGACAGCGGTGCGCAGTACTTGGACGGTACGACTGACATCACGCGTACCATCGCCCTTGGCCCGTTGACCGATGAGGAACGGCTCATCTACACGTTGGTGTTGAAAGGCCACATCCGGATAAAACTGTGCAAGTTCCCCAGCGGTGCCAGCGGTACGCAGATTGACATCCTGGCCCGTGAGGCGATGTGGCGTCACGGGCTGAACTACCTGCACGGCACGGGGCACGGCGTGGGTACTTACCTGAATGTTCACGAAGGTCCTCATCAGTTTCGTATGGAGTGGAAGCCTGCCCCGTTGGTGGAAGGCATGACCATCACCGACGAACCCGGCATCTACCTGCCCGGCCGTTGTGGTGCCCGTGTTGAGAATACTTTGTTGATTGTTCCTTACAAGGAGACGGAATTCGGCAAGTTCCTGCAGTTTGAGTCGCTGACGCTCTGTCCCATCGACAAGCGTCCCATCATCCGCGAACAGTTGATACAGGAGGAGATTGACTGGCTGAACGACTATCACCAGACGGTTTTCGACCGTCTGTCACCACATCTTGATGCTGACGAAGTGGAGTGGTTGCGGGAGGCCTGCGCCCCATTTTAGAGATTAGATTTCCTCCAGGGCGTAGTACTGGTAGTCGCGGATGATGCGGCGCAGGAAGAATTCGTCCTCAGACTCGCGGCGGGTGACGCCGAGCAGTTGCTGCACCTTCTGCGACAACTGGCTGATACGCTCCGGCTGGTCGCTCTCTACGGCGCGGCGGATGATGTCGGCCTGCTCCAACGACAAGTCGGCAGCCTGAGGGTAGGAGGGACGGTAACCTTCTGTCAGGTAGTCGTATTCGTCGAGGCTGACCTGAATCTTCGAATAGCTCTGCAGCTTGACCACCAACGTGCCCGCCGCCATGTCGCCGAACCGCTGGTTATTGCGGTTCAGAATCATTACTAGCACGCCGATGTAGCCTAACAAGGGACCGTCGGCAATCATCATCAGCCACCTGAGCAGATAAGCTGCAGGCGAGGGTAGGGTACCGTCGGCCATGATGACGCGTAGCTTGACAAGCCGCTTGCCGAAGGTCTGGCCTCCACTAAGAATCTCGCACAGCGGACAGTAGAAGAAAACGGGCAGTAGGACGACCAAAATGATGGCCAGTGTACCCATGTAGAGGTCGGTGTTACTGCTAAGAATCCACCACATCGTCAGGTATGCAAATTGTATCACCCAGTCAATCAGCTGGGCCAGCATACGTTCGCCGACACTGGCCGGCGTCTGACGAATGCGTACATATTGTCCGGTGACGATGCTCTTCTCTGCCATTTCGACGGCAAAGATACAAAATAAATATCAATTATCAATTGTCATTTGTAAATTATTTCGTAACTTTGCACAGGATTATGAAGGAAGTGACGTTTATCCGACAGAACATCTCGAAGTGGCGTGGTGCTGAGATTGTGGTGGAGACCGCCGGTGACAGCGATGCCACCGAGTTGGCCGACACCTATATTGACGTGACCAGCGACTTGGCTTTTGCGCAGACCCACTACCCGGAGTCCAAGATAACCGTTTATCTCAATAACCTTGCTTCTGCCCTCCACAACGAGATTTACCGTTCAGACCGCTACCGTTGGTCGCGCTTGCTGACCTTCTGGACTGACGAGGTGCCGCGTACGATATGGGAGGCGCGGCGCGAACTGCTCTTGTCGTTTGTTATCTTCGTGGTCAGCGCGTTCGTGGGCTTTCTTTCCCAAATGTTAGACCCCGAGTTCTGTCGCATCATTCTGGGCGACGGCTATGTGGACATGACGCTGCAAAATATTGCCGAAGGCGAGCCGATGGCCGTCTATAACGGCGACCCCGAGGACGCGATGTTCGGCATGATTACGTTGAACAACGTCAAGGTGTCGTTCATCACTTTCGTTTTGGGCGTGTTCACCAGCCTCGGCACGGGCTTTATCCTCTTCCAGAACGGTGTCATGCTTGGCTCGTTCCAGACATTCTTCGCCCAGCACGGTCTGCTGTGGCAGTCGGCTTTGGCTGTCTGGCTGCACGGCACACTCGAAATCTCAGCCATCATCGTGGCCGGAGCTGCCGGCATCGCCATGGGCAACGGCTGGCTTTTTCCTGGCACCTATCCTCGACTGACGTCCTTCCGGCGTGGTGCGCGGCGCGGCCTCCGCATCGTCATCGGCACGGTGCCTGTCTTCATGTTGGCCGGCTTCATCGAGAGTTTCCTGACCCGCCACACCGAGTGGCCCGACCTGCTGCGGCTCACCATTATCCTCAGCTCGTTGGCCTTTGTCACCTATTATTATATAGTATTACCAAAAAAGAAAAACGATGAATACAGAATTCCGATTGATTAAACTCTACCGTATCCGTAGGTTCGGTGAGAAAATTTCTGACACGTTCGACTTCGTTCGTGAGAACTGGCGCCCGCTGTTGAAGTACATTACCTATTTGCTGCTGCCTGTGGCATTGGTGCAGTCCTTTTGCATGACGAACTTCATGTCGGGTTACATGGAATTTGCCAACATGGTGTTGGCCGATGGTAGAACCGCTTCCAATTTAGCAGACATGGCATCCTGGATGTTTTCGCTGGGTTTATACACGCTGGTGCAGTTTGTCGGCTTTCTGCTGGTGACGTCACTCGCCTACACCATGATGCAGCAATATGAGCAGCGCTCCACCAGACTGGTTGGCATTACCTTTGCCGACATGAAACCCAGCATCATGCGGATGGCGGGACGGCAGATAGTACTGATGGTTACGGGCCTTATCCTGATTGTCGTCATCGGACTGCTGATAGCCCTCATGGTAGCCATCAGCAGGTACTTCATTCTGCCCGCCATTATACTGGCCTTCGCGGTATTCCCGGTCTTCTTCATGGTTCAGCCCGTCTACCTGTTCGAGAAAACGGGCATCATTAGTGCTTACGCCAAGTCTGTGCGCCTGACTTGGAAGACGTGGGCCGGCATCGTCGGTGTTGTGCTGGTGCTCTACATCATTGGGTCCATCCTATCGGGACTGGTTTCCTTGCCGTGGTACATCATGATAATGGTGAAAAACGTCTTTGCGGCACAAGGCGACACGGCAGGCTTCGTCTCGTCGTTCGGCTATACCGCCATCCAGTATCTGCTGGGCGTCGTCTCCAGCTTCTTCAGCAGCTGCATTCTGGTCTTGTATGACGTCGGTATCGCCTATCAGTACGGTCATGCCTGCGACAAGGTTGACGGCGTTAGCGTCGATCAGGACATCGAGAACTTCGAGATTCTTTAATTTCTCATTTCTAATTCCTCATTTTGCCCGACACCCTCGTCATAGACAGCGCGCAGATAGCCCAGTGGCAGGCGCAGAACGACTTCGACTACAACCGTGAGTTGGCCGGAGGCGGTATGTCCTTCACCGAGTGGCTGATGATGCAACTCCGCGAGTTCTTCTTCGGCGATGTTGTCGGCAGTACCCTCACCAATTGGCTGCTCACACTGCTGGCAATTGCCGTGTTAGGTATCATTGCGTGGTATCTGTGGCGTTTCCACCCCGGCCTTTTCCGTCGACAGGAACAACTACTGTCAGATTACGACGACAGCGAGGACAACATCTATGGCGTCGACTTCGATGCCGCTATAGCCCAGTCCCTCTCCCGTGAGGACTACCGCGAGGCCATCCGCCTTAGCTATCTCCAGACGCTCAAGGCCCTTACCGACGCTCATCTTATCGACTGGCAGCTATTCAAGACTCCCACCCAGTATGTCCGCGAGCTCAACGCCAGTTCGCTGGGCAGCGACGGTGCCGCTGCCAAAGCCGCCTTCCGCACCCTCACCACACACTTCCTGCGAGTCCGTTATGGCAATTTTCCCGCCACGCGTTCCCTCTACGACGAAGTGGAAGTATTAAGAAAGGAGGTCGCCCGTGAGTCGTAAGTTCTGGCTCTTCATCGTTGCCCTGCTGGCCTTGATGCTCGTCCTGGAATATCAGATGCCGCGCCGCTTCGTGTGGAATCCCACCTTTGCCCACGAAGACCGTCAGCCCTTCGGCTGCTACGTCTTCGACAGCCTGCTCAGTAGCGAGATGCCCCGTGGCTACACCGTCTGCCGTAAGACGCTTTCGCAGTTGTCGTTGGAGAAGCTGCCGCCGCGCTCCATCGTCATTCTCCGTACAGGCTATCAGGGAGAAAACGTCAATGTTGACACCCTTCTGGCCTTGGTGGCTCGTGGTAACCGGATTCTCTATGCTGATTCCTATTTCAGGCACGAACTCTGCGACACGCTGAACATCCGCTGTAACTCGAGGAACTACTTCCTTGCCGCCAGTTTCCAGAGTTCTTTCGGTCATGCTCTCCCCAGCGACAGTATCTTCTGGGTTGGTGATGCGGCGGTCTATCCCCCTTCCGTTACCCGCATCCATCCCCAGTTCCTCAACGCCTGCATTTCAGATACGTTACCTGCCGTCCCCTTGGCCAAGGCAGACGAAGTCGTTGCTCTCAGCTACCCTATTGGCAAAGGCGAACTCATCCTTGTCACTACGCCGCTGATGCTGACCAACTACGGCATCCTCAACGACCCCGTCTATGTCCACCGCCTGCTGAACCACCTGAAGCCGCTGCCCGTCATCCGTACTGAGGCCTACATGCCCGATACGAACGTGGCGGAGAGTTCTCCTTTCCGCGAACTGCTGAGGCGTCCACCCCTGCGCTGGGCCCTCTACCTCGTGTTGCTCGGCATCGTCCTGTTGATGGGCTTCAGCGCTCGCCGTCGCCAGCGCGCTATCCCCATAGAAAAGCCGCCTCGCAACTACCAACTGGACTTTATCCGCCATATAGGCACCCTACAATACATGAAACGAAAAAAGAACTGAATAATATGGAAGAAAGAGAAGAAAGAAGAAACTTAGACCTCACGGTCTTCGCTGAGAAGGTTCAGACCTTGCGCCAATCGATTGGTGAAGTCATCGTCGGTCAGGAAGAGAACGTTGAACTGCTGCTGACGGCCATCCTTGCCGGCGGTCATGTGCTGATAGAGGGTGTGCCCGGTGTGGCCAAGACGTTGTTGGCCAAACTTGTGGCCCGTCTCATCGACGCCAAGTTCAGTCGTGTGCAGTTCACACCCGACCTCATGCCCAGCGACGTACTCGGCACCAGCGTGTTCAATATGAAGACGCAGGAGTTCCAGTTTCATGCCGGCCCTGTCTTTGCCGATGTTGTGCTGGTCGACGAGGTGAATCGCGCTCCCGCCAAGACGCAGGCCGCCCTTTTCGAAGTGATGGAGGAACGGCAGGCAACCATCGACGGCACCACGCATCCTATGTCGCCGCTCTACACCATCCTGGCTACCCAGAACCCAGTGGAGCAGGAGGGTACCTACAAACTGCCGGAGGCACAGATCGATCGATTCCTGATGAAACTGACTATGGTTTATCCGTCGGCAGAGGAGGAACTGCGCATCCTGCAGCGTCATCATGAGAATATGGCGTTCACCGACCTCAGCCGTGTGCAGCCCGTCATCACAAAGGATGAGCTGTTGCAGCTGCGCAAACTGCTGACTGAGGTTTATGCCGAACGGTCGTTGCTGCAGTATGTGGTTGACATCGTTCAGCAGACGCGCAAGAGCCGCGTCGTCTACCTCGGAGCCTCGCCTCGTGCCTCGGTGGCCATCCTGCAGTCTGCTAAGGCCTACGCCCTCCTTCAGGGGCGCGACTACCTGACACCCGACGACGTGAAGACGGTGGTTCCCGCCGTGCTCCAGCACCGCCTCGTGCTCACCGCTGAGGCCGAGATGGAAGGCTACACTCCCCAAAAGGTCGCTCTCCGCCTGCTCGACAAAGTGGAAGTGCCCAAATAACCCTTCACCACTCACCCTTCACCGCTCGAATGTTCCTACGTTGCCGCTTCTACCTCCAGCTGCTCGCCGTTGCCCTCATCGCCGGCCTCGGCTATGCCTACGACCCGCTATTCACCGTGGGGCGCCTGCTGACGCTGGCCCTGTTCCTGGCCACCATTGCCGACATAGCCCTTCTCTGGCACCGCCGCGCCATTACCGCCGAGCGCCTTCTCAGCACCCGTTTCAGCAATGGCGACGACAACCCCGTCACCATCAATGTCGGGAGCACCTACCCCTTCCCCGTACGCATCGAGGTCATCGACGAGCTCCCCTTCCAGTTCCAGCAGCGCAGCGACACCTCTTACTTCTTACTTTTCACTTCTCACTTCTCCGTTGACTCCACCCTCCGTCCCACCCGCCGTGGCGTCTATTCCTTCGGCCACGTCCTCGTCTACGCTTCTACGCGTCTCGGCCTCGTTGAGCGCCGTTA
Source organism: uncultured Prevotellaceae bacterium (assembly GCA_937898415.1). Taxonomy (GTDB): domain Bacteria; phylum Bacteroidota; class Bacteroidia; order Bacteroidales; family Bacteroidaceae; genus Prevotella. The sequence goes on along the minus strand of CALDLA010000100.1, from coordinate 45,425 downwards.
CCGCTGTGCCGCTCCCTGCGACGTCAGCGTCTATCCCTCGTTCCAGCGTTTGCACCAGTACGAGCTGATGGCCATCAGCCAGAACCTGCAGGAGCCGGGCATCAAGCGCATACGCCGCATCGGCCATAATACGGAGTTCGAACATATCCGCGACTACCTCCGAGGCGATGACTACCGCACGGTCAACTGGCGGGCAACCGCCCGACTCAGCCGTCCGATGGTGAATGTCTATCAGGATGAGCGTTCACAGCAGGTTTTTGCCATTATCGACAAAGGCCGTGTCATGCAGCAAGCCTTTCTGGGAATGACGCTGCTCGACTATGCCATCAATGCTTCGCTGGCCCTCAGCTATGTGGCGATGCGCAAGGAGGACCGTGCCGGACTGCTCACCTTTGCCGATCACCTCGACACCTTCGTGGCCGCCGACCGTCGCCCAGGACATATCAACAAACTGATGGAGACACTCTACGCCGAGCAGACGGACTTCGACGAGACCGACTTCTCGGCCCTGTCCGTAGCCATCGGGCGCCACATCAGCAAGCGTTCGCTGCTGATACTCTATACGAACTTCATGGGACTCGTCTCCCTGCAGCGCCAACTGCCGTTCCTGCAGCAGATAGCCCACCGTCACCGCCTGCTCGTCGTATTCTTCGACGATGTCGAACTGCAGCAGTTCATCGACTCTCCCGCCCATACTGCCGAAGAGTGCTGTCAGCATGAGGTAGCCGAGAAGTTCGCAGCCGAGAAGCAGCTCATCAGCGCCACCCTCCGCCAGTACGGCATCCTCTCGCTGCTGACAACACCGCAGGAACTCACTATCAACGTCATCAACCGATATCTTGCTGTCCGCTCATCGGTTTGATGAAGCTCTTACCAGATACCGCTTGGCAGCGTAATCTTGTCCTGCTCGAAAATGTTGAGAGGTAATTCTTCTAATTTGTCGTAGCCGCTTGTACAGAAGATGTTCGCCTGCGGCAGTCTCTCTACCTCAATGGCGGGACTCATATAGATATCCTTCATTTCACTACCTCCTTTCTTCCTCTGTGGATATAGATGCCCTTCGTCGATGGGCGGCCATTGATGCGGCGGCCGTCAAGGTTATACCAGACGTCAGAATCTTTGCCACCTTTCACATCCCTGATGCCATTGGCTCCGTCGAAAACAATTTTGAAACCGCGGGCAGGGGCTGATGTGCCGCTGACCAGCAGATAGGCCTTGCCGGCGGCCATCGTCGTCCCCGCGTACTGATGGAAGCCGAAGTGCGAGTTCTGGTTGCTCAGCACGTAGAACGTGCCTGTTCCCAGCGTTGAGATGGCCGTTTCCTCGTCCACGCCCCGCAGGTCGTTGTCTATGTTGTACTCTGCCGACGACGTGTCGTCCTTCGTAATAGTGAAGGCATTGTCCTCGCCCACGATGACGACGGCATTGCCTGCCGGAACCACCTTGCCCAGCTTGTGCAATGTCAACGTACCTTCCTCGTTGGCCAAACTATAGGTGGCCGTATAGGCGCAGGCGTTCTCGTCGTTGTCAATCCTGTAGCCCGTCTCACCGCAGTAGAACGTTGTCCAATACATGCCCTCGGCAGCGTTGGCTGTCAGCGTCAGGCTTGTGTCTGTTGTCTTACTGCCGTAATAGTAGAGGCGGAAGTTGTCGAAGACGGCCCAATAGCTGGTAGGCATAGACGTTGACTTGATGCCCACCTTGAGCGAACCGCCGTTTGTGGCCACGCTACCCAATACCTGATTCTCATACAAGCCTTTCTGGAAGTAGGCGCTGGCGGCCTGCATGTCGTTAGGTACGTACTTGCTACTGGATACGGCAGTCTCGTTGCCCTTGCCCACTTTCCTTGAGAGGACTGTATCGCAAATATGGGCCAGCTTCTCATTCTTTGATCCTGCATAGATCAGGGCATACACCTTGTTGTTGCTGGCCTTGTAGTCCTGATAGGCAGTTCTGCTGGAACCTGGACGCTGGAATCCCTGGGCACAGAAGGCATAGATGCCGGCAGGCAGGTTCTTCACTGTTTGGCTGAAGTCGAAGGTCTTTTCGTAGAACTCGCCGCAACCGTAGCTGATAGTGGGTGAATCCGTCCAGCCGTCGCTGTTCTCGTCAATCGTGGGATTCGCCAGCATATAGGTCAGGTCGAAGGGAGCTGTCGTCGGCGTGATACCCGACATCAGGAAGTCGTTGGCCGCCTTTTGGGCCTCCTCCAATAGTGGTGTCAGTTCTGTGGTGCTCTTGGCCTCCTTCATACGCCGCTCAATGCTGGCTAATGTCGTCTGCAACTGCTCATCGACGGTAGCATCGCTACAGGTATGCGGCACTTCGGCTAATTGCTTCACCAGCTTCAGTTGTTCCTCCACCTGTTTTCTCGTCTGTGCCATCGCCTTATACTCAGCCACCTTGTCCTCATCAATGGTGAGGATGAGCCAGCGCTGAACCTCAGCCGTGTTGGCAATGTTGAAGTTCGCGGAACCCGTATTGCCGTTGGTATTGGCCTGCAGACACGGTGGCGTCCAGCTCGACGTAGGATGGATAATCCAGTAGCCCCGTTGTCCGTCCACATCGACACGGCCACGCATCAGGTGCCAGTTCTCGTTGGCCGTGAGTTTTTCCTTAGCAGCCGTCTTGATGCCGCTGCTATAGGTCATATGCTGGCCGGTAGCCGCATTGCGCAGCTGGTAGTATTGGTTGGAAGGGGTGAAGGTGATGTACCACGCAGCACTATCGTTCAGGGCAGCCTCCTCGGTGGTCATGTTGACCCACTTCAGCGCTCCCGTAGCGGTAGGCTTCAGGTACGAGGTGTAAAGCCCTCGGTCCTTCGACTCGTTCTTGATGTAGTACTTGATGGTGTCCTCCTGATTGAGCGAATAGTAGGGGTCGGCGTAGGTGCTATACGTATGCTGTAGACCGTCCTCGCCTAGAGCCTGGCCAATCATGGCGTTACCGTAGTAGAGTTGCAAGGTACCATTGTCCTCATGGGAACCATTGACACCGTAGGGCCACATGTGCTGGGTGTCGCCGTTGAGGCGTGAATTGGTGGTATTGTCCCAGAAGTCGAGGAAGGCCGACACGCGGTCGCCCAGCCACTGGCCAGTACCATTGCCTGAGCGGAGGATGTCGCCGCTCCACTCCGTAGAATAAGAAATGACGCCCAGTCCGTGCTGTATCTCATGCATGATGATACCTGTGTGCTGGTAGTTGGAATTCGGACCGATGTTCATGTGGGGTGTTTCCGTATAGTTGCAGTTGGCGGTCGGCGTCCCCGAGCTATAGTACACATCAAAGTGCTTCTTAGCGCTCGTCAGGTTGCTAAAGATGTCGCAAGCCTGGGTGAGGGCTTCGTTGATGCGCTGGTTCTGATCGGAGTTTCCACCATTGTTATAAGTATAGGTAATGGCTCCTTTGGGAATGGTGCTGAACTTGATGACGTTGCCGTAGCCTGTCACACCGTCCTTATTGGTAGCGTAGGCACGCATGTAATACATCGTGCCAGGCTTCAGGTCCTCGAAGTAGTAGATAACACCGTTGTTCGAGAACTGTTTGGTACTGACGATGTCATCTACTGTCGGTTCCGGGTTCTCGCTCAGACAGAAACCGCGTATCTGAATGGCAGAACCGCCATTGGACGAGACCGATTTGATACGTCCGAAGGCCATCGTGGCGCCACGGGCAAATAGGGTGTCAGTAGCCACTTTGGGTATCTGTGCCATTGCCTGCATTGAGAAAAGCAGGGCGAGACAGGTGGTGAGTAATAGTTTTGGTATCATTGGTTCAACAATGTTAGTCGTTGGCAAAGATAACGAATTAATCTGAAAGTTCCAAGAAAAAGGGCGAAATAATTGACGTCCCCCAAAATTGGCTCAAGCCAAAACCCTATTTAGCTTGAACCATAACCCTATTTAGCTCGAGCCAACTCCCAAATGGGCTCTAAAGGGTCGATAAAGTGACAGGCTTCATAATTGTCACAGAATGTCATTTATTAATAAATAGCATGTTACTTATTAATAAATAGCACGTTATTTATTAATAAATGGTTTTTTCGGAGCTGGGGACCTGAATCCTTATAAGATCTGGGTAAAGGGGCGATATCAGGCGGGTAGCGCATCGGCAGGAAGCGGGCGGCTATTTTAAAAAATTAGCAAAATATTTGCTTGATTCATAAAAAAGTTGTAACTTTGCACCCGCTTTTCGTGGCGCTCGGCCCGAAGCACTAAGTTTAACAATTAAAATTTTAGCAAAAAGAAATGATTATTGTACCAGTAAAAGAAGGCGAGAACATCGAAAAGGCCCTCAAGAAGTTCAAGAGAAAGTACGAAAAGACAGGTGTTGTGAAAGAGCTGCGTCGTCGTCAGCAGTTTGACAAGCCTTCTGTTCTGAAGCGCCTTAAGATGGAGCACGCCATTTACGTACAGCAGCTCCGTACCAACGAGGAATAAAAAAATCCTCAAAAAATTTGGTGGATTGAATAAATTTCCGTAAATTCGTTGCCGAAAATGAAAAGGTGACGTTTATGATGATCGACCAGTTCCTGAATTACCTGCTTTATGAGCGGAACAGAAGCCCTCGGACGGTGCAGGTGTACGAAGAGAATCTACGCGATTTCGAAACGTATATTCAGGGAGTGGACGATTGTCTTTCGTTGTTGACAGCTGATGCCGACGTGATAAGGGGCTGGGTGGAGCATCTGATGGATGAGGGCAAGAAGCCCGCGACGGTGAATCTTGGCCTGAGCGCCCTGCGCACGTTCTACCGCTACGTTTTGGCGAGGAAGTTGATTGAGAAGGATCCTGCCCACGCGGTGATGGGCCCTAAGAAGGCGAAACCACTGCCGCAGTTCGTCAGGGAGTCTGAGATGGACGCGCTGTTGGACGAGAAGCTGACGGGGAATAAATATAATAAGGTACGCGCACGTACCATAATTATATTATTCTACGAGACAGGAATCCGACTGGCGGAGTTGGTGGGACTGAACGACGAGGACGTTGACTTTGGCATGATGCAGATGAAGGTGACAGGTAAGCGCGACAAACAACGCATCGTCCCGTTCGGGGAAGAGCTGGCACAGATGCTGCGTGACTACATTGTACAGCGTGACAGCGAGGTGACGGAAAGGCGGTCGCCGGCGCTGTTCCTGACTGAAAAGGGCGAGCGGGTGAGCCGCGGCCAGGTGCAATACCTGGTCAGAAAGCACCTCTCGGAGGTTACGACGCTGAAGAAGCGGTCGCCCCACGTGTTGAGGCACAGTTTCGCTACGGCGATGCTGAATAATGGTGCCGGACTGGAAAGCGTGAAGAAACTGTTAGGGCATGAAAGCCTGAACACGACAGAAATCTATACGCACACTACGTTCGAACAGTTGAAACGAGTTTATAACGAGGCCCATCCAAGGGCATAACCTTATTTATTAACTATTAAAAAATAGGAGGTATCTATGGAAATTAAGATTCAGTCGATTCACTTCGACGCCACCGAGAAGTTAGAGGCGTTCATCGAAAAGAAGGTCGCCAAGTTGGAAAAATCATTTGAAGACATACAGAAAGTAGAGGTGCAATTGAAAGTTGTGAAGCCCGCAACCGCTCAGAACAAGGAAGCAAGCCTGTCTGTGGCCGTGCCTGGAAGCACTTTGTTCGTAGAGAAGACAAGTGATACATTTGAGGAGAGTATCGACCTTTGTGTCGATTCAATGCGGGGTCAACTGCAGAAATTTAAGGAAAAATTGAGAAATTACTAAAAAAAACTCGGAAAAGTTTTGGTAATTCAAAAATAAGTTGTAACTTTGCAGCCGTTTTCCGACAGGTCGTAAATCTGAAACGGAAGCGGCTGCTTAAAAAAGCCTCTTTAGCTCAGTTGGCCAGAGCACGTGATTTGTAATCTCGGGGTCGTTGGTTCGAATCCGACAAGAGGCTCAAAAGTAAGGAAGACAAGACGCAAGTCTATAAATTGGGTGGATACCAGAGTGGCCAAATGGGGCAGACTGTAAATCTGCTGGTTTTTACCTTCGGTGGTTCGAATCCATCTCCACCCACTCTCAAGAGAGTTTGTTTTTGCGGAAATAGCTCAGTTGATAGAGCACTAGCCTTCCAAGCTGGGGGTCGCGGGTTTGAGCCCCGTTTTCCGCTCTATGAACAACAAAATGCTGTAATAGCTCAGTGGTAGAGCACTTCCTTGGTAAGGAAGAGGTCCTGAGTTCAACTCTCAGTTACAGCTCTCTTGACATTGAGGAGGAGCAAAAACATAAGTATTCAAATAATAAAATTAATAAACAAGTAAAACAATGGCAAAAGAGCAATTTGTGCGCACCAAACCGCACGTAAACATTGGTACTATCGGTCATGTTGACCATGGTAAGACTACTCTGACCGCTGCTATCACTACCGTTTTGGCAAAGCAGGGTCTCTCTGAGGTTAAGTCATTCGACCAGATTGATAACGCTCCTGAGGAGAAGGAGCGTGGTATCACTATTAACACCGCACACGTAGAGTATGAGACCGCTATCCGTCACTACGCTCACGTTGACTGCCCGGGACACGCCGACTATGTGAAGAACATGGTAACTGGTGCTGCTCAGATGGACGGTGCTATTCTCGTTGTTGCTGCTACTGACGGTCCTATGCCTCAGACCCGTGAGCACGTTCTGCTCGCCCGTCAGGTAAACGTTCCCCGTCTGGTGGTGTTCCTGAACAAGTGCGACATGGTCGAGGATGAGGAAATGCTTGAGCTCGTTGAGATGGAGGTTCAGGAGATTCTCGCTCAGTATGAGTTCGAGGACGATACTCCTATCATCCGCGGTTCTGCCCTCGGCGCCCTGAACGGTGTTGCCAAGTGGGAAGAGAAGGTAATGGAGCTGATGAACACCTGCGACACTTGGATTCAGGAGCCTCCTCGCGCTACCGATAAGCCCTTCCTGATGCCTGTTGAGGACGTGTTCTCAATCACAGGTCGTGGTACCGTTGCTACCGGCCGTATCGAGACGGGTGTCATCCACGTTGGTGACGAAGTTGAGCTGCTCGGTCTTGGTGAGGACAAGAAGTCTGTTGTTACCGGTGTTGAAATGTTCCGCAAGATTCTTGACGAGGGTCAGGCTGGTGATAACGTAGGTCTGCTGCTCCGCGGTATTGACAAGAACGAAATCAAGCGTGGTATGGTGCTCTGCCATCCCGGACAGATTAAGCCCTTCAAGAAGTTCAAGGCTTCTATCTATGTCCTGAAGAAGGAAGAGGGTGGCCGTCACACTCCGTTCGGCAACAAGTATCGTCCCCAGTTCTATCTCCGCACCATGGACTGCACGGGTGAAATCACTCTGCCCGCTGGCGTTGAGATGGTGATGCCTGGTGATAATGTTGAGATCACAGTTGAGCTGATTTACGCTGTTGCTCTGAACCAGGGTCTGCGTTTCGCTATCCGCGAAGGTGGCCGCACCGTTGGTTCTGGTCAGATTACTGAGGTCTTCGAGGACTAATCGTCTTGTAAGGACGAGGTTGAACTTCGTCCTGCTGACAAACAATAAAAAACCAAGCCCCCGTCAATGGGCGGGGGCTTACTTACGGGAATAGCTCAGTTGGTAGAGCATCGGTCTCCAAAACCGAGGGTCGTGGGTTCGAGTCCTCCTTCCCGTGCTAATAGGATACAAGAAAGATGTTAAAGAAGTTTATCAATTACTGCAAGGCTTGCTATGACGAGCTTGCTCATAAGACGACATGGCCGACGCGCTCTGAGCTTACTCACAGCGCCGTTGTTGTCTTGTCTGCATCCCTGGTGATTGCCTTGGTTGTCTGGGCTATGGACAGTGTGTTCAAGTTTGTGATGACCGGCATTTACTCGCTTGGTATGTAATAGAATAGGTAAGAGAGATGGCAGAAACAGGAATGAAGTGGTATGTGCTGCGCGCCGTCAGCGGAAAAGAGGCAAAGGTCAAGGAGTATCTGGAGGCTTTGATGAAGCATGACCCAGTACTGGAGACCAATGTCGGTCAGATTCTGCTGCCGACGGAGAAGTATGCACAGCTGCGTAATGGTAAGCGTGTCGTCAAGGAGAAACTCTTCCTGCCTGGCTATGTACTGGTGGAGGCCAATCTTCAGGGCGAGGTAGCCCATACGTTGCGCTTCACCCCTAATGTTCTGGGTTTCTTAGGCGGTATGGACAACCCGACGCCCGTTCGTCAGAGTGACATCAACCGTATTCTCGGAACAGCCGAGGAAACTGCCATCCGGTCTGAGGAAATCAATATCCCGTACAGCGTTGATGAGTCTGTGAAGGTGACTGATGGTCCGTTCAGCGGATTCAGTGGTATCATTGAGGAAGTGAACGCCGAGAAGCACAAACTGAAGGTGAACGTGAAGATCTTCGGTCGCAAGACTCCGCTAGAACTCTCTTTCAATCAGGTAGAAAAGGAATAGGGCGTAATTTGTTACGGTACGTCCGATTCTCTATATACGGTCCTGGGAGGCTTCCACTCCCGTGGCTTATATAACAATCAAATAAATATTAAAAACAGAAATGGCTAAAGAAGTTGCTGGATTAATCAAATTACAGATTAAAGGTGGCGCAGCAAATCCCTCACCCCCCGTCGGCCCTGCACTTGGTTCGAAGGGTATCAACATTATGGGATTCTGCAAGGAGTTCAACGCCAGAACCCAGGATAAGGCAGGCAAGATTCTTCCTGTCGTTATCACCTACTATGCTGACAAGTCATTCAGTTTTGTTATCAAGACTCCTCCCGCAGCTGTTCAGCTGATGGAAGCAGCCAAGGTCAAGGGCGGCTCTTCAGAGCCTAACCGTAAGAAGGTGGCCAGCGTAACCTGGGATCAGGTTCGTGCCATCGCTGAGGACAAAATGGCCGACCTGAACTGCTTTACTGTGGAGTCGGCTATGAAACTGATTGCCGGTACAGCACGTAGCATGGGTATCACTGTAAAAGGGGACTTCCCTGGTAAATAACAAATAACTTCAATTAAGACAATGAGTAAACTGACAAAAAATCAAAAGTTGGTAGCTGATAAGGTTGAAGCAGGGAAAGCCTACACGTTGAAAGAAGCCGCAGCGCTGGTGAAGGAAATCACCACCACCAAGTTTGAGGCTTCAGTTGATATCGATGTACGCTTGGGCGTCGACCCGCGTAAGGCCAACCAGATGGTTCGTGGCGTTGTATCGCTGCCGAACGGTACTGGTAAGGTGACCCGCGTGCTCGCTCTCTGTACACCCGACCAGGAAGCTGCTGCCAAGGAGGCAGGTGCCGACTATGTAGGTCTTGACGAGTATATTGACAAGATCAAGCAGGGTTGGACTGATGTTGATGTTATCATCACGATGCCGTCTTGCATGGGTAAACTGGGCCCTCTCGGTCGTATCCTCGGTCCTCGTGGCCTGATGCCGAATCCGAAGAGCGGTACTGTGACTATGGACGTTGCTAAGGCTGTGAAGGAAGTGAAGCAGGGTAAGATTGACTTTAAGGTTGACAAGGCCGGTATCGTGCACACGTCAATCGGTAAGGTAACCTTTACTGCTGACCAGATCTTTGAGAATGCGAAGGAGTTCATCTCTACCATTATCAAGCTGAAGCCTGCTGCTGCCAAGGGTACATACATCAAGAGTATCTTTGTCTCAAGCACTATGAGTAAGGGTATCAAGGTAGATCCTAAATCAGTTGAATAACTCGTTAAAAGATTAGACAAATGAAAAAGGAATTAAAAGATACTATTATCGTAGAGCTCGGCGAACAGCTCAAGAGCTATCCTCATTTCTACCTGGTAGACCTTACCGGACTGAATGCTGAGAAGACCTCTGACCTGCGCCGCAAGTGCTTCAAGAGCGAGATTAAGTTGCTGATGGTGAAGAACACGTTGCTGCACAAGGCTTTTGAGGCAGCAGAGATTGACTACTCACCGTTGTATGACTGCCTGAAGGGTAATACTGCTATCATGTTCACCCAGACGGCCAACGTACCCGCTAAGCTGATTAAGGAGTACAAGAAGGAAGGTATCCCCGCCCTTAAGGGTGCTTTTGCTGAGGAGAGCTTCTTCGTAGGTGCTGACAAGCTTGATGAGCTGGTTGCTATCAAGAGCAAGAACGAACTGATTGCCGACGTTGTGGCTCTGCTGCAGTCGCCTATCAAGAATGTTGTCTCTGGACTGAATGCTGGTGGCAAGATTCACGGTCTGCTTGACGCTATCGCTGAGCGTAACAAATAAGCGAAACAGATAACATTTACATTAAAAAACAATTAAAAATTTAAATAGAAATGGCAGATATTAAAGCTATTGCAGAAGAGTTGGTAAACCTTACTGTAAAAGAAGTAAATGAGTTGGCAACTGTCCTGAAGGACGAGTATGGAATTGAGCCCGCCGCTGCAGCTGTTGCTGTTGCTGCTGGTCCCGCAGCTGGCGGTGAGGCCGCTGCTGCTGAGGAGAAGACTTCTTTCGACGTTGTGCTGAAGTCAGCCGGTGCTGCTAAGCTCCAGGTTGTAAAGGCTGTGAAGGAAGCTTGCGGTCTTGGCCTGAAGGAGGCTAAGGATCTCGTTGACGGTGCTCCCGCTACCGTGAAGGAAGGCCTGTCTAAGGAAGAGGCTGAGAACTTGAAGAAGACCATCGAGGCCGCTGGTGCCGAGGTTGAACTGAAGTAATCAGTAAAGAATTAATATCCATTGGTTAGGGACTACCCAGTCGGCAGTCCCTAACCTTTTCTTGTCTTTGAGACATTTTTAATCATTTATATATGGCATCAAAAGTAATAGACAACAGAGTAAACTTTGGCAGCGTCAAGAATCCATTGCCATTCCCCGATTTCCTTGACGTGCAATTAAAGTCTTTCAAAGACTTCCTGCAGTTGGACACTCCGCCTGAGGAACGCAAGAACGACGGTCTGTATAAGGTGTTCGCCGAGAACTTCCCTATCACCGACACGCGTAATAATTTCGTGCTTGAGTTCCTGGATTACTATATTGACCCGCCTCGCTACACCATTGACGAGTGTCTGGAGCGTGGTCTCACCTATAGCGTACCTTTGAAGGCTAAGCTGAAGCTGTATTGCACCGACCCGGACCATGAGGACTTCGGCACGGTGATTCAGGACGTGTTCCTGGGGCCCATCCCCTATATGACGGCCAACGGTACGTTTGTCATCAATGGCGCCGAGCGCGTTGTTGTCTCGCAGTTGCATCGTTCGCCCGGCGTGTTCTTCGGACAGAACGTCCATGCCAACGGTACACTGCTCTACTCGGCTCGTATCATACCGTTCAAGGGTTCGTGGATTGAGTTTGCTACGGACATCAACAACGTGATGTACGCCTACATCGACCGTAAGAAGAAGTTGCCTGTTACAACCTTGCTGCGTGCCATCGGCTTTGAGGCCGATAAGGACATCCTGCAGATTTTCAATTTGGCTGAGGAGGTGAAGGTCAACAAGAAAGCCTTGAAGGCGGTCGTAGGCTGCAAGCTGGCTGCCCGTGTGCTGAAGAGCTGGAATGAGGACTTCGTCGATGAAGATACGGGTGAGGTAGTATCCATCGAGCGTAACGAGGTAATCATCGAGCGTGAGAAGGAGATTACTGAAGAGAACATGATTGACATCCTGGAGAGCGGTGCCCAGACCATTCTGGTACATAAGGATGAACAGGCAGCTCAGGATTACAGCATTATCTTCAATACGCTGGCCAAGGACCCCTCGAACTCAGAGAAGGAGGCTGTGCTCTATATCTACCGTCAGTTGCGTAACGCCGACCCTGCCGATGATGCCTCGGCACGTGAGGTCATCCAGAACCTGTTCTTCTCGGACAAGCGTTACGACCTCGGCGATGTAGGCCGCTACCGTATTAATAAAAAGTTAGGTCTTGACACGGATATGGATGTCCGTGTGCTGACCAAAGAAGATATCATTGAGATTATCAAGTATCTCATTCAGCTGATTAACTCGAAGGCTACCGTCGATGATATCGACCACCTTTCGAACCGTCGTGTGCGTACCGTCGGTGAGCAGCTGTCCAACCAGTTCTCTATCGGTTTGGCCCGCATGAGCCGTACCATCCGTGAGCGCATGAATGTCCGCGATAATGAGGTCTTTACTCCTACAGACCTTATCAACGCCAAGACGATTTCGAGCGTCATCAACTCGTTCTTCGGAACCAACCCGCTATCGCAGTTCATGGACCAGACCAACCCGCTGGCCGAGGTGACCCACAAACGCCGCCTCTCAGCTCTGGGTCCTGGCGGTCTGTCGCGTGAGCGTGCCGGTTTCGAGGTGCGCGACGTACATTATACGCACTACGGCCGTCTCTGCCCGATTGAGAGCCCTGAAGGCCCGAACATCGGTCTGATCTCGTCGCTCTGCGTCTATGCTAAGATCAACGAACTTGGCTTCATCCAGACTCCGTACCGTAAGGTGGAGGGTGGTATTGCCAACCTCGACAATAACGAGATTGTCTATCTGACCGCCGAGGAAGAGGCTGAGCACATCATCGGTCAGGGTAACGCCCCGCTGAATGATGACGGTACGTTTATCCGTGAGGTGGTGAAGTGCCGTCAGGATGCAGACTTCCCCGTTGTTCCCCCGACGGATGTGGACCTGATGGACGTCTCTCCGCAGCAGATTGCCTCTATCGCTGCTTCGCTGATTCCCTTCTTGGAGCACGACGATGCTCACCGCGCGCTGATGGGATCGAACATGATGCGTCAGGCTGTACCCCTGCTCCACAACGAGGCTCCTATCGTGGGTACTGGTATCGAGAAGCAGGTATGTGAAGACTCTCGCACGATGGTGACTGCCGAGGGCGACGGTGTCGTTGAGTATGTGGACGCCACCACCATCCGTATCCTTTACGACCGTACTGAGGACGAAGAGTTTGTGTCGTTCGAGCCGGCTCTGAAGGAATACCGCATCTCGAAGTTCCGCCGTACGAACCAGAACATGACCATCGACCTGCGCCCCATCTGTAACAAGGGACAGCGCGTGAAGGCCGGTGATATCCTGACCGAAGGCTACGCTACTGAGAATGGTGAGCTTGCCCTTGGTCGTAACCTCCTCGTGGCTTATATGCCTTGGAAGGGTTACAACTATGAGGACGCCATTGTGCTCAACGAGCGCATCGTTCGCGAGGATATCCTCACTTCCGTCCATGTCGATGAGTATTCGCTCGATGTCCGTGAGACGAAGCGTGGTGTTGAGGAGTTCACTGCCGATATCCCTAATGTCTCTGAAGAGGCAACCAAGGACCTTGACGAGAACGGTGTCATCCGTGTCGGTGCCCGTGTCGAGCCCGGTGATATCCTTATCGGTAAGATCTCGCCGAAGGGAGAGAGCGATCCCTCGCCGGAAGAAAAGCTGCTTCGTGCCATTTTCGGCGACAAGGCCGGAGACGTGAAGGACTCTTCACTGAAAGCCAATCCTTCTTTGTCGGGTGTCATTATCGACAAGAAACTGTTCGCCCGTGCCATCAAGACCCGTCAGACCAAGATGCAGGACAAGAAACTTCTGGAGAAGATTGACGAGGAGTACGAGGCAAAAGTTGACGACTTGAAGGACATTCTGATCGACAAGCTCGTCACGCTGACCAAGGGCAAGACTTCGATGGGCGTGAAGGACTATACGGGTGCCGAAATCATTACCAAGGGTTCGAAGTTCACCGTTACGGCACTGCGCAACCTGGAGTATGGTGACATCCAGATCAGCAACTGGACCAACGATGAGCACAAAAACGAGCTCATTGCCCAGTTGATTATCAACTTCATGAAGAAGTATAAGCTGCTTGATGCCGAGATGAAGCGCAAGAAGTTTGCCATCACTATTGGCGACGAACTGCCCTCAGGCATTCTGCAGATGGCCAAGGTCTATGTGGCCAAGAAGCGTAAGATCGGTGTGGGTGACAAGCTCGCCGGTCGTCACGGTAACAAGGGTATCGTCTCGAAGGTTGTCCGTCAGGAGGATATGCCATTCCTCGAGGATGGTCGTCCCGTTGACCTCGTGCTGAACCCGTTAGGTGTGCCTTCACGAATGAACCTCGGTCAGATCTTCGAGGCTATCCTCGGTGCTGCAGGTAAGCGTCTCGGCGTGAAGTTCGCTACGCCTATCTTCGACGGTGCCAAGCTCGATGACCTGGCTGAGTGGACTGACAAGGCCGGTCTGCCCCGCCTCTGTTCTACTCACTTGTACGACGGTGAGACGGGCGAGATGTTCGACCAGCCGGCTACGGTAGGTATCACCTACTTCTTGAAGCTCGGTCACATGGTCGAGGACAAGATGCATGCCCGTTCTATCGGTCCGTACTCTCTCATCACACAGCAGCCGCTCGGCGGTAAGGCCCAGTTCGGTGGCCAGCGTTTTGGTGAGATGGAAGTCTGGGCACTGGAGGCCTTTGGTGCCAGCCATGTGCTTCAGGAGATTCTTACTGTCAAGTCTGATGATACCGTAGGCCGCGCCAAGGCTTACGAGGCCATCGTCAAGGGTGAGCCCATGCCCACACCGGGTATTCCCGAGTCGCTCAATGTGCTGCTGCACGAACTCCGTGGTCTTGGATTGAGCATTACGATGGACTAATCTGTGAGTTAAGAATTAAGAGTTAAGAATTAAGAGTTATATATTGAAATATGGCTTTCAAAAAAGATAATAAGACAAGGAGTAATTTCACCAAGATTACCATCGGACTTGCTTCACCCGAAGACATTCTCGAGAGCAGTTTCGGCGAGGTCACCAAACCCGAGACCATCAACTATCGTACCTATAAGCCTGAGCGCGATGGTCTATTCTGTGAACGCATCTTCGGCCCTACCAAGGACTATGAGTGCGCCTGCGGCAAGTACAAGCGTATCCGTTATAAGGGTATTGTCTGCGACCGCTGCGGTGTGGAGGTAACCGAGAAGAAAGTACGCCGTGAGCGCGCCGGACATATCGAACTCGTTGTGCCCGTGGCTCATATCTGGTATTTCCGTTCATTGCCCAACAAGATTGGCTATCTGCTGGGTCTGCCCACCAAGAAGCTCGATGCCGTCATCTACTATGAGCGTTACATCGTGATTCAGCCGGGTGTGATGGCTGGTAAGAAGGACGGTGAGGGTAATGATGCCCTTGGTGCCAATAAGTATGACCTGCTCTCTGAGGAGGAGTATAACGATATTATCGACAACGTGGTTGGCGAACAGAACGACTATCTGGATGACAGCGATCCCAACAAGTTCATCGCCAAGATGGGTGCAGAGGCTATCTATGAGTTGCTGACTCAGCTCGACCTCGACTCTCTGTCATACGAACTCCGTGACCGTGCCAATACCGACTCGTCGGTACAGCGTAAGAACGAGGCTTTGAAGCGTCTGCAGGTGGTCGAGGCTTTCCGCCAGAGCGTCGAGAAGGGCATCAACCGTCCTGAATGGATGATTATGAAGATTATCCCCGTTACGCCGCCTGAACTGCGTCCGCTCGTTCCCCTGGACGGTGGCCGCTTTGCCACCTCCGACTTGAACGACCTCTATCGTCGCGTCATCATCCGTAACAACCGTCTGAAGCGCCTCATGGAGATTCATGCTCCCGAGGTTATCCTGCGCAACGAGAAGCGTATGCTGCAGGAAGCTGTAGACTCTTTGTTCGACAACAGCCGCAAGTCCTCAGCCGTAAAGAGCGACTCGAACCGTCCGCTGAAGTCCCTCAGCGACTCGCTGAAGGGTAAGCAGGGCCGCTTCCGTCAAAACCTGCTCGGTAAGCGTGTCGACTACTCAGCCCGTTCGGTTATCGTCGTCGGTCCTGAACTGAAGATGGGTGAGTGCGGTCTGCCTAAGTTGATGGCCGCCGAGCTCTATAAGCCGTTCATCATCCGCAAGCTCATTGAGCGCGGCATCGTCAAGACCGTGAAGTCGGCCAAGAAGATTGTCGACCGCCGTGAGCCCGTCATCTGGGATATCCTTGAGAACGTCATGAAGGGTCACCCCGTGCTTCTCAACCGTGCACCGACGCTTCACCGTCTCGGTATTCAGGCTTTCCAGCCCAAGCTTATCGAGGGTAAGGCCATCCAGCTCCACCCGTTGGCATGTACGGCTTTCAACGCCGACTTCGACGGTGACCAGATGGCAGTCCACCTTCCGCTCTCCAATGAAGCTATCCTCGAGGCACAGCTGCTGATGCTCCAGAGCCACAACATCCTGAATCCTGCCAACGGTGCGCCTATCACCGTACCTTCACAGGATATGGTGCTGGGTCTCTACTATATCTCAAAGATCCGTCCGGGTGCCAAGGGCGAGGGACTCTCGTTCTACGGTCCGGAGGAGGCTATCATTGCCCACAACGAGGGCAAGTGCGACCTGCACGCCCTGGTGAAGGTGATTGTTGAGGACCGCGACGAGAATGGCAACAAGATTATGCATGCTGTCGAAACTTCTGTCGGTCGTGTCATTGTGAATGGCATCATCCCCGACGAAGTGGGCTTCGTCAACAAGGTTATCTCCAAGAAGTCACTGCGCGACATCATTGCCGACGTTATCAAGAATGTAGGTTTTGCTGAGGCTTGCGAGTTCCTCGACGGTATCAAGAACCTGGGTTATCGCATGGCTTACGAGGCCGGTCTGTCGTTCAACCTCGACGACATCATCATCCCGAAGGAGAAGGCTGAGCTCATTGCCAAGGGTAACGAGGAAGTTCGTCAGATTACCGACAACTATAACATGGGCTTCATTACTGATAATGAGCGTTACAATCAGGTTATCGATACCTGGACACACGTCAACAATGATATCGGTAACATCCTGCTGAAGCAGATGACCGAGGCCGACCAGGGCTTTAACGCTGTGTTCATGATGCTCGACTCTGGTGCTCGTGGTAGTAAGGACCAGATCAAGCAGCTCTCTGGTATCCGTGGTCTGATGGCCAAGCCTCAGAAGGCTGGTGCCGAGGGACACCAGATTATTGAGAACCCCATTCTGTCGAACTTCAAGGAGGGTATGTCTGTGCTGGAGTACTTCATCTCTACCCACGGTGCCCGTAAGGGTCTGGCCGACACCGCCATGAAGACGGCTGACGCCGGTTACCTGACCCGTCGTCTCGTTGATGTCTCGCACGACGTGATTATCAATGAGGAGGACTGCGGAACGCTACGCGGACTCGTCTGCACAGCCCTGAAAAATGGCGACGAGGTCATCTCCAGTCTTGCCGAGCGCATCCTGGGCCGCGTGTCGGTTCATGATGTCGTGAATCCCAAGACGGGCGACATCATCATTGAGGCTGGTGAGGAAATCACCGAACCTATCGCTGAGGCTATTGAAAAGGCTGAGATTGAGAGTGTAGAGATTCGTTCCGTGCTCACCTGCGAGTCCAAGAAGGGCGTCTGCCGCAAGTGCTACGGCCGTAACCTTGCTACGCGCCGCATGGTGCAGAAGGGTGAGGCTGTCGGTGTCATCGCTGCACAGGCTATCGGTGAGCCGGGTACACAGCTGACCCTTCGTACGTTCCACGCCGGTGGTGTGGCTGCTAACGCAGCTGCCAACGCCAGCATTGTCTGCAAATATGAGCAGGCCAAGATTGAGATGGAGGAGGTTCGTACCGTTCCGTTCGACGAGGACGGACGCGAGTGCGAGATGGTGGTCAGCCGTCTGGGTGAAATGCGTTTCGTCGACCCCAACACCAAGATTGTGCTCTCTACGGTGAACGTGCCTTATGGTTCGTCGCTCTATTATAAGAATGGTGATGTGGTGAAGAAGGGTGAGAAGATTGCCCAGTGGGATCCCTTCAATGCCGTTATCGTCACCGAGTATGCCGGTACGCTGAAGTTCAATGACGTCCTCGAGGGTGTTACCTTCCGTGCCGAGACTGACGAGACTACCGGTCTGACTGAAAAGATTATCACCGAGTCGAAGGACAAGTCGAGGGTGCCTACCTGTGACGTCATCGGTGCCGACGGCGAGAAGATTGGTACCTACAACTTCCCCGTAGGTGGTCACGTAGTCGTTGAGGACGGTCAGACTGTCAAGACTGGTGAGACGCTTGTCAAGATTCCCCGTGCAGCCGCCAAGGGTGGTGATATCACTGCTGGTCTGCCTCGTGTCACCGAGCTCTTCGAGGCCCGTAACCCGTCGAACCCTGCTGTTGTCAGCGAAATCGATGGTGAGGTCACCATGGGTAAGGTAAAGCGTGGTAACCGCGAAATCATCGTCACCTCCAAGACCGGTGAGCAGCGTAAGTACCTCGTCTCGCTGTCGAAGCAGATTCTGGTGCAGGAGCACGATGCTGTACGTGCCGGTACACCGCTCTCTGACGGTGCCATCACGCCGAGCGACATCCTGGCCATCAAGGGCCCGACCGCCGTTCAGGAGTACATCGTCAACGAGGTGCAGGATGTCTATCGTCTGCAGGGTATCAAGATCAACGATAAGCACTTTGAGATTATCGTCCGCCAGATGATGCGCAAGGTGCAGATCAACGACCCGGGCGACACGTCGTTCCTCGAGCAGGAGATTGTCGATAAGCTCGACTTCGCCGAGGAGAATGACCGCATCTGGGGTAAGAAGGTGGTTACCGACGCCGGTGCCTCCGAGAATCTCAAGGCAGGTCAGATAGTCACTGCACGCCGTCTGCGCGACGAGAACTCCATGCTGAAGCGTCGCGACCTGAAGCTCGTTCAGGTGCGTGATGCCGTGCCCGCCACCTCGACACAGATTCTGCAGGGTATCACCCGTGCCGCACTGCAGACCAAGTCGTTCATGTCGGCCGCATCATTCCAGGAGACCACCAAGGTGCTCAACGAGGCCGCCATACGCGGTAAGCAGGACTTCCTCGAGGGTATGAAGGAGAACGTTATCTGCGGTCACCTCATCCCTGCCGGTACTGGTCTGCGTGAGTTCGATAAGATTATTGTCGGCTCCAAGGAAGAGTATGAGCGTATGCAGGCTAACCGCAAGAACGTGCTCGACTTTGCTGAAGAGGCCGTCCTTGAAGATGTGAACTGATTCAGAATACGAACTGTTAATCATTAAGCCCCGCCAATCGGCGGGGCTTAATGATTATGATAACCCTTCTATCTCGCCATCGATGATGGTGATGCGTTCCGCCTGCGGACTCTTGGGCAGTCCCGGCATACGGAGCATGTCGCCGGCAATGGCCACAATCATCTCGCTGCCGCAGTTCAGGATGATGTCACGGATGCGAATCGTAAAGCCTTCAGGCGAGCCGTAGCGGGTGCTGTCGGCGGTGAAGGAGTATTGTGTCTTGGCTATGCAGACGGGGTAGTGGCGGATGGCCTCGTCGTCGGCAAAGGTCTCTCTGATGGCCTCCAGCCTTTTCTTTCCTGTCTTGGTGAACTCCACGGCGGCGGCACCGTAGATGCGCTTGCACACCTTTTCTATTTTTCCCTCTATCGTGTCGTTCTCCGGGTAGGTGAAGTGGATGGGCAGCGGCTGTATGTGGTCAATGGTATCCACCACTTTCTGTGCCAGTTCCGTGGCTCCGTCGCCACCGCGCAGGAAAGCCTCGTTCACGGCGAAGCCTACACCGAGATCTTCACAGTTCTTCCTCACGATGTCAATTTCCTCATCTATGTCAGTGGCGTGGCGGTTCAGTGTCACAATGACCGGCTGTCCGAATCCCTGCATATTGTTGATATGGCGGTTCAGGTTCTTCAGTCCCTCGCGCAGTCCCTGGATGTTGGGCTCCTTGATGTGCTCCAGGTCCACACCGCCGTGCATCTTCAGTCCCTGGGTGGTGGCCACGATGACGACAAGCCGTGGCAGCAGTCCCGCCTTGCGACATTTGATGTCGAAAAACTTCTCGGCCCCTAGGTCGGCACCGAATCCCGCCTCTGTCACTACATAGTCACTATAGGTCATTGCCATTTTCGTGGCCAGCACACTGCTGCAGCCGTGGGCGATGTTGGCAAACGGGCCGCCGTGGATAAAGGCAGGTGTGTGCTCTGTCGTCTGCACGAGGTTGGGGCTGAGTGCGTCGCGTAGCAGTACGGTGATGGCTCCGGCCACGCCGAGGTCGCGTACTCGGAAGGGACGTCCGTCGGCGGTAATGCCTAACACGATGTTCTCGATGCGCCGTTGCAGGTCTTCCTCACTGGTAGCTAAGCAGAGAATGGCCATCAGCTCTGAGGCCGGTGTAATGTCGAATCCCGTCTCCGACACGACACCGTCGCCCCGCAGTCCGGTGACGATGTTGCGCAGCGAACGGTCGTTTACATCAAGAACGCGCTTCCAGTAAATCTCCCGCAGCGAAAAACCGTCCTTGCGGTGCTGGAAGAGATAGTTGTCGAGCAGCGCACTGATGGTGTTGTGGGCTGAGGTGACGGCATGGAAGTCGCCCGTGAAGTGCAGGTTGATTTTCTCCATCGGCAGCACTTGGGCATAGCCGCCGCCGGCCGCACCGCCCTTGATGCCGAAACAGGGACCTAACGACGGCTCGCGCAGTGCCACGACCGCCTTCTTGCCTATCTTGTTCAGACCTAAGGTCAGTCCGATACTGACAGTCGTCTTGCCGATACCAGCCTTTGTCGGGCTGATAGCCGTGACCAGGATGAGGCGGCTCTTTCTGACCTTTTCGTCGTCAATGTTTGAAACGGGCACCTTGGCCATGTATCGTCCGTAGGGTTCAATCGTCTCGGGGTCGATGCCCAGCTGAGATGCAATCTCGCCTATCGGCTTCAGTTCGCATTCACGCGCAATTTGTATGTCTGTTTTCATCATTTTCCTGTTGTGTTAGGTGTAGTTGGCTGCAAAATTACCGTTTTGTTTGCTCACCACCAAGAAAAAGAGGCAAAAGTTTTGCTTGTTCCGCCTTTTTTGCTTACTTTTGCAACTCAAAACTTTAAAAAACCATACAACAATGAATGAAAACGAGAACAAGCAGCAGGGACTGCAGATAGAACTGACGCCGGACGTGGCGCAGGGAGAGTATGCCAATTTTGCCATCATCACCCACTCCTCGAGTGACTTTGTCCTCGACTTCGCCCGTGTACTGCCCGGCGTTCCCAAGGCCGCAGTCAAGAGCCGCGTCATCCTGGCTCCCGAGCATGCCAAGCGTCTGCTGGCTGCCCTGCAGGAGAACATCTTGCGCTACGAGCGTGAGTACGGACAAATCAAGATTCCCAATCAGGAACCGCGTACCATCGCACCGTTCGGAACGAATAAAGGAGAGGCATAACGCCTCTCCTTTATTTCTGTCATACATTCGTCTTTGGCCCATTCGCGACGCTTTCTATATACTGTGTAGGAGTCATGCCAGTCTTTTCCTTGAAGGTGCGCTGTAGGGTGGTGCGGTCGGCAAATCCACAGTTCTGGGCGATGGCATCGTTGCTCCAATCGGGGTGGGCTTTCAGCAGGTGCTTGGCTTCTTCAATACGAAGGTCGGCCAACCAGGGGTTGAATTTCTTTCCCTGCTGGCTGAGCCATGCCGAGAGCAGGTATTTGGGGATACCCATCTCTGCGGCGGCGATGGGTTGCAGGATGCCGCTCTTCAGGTGGCCTCCGCGGGCCGTCCATTGGGCTACAGCCTTTTCTACACGCTGTAGCTTCTCAGGCGAGAAGGGGGTAGCATTTTTTGTTTCCTCAGCGCTTGTCTCTTCAGCGTTCTGCTCGGCTTCCAAGATTTTGGCTGGCGCTGTGCTCCGGGCGTAATAGCAGAAACTGTCGATGAAGTAGGGTAGGCCAAGGCAGACGAGGAAGCTTATGCTTAACAGCAGTAGGCCGGTGCCGAAAATGATGATGGGAATGAGGAGGGCCAGTACCATGAGTATGATGACGCTTACGCGCATCCAGTCCAGCCTGCGGCTCATGTCCTGATCGTAGTAGTTGTCCATCTCCATCTGCATGTAGTCCAAATTGGTGAGGTGGCGGTAGCAGTAGTAGCCCTGCATGGCGATGAAGAACACGCTGCCGATCTTCTCGGCTCTACGCAGTTCGGGCGTGTCTCCGGGCAGCGGCTTCCCGTCCGTCCAAATGGCAATCATGAGCACCATCACGACTATTGCCCATACTATAGCCCCTGCCCATTTGTCCAACAGGTTGACACGCCCTTGTCGCTGGAGTCCCAGTATTGATAACGACAGAACCCACGAGGCGGGAATGAACAGCATGAGGTTGAGCAGTACGCCCTGGGTAACACCCATTGCGCGCCAACCTAATGTTAATTGTAACAGGAACTGTAGGGCTATGATGGCTGTTCCGATGACCATCAGGCGGCGGGCACGTCGAAGCACATCGTAGCTGTTGCCCTCCTTGTCTGGCATGGTGCCATGACTCGGATGGATGGGTAGTATGAGCAGCTTCAGCGTGAGCAGCGTCATCACTACGAATGAGGCAAACTGCATTTGTTCCAGTGTCATACGTCTATAGTTGTGGCGTTTTGTTTTTGTCCTTTCTGCTGCAAAATTATATATTTTTACTGAAAAATAGCTCTTTTTGGTGACTTTTTTGCGAATTGTCACACCAAATTGCGGTTTTTGTCACACATTTGTTGTTCTCGTCACACTTATTGACCATCTATTTATATAATTTTGCAGCTGGAAAAGAACGATTAATCAAACCATAAACCTACCATTAGAAATTTGTAATGGCTTAAACCATTAAAATAATAAACCAAATCATTTTAAATCATGTACAAAAAACTATTTTTCGCTGCAGTTCTGTTGACGCTCGTTTCTTGCTCGAAGGATTTTGATATTTACGAGGGACCGCAGCAGCCGACACAGTCGACGGAAGCCGACGTTAAGTCGAACTTCAAAAGCCTGTTCGGAGTGGACTATGCTGCCGACATGGACTGGTCTACAACAACTACGGGACAGGTTAGCATTCAGGTAGACCCTTCTGTGAAGAAGGTGCAGTTGCTTGTTGACGTTGAAGTCATCAAGAATGCAACTGAGTATCAAACACCCAATGAGGTGAGAGTGCTCAATGAGATGGACACCAATGGTAGCACAAGTTTTACGATGTGCTACGATGCTCCGAAGGTTAATCGTGGAATCTATGTAGGTTTCCAGACTGATGAGACCTATGTGGTACAAAAGTTAGAAGGTAGTAGCGTTAAGTTTGAAAAGCCTGTTACTTCGCGTGCTACGCGTGGTGTGCATCCTGAGGCTACTTTGCCTAAATTGAACTATGTGCTTGGTGCCGGCTTTGATACATACCGTTCTGGCTATCCAAATCAGGCTGGCGATGGTAAGCTTTACGAATTGGCAGACACCACTCTCTATCGTTTGATGAAAATGCCGTGCGAAAACTATGGCGATTTCCAGGATTACCTGCAGACTTTTGTCTTGGGTACTTTCCCCAATGGTAAGAAAGATGCATCTGGTAAGAAAATCAATAATTTGGATAAGGTGTATGCAACGGGGTATGTTAACGAGCTTTCGTATGGCTATACCACCAGCCCGAAAGTTCCGGTCATCGTCACTCCTGTCTATAAGCGCGATGGTGCTCCTGATTATGGCTCTGAGATTTTCCACTCTGACCTTTATTATTATTACTATTCTGACGCCGATTATGAAGCTGCTCCTAATAAGACAGCTTTCTTGAGAGCATTGCCTAAGTTCAAGGCTATCCCTTTCAACGTGTGCTACGGTATTGCTGAAGATCAGACGTTTGATCAGAAGGGTTCCTTTGCACTTCTCTACTATGGCGAGAACAAAGAGTCTTATGAAGGCGTTGAGGGTAGCTTCGAATTCCCTGCTGGCACAAGGATTGGTTTTATGATTCGTGCCAAGACCGATGAAGAAGAGGGCGTTAAGAAGGGTGAAGTCTATCTGGACGGTCGTCTGAACGATTTTATTAATAAGGAGAAGTCCCTGAACTTCAGAAGTTCTGAGCTTGATTCTAATGATCCTCGTGCTGTCTGGCTCGGATTGGGCGGACGTTTGTTCCTTAGCTGGGAGTCGGGTACCGATAAAGACTTTAACGATATCATTCTTGAGGTTCAGGGCCTTTCTGGAATCGTTCCTCCTCCCCCCTTCTATCCGCAAGTCTTTACTTTCTGCTTTGAGGATACTCCTAAGGGCGACTACGATTTGAATGACCTCGTCATCAAGGCTTACCGTACGAAGGCTGATACTGTTGTGTATTATATCGCTGCCTGTGGTGCCCATGATTCAATCTTTGTGAAGAACGTGCCGGGCATTTCTGAAAATGTTGAGGTTCACGCTATGTTTGGTGTTTCCCAAAAGACGTTTATCAATACAGAGAACGGTAAGTATATGGAGCCTATCAAGTCTATTGTAAAGGTCGACAAGACTTTCACATTCATGGAGAAAGGAAACCAGCCTTGGATTTATGATGCTTCTATTAATCATACGGTAAAATTGTCTGAGACAGGTCAGGATCCTCACGGTATCATGCTATGCGTTGACTTTGACTATCCTCTAGAACGCGTGCGCGTCAATCAAGCATACACCAACTTTAATGACTGGGTCGTTCAGGGCAAGATGGTTCGCGAAACCAACTGGTACACTAACCCAACCGAAGGAAGAATCTACATCATGAGAGTCAACGACTAATTTTTGAAATAGGTTGAATCCTCAACCAACACGAAATATCCTCCGCATCGGTGTCAGGCCGATGCGGAGGATTCTTGTTTCTACAATTACGGGGCGGCCGTAAAAACTACATATCAAATTCAGTGAATTTACAAACCAAATTCAGTGAATTTACATTGTAATTTCAGTGAATTTACATTGTAATTTCAGTGAATTTAACTAGTTAATACAGTGAATTTACTATGAAATAGCTTTAGACACCCTGCGTCCAATGGGATAACGATTCTACTCAGTCATGCAAGCCTGAGTTGTTACCTTGTGGGTGATTATTTCTTAAAAATGGTTATATATTATTAATTATTGCTCATTGGGGGCTATTTTTTTAATAATATATTAGGTGAAGTCAGAAAATAGTTGTACCTTTGCAGCCCGAATTGCGCTTTTTATGGTGGGCGCATTACGTAAATAGCTGAATATAAACAAAATAATATATAAACAAATAATTAAAAAAGTAAAAGTATTATGCCTACAATTTCTCAATTGGTAAGAAAAGGCAGAAAGGTAATCGTCGACAAGTCGAAGTCGCCTGCGCTGGATAACTGTCCTCAGCGTCGTGGCGTCTGCGTTCGTGTCTACACGACGACCCCTAAGAAGCCTAATTCGGCTATGCGTAAAGTAGCCCGTGTTCGTCTGACAAATCAGAAGGAAGTTAACTCGTACATTCCCGGTGAGGGTCACAACCTGCAGGAGCACTCTATCGTGCTGGTTCGCGGTGGTCGTGTGAAGGACCTCCCCGGTGTACGCTACCACATCGTTCGCGGTACGTTGGATACCGCTGGTGTTGCCAACCGCACCCAGCGCCGTTCGAAGTACGGTGCTAAGCGTCCCAAGGCCAAGAAGTAAAAACTGACCGGAGAAGGTCAGTCGGCCTGCAAACAACAAAAAAGAATCAAATCCGTTTTGCTGGAGATATTGTTATAAAGGTTGAGTAAATGCTCAAGAGCGAGTGTTGAAGAACGTGCAAGAACAGCCCCCAAGCAGACAAAAATCATTCAAACAGAAAAATGAGAAAAGCAAAACCAAAGAAGCGTGTGATCCTGCCGGATCCCGTGTTCAATGACAAGAAGGTGTCAAAGTTCGTGAACCACTTGATGTTCGATGGCAAGAAGTCTACGTCTTACGAGATTTTCTACAATGCCCTGAACACTGTGAAAGAGAAGATGAAGGACAACGAGAAGTCTGCTCTTGAGATTTGGAAGCAGGCTCTGGACAACATCACCCCGCAGGTCGAGGTGAAGAGCCGCCGTATCGGTGGTGCAACGTTCCAGGTTCCCACCGAGATTCGTCCTGACCGTAAGGAGAGTGTCTCGATGAAGAACATGATTCAGTTTGCCCGTAAGCGCAGTGGCAAGTCGATGGCCGACAAGCTGGCTGCTGAGATTATGGATGCCTTCAACAATCAGGGTGGTGCCTTCAAGCGTAAGGAAGATATGCACCGTATGGCTGAGGCTAACCGTGCTTTTGCCCACTTCCGTTTCTAAATCATCAATTAAGGTAATAAGGTAAAAAGACAATGGCAAAACAAGATTTGCATTTGACGCGTAACATCGGCATCATGGCTCACATCGATGCCGGTAAGACGACTACTTCGGAGCGTATCCTGTTCTACACGGGTAAGACCCATAAGATTGGTGAGGTACACGATGGTGCCGCCACCATGGACTGGATGGCTCAGGAGCAGGAGCGTGGTATCACCATCACTTCGGCTGCTACCACCTGTAACTGGAAATGGAACAACAAAACATTCAAGATTAATCTGATTGATACTCCGGGACACGTGGACTTCACCGCTGAGGTGGAGCGCTCACTGCGTGTGCTCGACGGAGCTGTTGCCACTTACTCGGCAGCCGACGGTGTGCAGCCTCAGTCTGAGACTGTGTGGCGCCAGGCCGACAAGTACAATGTGCCCCGTATCGGTTATGTCAACAAGATGGACCGCTCGGGTGCTGACTTCTTTGAGACTGTTCAGCAGATGAAGGACATCCTGGGTGCCAACCCCGTTGTGATTCAGGTGCCCATCGGTGCTGAGGAGAACTTCAAGGGTCTGGTTGACCTGATCAAGATGAAGGCCATCCTGTGGCACGACGAGACCATGGGTGCAGAGTATGACATTGAGGACATCCCCGCCGACCTGCAGGCAGAGTGCGACGACTGGCGTAACAAGCTGCTCGAAGCTGCCGCTGAGTATGACGAGGCTCTGATGGAAAAGTACTTCGACGATCCCGCCTCTATCACGGAGGAAGAGATTATAGCCGCCATCCGCAAGGGTACCATCTCAATGGCTTGCACGCCGATGCTGTTGGGTTCTTCCTATAAGAACAAGGGTGTACAGCCCCTGCTCGACTATGTATGCGCCTTCCTGCCGGCTCCTGTCGACGTAGAGGTGATTAAGGGTACCAACCCCAGCACTGACGAGGAAGAGGATCGTGAGCCCAGCGAGGATGCTCCCACATCTGCTCTCGCCTTCAAGATTGCCACTGACCCGTACATGGGCCGTCTGGTATTCTTCCGCGTTTATTCAGGTTCTGTGAAGGCCGGCTCTTACGTCTTCAATCCCCGTTCGGGCAAGAAGGAGCGTATCAGCCGTCTGTTCCAGATGAACTCTAACAAGGAAATCCCCATGGACTCCATCGACGCCGGTGATATCGGTGCAGGTGTAGGTTTCAAGGACATCCGCACTGGTGATACCCTCTGTGACGAGGACAAGCCCATCGTCCTGGAGTCGATGACCTTCCCCGACACGGTGATCTCTATCGCCGTCGAGCCGAAGTCTCAGGCTGATGTTGCCAAGCTGGACAACGGTCTGGCTAAGCTGGCTGAGGAGGATCCCACGTTCACCGTCCGTACTGACGAGCAGAGTGGTCAGACCATCATCTCAGGTATGGGTGAGCTGCACCTCGACATCATCATCGACCGTCTGAAGCGCGAGTTCAAGGTAGAGTGTAACCAGGGTAAGCCTCAGGTGAACTATAAGGAAGCCATCACCAAGACCGTCATGGGCTATCGTGAGGTCTATAAGAAACAGTCAGGTGGTCGCGGTAAGTTTGCCGACATCATCGTCAACGTCGGTCCCGTGGACGAGGACTACGATATCAAGGAGAATGGACCTCTGCAGTTCGTCAACGAGGTGAAGGGCGGTAATATCCCCAAGGAGTTCATCCCCGCCATCCAGAAGGGCTTCGAGGGCGCTCTGAAGAACGGTATCCTCGGTGGCTATCCTATGGATTCGCTGAAGGTTGTCGTGGTCGACGGTTCGTTCCACCCCGTTGACTCTGACCAGCTGTCGTTCGAGATTGCCGCCCAGATGGCTTACAAGGCTGTCTGCGCCCAGGCTAAGCCCGTACTGATGGAGCCCATCATGAAGCTCGAGGTCGTTACGCCCGAGGAGAATATGGGTGACGTCATCGGCGACTTGAATAAGCGTCGCGGTCAGGTCGAGGGTATGGACGAGGCTCGCAGTGGTGCCCGTGTCGTCAAGGCCAAGGTGCCCCTGTCAGAGATGTTCGGCTATGTCACCGCCCTGCGTACCATCACCTCTGGCCGTGCTACCAGTTCAATGGAGTACAGCCACCACGCACCGCTCAGCAGCGCTATTGCCAAGACTGTGCTGGAGGAGGTAAAGGGCCGTGCTGACCTCGTGTAAGACAGAATTTTACACCAAATAGTGAAGTTGTCCCCGAATCGCTTGTCGGTTCGGGGATTTTTTGTATCTTTGCAGCCGAATGTGTGTCACGATAACGAATATTCAATGAGTATGCTAAAAGTTTTTCTAAAGAACGGTGGATACCGCAGCATGACGCTTGTCGTACTTCTTTTATCGGCGGTGGTGGCAATTGCTGAGTCTATGCCCGGCTACTATAAAAATGCTAATGGCAAGAAAGGTGCTGCACTGAAGACGGCGCTGTGTGGTATTATCTATAACCGTACGGAACGGACCTACAATGACTTGTGGAAGGACTATTACACTACTGATGTGCGCAGCGATGGCAAGATATGGGATATGTACTCCAACATCACCAACTTTAGGCCTGGTACAGATCAGGCTGGTAACTATAGTGGTGAGGGTGACGTATACAATCGCGAGCACTCTTTTCCAAAGAGTTGGTTTGGCGGTGAGGTGATGCCTATGTATACAGACCTGCATCATCTCTATCCTACCGACGGCTATGTGAATAATAAACGCAGCAACTATCCTTTCGGTGAGACGAAGGGTGAGAGCTACAAGTCGGCCAATGGTTTCAGTAAACTTGGTCAATGTACCTATCCGGGTTATTCGGGTACCGTCTTTGAACCCAACGACGAATACAAGGGTGACTTCGCCCGCACTTATTTCTATATGGTGACCTGCTATGAGGAGAAATTGCCCGACTGGTACCGTAACAGTAGCGAATCGCGTCCCACACTTGACGGCAATGAATATCCAGGCCTCTCTTCCTGGCAATTGGCGATGCTGATGAAGTGGGCAAAGAAAGACCCCGTCAGCGTAAAAGAAATCAACCGTAATGACGCCGTCTATGGCATCCAGAAGAACCGCAATCCCTTTATCGACTATCCGGGACTGGAAGAGTACATCTGGGGCAGCATGAAAGACGTGGCGTTCAGTTACGACCATTATGTTGAGCCCGACAATTTGCAGTACGTGACGATGAACTTCAGTCCGGCCTCTGTGACGGCCACTATCGGCGAGGACTTCACAGAACCGACGCTGACGACTAATCCCGTTGGACTCGCTGTCACCTACATCAGCAGTGATCCCAACGTGGCTACTGTCAATGAAACTACAGGAGAGGTGATGCTAGTGGCTGCCGGTAACACGACTATCACCGCCATCTTTGCCGGTAACGATACCTATAACAGCGGTGCAGCCTCCTACACGCTGACGGTCAAGAGCGATAGCGGTCAACCCTCTCTTGCAGGAGACACTCTACTTTACGAAGGCTTGAGTAAGTATTCAGGTGAAGACGGTTCGAGTGCTATTGGAACAAACAGTTCAAACCTCGATTACAGTAAGTGGACTGCGCTTACTAAGGTTTTTGAAGGCAGTAGTGATTATGCGTATGCAAATGGTGGATGTCTGAAGCTTGGTTCTGGCAGTGCAATAGGTATGATGACTACGGATAACATCTCGCTAACGGGTAATGGTATCTTGACGTTCTATCTGAAACAATACGGTAGCGATATGGGGATACTGAAAGTGAAAGTGGAAGGTGCAACAGCCGATGTCACAGAGTTTCAACCTGACTCAGAATGGAAACTATGCACCGTCAACCTCACCAATGCCTCAGGTTCCGTAACCATTACCGTGGCTACTAGCTTGAAACGTGCATACTTAGACGAAATAACATTAGTTAAATGTAGTGGAACTCCTACTGTTCTTGATAATGCTTTGGCAGATGATGACAAGGAGAAGGCCGGTGATTGGTACACCATCAATGGTGTGAGAATCGAAAAACCTGTTCGTAAGGGACTCTATATCCTAAACGGACAAAAGGTAGTGATGAAGTAATTTGATGACTAAAGGTTAAGAATGCTTAAATTCTTGGTAAATGGGGACGGAGAGGTTGGTCATGTCGCAGAATATGAGTACCTTTGCAGCCCGAAACAGAAAAATGCCGTTGAGCAAATGACTCTTTAGCGGCACTATCACTAAAAATTAAACAATAAACATTAAACAAAAGTATGAGTCAGAAAATTCGTATCAAGCTGAAGAGCTACGACCACAAATTGGTCGACAAGTCAGCCGAGAAGATTGTGAAGGCCGTTAAGGCTACTGGTGCCATTATCAGCGGTCCTATTCCCCTTCCCACCCACAAGCGTATCTACACCGTTAACCGCTCTACCTTCGTTAACAAGAAGGCTCGTGAGCAGTTCCAGCTGTCAGACTACAAGCGTCTGATTGACATCTACAGCTCAACGGCCAAAACCGTTGACGCTCTGATGAAGCTTGAACTCCCCAGCGGTGTTGAGGTTGAGATCAAGGTATAGTTCCTTGGACGTAGACCATATCCTATACGGCGCATCTGACTCGGTCAGGTGCGCCGTTTGCATGTTTGTGATTACATGGATGACGGTGGCATGACGACGGTCTTGAACCAGTCCTTGAGCACGTGCTTATAGCGGTTCTGGGAGTCGGCCACAAGCAGTAGTAATTGACGACCGTCGGCCAGTCGAGGCCCAGCGCAGAGCCCCTCGTAGTTGGCAAAGCTGCGACGAGTCAGGTTGAGTCTGGTCCGGAATTCGGCAAGCAGCTGCTTGCTGAGGACTTCGCCAGGCTGGTGTAGGGTAGGGGCGACGATGTAAAGCCTGACGCGGACGTAGGAGCCGATGTGAAAACGGGGCACGCGGACCTCACGTTCGAGGATGACCAGCCGCCCGTCGTCGAGTGCAGCCATGGCGCTGACGCCAAGGGTACTGCTGCCCTTGCGTCCCTTGGCTGCGAGCGAGTCGGTGAGGTACCAGTATTGTTCGTGCGGTCGCAGGTCGTCGCCGAAACTCTGGAGCCGTAACCTGTTGGCCGTCTTATGGCAGATGTCGGGACGCTGTCCGTCAGTGGTTAGCGTGTTTTCGGTGGTGGTCCAGAACCGGTGTGTCGTGGCGTTGTAGGTCAGTGCTTCGAATCCGTAATTGCGTTGGACTGAGTCAAAGACTGCGGGAATGTCCAGCTGCCGCCCTGTGGGCTGTCCGTCGGCGGTGTACTCCAGAATGCGACCGTCGCTTTCGCCGCTGACGAACAGGGTGTTGGTCTCCGGTACGTAGCAGATTCCCTCCTCGTCGCGGTTGGGAAGCATGGCAGTCATGAAACTGTCAGCCCGGACGTGGCTGATGCTGCCCGTGACGGTATCGGCGCTGACGGTGAAAATCCAGAAGCCGGCGGTCGCCGACTTGTCGTCGACGACGGCATAGCGGTCGCCTCCCATCCAGGTCACACCGCTGTAGTTGCCGGCGGGAACGGTCTTCCGGAAGTGCCGCTGCTTGTTGAGTACAGGTTGGGCGGTGGTCTGTGCGACTGTCAGGAGCAGCAGTAAGCTGAGCATCCCTTTGTAGATACGGTTGGTCATCATGTTGTGATATAGTTTCCGGCGGCAAAGTTACGATTAATATGGTGATTGCGGTTGTCTGGAATGATAAAAAAGATTAAATTTTGTTATAAAACAGGTGTCTGCTATTGCGTGTATCAATAATAATGTGTACCTTTGCAGCCGCTAAAGTGATTATTGCGCTGGCAAATAGCTATCAATACACTGAAAAAGAGCAGTTTAGCTTTCGGAAGGGAGCGGTGGGCTGTTTCTTCTTTTTGTGTGCGTATAGGCAATAGTGCTAAGTTGACGAGGCAAGAAACGAATAACTTTATACAATTAAACATTAAACAATTAAAACTGAAATGCCAGGATTATTAGGAAGAAAAATCGGAATGACATCCGTTTTCAGTGCCGACGGTAAGAATGTGCCGTGCACTGTTATCGAAGCTGGTCCTTGCGTTGTGACTCAGGTGAAGTCTGAGGAGAAGGACGGTTACAAGGCCGTTCAGCTCGCCTTCGGAGAAAAGAAGGAGAAGAATACCACCAAAGCGATGATGGGTATCTTCAAGAAGGCAAACACAACACCCAAGGCCCACTTGGCCGAGTTCAAGTTCGACGAGGAATTAAACCTCGGTGACACCGTCACGGTGGAGATTTTCAACGACGTGGAGTTTGTTGACGTGGTCGGAACCTCTAAAGGTAAGGGTTTCCAGGGCGTCATGAAGCGTCATGGTTTTGGTGGTGTGGGTCAGACGACTCACGGTCAGGACGACCGCGCCCGCAAGCCGGGTTCTATCGGTGCCTGCTCGTATCCCGCCAAGGTGTTTAAGGGCATGAGAATGGGCGGTCACATGGGTTGCGACCGTGTCACGACTCAGAACCTCAAAGTGTTAAAGGTTATTCCGGAGCATAACTTGATCCTTGTGAAGGGAAGCTGCGCCGGATGTAATGGTTCAACCGTAATTGTGAATAAGTAAGCCATGGAAGTTAGTGTATTGAATATCAAAGGTCAGGAGACCGGCCGCAAGGTGGCTCTGAATGAGGCTATCTTCGGAATTGAACCTAATGACCACGTCATTTACTTAGATGTGAAGCAGTACATGGCCAACAAGCGCCAGGGTAATGCTAAGTCGAAGGAACGCAGCGAGATTTCGGGTTCTACCCGCAAGCTGGGACGCCAGAAGGGTGGCGGCGGTGCCCGTCACGGTGATATCAACTCGCCCCTGCTGATTGGTGGTGGCCGCGTGTTCGGTCCGAAGCCCCGCGACTACTCGTTCAAGCTAAACAAGAAGGTGAAACAGCTGGCCCGCAAGTCGGCCCTGTCGTACAAGGCTCAGGAGAATGCCATCGTCGTGGTGGAGGACTTCAGCTTTGAGGCTCCAAAGACGAAGGAGTTCCTGAACATTGCCAAGAACTTGAAGGTGGATGGCAAGAAGGTGCTGCTGCTGACTTCTGATAATAATGAGAATGTGTACAAGTCGGCTCGTAACCTGCAGCGCGCTGAGGTGCTCGAGGCCCGCAACGTCAATACGTACAAGATTCTGGACGCTGACGTGGTGGTGATTACCGAGAACTCGCTGAAGACTATCGACGGAATCTTAACAAAGTAAAAAGGAGACAAAAGATATGGGATTTATCATCAAGCCTTTGGTCACTGAGAAGATGACCAAGATTACAGACAAGTCTTCTGTAGAGCGTACTTATAAGGTAAAGGGCGAGGAGCGTACGAAGAAGGCCGAGACGAAGGTCGGATTCATCGTGAAGCCTGAGGCCAATAAGATTGAGATTAAGAAGGAGGTCGAAGGTCTGTACAATGTGACCGTGATCGCAGTGAACACGATCAAGTATGCCGGCAAGCGCTCAAGCCGCTATACGAAGTCTGGTCTCGTGAAGGGACAGAAGAATGCCTACAAGAAGGCTATCGTTACTCTGAAGGAGGGCGACGCAATTGATTTTTACAGCAATATTGAATAAAAGAAATGGCAGTACGTAAATTAAAACCCGTAACTCCGGGTCAAAGACACAAGGTTATTGGCACGTTCGAGGATATTACTGCATCCGTGCCAGAGAAGTCTCTCGTTTACGGTAAGCGCTCTACCGGCGGTCGAAACAACACCGGTAAGATGACTGTCCGCTACATGGGCGGCGGCCACAAGAGGAAGTATCGTCTCATCGACTTCAAGCGAGAGAAGGATGGTGTTCCAGCAGTAGTGAAGACAATCGAGTACGATCCGAACCGTTCGGCTCGCATCGCATTGCTCTACTACGCTGATGGTGAAAAACGTTATATTATTGCTCCTAATGGACTGCAGGTTGGCACGACGCTGATGTCCGGAGCTGACGCAGTGCCCGAGGTGGGTAATGCGCTGCCCCTTGCCAACATTCCCGTAGGTACGGTGATTCACAACATTGAACTCCGTCCTGGTCAGGGTGCCCTGCTCGTTCGTTCGGCCGGTAATTTCGCTCAGTTGACTTCTCGCGAGGGCAGCTACTGTGTTGTCAAGCTCCCCTCAGGCGAGACTCGTAAGATTCTCTCTGCTTGCAAAGCTACTGTTGGTAGTGTAGGTAACTCTGACCACGCTCTGGAACAGTCTGGTAAGGCTGGTCGTTCACGCTGGTTGGGTCGTCGTCCCCACAACCGTGGTGTTGTCATGAATCCGCACGATCACCCGATGGGTGGTGGTGAAGGCCGTCAGTCTGGTGGACATCCGCGTTCACGTAAGGGTCTGTACGCTAAGGGTCTCAAGACTCGCGCACCGAAGAAGCTTTCAAACAAGTACATCATTGAAAGAGCTAACAAGAAGTAATCACGAAGTTAAACAAGAGTAAATTATGAGTCGTTCATTAAAGAAAGGTCCGTACATCAACGTATCACTCGAGAAGAAGATTCTCGCCATGAATGAGAGCGGTAAGAAGAATGTCGTCAAGACATGGGCCAGAGCATCAATGATTTCCCCGGACTTCGTGGGACACACTGTTGCAGTTCATAACGGTAACAAATTTATCCCTGTCTACATTACTGAGAACATGGTCGGTCACAAGCTGGGTGAGTTCGCACCTACCCGTCGCTTCGGTGGACATGCCGGTAACAAGAAGTAATCCCAGGGGTAGTTAAGAATTAAGAATTAAGAATTAAGAAATTACAATGGGAGCAAGAAAACATATTAAGGCTGAAGAAAGAAAAGCAGCACTTAAGACACAGTATTTTGCCAAGCTGAAAGGCTGCCCCTCGTCACCCCGCAAGATGCGCTATGTCGTCGACATGATTCGCGGCATGGAGGTTGACCGTGCACTGGGTGTGCTTCGTTTCTCGAAGAAGGCTGCCGCAGCTGACGTGGAGAAACTCCTCCGTTCGGCCATCAACAACTGGGAACAGAAGAATGACCGCAAGGCCGAGGCCGGGGAGCTGTTCATCACCCGCGTATTCGTTGACGAGGGTGTCACTATGAAGAGAATGAGACCCGCACCGCAGGGTCGTGGCTATCGTATCCGCAAGCGTTCGAACCACGTAACTCTGTTTGTTGACGCTAAAACTAATGATGTAAAAGAATAAGTATGGGACAGAAAGTTAATCCAATAAGCAACCGTCTGGGTATCGTAAGAGGTTGGGATTCTAATTGGTTCGGAGGCAAGAACTTCGGCGACAACCTGGTCGAGGACCAGAAAATCCGTAAGTATCTGAACGAGCGTCTGGCCAAGGCAAGCGTTTCGAAGATTGTTATCGAGCGCACACTGAAGCTTGTCACCATTACTATCTGCACGGCTCGTCCGGGCATCGTCATTGGTAAGGGCGGACAGGATGTAGACAAACTGAAGGAAGAACTGAAGAAGCTTTACGACAAGGAGATTCAAATCAATATCTTTGAAGTGAAGCGTCCGGAACTTGACGCAACAATCGTTGCCACCAACATCGCTCGCCAGGTGGAGGGCAAGATTGCTTATCGTCGTGCTATCAAGATGGCTATCCAGAACACGATGCGTGCCGGTGCCGAGGGCATCAAGGTGCTTATCTCTGGTCGTCTGAACGGTGCTGAAATTGCTCGTAGCGAGATGTTCAAGGAAGGACGTACCCCGCTGCACACTTTCCGTGCCGACATTGACTACTGCCCCACGGAGGCGCTGACCAAGGTTGGCCTGCTGGGTATCAAGGTCTGGATCTGCCGCGGTGAAGTATACGGAAAGGTTGACCTGGCTCCGAACTTCACGCAGGAAAAGAACACCGGCCGTGGTAACGGTGGCGGTAACAATGGTGGCCGTAAGTTCCGTGGTGGTGACAAGAAAAGAAATAACCGTTAAAAGAAAGAGAAGCTATCATGTTACAACCTAAGAGAGTAAGATATAGAAGGCCGCAGGACGGACGTGGCAACAAAGGCAACGCCCACCGCGGTACGACGCTGGCTTTCGGCAGCTTCGGCATCAAGACCCTTGACGCCAAGTGGATTGACAGCCGTCAGATTGAGGCAGCCCGTGTTGCCATCAACCGTTACATGAACCGTGAAGGTCAGGTGTGGATCCGCATCTTCCCGGACAAGCCCATCACCCGCAAACCTGCTGACGTGCGAATGGGTAAAGGTAAGGGTGACCCCGCTGGATGGGTGGCTCCCGTAACCCCGGGTCGTATCCTCTTCGAAGTGGAGGGCGTTCCTTTTGACATCGCTAAGGAGGCACTGCGCCTCGGTGCTCAGAAGCTGCCTGTGAAGACTAAGTTTGTGGTAAGACGTGATTACGATAAAAACGCTTAAGTGAGAGTATGAAAAGTAAGGAAATTAAGGAGCTCGAGACCAAGGAACTGGCCGAGCGCATTGAGGCTGAGGTTGCCAAGTACGAGCAGATGAAGTTCAATCACACTGTCTCGCCGCTTGAGAATCCCTCTCAGATTAAGGCCGCACGTCGTGACATCGCACGTCTGAAGACCGAACTTCGTCAGAGAGAACTTAACAAATAACAATGGTCCAGATGGAAACAAGAAATTTAAGAAAGACAAGACAGGGTGTCGTTATCAGCAACAAGATGGATAAAACCATTGTTATCGCTGCCAAGTTCAAGGAGAAGCACCCGATGTATGGTAAGTTCGTGCAGAAGACGAAGAAGTACCATGCACACGATGAGAAGAATGAGTGCCAGGTAGGCGATACCGTACTCATTATGGAGACCCGTCCCCTCTCTAAGACCAAGAGATGGCGTTTAGTACAAATCGTTGAAAAAGCTAAGTAATTATGATACAGACAGAATCAAGACTTACAGTAGCTGATAACAGCGGTGCCCGCGAGTGCCTGTGCATCCGTGTGCTGGGTGGTACCCGCCGCCGCTATGCAAGCGTAGGCGACGTGATTGTCGTTGCTATCAAGAACGCAATTCCTACGAGTGATGTGAAAAAGGGTGCAGTATCCAAGGCTTTGGTTGTTCGTACCAAGAAGGAGATTCGTCGCGCTGACGGTTCGTACATCCGTTTCGACGACAATGCCTGTGTTCTGCTGAACAATGCTGGTGAGATTCGCGGCAGCCGTATCTTCGGCCCCGTGGCTCGTGAACTCCGTGCTGTGAACATGAAAGTCGTTTCTTTGGCACCTGAGGTTCTTTAACATTAAAAAGATTAAGAGTAATGGCTAAGTTACATATTAAGAAAAACGACACAGTCATTGTCCTGGCCGGTGAGGACAAGGGCAAGACTGGCAAGGTGCTGAAGGTCTTGGTAGAGAAGGAACGTGCCATTGTTGAGGGAGTGAACTTCGTCAACAAGAGCACGAAGCCTAACGCCAAGAATCCTCAGGGAGGCTTTGAGAAGGTAGAGGCTCCTATCCACATTTCGAATTTGAGTTTAATTGATCCGAAGAGCGGTAAGGCTACCCGCATCGCCATCAAGCGCGATGGCAAGAAGGTGACCCGCATCGCCAAAAAGTCAGGGGAGGAGATTAAGTAATGGCAAATACAGCACAGTTAAAGCAGGAGTACAAGCAGAAGATTGCTCCCGCGCTGCAGAAGCAGTTCAACTATACCTCTGCAATGCAGATTCCCGTCCTGAAGAAGATTGTCGTCAACCAGGGTCTGGGTGATGCTACACAGGACAAGAAGATCATCGACGTGGCTATCAACGAGATTAGCGCCATCTGCGGTCAGAAGGCCGTGGCTACCTACTCGAAGAAGGACATCGCCAACTTCAAGGTCCGTAAGAAGATGCCCATCGGCGTGATGGTGACACTGCGCCGTGAGCGTATGTATGAGTTCCTGGAGCGCCTCGTCCGCATCGCGCTGCCCCGTATCCGCGACTTCAAGGGTATCGAGACTAAGTTCGACGGCCGTGGTAATTACACACTGGGTATCCAGGAGCAGATTATTTTCCCCGAGATCAATATCGATTCAGTTGACCGCATCCAGGGTATGAACATCACCTTCGTGACTTCGGCTCAGACCGACGAGGAGGGTTTCGCTCTGCTCAAGGCTTTCGGTCTTCCTTTCAAGAACAATAAAGACTAAGAGACATGGCAAAAGAATCAATGAAAGCCCGCGAGGTGAAGCGCGCAAAGCTCGTAGCCCGCTATGCTGAGAAGCGTGCTGCCCTGAAGAAAATTATCGCTACCGCTGACGTAGAGACGGAAGAGGGCGCTATGGCTGCCTATGAGGCTGCCCGCAAACTGCAGGGCATTCCCCGCAACGCCAACCCCATCCGTCTGCATAACCGTTGCAAGATCACGGGTCGTCCCAAGGGTTATATGCGCCAGTTCGGTCTCTCTCGTATCCAGTTCCGTGAGATGGCATCAAGCGGTCTGATTCCGGGAGTGAAGAAGGCCAGCTGGTAAACAGAAGAAAGAGTTTTCTATATTGTTTAATATTGTCGGGGGAGTCCCGATTAATTAAAAATCATTTTTATGACAGATCCAATAGCAGATTATCTGACCAGACTCAGAAACGCCATCATGGCACATCACCGTGTGGTGGAGGTTCCTGCGTCTAACTTGAAGAAGGAAATCACAAAGATCCTCTTCGAGAAGGGCTACATCCTGAACTACAAGTTCATCGAGGATGGCCCTCAGGGTACTATCAAAGTGGCTTTGAAGTATGACCCTGCCACCAAAGAGAACGCCATTAAGTTCTTGAAGAGAGTGTCCACACCCGGTTTGCGTAAGTACACCGGCTACAAGGACATGCCGCGAGTAATTAACGGACTGGGTATCGCTATCTTATCCACGTCCCAAGGTGTAATGACAGACAAAGAGGCCGCACAGCTGAAGATCGGTGGTGAGGTGCTTTGCTATGTATATTAATTGGAGGAACTGAATATGTCAAGAATAGGTAAATTGCCAATTAGTATCCCCGCAGGCGTTACGGTTGCTCAGGACAAGGACGGCATCGTTACCGTCAAGGGTCCCAAGGGTGAACTCTCGCAGAAGGTAGACCCCTCTATCAAGGTTAAGATTGAGGACGGTCATGTGACATTTGAGATTGACGAGAACAGCGCTGTGAACATCAAGCAGAAGCAGGCTTTCCACGGCCTGTACCGTGCGCTTGTCAACAATATGGTAGTCGGCGTCAGCGAAGGCTACAAGAAGGAGATGGAACTCGTCGGTGTAGGTTATCGCGTGAGCAATCAGGGCAACCTCATCGAGTTCGCACTCGGTTATACGCACCCCATCTTCATCCAGCTTCCTCAGGAGGTTAAGGTGGAGACCAAGTCGGAGCGTAACCAGAACCCGCAGATTATCCTGGAGTCGTGCGACAAGCAGCTCCTTGGCATGATCTGTGCCAAGATTCGTTCTTTCCGCATGCCTGAGCCTTACAAAGGAAAGGGTATTTTGTTCAAGGGTGAGGTTATCCGTCGTAAGTCGGGTAAGTCGGCATCTGCAAAGTAATTAAGAATTAAGAATTAAGAATTAAGAATTCAAGATTATGACAACAAAGAAAGTAGAAAGACGAATTAAGATTAAATACAGAATTCGCAAGAGCGTATTCGGCACTGCCGAGCGTCCCCGTCTGAGCGTCTTCCGCTCCAACAAGCAGATTTATGCTCAGGTGATTAATGACTTGGAAGGTAAAACACTCGCATCTGCCTCTTCACTTGGTCTGGAGACCATGCCGAAGATTGAGCAGGCTGCCAGGGTCGGTGAACTCGTTGCCAAGAAGGCACAGGAGGCCGGTGTGAAGGCTGTGGTCTTCGACCGTAACGGCTATCTGTACCACGGCCGTGTGAAGTCGCTCGCCGACGCAGCTCGTAAAGGTGGACTTAATTTCTAAACGATTATGGCAATGAAGAACGTAAAAGTAAATAGTGACGTAGAGTTGAAAGACAGACTGGTTGCCATCAACCGTGTAACGAAGGTAACCAAGGGTGGTCGCACCTTTACATTCGCAGCTATTGTGGTTGTCGGTGACGGCAACGGCATCATCGGCTGGGGACTGGGTAAGGCCGGCGAAGTTACCGCCGCCATCGCCAAGGGTGTCGAGGCTGCCAAGAAGAATCTGGTAAAGGTTCCCGTGCTGAAGGGCACCATCCCCCATGAGATGGAAGCTCGCTTCGGTGGTGCTCAGGTGTTCCTGAAGCCGGCAGCTGCCGGTACCGGTCTGGTGGCCGGTGGTGCTATGCGCGCCGTACTGGAGAGCGTCGGCATCAAGGACGTGCTGGCTAAGTCTAAGGGTTCGTCGAACCCCCACAACCTGGTGAAGGCTACCATCGTGGCCCTGAGCCAGATGCGCGATGCCTACACTGTTGCAGGTACCCGTGGTATCAGTATGGACAAAGTATTCAATGGATAAAGGAGACGTAGATTATGGCAACAATTAAGATTAAGCAGATTAAGAGTAAGATCGGTTTTCCGGTTGACCAGAAGCGCACGCTCGCGGCCCTCGGCCTGCGCAAGATTTCGCAGGTTGTCGAAGTTGAGGACAATCCTTCTATCCGCGGTATGATACGTAAGGTTCATCACTTGGTGACCGTCGTTGAGTAATAACAAACATTAATTAAGGAGATTCGATTATGAAACTGAATAATTTGAAACCTGCAGCAGGCTCTACCCATTCACGTCGTCGTATCGGCCGCGGACCCGGTTCGGGTCTGGGTGGTACTTCAACCCGTGGTCACAAGGGTGCCAAGGCTCGCTCTGGCTATAAGAGAAAGATTGGTTTTGAGGGTGGTCAGATGCCGCTCCAGCGCCGTGTGCCGAAGTCTGGCTTCAAGAATATCAACCACAAGGAGTACTTCGCAGTTAACCTGTCGACGCTCCAGAAGCTTGCTGAAGAGAAGAACCTCACCAAGATTGGAATCCAGGAACTCATTGCCGCTGGTCTGACCAACGGTAAGGAGTTGGTGAAGATTCTCGGCAACGGTGAGCTGAAGGCCAAGGTTGATGTAGAAGCCAACGCATTCTCAAAGACTGCCGAGGAAGCTATCAAGGCAGTAGGTGGTAACGCAACAATAATCTAAGCTAAGATGAAGAAGTTTATAGAGACACTGAAGAACATTTGGAAGATTGAGGACCTGCGTCAGCGCCTCCTCATTACGATCCTGTTTGTAGCCATCTACCGTTTTGGCTCATTCGTGGTGCTTCCTGGTATCAATCCGCAGATGCTTGAAAAGCTGCAGTCACAGACTGCTGGCGGCCTGATGTCGCTGCTGGATATGTTCTCCGGTGGTGCATTCTCCAATGCGTCGATTTTCGCACTTGGAATCATGCCTTACATCTCGGCTTCCATCGTAATGCAGCTCCTCGCTGTTGCTGTGCCTTATTTCCAGAAGATGCAGCGTGAGGGCGAGAGCGGCC
This sequence comes from uncultured Prevotellaceae bacterium, assembly GCA_937898415.1. Lineage (GTDB taxonomy): Bacteria > Bacteroidota > Bacteroidia > Bacteroidales > Bacteroidaceae > Prevotella. The sequence continues at coordinate 4,167 of CALDLA010000100.1, read as the reverse complement.
GCAAGAAGATTAGCATGTACACTCGGTACTTGACAGTAGCTATCCTGCTGTTTCAGGCACCGAGCTACCTCATTAACCTGAAGATGCAGTCGGGTGCTGCACTGGCCTCTGGCATCAGCTGGCCTGTGTTCATGATTCCCGCCACCATCATTCTGGCTGCAGGTAGTATGTTCATCCTCTGGCTCGGTGAGCGCATTACCGATAAGGGTATAGGAAACGGTATCTCGATGATTATTATGATTGGTATCATTGCCCGTCTGCCTCAGGCTTTCATTCAGGAGGTCAGTTCGCGCTTCACCGCCATTACCGGTGGTGGTCTGGTCATGTTCATCGTTGAAATCATTATCCTCTATGCCGTTGTTTGTGCATCTATCGTTCTGGTACAGGGCGTTCGCAAGATTCCCGTACAGTATGCAAAGCGTGTTGTGGGCAATAAGACCTATGGTGGTGCCCGCCAGTATATTCCTCTGAAGCTGTTCGCTGCCAACGTGATGCCTATCATCTTTGCTCAGGCACTGATGTTCATCCCTCTGGCTATCGTTCAGTATTCTGCTCCTGAGAACGCAAGCTGGTTCGTGCGCTCTATGCTCGACCATCACAGCTGGACGTATAACGTCATCTTCGCCCTGCTGATTATCGCGTTCACATATTTCTATACTGCTATCACGCTGAATCCTACACAGATGGCTGAGGACATGAAGCGCAACAACGGTTTCATTCCCGGTGTGAAGCCTGGAAAGGATACTGCTGATTTCATCGATACGGTGATGTCGCGTATCACGCTGCCTGGTTCATTGTTCATCGCTTTCATTGCCGTCATGCCGGCTTTCGCAAGTCTGCTGAATGTGCAGGATGCCTTCTCACAGTTCTTTGGCGGTACGTCGCTGCTGATTCTCGTGGGTGTGGTGCTCGACACACTGGCTCAGATAGAGAGTCACCTGTTAATGCGTCACTATGACGGTCTGCTCAGCTCAGGCCGCATCCATGGTCGTGGAATGGCTGCCTACTAATCTTCTATGAAGATATTCCTGAAGACTGAAGATGAAATTGAGCTGATGAGCCAGGCAAACCAACTCGTTGGTAAGACCCTTGGCGAATTGGCAAAGCATATCAAGCCTGGTGTAACGACCCTCCAGTTGGATAAGATTGCCGACGAGTTCATCCGTGACCACGGTGCCGTCCCAACTTTCAAGGGGTTCCCCAATCCATATGGAGGGCCGTTTCCCGCCAGTATCTGTACTTCGGTAAACGATGTCGTCGTTCACGGTGTGCCTAGCGACAAGACGGTACTCAAAGAGGGCGACATCATATCCGTAGACTGCGGTACGCTTCTCAACGGGTTTAATGGTGACTCTGCCTACACGTTCTGCGTGGGTGAGGTGTCGGAGGAGGTCAAGCGCCTCTTGAAGACTACTAAGGAGTCACTCTATCTCGGTATAGAGGCTGCCCAGGCCGGACGTCACCTCGGTGACATCAGTGCTGCTGTGCAGGACTACTGCGAAGCACAGAAGTACGGCATCGTCCGCGAACTGACCGGTCACGGTATTGGTCGCGAGATGCATGAAGACCCGCCCGTTCCCAACTACGGCCGCCGTGGCAACGGTGTCATGCTGAAAGCCAGTATGTGCATTGCTATTGAGCCGATGATTACGATGGGGAAGCGGGATGTATGGCTCGACCAAGACAAGTGGAGTGTCCGTACGCGTGACGGCCAACCGGCTGCGCACTTTGAGCACACCATCTGTATCCGTAAGGGAAAGGCCGAGATTTTATCTTCGTTTGAGGAAGCTGAGAAAGTAGAAGGAGTATTATATTAATAACGTATGGCAAAACAATCCGCTATTGAGCAGGACGGAACCATCCTCGAGAGCCTCTCGAATGCTATGTTCCGCGTAGAACTTGAAAATGGAGTGCAGATTATTGCCCATATCTCGGGTAAGATGCGTATGCACTACATCCGTATCCTTCCCGGCGACAAGGTGAAGGTGGAGATGAGTCCTTACGACTTGACAAAAGGTAGAATTGTATTCAGATACAAATAAACATTTAGAAAGATATGAAGACAAGAGCATCGTTGAAGAAGCGCACCCCGGACTGCAAGATCGTACGTCGCAAGGGTCGCCTGTTCGTTATCAACAAGAAGAACCCCAAGTACAAGATGCGTCAGGGTTAAAATGTTAAATAAGCATAAAGGAGTGCGGAGGTTTGAGAAAATCTTCGTACCTTTGCATGCTTTTTAGCAAATTACGTAATTTAAACACTTATTTTTTCACATTTTAATTAACAATGGCAATAAGAATTGTTGGAGTAGATTTGCCCCAGAATAAGCGTGGCGAAATCGCATTGACCTATATCTATGGTATTGGTCGAAGTAGTTCAGCAAAGATATTGGATAAGGCAGGTGTCAGCCGTGACCTGAAGGTCAGCGAGTGGAGTGACGATCAGGCAGCCAAAATCCGTGAAATCATCGGCGCTGAATTCAAAGTAGAAGGTGATCTCCGTAGTGAGATCCAGTTGAATATCAAGCGACTGATGGATATTGGTTGCTATCGTGGAGTCCGTCATCGTAATGGTCTTCCTGTTCGCGGTCAGAGCACCAAGAACAATGCTCGTACCCGTAAGGGAAAGAAGAAGACTGTTGCTAACAAGAAGAAGGCTACGAAGTAATTCTAAGTTAAACGTTTAAGAAGATTAAGAATTATGGCAAAGAAAACAGTCACTTCAAAGAAAAGAAACGTGAGAGTGAACGCCATCGGCCAGCTCCACGTACACAGTTCTTTCAATAATATTATCGTGTCGCTGGCTAACGACGAGGGTCAGGTGATCTCTTGGTCGTCAGCAGGTAAGATGGGCTTCCGTGGCTCTAAGAAGAACACTCCGTATGCTGCCCAGATGGCAGCCGAGGATTGCGCTAAGGTTGCTTTCGACCTGGGTCTGCGCAAGGTAAAGGCCTATGTGAAGGGTCCTGGTAACGGTCGTGAGTCGGCCATCCGTGCCGTACATGGTGCAGGCATCGAGGTCATGGAAATCATCGACGTTACGCCGCTGCCGCACAATGGCTGCCGTCCCCCGAAGCGTCGTCGTGTATAATTCCGGCGATTTAACGTGATAACGATAAAACGTACTAACGAATTTTATTTTTGAATTATGGCAAGATATATTGGACCGAAATCTAAAATTGCACGCCGTTTTGGTGAACCCATCTTCGGCGCCGACAAAGTTTTGTCCCGCAGGAACTTCCCCCCGGGACAGCATGGCAATAACCGCCGCCGCAAGCAGTCGGAGTATGCTGTCATGCTGGCAGAGAAGCAGAAGGCCAAGTACACCTATGGCGTACTTGAGCGCCAGTTCCGTAATATGTTTGAGAAGGCTGCTAAGGCCGACGGTATCACTGGTGAGGTGCTCCTCCAGCTTCTGGAGAGCCGACTCGACAATGTGGTGTTCCGTCTTGGTATTGCTCCCACCCGCGCTGCTGCCCGTCAGCTCGTCGGTCACAAGCACATTACTGTTGATGGCAAGGTAGTGAACATTCCTTCTTTCCAGGTGAAGCCTGGCATGATTGTTTCCGTTCGTGAGAAGTCTAAGTCTCTTGAGGTCATCGAGGCTGCTCTGGCTGGTTTCAACCACAGCAAGTATCCTTGGATTGAGTGGGACGAGAACGCTAAGGGCGGTAAGTTCCTGCACCTGCCGGAGCGTGCCGACATTCCCGAGAACATTAAGGAACAGTCCATCGTTGAGTTGTACTCTAAAAACTAAAAATCATTAAATTAATGGCGATATTAGCATTTCAAAAACCTGATAAAGTCGTAATGTTGGAGGCCAACGACAAGTTCGGCAAGTTCGAATTTCGTCCGTTGGAGCCAGGCTTCGGTGTAACCGTGGGCAATGCTCTCCGCCGCATTCTTCTTTCATCGCTCGAGGGCTATGCCATCAACACCATCCGCATTTCTGGTGTTGAGCACGAGTTCTCATCAGTACCTGGTGTTAAGGAGGATGTTACCAACATTATCTTGAACCTGAAGCAAGTAAGGTTCAAGCAAGTTGTGGAAGAATTCGAGAACGAGAAAGTCTCTATTACTGTCGAGAATTCTACCGAGTTTAAAGCCGGTGATATAGGCAAGTATCTGACTGGATTTGAGGTGCTGAATCCCGATTTGGTGATTTGTC
>CALDLA010000099.1 GCA_937898415.1 uncultured Prevotellaceae bacterium | reverse complement strand
CTATCGCGAACTGATGGGCAGTCTCTGCCTGACGATGATGTACGACATCTTCGAGCCGCACGCCCAGCGCGACGCCACCGATACGCATACCGACCGCACAGCCTACATCGTAAAACAACTGATGGCTCTGCTTGCTACTGGCATCAGCCGAACAGAGCGCGATGTGAGCTACTATGCAGAGCGGCTGAATGTGTCACCCAAATACCTTTCTGCCACCATTAAGCGCGTGACAGGCCACAGCGTCAGCTCGTACATCCACCGCCACACCGTACCCATACTGAAAAACTATCTGGGCGACGAGCGTCTGTCGCTCACCCAGATAGCCGAACTGATGGATTTCTCATCGCTCTCCCATTTCAGCCGCTACTGCTCCAAGCACCTCGGCCAGTCGCCCAGCGACTACCGCCAGAGCCTTCAGCCAAAGAGGGAGTAACTATTTGTCGCCCCAATTGTCGAGCGCATATAATCACTTCAAAACTCTGCCAAGAAACTCGTGCATCAGGCGGGCAATCTCTGTATGATGGCTCTCTAATGCGAAATGGCCGCTGGGAACGAAATGAATCTCGGCATTGGGCACGAAGGGTCGTTCTCACCCCAGACAGCCAGCAATGGTGGATTGGGAATTGTCATTTCCCGTTCCTTCCATGGGGTAATGCCTACAACCTTAGGCCGAAGAATGTACGGATGCGCCATTTTGTGTTATGTATGGCGAGGCTTTCCTCATTGCCGATGTTGGTGAAGTTGAACACCATCGACATGCCGACGAATTTATTGCTCCACTGACGGACAATGGAGCCACGTCCAGTAATGATGACCTCTGGGAAGTGGTAGCGCAAGGGGATGTTGGTGTCACCGAAAGACATCGAAGTTTTACTGTAAGCAATGAACGTTGGGAGGGCGGAGATATGCAGCAGCCATCCCTTTCCCGGTACGTAGTTATAGCCGTATCCAGCCCCAAGGCCGATGTTTGTCATCTTCAGCTGCATCGCCTCTTGCCAGTCGAGTGTGGCGTGTTGGCCCATGCCCGACGCTGCCAACAGGAAGCTGCCGGCAGAGCGGCGCTGGAAGTAGCTCTGCGAGAAGGCGGCGGGATAGGAGAAACGGCGGCTGTTGAAGACGTAATAGGCATTCATGTTCAGGGTCTTCACCGAAAGCATACCGTCGGGCAATTCGATACGCTCCATGCCCTGATGGTCGTGCCAGCCTGTGAAGTTCTTGGCATCCTGATAGATGATGTCGAAGCCGAAGCGTCTGCCGTAGCTATTGAAGTTCAGTTCAAAGTCGTGGTACTTGCCCATCATCTTGGCGGGATTGAGCGCGGCGCTGAGCGAGATACCGAGGTAACTGACGGCCACGCTGAGCGTCGCCTTCCTGTTGGCTTCCATCTCCGACTTGAAATGCCGGCCATCATCTATACCCTCGGCCTCAATCTTTGCCCCCGACACATTCATCCTCGCCGTGATGGTCCACTTGGTGTGTGGCCGCACGATGTAGGCCGTGTCGATGTCGCCGATGAGGTATTTCCGGGTCAGCATGCTGTCAACTCGCTGCAAGATACTCTGTGCAGATAGGGGTAGAGTCAAACTGTTCATTACTACGAATAGCATCGTAACCACCATCCGCATAAAAAACGATTTCTTCATTTATTTAATATTCATAAAGAAGGATGTGCAGCAGTTTCCACTCGCCGACGCCGATGCGGGCGTGGCGGCCTTGGTGAGTCTGGTCACCATTGTGACGACGGAGGTACTGTATTGTGCCAGTAGAGTACATTTCGACTTCATCGACAGAAAGAAGGCCGAGACGCTTGCCTGTAAAAAGTGAAGAGTGAAGAGTGAAAAGTGAAGAATTTGCTGCCGCCTCTGCAAAACCGTCCTCACCTAATGTCTTTTGCTGTTCTTGTTGCTTCTCAGATGGAGTCTTGAAGTCGATGACCACACCACTGCCTGCCAACAGGTAGTCAAACTTGCCAAGACGGATAAGCATGGCACCGCCCTCAGGCCACGTACTGCCATCAGTGGCACGGGGATCCCAGGGTAGGGTGAAGTAATGGCGGCAGGTCATTATCACGCCGTTGTCATCAATGATGCGCTCATTGTCTTCTTGGTCGAAGAGTAAACCCCAAGTTTTAAGTGAAGAGTGAAAAGTGAAGAGTGAAGAATTTGCTGCAGCCAACTGTTTTATGAGTCCGTAGGCTTTTGTCACGGATTCTGTCTCTTTCTCGCTGGCCTGGTCGATGGCGAAGGGCGAGAAGCCAATGGCCTGATGCTCGCCGAAGGCATAGAGAGCACGTACACCACTATTCTCGCAGCAACGGCTCTCAGGGATAAAAAGACGATTCTTCACCTTGCCGCCAATTCCCGCTGATGCGCCTACCCGTAGCCTTTCCTGAGGCCTCAAAGGCATCGCATACTGCGCACACCACGACTTGAAGCCCGTGTCGTAGATGTCGGGGGCGAGCAGGTCGATACTCGGAGCCCCCTCATGCCAGAAGTCGATGAGATGTGCCAACGGTCCTGCCGACGGGTATTCGCCAGGACGGCGTCCACGACTATTCATCGCGGCATTCACGTAGAGCGGCATGTCGTGGATATCACGGGCAGCCTTGGCCAGATGCTCCACATAACGGGCATAGCTCAGTGCCATAAATTTCTCGTCGGCATACTCATCCGTACCGTATCGCTCTGCCCAGCGCTCCTTTTTATATGCCTTCTCAGCCAATGGCGAATGGTCGCGTGCCGACTCCAGCATACCGATTTCGTTTTCTATCTGCATCATGATGACTACCTCGCGCTGTGGGTCTTTCTCGCGGATATGCTGCATGAGTGCCGAGAAGGCTTTGAGGTCGGCCTGCAGCACATTGTCGCTGAAACACGATGCTATCTCCATCTGTTTCCCCTCGGCAGTCATCGCCCGAGGAAACCGCTTCGTATCCTGTTTGAACCACCCAGGCGTATAGCACGACATGGAATTCTTCCACGCGCCGAACCAAAGGAATACGACGTGCAACTGCTCCCGTCGCGCCACGTCAATGGTGCGGTCAATGAGCTTGAAGTCGAATTTACCCTCCACAGGCTCCATCAACTCCCAGTATGCTGGCACGAGCACCGTGTTCAGCCCCAACGACCGCATCCGTGGCATTACCTCGTCGATGTCCTCCACCGACGTAGCAGCAGAATTACTCAACTCACCACCAAGGATGGGACACGGCAACATCGACAACCTATCATCTGCCATTATGGATAGCGTCGTGGCCAAAGCCAGAAATAATAATGCTTGCAACTTTTTCATTTCTTCATATTTCCCTTAAGCCATAACATCTGACTGTAATTGGTTTCCGTTGTTGTCCAATGCTCATTTACTGGGGTAATCAGACTCTCCTTAGGCGCCGTAATCAGGTTCCATACGATATAGCTTGTTGTAGGAGGACAGACATTATCGTTATAGCCCCAAGTGAGGTAGACGGGGCAGGTGATGCGACGAGCGAAGTTCACCACATCGAAATAAGCCATTGTTTCTACCTTCTGGGGTGTGAGCATGTCCTTCAGGTGATTGAAGTGCGGATAGCCACCCGCGCGGTTGTCGAGATAGCCCGCCATATCGGAGAGCGCCGGATGATTGGCCACACAGGCCGTCACGCGAGGGTCGAGAGCGGCAGTGATAAGTGACAAAGCTCCTCCCTGACTGCCTCCCTGCACAAAGACATTCTCGCCATCCCAGTCGGGCAGTGAGCAGAGATAGTCGATGGCACGCACACAGGCCACGTAGACGTGCTTCATATAGTAGTTGTAACGGTTGTCGAGCCCATTCGTCAGATAGCCGTTCTCATAGTCAAAGGCTGTGGTAATCTCCTGGAATTGCTCGGCGGTCATCTCAGGATTCAGTCCATGAATCTCCATCTCCAAACGGATAAAACCGTTCTTGGCATAATAGATATTCCGCATGGGTTCTTTGATGGTCTTGATGCCAGCGCCTGGAGGACAGAGGACCACGGGGTATTTCCCTTCCTCCTTCGGTTTCGACAGATAGCCATAGATGCTGTGGCGCTGGTCGTACTTTATCTTCAGCAGATACATGTCCGTCTCGTCAGTGCAATAATCATCCACCTTTTTACAATCCACATGCAAGGGCGTCTGGCGGGCCTCGTCGAGATTTGTCTTCCAGAAGGCATCGAAATCGGCAGGGTTCTTGGTATAGGGCTTCAACTGCTCTGGCGAGAAGCCTACCTTCACGTGGTGCTGGTACTTGTTGCCGTCCTTCTGAGCCGTGAGTCTCAGATCGAGGAATCCAGGCTTCTTCATCGTCCCCATGTCAATGGTGGCACGGCCGTTCTTCAGCCTGACCTTACCAGACGACGTTGCCGGCATTATATCCGGCCCAATCTCGTAACTCACTTCCACATCCTGCGGCATACCATAAAAACAAAACGTCACTTCCACCTTTGCCTTCTCCCCCACTTTATACAGCCAGTCGGCATGATCGGGCACCGTCAGCCATAGATAGTCCGAACGATAAGGATAGTTCTCAGCCGTAGCCATCACTGTGGCACAGCACAACATCATCATTAATAATAATCTCTTCATTCTACAATGCATTTCTTACCGTTTATGCCACGTTTGGTGGGTTGCGCCCCGGCGGGATTGGCGACGATGGCCTCGGTGATGCCGGGAATCAGCTTATATTTTCCCTGCCAATGCTATCACCTTCTGTTTGGTCTCCTCGGTCTTCTGCTCGTCAATCTTGGCAGAGACAAAGCCCATGTCCTCGACCTGCCAGTAGTTGCAGATGTCGCGGAACTCGGCGGTGGCTCCGTCATAGACATTGGGCGAATAGGATGACATCAGCAGTGCCATCTTCTTCACGTTGGCGGGCTTGTTCACGCAGTACATGCGCTGGATGGGAGCCTGAATCTGGGCGCAGAGGGTGAAGTAGTAGATGGGCGCAGCCAGCACCAGCACTTCGGCCTCGTTCATCAGCGGATAGAGTTCCTGCATATCGTCTTTTTGGATGCAGGCGCCATTGCCTTTATTGTGACAATACTCGCAAGCCAGACAGCCTGCAATTTTCTTGCGCCACACATTCACTAATGTCACTTCATGACCTGCTGCCTCAGCAGCGTTTTTGAACTCTTCCGCCATCCAAGCGGTGTTACCATTTGCTCTCGGAGAGCCTTGTAAAATCAAAATCTTCATAATCGTATTTGTTTGCGGTTTTGTTCGGCAAATATACGAAAAATATCCCAAAGCATGATTGTTTTACCTTGGGATTTAATGATTATTGGGATTTCCGATGTCCTACGCTGGATTAAACTTCGACTTCGGCTGCTTGCAACGGGGACAACGCCAATCGTCGGGCAGATCTTCAAAGGCAACACCATCGTGCTCTGCTGGATCATAGACATAGCCGCAGATGGAGCAGACGTATTTGCCTGATGCTTCCTGCTTGGAGAAATCCACTTCGGCCAAAATGGTAGGCATGGGATTATCCAGATCCATCACGCGCTTGGCCTCCAGATTCTCATAGCCCTGCGGGGTGTGAGTGCCGCAATAGACGGTGGGGTGGTTGCGGATGAACTCACGCACGCGGTTAAGGGTCTCACGGGCAGCAGGTAGGTCGTCAAAAACGATAGACAGCTTGTCCTCGTAGAGTGCTTCGTCCACGTAGGTGATGTCGCCGTGAATCATGTAGAACAGGCCGTCCATCTCCACCACAATGATGCTGTTGCCCTTGGTGTGCCCTTTGGCCTTGATGAAGTAGATACCGTCGGCTATCTTTTGGCTTTCAGGGAAATTGTAGTAGGCGCCGTCGGTATAGCTGACAGGAACGAGGTTCGTGAGTCCCTGAAGCTCTGTAGCGTCCATCTCCTCCTGATTCACATAGATCTTTGCGTTGGGGAAGCTTTTCAGTTCGCCGGTGTGGTCAGCATGCTTGTGGGTAACCAGAATCTTCGTCACCTGCTCAGGCTTGTAGCCGAGGGCCTTGAAGGCATCCATATAGCTGCTGATGTCCTTGCCGGTGTAGATGAGTGAATCTTCGTTTGGCACTTCCTCGGGAAAGCCTGCGGGCAGGCCGGTATCTACCAGTATCACCTCGCTGCCTGTATCAATCAGATAGTTCTGCAGACTGCCACGATAGCGGATGTTCTTATCAAATTTCTCTTTCCCTTCCTCGCCTCCGAACACGAAGGGCTGGGTATAGAATCCGTCTCTGCGGAATTTTACTGCTTTGATTTCCATATTTCTTGATTTATTCTTCTACTGGTACGAATTTCTCTTTCTTACGTTTGCAGCGGGGGCAGCGCCATGTGTCGGGAAGTTCCTCAAAGGGAGTGCCGGGAGGGATGTTTTGCTTGGGGTCGCCCTTTTCAGGATCGTAGGTGTATTTGCAGGGGCATTTGAACTTTGTCATAATTGTATTTTCGTTTTAGGATTAGAAAAGGGAGAGCCGAGGCCCTCCCCGTGAAGAAAAAATTAATTTGCGTCGCGGTGCGGATGCACCTGTCGATGCCATGAGAGAAAATCAAGCGGGCTGCCACTTGCAGCGGACGGGCGACACAATCGCACCCTCCTTCTTCAACTCGGCAAAAGCCTTGTCAACTTCCTTGCGGTCGATACCTGTAATCTCCGCAATCTTGCCAGCGTTCACGGGAGCGCCGAACTCACGCATGGCCTGTAATACCTTCTCCTTCATAATTATCAATTTTCAATTAGCTTACATCTGCATGATCAGCCAGTTCTGTGCGCCAATCTTCTCAATCATTTCGACTGCGCCCTGACTCCAGAAGAGATCCTCCTCCTCGTCAGCCAGATAGGCCTTCAGGATGTCGAAGGTGAGATAGTCCTCGCATACCGAACCCATGCACTTGCGCAGCAGCTCCACGCCTGGCTCCTGAATCTTCAGGTCCTCCTTGATGTACTCGATGGGGTCGTAGCACAGTGCGCGAGCCTCGTGCTTCTCCACCTTTACCTCGCCGCCCAGGTCGAGGATGCGGTCGATGAACTTCTCCACCCATTCCATCTCCTCCGTGTAGTGGCCGATGTACTTCTCGCCCAGCTTCGTGAAGCCCTGAGCCTTGAAAATCTGTCCCTGTACCTTGTGTACGAATGCGCCTTCTGAGAGGCCTGTTACGAAGAACTGCAATGCTTCGATTGATTTCTGCTTGTCCATAATCTGATTTGTTTTTAAGTGAATAATAATGTTATTTGCGTTTTGATTTCTATCACGCTGCAAAGTTACGATGTTTTTTTCATAGAATTGCAAGCCCAAACGAAACAAAAACCGACCAAAACGGAACAAATTCATTTTTTTATTGTATTTTTGTACCCAAATTTTGTGATTATGTACAGCTTGAAGGAATTATGGCAAATAAGAAACCTGCCCGTACCCGAAGGTGAGTGGGATGGAAACGTTATCTGTCTGGAGACTAACGCGGAGTGGTCATTCGGCGCGAACGAGACGCACGGCTTCTTGTCTTGCTATATCTATACGATTATCACGCGAGGCTGGCTTACCATATTATATAATAATCGCGAACTGACGCTTCGTGAGGGCGACCTCTATACCTATTCGCCCGGCTTCGAGATAACCATCCTCTCGTCTTCTAACGACTACAGCGGCATCTGCCTGCTGGCCGACGAACACTTCACACTCTCGCTACCCACCATGCGCGACGCCATCCGCACGGCCTACTTCACGGTGGTGGAACTAACCTCGCCCGTACTGCCGCTGAAAACCGACGATTTTCGCCGTCTGCGCGAACTGATGCAGATGATGATTCACTATCAGCAGATGGGGCTTCCACTGGCCAACGACAGTCTGCGCATGCTCTACAACCTCTTCCTCACCGACCTTTCCACCGTCCAGCAGCACAGCATCCGCGAGCACCGCTTCCCCAAGCGCGTCGAAGAAATCTTCCTCGGATTCCTCGGCCTGCTGCCCCAGCATTTTGAAGAGCATCACGACATCGGCTTCTACGCCGACTGCCTTTGCATCACGACCACCTACCTCTCGCGTGTTGTCCGTCAGGTATCAGGTGGCCGCACCGTCGTCGACTACATCAACCAAATGCTGCTGATGGAGGCCACATTTCTGTTGCGCCAGACCTCAATGAGTATCACCCAAATTTCCGACCAGCTCCATTTCGCTGAAGTCACCACCTTCGCCCGTTTCTTCAACAGGATGAAGGGAATGAACCCGAGGGAGTTTAGGAAAGGGAAATAAATCAAGGCTATACGACTTCCATACCGAATGGTGACAGGGCTAGCTTAGCCAAACGGAAGTGCATCTTGCCCCAAGGGATGCCGATGATGGTGATGCAGAGCAGCAGGCCGTAGAAGATGTGGGTGAGGCATATCCAGATGCCACCCACGAAGAACATTTCTACCACTCATAATCCTCAACATAGCCGTCGAAGTGTACTTCCTCCTTCCAACCAGCCTCGCGGAACAGACTGCGCACCTCCTCTTGGATGGCAGGAGAAATGAGGCGAGTACCGTTGCGATACTCATAATAATAGGTGCGGCAATGCTTACCGATGAGCCTTTGACGCACGAATGGCTCTACGCGACGAGGCATGTCGGCATTGAAGATATGTATCATGCCTTTCGCAAACTTCACCTTCTTTGAACTGCGGAAAAGCGAACAACGTTCTGTTCCCACATCCTGATAGCGAGGATTCACACAATGATAAGAACTCTTGGTGACAGGCATCTGCCGCCCCACCAAATAGCGAAGGCATTGCTCCTTTAAAGGGCATTGCTCTGCAAAACATACCATGTAGCCGTTCTCAGCCTCTTTCTTGAATATCTCCTGTTCTGTCATAACTCATTTGCAATTATGGCGCAAAGATACAAATAAGCGAGGGAAAAGCCAAATTTTTTTGAGTTTTTCCGAGCGAGAGTATCTTCGACGCAAGTCAAAGATACAAATAAATGAGCAAACTACCAAGGGAATTAGGAAATAGTTTTAGTCCGTCGTGTGCGGACTCTTTGTCCGTAATGAGCGGACTCGGAGTCCGTAACGTACGAACTCTATGTCCGACTAATACGTATCAATTATTGTAATTAGAAGTAGGCATTATACCTTCAGACACAGGAGTGTAATATCGTCGCTGGGTTCGGCATCGCCCACATGGGTGGCCACTTCCCTGAGAATATCGCCAATCAACTCACGGGCATTATCCATGGGATGTTCTTTCAGAATATCTATCAGCCAGTCATCGCCCGTCTGCTTCTGGTCCATATTCTCTGCCTCAGTCACACCGTCGGTATAGAGCAGCAGCATCTTGTCTTTCATGCCTTCTACAGTGTGGCCTTTGAACTCGAGGCCTGACCACAGACCTATGGGGGCGTTGGTCTCGGGCATACTGAGGAACTGGCCTCCTACCACGGGTGGGGTGTGGCCGCAGTTGCAGTATTCCATCACGCCTGTGCGCAGGTCAATCTCGCCAATAAACATGGTGGCAAACATGCAGTTCTCGTTGTCGGCAGCCACGGCTTCGTTGACTTTCGTGGCTATCTGTGCCGGCGTCTTACCTTCCTTGGCCACGATGCGGAACAGGTTGACCACTACCGACATGAACATCGCTGAGGGCACGCCTTTTCCACTCACGTCGCCGATGCAGAAGCAGAGGCGTTCGTCGCCGTCGCGCAATGAGGGCGGCAGGAGGAAATAATCGTAGAGGTCGCCACCGACCTCCTTGGCGGGTGTCATGGATGCGTAGAGGTCGATGTCGTTGCGGTCGGGGAAGGCTGGGAACGTGCGTGGCACCATGCCCTCCTGTATGCTGTGGGCAATGCGCAGCTCGCTGTCTATCCGTTCCTTGGCCTTGGTGGTGGCTTCCAGTTTTCCGTAGGCATCCTCCAGCTTGTTATAGGCCGTCTGTATCTCCTTCAAGTGTTTCTGGCGACGATAGAAAAAGTGGATGAGGAACCCCACCACAATCAACCCGATAATGGCAGCCGACAACAAACGCAGTTTCTTGGCGTGCTCCTTCTGCTGTTGCGCTTCGAGCTTCGACTTGTATTCTGAGATTTTCAGATCCTTGTTATGTCGGTCCAGACTATCGTTTCTCAGCTTTGTGGCGGCATTGATCAGTTCTGCTTCTCGCTTCTGTAGGCTGAGGTTCAGCGCCTCTTCCTCCAATCGCTTCTGTTCCAGTTCGTCATTGATATGTTCCAGTTCCAGCATCTGGTTTTCTATTCTCAGGTCCTTGGCCTCGTTCTCAGCCCTCTCAATGTTCAGCTGCAAGGCGTGCTCCGTGGCCTGCTTCTTGCTTTCTGCGGAGTTCAGCGAGTCCGTCAACTTCCTAAACGCCCTCATCGTGTAGTACGCCTGTTTAAAGCTGTCCAGCTTTTCGTAGGCCTCCGCCACATAGAGCAGTCTGTTCAAGGGTATCGCCATGTGTTTAGCTGCTTCCAGGGCCTTGAGCGGTTGGTGGTTCAGCTGGTAGTAGTTAAAATCCACGATATCGTTCATTCCCGTATCGCGCCCCGTCTTCTCCCTGAACTTCTTAAACTCCTGGTAGTATTGGTTGAAGGTCTTCAGGTCTATCTCCTTCTCGGGCATCATCGAATAGGCGAGACAGATGTACGCAAGCGCTATCTGTCGATGGGTGTCGTTGAGATTCGGCTCTTTCAGCGTCTTCTTCGCCACGTCCATCACCTTCCCAAATTGAGTATTGTTGTAGTACAGTCGCGCCAGTCCCAGATAGTCTGTCGCCGCACTCTCCTCTGGAAAGTATTGGTGTACGTAGTCAATGCACTTCTGATACTCCTTCTCCAGCTCGTCGTTCATATTGAGGAGGCTCAGGAACGTGGTGTTCACCGATATGGAAATATACAGACCAAACTTACTGTCGCGCTCGTCGGCATAGCTGCGTACTTGTTCCAATATAGCCTGCCCCTCCTTGCGGTTCTTCTTTCTGAAGACGAAGAGTGCTTGATTTGCCCACGCCCTATAGAAAGTTTTTTCGTCGCCCGCTGCCTGGGCTACTTTTTTCAGTTTGTTGGTCGTATCCATGAAACGCTGCAGACTGTCAGTACCGTAGAGCCGATACATATCTGTGCGCAGTTGTTCCACTTGCGTACGTAAATCCTGAGCTGCAACCGTCAGTGTCAACAACATCAAGATTCCCCCACACAGCCATCTCAGCCTAAACATAAACACAAAACATATTAAATCTTTGGCAAAGATAGAAATAATTCTTCGTTTTTTCGTACTTTTGCAACGAATATTAACAAAAGTATTTTTATGGGCCTGCCTTGTATTGGACTTCTGGTCGATAAGGACAATCCTGATGGCGAGGCACTCTAGTATTGATTATCAGGCACGAAAAAAGGGAACCTGAATGATTCCCTTTAAGTCATTTTCGCGGAGAGAACAGGATTCGAACCTGCGAACCGGTTTTGCCGGTTACACGCTTTCCAGGCGTGCCTCTTCAACCACTCGAGCACCTCTCCTTCAGTTAAGCGGGTGCAAAGGTAAGAAAAAAAGTGAAGAGTGAAGAGTGAAGGGTGAAAAAATTAATAATCTTTATCATTTAGATGGAAGACGCGGGCGACGTTGGTGTTGGTCTTGGCAGCCACCTCTTCCTCGCTGACGCCGTAGCTCTCAGCCAGTTTGGCCAATACGTAGCGGGTGAAGGCTGGTTCGTTGCGCTTGCCCCGCATAGGGACCGGAGCCATGTAGGGGGCATCGGTCTCGAGCACGAGGCGATCAAGGGGCACTACCTGGGGCAACACTTCGGGCAGGTGTGACTTCTTGAAGGTCAGTACACCGCCGATGCCAAGGACGAAGCGGTCGAACTGCAACAGCTGTTCCGCTTCCAGCGCATTACCGGTGAAACAGTGGAAGACACCGCCGGGAAGTTCTCGCGCGTACCTTTTTATAATAGCCACCATTTCGTTCTGGGCCTTGCGGCAGTGGATCATCAGGGGCAACTGCGTCTCTACTGACCAACGTACCTGCTGCTCGAATGCCTCCAGTTGTTCCTGTTCGAACTCGCGGCTCCAGTAGAAGTCGAGGCCGACTTCGCCGATGGCGAGGATTGGTGAAGGGTGAAGGGTGAAGGGTGAAGCGAGAAGGTGCTTGATGGCGGTGAGCTGTTGGTGCCAGTCGGCGCGGACTTCCTCGGGATGCAGGCCGACCATGGGGTATAGGTAGTCGGAGTATTGGGAGCAGAGTTGAAGGATGCGCTGGGAGGTAGGCAGGTCGATGGCGGGCAGGAATATCTTGCAGACACCAGCCTCACGGGCCTGCTGCATCACCGCTTCGCGGTCGTCGTCGAATTCCTCACCATCCAAGTGGCAATGTGTGTCAATCCACTCCATCACTTTTCACTTTTCACTTCTCACTTCTCACTTCTTCCGTTTCATCATTTCGTCCGTGTAGTCGAGCAGCATCTGTTTGCGCTCGTCGCTGACGCTGACCTTGGCCAAGTACTTACGGCACTCGTCGAAGTAGAAGTTGATTTTCTCTTCGCAGAGCTGGCGGATGCCTATCTGGTCGTAGAGAGCCGTGACGGCTTGCACTTTTTCCTCGCGGTTGAAATCGACGGCTGCAATCCAGCGCATCAGTTCCTCGCGCTGTACCGGGGTGGCACGGTTGACGGCGTTGATGAGCATATAGGTCTTCTTGTTGGAGGTGATGTCGCCGCCAATAGCTTTGCCGAAGACGGCGGGGTCGCCATAGACGTCGAGCAGGTCGTCTTGCAACTGGAAGGCCAGTCCTAACTGTTCACCGAACTTATACAGGTTCTTGATGTCCTCTTCGGAGGCATCAGCCAGGATGGCGCCTATCTTCACGGCGCAGGCCAGCAGAACACTGGTCTTCAGGCGAATCATCTCGATATATTCCTCCTCGGTCACGTCGTTGCGCGTCTCGAAGGTCATGTCGTACTCCTGTCCCTCGCCAATCTCCAAGGCCGTCTCCGTGAATACGTTGAGCACAGCCTCCAAGTGGCGGCTGTCGCACTGCTGCATACGCTGGTAGGCCAGTACCAGCATGGAGTCGCCGCTGAGGATGGCCTTGTTGGCATCCCACTTCTTATGTACCGTATCATGGCCCCGGCGCATGTCGGCGTTGTCCATCAGGTCGTCGTGGAGCAGGGTGTAGTTATGGTACGTCTCCAGTCCCACGGCCGGCATCAGGATACGTTCCGGGTCTTCCTTGTAGAGGTTGTAGGCCAGCAGCATCAGTACGGGACGGATGCGCTTGCCGCCTAACGACAGGACATATTCAATGGGCTCGTAGAGCGATGCCGGACGGCGGTCGTACGGCAGTTGGTCAATAAACTGGTTGACCTTCTCCAGGATTTCGTTTGAGGTATACATTGCGTTGTTACGTTATTACGATATTACGTTATTACGTTATGACGACATTACAGCTTGAAGACGATGGGGATGCAGACCTGCGTGCGGCAGGGTTTGGCATCCTGCTGACCAGCCTTCCAACGAGGCATCATGCGCAGTACCCGCAGTGCCTCGCGGTCGATGCTGGGGTCCACGTGGTTCAGCAGTTCTATGTCGCTGATGCTGCCGTCGGTGTTGACGATGAACTGTGCCAGCACTTTTCCCTGCACCTTGCGCTGCTGGGCCGTCGCGGGGTAGTGCAGGTTCTTTGTCAGCCATTTCATGAATTCCGTGGCACCGCCGGGGAACTCCGGCAGTTCCTCGACCACGCGGAAGTTCAGCGGGTTGAGGTCCATATCGACAGCCGTGGGCTGCTCGGGGTTCTCCACCTCGTCGACGGTCTTCAGTTCCACGTCGTTCTCAGGAGGGACTATCTCGTCCTTCAGTTCCACCTCGGGGTTCTCGTCGACCACGTTCAGCTTGTCAGCCGACTGCGGGCGCTCCACCACCTGTTCCTTGATGAGCGGTATGCGCTCCTCTTCCTTGAGGGCTTCCAGGTCAATCTCCTTGACGATATTCTCCAAGGCGTCGAGGTCGTAGTCGTCGCCGCTTGCAGACCAGTCGTACTCCAGTGCCACGAACAGCAAGGCCAGTACCAGAACCACTCCGAGGAAGAACCCCTGGCTCCTCTTGCCGTCCAAGTCTGCTTTCGCACTTTTCTTTATTTCCATAATAAAAGGAGCAACATCTCCGTTATATAATAAAAAATGTGGTGCAAAGGTACGAAAAAGTTAAGAGTTAAGAGACAAGAGTTAAGAGTTTTTTGTATCTTTGCAGCCGAATTGAGGATATTTAGATGAAGAGAGTCGTTTTTGCCGTTGTTTTCGTGCTTTCTGTGCTTCCTATCGGGGCACAGGAATCTCAGACGGTGTATAACTTCCTGCGGTTGCCCGTCAGTGCCCATGTGGCTGCCCTGGGTGGGGACAACGTGACGCTGGTTGATGACGACGCCTCGATCATCTTTCACAATCCCGCACTCATCAACAACGTGACCGACCGTACGCTGAACCTGAACGTGATGACCTATATGAAAGGCTCGACGACGGCCAGTGCCTCTTTTCTCCGCGTTGCCGGCGAACGAGGTACCTGGGGCGTCACCGGCCAGTATATGAGCTACGGAACGATGAAGGAGACCACGGCTACAGGGCAGCAGACCGGCGAGTTCTCGCCCAAGGATATCGCCGTCGGCGGCTCTTTTGCCTATGCCCTGAGCGAGAAGTTCGCCGGCGGTATCACGGCCAAGTTCGTGGCCAGCTACATCGGACAGTACAACTCTGTGGGAGCGGCCGTCGATCTGGGCCTCAATTACTACGACGCCGAACGTGACTTGTCGGTGTCGGCAGTGGCCCGTAATCTTGGCGGACAGTTGTCGGCCTACGAGGACGATTTCGAACGGTTGCCCCTCGATGTTCAGTTGGGTGTCACCAAGAGACTGCTGAATTCCCCGCTACGGCTTTCGGCCAGTCTTGTCCGTCTCAACGACTGGGAGTATGGACTGGGTAAGCACCTCGTTGTCGGTGCCGACCTCATCCTGTCGCCTCAGTTCTATGTGGCAGTCGGCTATAACGCCATGCGGGCCTCCGAAATGAAAATCAGTACTGACGACGGTGACAGTGCCCACGGTGCAGGGCTCAGTCTGGGCGGTGGCCTGCTGCTGCAGCGGCTGAAACTCCAAGTGGCCTATGCCAAGTACCATGTGTCGGCCTCCTCGTTAGTCTTTAATATCAGTTACACATTATGAAGAAGATTACCATTGCTATCGACGGCCATTCCTCGTGCGGCAAGAGCACGATGGCTAAAGACCTTGCCCGCCGTGTGGGCTATATCTATGTTGACACTGGAGCCATGTACCGCTCCGTTACTCTCTATGCCCTGCGCCATAACCTGTTCCGTGAAGACGGCACCATCCTCACCGATGAGTTGGAGGAAGCCCTGAAGGACATCATCATCGAGCAGAAGCTGGTGGACGGCAAGACCACTACCTTCCTGAACGGTGAGAATGTGGAGCTTGAGATACGCTCGCTTGAAGTGTCGAACCACGTCAGCCCTATCGCCGCCCTGCCGTTTGTCCGCACGGCCCTCGTTGCCCAGCAGCAGCGCATGGGGCAGGAGGGCGGCATCGTCATGGATGGTCGTGACATCGGCACCGTCGTCTTCCCCAACGCCGAACTGAAAATTTTTGTCACTGCCTCAGCCGAGGTGCGTGCTCAGCGTCGCTACGACGAACTGAAGGAAAAGGGTATGCCTGCCGACTACGACGATATCCTGAAGAACGTTCAGGAGCGCGACTACATCGACTCCCACCGTGAGGTTTCCCCCCTGCGCCAGGCTGACGATGCCCTGTTGCTCGACAACAGCCACATGACCATTCCCGAGCAGAACGAATGGCTCATGCAGCGCTTTGAGGAAGCTACCAAATAAGAATAGAAAACTCTCAGTGTAAAGCGAGGATGGCGTCGCGGCACTGCTCCATCAGCCACTTGGGGGTGGAGGTGGCGCCACAGATGCCGACCGTATCGACGTCGTGGAGCCAGTCGGGTACTATCTCGCCGGGTCCTTCGACGAGGTGGGTGTTGGGATTGACACGTCGGCACTCGTTGAACAGCACCTTGCCGTTCGAGCTCTTACGGCCGCAGACGAAGAGGATGAGGTCGTGGCGCGCGGCGAATTGCGAGATGTTGGGCATGCGGTTGGCCACAGAGCGGCAGATGGTATCGAAGCTCTTGAAGGTAGCCGTGGGTGAGATGTGCTGCTGGATGTACTCGATGATGCGGTGGAACTCGTCGAGCGACTTCGTGGTCTGACTGAACAGGAAGATGTCGTGCTGGAAATCGAGCCGACGGACCTCGTCGAACTGCTCAATGACGACAGCACGACCATCAGTTTGGCCAACGAGTCCTAACACCTCAGCATGGCCTTTCTTGCCGAAGATGACTATCTGAGTGGTGAGCGGTGAGTGGTGGGTGGTGAGTGGTGAGGCTTCATACTGGAGTTTGATGCGCTTCTGCAACTGGAGAACCACGGGACAGGTGGCATCGATAATCTCGATGTTGTTTCGACGGGCCAGTTCGTAGGTCTCAGGCGGTTCGCCGTGGGCACGGAGCAGCACCTTGACGTTGTGCAGGCGCTCCATCTCGGTATGGTCGATGGTGATAAGTCCCATCTGCTTCAGCCGCTCACACTCCATGCCATTATGGACGATGTCGCCGAGGCAATAGAGCGTCGTGCCCTTTTCCAGTTCCTCCTCTGCTTTCTTGATGGCGGTGGTCACACCGAAACAGAAACCGCTACCGTTGTCAATCTCGATGGTCATAGGCTCTTAAAGTAAAGGTCGAGGAGATCTTGCGCAGCTATGAAACTGGTCTTCTGGCCGGCCAGAACTGTTTGTTCAGCCAACTCCAGCTGTGCCTGTATCATCTTATTATGATAGAATGAGGACTTGAGGTGCTCGTTAATGCTTTCGTACATCCAGTACTTGGCCTGCTCGTTGCGACGGTGGTCGAAATAGCCGTTGGCCTTGACGAAGTCAATGTACTCGTAGATCATATCCCAAATCTCCTTGATGCCTGTGCCGTAGAAGCCGCTATAGCATAATACCTTTGGCAGCCAGCCGCTCTCGGGCATGGGGAAGAAGTGGAGGGCGTTGCGAAAGTTGGTGGCCGCCATCTGACAGCGATCGACGTTGTCGCCGTCGCACTTATTGATGACGATGCCGTCGGAGATTTCCATAATGCCGCGCTTGATTCCCTGCAACTCGTCGCCCGTACCAGCCACCTGGATGAGCAGGAAGAAATCGACCATCGAGTGGCAGGCTGTCTCTGATTGTCCCACGCCCACCGTCTCAACGAAAATCTTGTCGAAGCCGGCTGCCTCACAGAGGATAATGGTCTCGCGGGTCTTGCGGGCCACACCGCCAAGAGAACCTGCCGACGGGCTGGGACGGATGAACGAAGCAGGGTGCTGTGCCAGTTTCTCCATGCGTGTCTTGTCGCCGAGGATGCTGCCCTTAGTGCGTTCCGAACTGGGGTCGATGGCCAGTACGGCGAGTTTGCCGCCATGCTCCTTCAGCACATGGATGCCAAACTCGTCGATAGAGGTGGACTTGCCGGCGCCGGGAACGCCGCTGATGCCAACGCGGATGCTTTTGCCACTATAGGGCAGGCAACGGTTGATGACCTCCTGCGCCTTGGTCTGATGGTCGGGGTTGACACTCTCGATGAGTGTCACGGCCTGCGAGAGGATGGTGACATCGCCCTTCAGGATGCCCTCCACCATCTCGTCGACGGAGAGTTCACGGCGACGGATGCGGTTGCGCTTCAGATAGGGATTGATAATCGACTGTTGCTCGACGCCACTGTTGACTTGCAGGCCGGCATATTCGGGATTGTTCTCTGGATGTTCCATTCTTATGGGGAGTTATTGGATATTAATGGTAATGACAACCTTAGCACTCTCTGGATCGTTGGTAATCATCAGTACACGGGGGACAGAGCGGGCCTTCTTCAGTTCGCTGGCAGTGGCGGTAATCTTGAGTTTCGTCGATTCGCCGGGCATCAGGTGGCTCTTGCCGAGCGTCACCTTCAGTCCACGGGTGAACATCTGCAGCGAGGTGATGTCGAGGCGCGACTGGCCGGTGTTGGTCAGCGTGAGGTCGCCCGACCGCTTGCCCCGTCCGCCGAAGGGTAGTACCAGTGTCGTGTCTGACAGTACCAGCTTAGGAGCATTGGCTATGGGCTTGACGGGCGGCAGCAGGACGGCTGAGACGCCAATCTCGATGTCGCTCTTAACCTTCTGTCCCAACTGCTGGGCCAGATAGACGGACGTCTGCGTCAGACCGTAGTCGTGTATCTTGTCAGAGTTCAGCGTGAACACAATCTTCCCGCTGTGGCCTGGCTTCAACTTCTGGGGGAAGGACTCGGCCTTGAGGTAGGGGGGCAGGTGCAGAATGTTGGGCTGCATGGGGGTAGTGCCGTTGTTCATGACGTGCATCTCGAAGGAGCGCTGTTCGCCTTTCTTCACGTTATCGAACTCCAGATCGTTAACATCGCTCAGCAGGTTGTTGAAGTCGAAGGGGTAGGAACCGCTGTAGTCCATCAGATCGGCCAGTACGATGCCCGTCATGGTGAGATAGACAGGATTCTTGGTCGCGTTCGAGATGACGGCAGCCTGCTTGTTGAAGTGGCCCAGCATCCTTGCGTCGTAGGTCATGCGTATGTTGAACTTCTCGTTGATGCCAATCTCGCCCTTCGGGAATTCCACTTTCGTGCAGTTGCAGTCGGGGACGACATCCTGAATGACGAGTTTGCGCAGTCCCTTGTTTCGCAGTTCGAAGGTAGCCGTCACAGGTATCTCATAGCCTGTGCGGCCCATGTCAACAGTCTTTTGGGTAATAGACAACTTCTGGGCTTGTGCCGCTGTTGCCGCCAGTGCCAGAAGTGCCGTTATAGCCAGTTTATTTTTCATTGCTTACTTTGATGGTTTGTGAGTGAGTGGTGCCGCGATACTCCGAGGCATAGGCGCACTGAATGGTGCAGGTGCCCGTCTCGTACTGTCCGGCACGGTCAATAAAGTATTCTGTTTCGATGACGCGCTTGCCCTTAGGCAGACGGTCGAAGTAATAGTTCGTCACATTGTCGCGAGGTGACACGTAGCAGCCTAAGTGCCAGTTGTAGCCGCTGAGCTGCTTGATAGGTTCCATGCAGGCAGCCCGCTTGTCCTGAATCTGCACGAAGTCGAGGTCGCGCTCGCTCTGGATGGTCAGGCGGACGGTTACGCGGTCGCCGACCTTTGCGTTATCCGTACCCAGCACCTCGCGCTTCACGCTGACGCCGCTGACCTGGTCCTTGATGTCGCTCGTGGTCTGCATGAACTGGGCGTAGACGGCACCCCATGAAGTGCCTTTGCTGGTCTTCTCGGCGGTGAAGGTCTTCTCGCCCTGATAGGGTAGGGCAGTCTTCACGTAGCCGATACCGGCGGTGGCCTTCGGTGTTTCGAGGGGCTGGCCGTCGAGTTTTAGGGTCGTGGGGGCCATGGGGCTCATGGAACTCATGGGGCTCATGAAGGCGTAGACGGCATCTACTGAGTTAATGGGCGTGTCCCAGGCCTGGGTGCGCTTCTCCTGCAACAGCCAGCGGCGCATCTCGTCGAGGGTCTGCTCGTCGTTGGGCGTCAGTCGCCGGATGGCCTCGATGGCTGCCACCTGCGTCGGGATACGATAGTCGCGCCACGAGTAGCCGGCACGCGGGGTATCGTAATAGCGGCCCATCTCCTCCTTATAGACGGTGTACTCCTTCAGGCTCTTGATGTACGTCGGGGAGTCGAGGATGATGGCCGACATCGCCTTCTCGTAGATGGTCTGGTTCTTGGTCTCTTTCTTCAGCAGACGGATGAGGTAGTCGTTGGCCTCCTTGACATTGGCAGGCAGCTGGCGACCGTCGAGTTTGCAGATGTAGAGCCACTGTAGGGCGGTGAAGCTGGGGAAGGTCTGCTTGTGGCCTTTCTTCTCATCCTTTTTCATCTCCTGCACCAATTCCACCATCTCTTTTCCGAGGAAGCTCATGGCACCCTTGAGCATCTGCTTAGTCTCAGCCTGCTCACCCATCATCGCGTTCTGGCGCACCATCATCTCAGCCACGGAAATGGTCATGTAGGTAGAGCCGGGCATTTCGGGCCACCAGCTCCATGAACCGTCACCGCGTTGCAGTTTCTCGAGTTTGTCGAGGGCCGACTGCAGACGCTGCTGCATCAGGTTTTCGTCGAAGAAGTCGGCCAGGCGCTGGCGCTGTTCCGTCTCACGGTCAGCATCGGCTACCCACGGTGTCTCGTTGAGCACGAGGTCCTTCAGTTCCTGGTTCTTCTCTAACTGGCTGTGCAGGGAAGTCTCGCTTCCCTGCTCACGCTTCCACTGCTCGAACACCGTCTTGGCCTGCGGCATCTGGTCGATGATGAACTTACCGATGCTGTTGGCATAGAATGAAGCCCCCTGACAGATAGCGCAGTCGTCGTCGGGATGGCCGATGGCGGGCAATGCCTGAATCATCAGCCAGGCGGGATTGTTGGTATATTCAAATGTTAGCTTGGCATCCTTCACGTTTGTGGGGACTAGCTGCGTCAGGTCAATGGTTTTCGTGCCCGGATTGTTCTGGGTATATGGATAGGTGACGGTGACCCGTTCGCGGTTGGGCAGGATGGGCAGGTAGTGCTGCTCACCATCGCTGAACTGGTCGGTCGTGGCCATCACCTTCGCAATGAGCAGTCCCCCATTAGCTTCATAGATTTCAGAGGTCTCATCCACATTAAACGTAACGCTGGTGGTCTCGCCGGCATTCACCGTGAACGGTGCCTTCTGCGTATAGACGGTCTTTTCGGTCTCAGGATTCGTAAGTGTCAGGTAGGCCGTACCGCTGAGGTCGCCCTCGCTGGTGTTGATGACGCGGGCCGAGATGGTGGCTTTGTCACCTTCACGCAGGAAGCGCGGCATGTTGGGCTGCACCATCAGGTCCTTCTTGGCCACGGCCTCGCCCTCAAGGTTGCCGTAGCAGAGGTCGGTTGTGTGGGCCAGTCCCAAGAAGCGCCACGTGGTCAGACTCTCAGGCAGCGTGAACTTCAGCGTCACCAGTCCGTTGGCATCCGTCTGTAACTGCGGATAGAAGAACGCCGTCTCCTGCAGGTTCTCACGCAACGCTACATCGGGCACCTCCTCTTCTTCGCCGGTGTTCCCCGGTTGCATCGGTAATCCGCTACCCAGTCTCCCGGCTTTCTCGACGATGTCGAGTCCGGCTATCCGACCTTGCAACGACTCGTCCGCAGAGGCCATAGCCATGCCCGCAAACTCTTTCGTTTCAGCTGTTTGCGTAGCCATTGCAACCTCTTTCAAGACTGCTGCTCCCCTGAGACGCATTGAACGGTTGCTCATCCAAGGTTGGGGGAAGAGCGATTCGTCGAATGCGCTGAAGTTAAGTGAGGGAGCCTCCAACCGCTTCTGGTAGAGGGAAGCGTTGAACCGCAGGAGGGCCCACCACATGCCATACCGCCACTGGGTATTGGGTTGGGGCAGAGACTGCCAAGGCTTAAACTGCCAAGAATGACGGGTTATCTGGTCGAGACTCTTGTCGTAGAGTGTTGCCATCAGCTGGGCGTCAGCGGGAGTGCCGTCAGGATGCTTGACGGTCAGCGTCCACTCCTCCTGCTGTCCGGGTGTCAGCCGGTCTCGGAAGGTCTGCCATTGCAGCTTCAGCTCCTTGTCGGGCAGCGGGCGTTTTAAGAATGTCGAGTGGGTGTAGCAGTGGCCCTGCTTTATCCAGGCGAAGTTCAGTAGCAGACCGTCGCCGTATTCCTCCTTGTAGGTGAACTTTCGGTTCAGCAGTTCGTTGGAGCGTTCCACGGAACCGCTCTCGATGATGCGGTTACCGCTAATAATGCTATAGACCAGGTGAACGTTCTTGGCCGATGAGCCCACCTGAATGGTGACGGGACTGCCATCGTTCGGGAAGCTTAAGTTGTCCGACTGATAGAACCAGTCGTCGGTCTCGGTGACGGGTCGCTTATCGTCGAGCGAGAAGATGATGAACTTCTCCTTGATGGTATCCTCCTTGCAGATTGCCTCCAACTGGTATTCCCCGCTCTTCAGCTTGGGCAGCTGGAAGGCGGTGTTCGTCTTCTGCGTCTGCCACTTGCCGCTGTCGATACGGTAGCGTACCTCGTCGTCGATGTCGTTGCCGGCGGCATTGCGCAGGTGGAATTTTACTTCCGGCATCTGGTCCGTACGTATCTGCTCAGGCAGTTCGCAGGTGAGTGCCGTCTTGCGGTTGCCAAGCGGCAGCGAGAGCTGTCCCTGATGAGTCTCGCCAGCCTGGTCGGTCACATCGGCCATACAGACGAAGTCGTAGAACATCGGGAAGTCGGTCTTTGGTAGTACCATCGGCATCTTCACCGTAAAAGTACCGTCACTACCCGTGATAGCATCGCCCTCAGCCACTGTCTCGTCATTGGAGAAATTGCCTATAGCACCGCGATTCCAGTAGGCCGAATAGCTCCACCACCAGAACGAACGGCGACGCATCACCCTGTAATGCACCTCGGCATCCTGAACGGGCACTCCGGCATAGGAGCGGGCCGTCGCCTTTACTTCTATCGTGTCGCCGTCCTTGTAGTCCTCATTCACCTTGTCGAACTCCACCTCGAACGTCGGCCGCTTGTATTCCTCCATACGGAAGTAGCAACTGTTGTAATTACTGGTCTGACACTCTATCTGGAAATTGCCGGTCAGTCCGCTTGTCGGCAACGTAAACTCCGCCGCGCACGTACCATATTTATCTGTAGTCAGCGTCTGCCGGGCCACTTCCTTGTAGTTGGCATCGCGCATGATCAGGGTCAGCTCGCTGTTGGCCAATACCTTATACTCATAGCCGTCAGTCACCTCGTAGTGGATGGCGGCCACGTGTACCGTCTGACCGGGTCGGTAGATGGCACGGTCGGTGAGCAGCTGCACAGGATCCACCCGGCGGTTGTCGTCGTTGTAGCTGAAGATGCTATAAACGTTGAAAGAGTGGCAGAAGTCATCAGTCTTCGTGTAGGCAAAGACAGACGAGGGGCGTCGACTGCCGAACTGCCAGACGGCCTCACCCTTGGTGTCCGTCGTCAGCTTGGCCATCAGCTGGTCGCTGCGTCCGTTGACGTAGCCGGACAGTTCGATGGTGGCTCCGCTGATGGGCTGTCCCTCGGTGCCATCGACCACGACGTAGCGCAGTTTGTTGTCGGGCAGGGCAATCGTCATCACCCTGACATTGCTGACGTAATAGAGGCTTCGCGATACTTCGGTCTCGGGATTGCTTTGCAACTCTATCATATAGACGCCGACGGGCAGGCCGGGCACCTCTATCGTGTCCTTGAAATGGTCGTAGGCCTTGTGTCCGCTGTAGTGGCGCGTCACCTGCAGCTCCGGCAGTTCCGTCATCAGCGACTTCAGTTTCTTGAAGTCCTTCTCGGTTCTGGGGTCCAGCCGGTTGGTGCCGTTGACCTTCACCCGATAGATGCGCATCGTCAGTTGGTCGATGTTCCGTGCATCCCAGATTTTCAGTTTCTGCGGCTTGTCGGGCAGTCCTAGTCCTGCCTGGGGCTCCATCGTAGCCCGGAACTGAGGGGTAGTCAGGTCCATCTGGGCATTGCGCAGGACGTTGGTGCGGCGGTAGTTGCTCCACCGCCTGATGGCCTCCTCCGTATAGTTCCACTTCTGTTCGGCGGTGGCATCGGTATGCTCGTCCATGTATTCATAGCGCTCGATGGCTATCTCGACCGCTTCGTGCAGGTCGCCATATTGGGTAATCAGCGAGTCGAGCGTATCGATATAGGGTGCCTCGTCGTATTTCACGTTACCCTCTATTCTATTCTTACGGGCTGTCTCTAAAGCCATCATCATCGTTGCCACGCGGTTGCCTGCCTTCTGGTAATGGTCGTGCAGGGGACGGAAGTCGCACAGTTCGTAGCCCACGACGCTAAGCATGTCATCATTGAACAGTTTGCTGTCGCGACCGATGGTGACCAACGGCTTATAGTCGGCAGTCTTCACGGCGGCCAACCGTTGGCAGGTCTCCGCGTCGAGCGTCACTGTCAGGTCTTTAGGATCCTTCTCCAACTGACGGTTGTCGGTATATATCTTCTTCAGTACGGTAGCATAGACAGCGGCCAGCGCCTTGTCGGTAGCCGCCTGATAGCGCTGCTCCATCCGTTCGACGGCAGGCAGCAGCGAGTCGGGGGCAATGGTACCCATCACGCGACTACCAGCCAGTTCGGCGGCCATCAGTTGTCCGTACTCGCCCTCCTTCTGGGCCTTGTTGACAATCTTCATCAACACGTCGTACTGCGTCCGCGGCAGGTCTTTCTTCTCTGCCTCTTCCGCCTGTTTCCAAAGTGATGAATACGTCTGTCCAAATAGAGTCATACCAACTAATGTCATCAGAATAGTGAATACCGTTCTCTTCATACTGTCCGTTTTTAAGAAACACTACCTGCAAAGATAGCAACTTTTCTTGACTCCCGTCGCCTATATCAGCCGAAAATATGAAAGTTTAACGATTTTATTTGGTAGTTCCATAAATTTGATTTACTTTTGCAAACAGAAACAACTTTATTAACTATGGAACAACAGAAACGTTACGGACATTTTGACGACGAGCGTCGTGAATATGTCATCACCGACCCCAAGACCCCTTGGCCTTGGATTAACTATTTGGGAAACGAGGACTTTTTCTCATTAATCTCTAACACTGCCGGTGGCTACAGTTTCTACAAGGATGCCAAGTTCCGCCGTATTACCCGCTATCGTTATAACAATGTGCCGATGGACAACGGCGGCCGCTACTTCTACATCAAGGATGGAGACACCGTGTGGAACCCGGGCTGGAAACCCTGCAAGACGCCGCTCGACTTCTATGAGTGTCGTCACGGTATGAGCTACACCCGCATGACTGGCCGCAAGGGTGGGGTAGAGGCCTCGGTGCTCTTCTTCGTCCCACTGAAGAAATGGTGTGAGGTGCAGAAGCTGACCCTGACTAACCAGTCGAAGGAAGTGAAGCAGCTGAAGCTCTTCTCGTTTGAGGAGTGGTGCCTGTGGAATGCTGCCACTGACATGGAGAACTTCCAGCGTAACTTCTCTACCGGCGAAGTGGAGATTGAAGGCTCGACCATCTACCACAAGACGGAATACCGCGAGCGCCGCAACCACTACGCCTTCTACCACGTGAACACCGCGATACAGGGCTATGATACCGATCGCGAGACGTTCGTGGGCCTCTATAACGAGTTCAGCAATCCCGATGCCGTGATGGAGGGTAAGCCCCGCAACAGTCATGCCCACGGTTGGAGTCCCATTGCCTCGCACTATATTGAGGTGACGCTGCAGCCGGGCGAGTCGAAGGACTTCGTCTTCCTGCTGGGCTACATCGAAAACGAGCAGGACAAGAAGTTTGAGAGCCTTCAGGTGATTAACAAGGAGAAGGCTCATGCCCTGATTGCCGAGCTCGACACCACCGAGAAGGTGGACAAGGCTTTTGCCGAACTCTGCGAGTACTGGGATGCCCTCCTTAATATCTATAAGGTGAAGACGGGCAACGACAAGCTCGACCGCATGGTCAACATCTGGAACCAGTACCAGTGCATGGTCACCTTCAACTTCTCGCGCTCAGCCTCGTTCTTTGAGAGCGGTGTAGGTCGTGGCATGGGCTTCCGTGACTCGAACCAGGACCTTGTCGGTTTCGTTCATCAGATACCGCCACGCGCCCGCCAGCGTATCATTGATATCGCTTCCACCCAGTTCCCCGACGGTGGTTGCTACCACCAGTACCAGCCGCTGACCAAGCGCGGCAACAACGATATCGGCGGCGGCTTCAATGACGACCCCTGCTGGCTCATCTTCGGTACGGTGGCCTATCTGAAGGAGACGGGCGACTTCTCTATCCTCGACGAGATGGTGCCCTTCGACAATGAGCCGGGCACCGAGGTGACGCTCTTCGAGCACCTGAAGGTATCGATGAACCACGTCATCAATAACCTGGGTCCGCACATGCTGCCCCTTATCGGACGTGCCGACTGGAACGACTGTCTGAACCTGAACTGCTTCTCGTGGGATCCCAACGAGTCGTTCCAGACGACTGAGAACGTCAGCGAGGGCACGAAGGCCGAGTCGCTGATGATTGCCGGACTGTTCGTCGTGACGGGTAAGGAGTACGTGGCACTTTGCGACAAAATCGCAAAGCACGAGGAAGGACAGCGGATGCAGAAGGCTGTTGACGCCATGATTGAGGCGGTGAAGAAGCACGGTTGGGACGGCGAGTGGTATCTGCGCGCCTACGACTACTATGGCCGCAAAATCGGCTCGAACGAGTGCGACGAGGCCAAGATATTCATCGAGTCGCAGGGCTGGTGTACGATGGCCGAGATCGGCGCTGAAGATGGTATGGTGGCCAAGAGCCTTGACGCCTGCAAGAAGTATCTGGAGTGCGAGCACGGTATGGTGCTCAACAATCCCGCCTTCACGAAGTACATCTATGAATACGGCGAGATTTCCAGCTATCCCGAGGGCTACAAGGAGAATGCCGGCATCTTCTGCCACAACAATCCCTGGGTCATCATCGGCGAATGTCTCGCAGGCCGCGGCAACGACGCCTGGAGCCACTACGCCAAGATCCTGCCTTCGTACGTCGAGGAGAAATACCAGACGCTGCACAAGGTGGAGCCCTACGTGAACTGTCAGATGGTGGCCGGTAAGGATGCCTTCCGTCCGGGCGAGGGCAAAAACTCCTGGCTCACGGGTACGGCTGCCTGGATGTGGTACACCGTCTCAGAATTCATCCTCGGCATCAAGCCCGACTACGACGGCATCCGCATCGATCCCTGTCTGCCCGAGACCGCCAACGACTATACCGTCCAGCGTAAGTTCCGCGACGCAGAGTACGAGATCACCATCCGTCCCAACGGCTCTCAGAAGGGTGTGAAGCAGGTCATCCTCGACGGACAGCCCATAGACGGTGCCCTCGTTCCCTATTCGGCAGGACACCACACGGTGGAAGTGACAATGTAAAAAGAAAAGGAGGCGCGAGCCTCCTTTTCTTCTTTCTCCTTATTTATTCAATATCTTCCGGCCATTCTTGATGATGATGCCTCGGTAGCCGTTGTTCACCTTCTGGCCTGAGAGGCTGAAGCCGCTGCCAGCCTGCTCGCTCTCGTTCTCAATGTCGTTGATGCCAGTATCCTGGGTGAGCTTGAAGATGAGCTTGTCGATGTTGCAGTTGGCGCCTGTGATGGTGATGCGGAAGACCTGCTCGCCGGCAGTCAATGGCGTTGCAATTTCCTTCGTCACCGACTTATAGGTGCCCCAATCGTTGTTGCCCGTCTGCGGCACGTCGATGGTGCAGAGGTTGGTCTTCGAAGTACCCTTGACGCGCTGTACGGTGAACTTGGAACCTGTACCGCCTGCCGAGACGACGGCCTCGCAGGTGTACTTGCCGGCCTGGGTGACGTTGACGGTATATTCCAGCCATTCGTCAACAGCGGTATAGCCGACGGCCCTGCCGCCATTACCCTTGACGATGTCCACTCCCTCGTCGGTACGGAAACTGGCGTCGCCCTGGTTGTTCGTCTCGTTGTCGTGATAAGAGTAGCCCTCGCCGCCCTTGTCGTAGTTCTCGGCCTGAATGGTTCCGGGAATGCTGATGACGCCACTGTAGGGTTCGCGCTTGGGATTGACGGTCAGCGTTACTGCCGTCGAGGTCTTCGACTTTCCCTCAGTGTCGGTGACGGTGGCGGTAAGACTGTGCTTGCCGGGGGTGGTAGGCTCGTACTCCAGCTCATAGGGAGCCTCGGTCAGCGTACCAATCAGCAGGTTGTTGTCATATACTTTGACGTTAGCTACCATGCTCGTCTTCGACGAAGCGGTGACCGTGATCTTCGTCTGCTCGCCGGCAGTTACGGTCGTAGGACTCCTCCTCACCGTGCAGGTCATCGTCTTGTCCTCCTCGTAGTGGCTGAAGTTGATGCTCTTGATGTAGAAACCGCCCTTGTCGGTGTTCAGGCAGAGCGTATGGCGACCAGCCGTCAGTTCCTTGGTAAAGACGCCGTGCAGGGTCTGGTAGTTGGTGGTGCTGCCCGTTGAGGGCACCATGATGAAGTCGGAATAGTACGTCAAGTTGTCGAGACCATATTCCGCGATGTGGAACACGCCGCCCTCCCTTGAGGCAGCCACCTCGGCATCAAAGGTGTAGATGCCCGTTTCCTTCACATCAACGGTGTACTCCATCCAGCCGTCGTCCTTGGTTGCAGTAGTGGCATTCCGGCCTACGCCATTGTTGTAGGTCACTCCCGACAAGCCCTTGTCGTATTCACCGGTATTGATGGTGCCGGGCAGCTCAGCGGGGGTGCCATTATAAGGTTCGCGCTTTGTGGTGCCGCTTTGTACTGCCACTCGACCGTAGCGCTCATATTTGTTGCCGTCGTTGGTATAGACGATGGCCTTCAGCGTACGGGTGCCGGTAGCGGACGATGGCAGCTGATAGTTGGTAATGTACGGTTCTTCGGTCATCGTGGCAATCAAGGTATTGCCGTCGAACAGTTCCACCTTGTCGATGGCGATGTCGGCCTTTTCTTTCTTGGCATCGTCGGTAATGAATGTTCGCACCTTGATGGGCAGCACGTCGCCTTTGGCCACCTTGAAGTCCTTGGGCCTGATGTAGACGCCCACGCGCTTTTTCATGTCCTTGTAGGGGCTCTTGGCGGTCTTGGCCTTGTCGGAGGTTATATACTCCTTCAGCCAGGTCATGGCCGGGCGCTCCTTACCGTCTCTGTAGAGGCCGGAGTTGTCAACCCAGGTGGCTCCGAGGATGTAGCCCCAGAGGGTGACACCGGCGCAGTATTCGGCTTCCCACATCGAGGGGAAAATGCTTTGATACTGTGCTTTCTGTTTATTGTCGTCGGCAATGTCGATGTCAAGCTCCGTGATGTACATCGGCATCTTCAAGGCATCCTGCTGCTTCTTCAGCGCGCTCTTCAGTTCGCTCTGGCTGATTTCGGTGACGTCGTGCGACTGGTTGCCGTAGGCATCGATGGGAGCACCGGCGTCGCGCAGCGTCTGTACCAGCGTGATGTAGTTGTCGAGGTCCCATCTTATGGAGTTGTAGTCATTATAGATAAGAATAGAGTTGGGGAAGCGCTCGTAGGCCATCT
Source organism: uncultured Prevotellaceae bacterium (assembly GCA_937898415.1). Classification (GTDB taxonomy): domain Bacteria; phylum Bacteroidota; class Bacteroidia; order Bacteroidales; family Bacteroidaceae; genus Prevotella. The sequence goes on along the minus strand of CALDLA010000099.1, from coordinate 104,197 downwards.
CGAAAGCCTTGATGAGCCAGTCGTAGCCCGTTTTTCCGCCGCCGCCCAACGACTCCTTGATCATGGGGTTGCCCTGCTGGTGCATACCGATGGCCTCGTTCACCACGTCGACAAGCGGCAGGTGACTATACTTCTTCTTGATGGCATCAAACCATTTCACGTAAGAGGTATAGCGCTCGGGAATCGACAGGCTTGAAAGCCAGCCAGGATACTGCGCGCCCCACACAAAAGCATGGAACTTGTAAGTGAAGCCATACTTCTTGGCATAGTTGAAGGCATTGTCAGCCCCGCCCCAGCTATAGTTACCTCGACTGCCTTCCACCGAGCTCCACTTCGACTCGTTTTCAGGCGTCACCTGATTCCATAGTTTGTAGTACTGCGGTACACCACCACCGGCATCCATCGAATAGCGGGTGGTGATGTTGCCCAGGAACTTGTCGGGGTTAGTCGACAGTTGTGCGCTGGCCGTCAAGCAGGCCGCTGCACAGAGTAAGCTTGATAATCGTTTATTCATTTTCGTTATTGGTTTTATGTATTTGTGTGCAAAATTAATCATTTCTTCTGATAGATTCTTTTCTTTTCGTCTCATATCCCTTTGTTTCCGACAAAAAGACAGACGAAAACGACATTTTGTCGGTTGTCGGGCATTCGGCACACTGTTTGACTCTCAGCTTTCAGAAACAAACAAATCACAGGAGGAAAACGATTATGACATTAGACAAGTTTACCATTAAAGCCCAGGAGGCGGTTCAGCAGGCCGTCAATATTGCCCAGCTGAACGGACAGCAGGCCATTGAGCCTGTACATATATTAAAAGGTGTGCTCGAGAAGGCTAAGGACGTCACCAACTTCGTATTCCAGAAGCTGGGCGTCAATGCCCAGCAGATTGACATGCTCGTTGGTCAGGAAATCCAGCACCTGCCAAAGGTGCAGGGTGCCGGACAGCCTTACCTCTCGAATGAAGCCAATCAGGTGTTGGTGAAGGCAACGGAGATGTCGCAGAAGATGGGCGACGAGTTCGTCTCGGTGGAACCGCTGCTGCTGGCGCTGCTGGCCGTCAACTCAACTGCCGCCCGCATCATGAAGGATGCCGGATGCACGGAGAAGGAGATGCAGAAGGCCATACAGGAACTCAGGAAGGGACAGAACGTCAAGTCGCAGTCGGCTGACGACAACTACCAGTCGTTGGAGAAGTACGCCAAGAACCTGGTTGACCTGGCCCGCAAGGGTAAGCTCGACCCCGTCATCGGCCGCGACGACGAGATTCGCCGCCTGTTGCAGATTCTGAGCCGGCGCACCAAGAACAACCCTATATTAATAGGTGAACCGGGTACGGGTAAGACCGCCATCGTCGAAGGACTGGCAGGACGTATTGTCCGAGGTGACGTGCCTGAGAACCTGAAGGACAAGCAACTCTACTCGCTCGACATGGGTGCCCTCGTGGCGGGTGCCAAGTACAAGGGTGAGTTCGAGGAACGACTGAAGAGTGTCATCAACGAAGTGACGAAGGCCGAGGGGCGCATCATCCTCTTCATCGACGAGATTCACACGCTGGTGGGTGCCGGTGGCGGTGAGGGTGCAATGGATGCAGCCAACATCCTGAAGCCCGCTTTGGCCCGTGGAGAACTGCGTGCCATCGGTGCTACGACGCTGAACGAATACCAGAAGTACTTCGAGAAGGATAAGGCGTTAGAGCGTCGTTTCCAGACAGTTATGGTGGACGAACCCGATGAGCTGTCGGCTATCAGCATCCTTCGCGGACTGAAGGAACGTTACGAGAACCACCACAAGGTGCGTATCCAGGACGATGCCTGCATTGCCGCCGTCCAGCTCTCCGAGCGTTACATCAGCGAGCGCTTCCTGCCTGACAAGGCCATCGACCTGATGGACGAGGCCGCCGCCAAGCTGCGTATGGAGCGCGACTCGGTGCCCGAGGAACTCGACGAGATTACCCGCCGCTTAGCACAGCTCGAAATCGAACGCGAGAGCATCAAGCGCGAGATTACTGTGGGCAGCGGTTCTCCCGCTGCCGACAAGCTTGCCGACCTCGACAAGGAAATTGCCGAACTTCGCGAACAGGAAACACAGTTCCGTGCCAAGTGGGAGGGCGAGCGCCAACTGATCAACAAGATTCAGCAGGACAAGCAGGAGATGGAGAACCTGCGCCTGGAGGCTGAACGTGCCGAACGTGAGGGCGATTACGGCCGCGTAGCTGAAATCCGCTACTCGAAGCTGAAGGCTCTCGAGGACGACATCGCCGCCATCCAACGCCAGCTGGATACGGTGCCCGACGCCTCTCCGTCGGGTTCAAACCGCCTCGTCCGCGAGGAAGTTACCGCCGACGATATCGCCGAAGTAGTCAGCCGCTGGACGGGCATCCCCGTCACCCGCATGATGCAGAGCGAGCGCGAAAAGCTGCTGTACCTCGAAGAAGAACTCCACCGCCGCGTCATCGGACAGGACGAGGCAATTACCGCCGTCAGTGATGCCGTGCGCCGCTCTCGTGCCGGACTGCAGGACCCGAAGCGTCCTATCGCCTCGTTCATCTTCTTAGGCACCACGGGCGTCGGTAAGACGGAACTCGCCAAGACACTGGCTGAGTACCTCTTCAACGACGAGACGATGATGACGCGTATCGACATGTCGGAGTATCAGGAGAAGCACACCGTCAGCCGACTCATCGGTGCGCCTCCGGGCTACGTAGGTTATGACGAGGGCGGTCAACTGACTGAAGCCGTGCGCCGCAAGCCTTACAGTGTTGTACTTTTCGACGAAATCGAGAAAGCGCATCCCGACGTCTTCAACATCCTGCTGCAGGTGCTCGACGACGGACGGTTGACGGATAACAAGGGACGAACGGCGAACTTCAAGAACACCATCATCATCATGACCAGCAATGCCACTCGTGACCAGCTACGCCTGACGATGCGTCCGGAGTTCCTGAACCGTATTGATGAGATCATCACCTTCCAGCCATTGACCCTTAAGCAGATTGCCGACGTAGTACGTTTGCAAATCCGTAAGGTGCAGGAGATGCTGGAGCCACAGGGCTTCAAGTTGGAGGTAACGTCGCAGGCCATCGACTACCTGGCTCAGGAGGGCTACGACCCGGAGTTCGGTGCGCGTCCCGTCAAGCGGGCCATCCAGCAGTTGGTGCTCAACGACCTGTCGAAGAAGCTGCTGTCAGGCGAGGTTTCGCATGAGAAGCCAATCGTCGTCGACGACTTTGGTGACGGTTTGGTGTTCAGAAACTAAAAAAACGCCGGCGTTTGTTTGGCTATGTGAAACAAAAGCATTACCTTTGTTGCCTAAAGCCATAAAACATGGGAGCAGAGAAGGAACAAGAAAAAGTAAGATGGTACGTGCTGACGACTGTCTACAGAAAGGAAATCAAAGTCCGGGACGACATACGCCGTCTCGGACTTGATGGCTATGTTCCCATGAAGTATGAATTGATGACCTTGGGCAACAGAAAGGAGCGCAAACTGATTCCCGCCATCAACCAGATGGTCTTTGTACACAGCGCGAAGTCAGTCATAGAGGATTACATAGAGCACACCAAGGAAATCGTCTATTTCAAAACTTCAGGCAGAAAAGGTCACCGCAAAGTCCTGATTGTTCCTGACCACGATATGGAGAACTTCATCAGAGTGACTCAGCAGGTAGAAGAAAAACTGAGCTATTATCGACCAGATGAAATCAAACTGAACGTGGGTGACAGGATTAGGGTGCATGGCGGTGTGTTCGATGGTGTGGAGGGAACCCTTGTACGCTTGCCAGGAAAGCGCAGTAAGCAGTTGGTGATCAGCATTCCGGATATCTCTATCGTTGCTGTCAGCATGAAACCTGAACTGGTAGAGTTGGTTGACCAACCCACTAAGAAGTCCACCGATATTGACGGTGACCTTAAAACGCTGTTCCGGTTGGCATACGAAAAGCTGTTTGCGGCTCCTAATCGTATAAGCCAGGAAAACGAGTATAATATTCTGGTTGCAGAATTGCGCCGAACATTGCTCAAGGTACAACCCTTCAAAGGCTACACCGCACAACGCCAAGCCGAACTGGCACTACCCATCTACATGGCCACAAAGGCTCTCAAACTGAATGCCGACGAAGCTACCCAGCGCCTGCTATCTGCCGTCAATGCCCTGAAAACCACTAGTCTGCTGCGACTGCGCCTACAACTTTTCTATGCACTACTGAACCCAGATGCCGAACTGATGGAAAGCATCATGGCTCGCGTCGAAGAATGGAAAAAGGCGCCGCTGAGTAATCAGCAACGCCTTTTGAAGGAGGAATTGAGCCAGTTGCTCAATCTGTCCTGTATGGTTTAGAATGGAATCTTGTAGCCTATAGTCAGCATGATGACGCTATTCTTGTTCTTGATATCATCATCATCATAGATATTTGTGACACCAAGATTATAACGTGCGTCGATGACGAAATCAGAAATCTCATACGACAGGCCAAGGGGAATAGACAGATCAAACGTCTTGTAACCATCAGTGCCAGAATGGTCGTATTCTACCCAGCCGCCACCATAGTGTTCCTCACCTTTAGACTTGGCTGAAAGCATGAAACCAGGCTGAATACCAGCCTTCACAGCCAGACCAGGAATAATGTAGTAGTTGGCCAAAATGGGAATGTTCAGATAGGTCAATGTTGTAGAAGCGTCCCTGTAATAGTCATTGTCCTTCTGACCAGCGCCCTGCATCGAAACCAATGCACCTGCAGTAATAGCAAACTGGTCTGCAACTTGGTAACCAAATTCTGCTCCACCTACCAGGCCAAGTTTCATCTTTGCGTCATCAGTATAATCGCCTGTAACTGTTGCGAGCGTTCCACCGACCATTGGCTTTAGGAACATCTGCTGTGCATTCACATTCATCGTAGCCATCAGAGCTACTGCTGCTAACAATAATTTCTTCATAGTTTGACGTTTTTAAGGGTTAGTAAAAGAAGTTATCGCCGCAAAGATACGATTATTATTTTACAATTCCAAATAAAATCAGGTATTTTTCTCAGTATCAATGATATTTCTCACTACTTGCAAGGCTTCTTTCACCGTAGATACATCAGTGATGACCATTGAACGCTTGTCATTCTGTTCGCGTAGGTTACAGCGTCGAACATTATTTCCGACATAATCAAGCACTCTGCCGAAAGCCTCACTTTGATAGTAGGGACTGTCGGGATTGCTGACAAAGTAGAGGAACATCCGGTCTTGCTTCAGCATGATTTTCTCACAACCTAATTGCTTGCCATAGCGCCGCAGCGGAACCACGCGTATCAGTTCCTCGCCAACATCGGGAATGGTGCCGAAACGGTCGGTAAGCCGCTGACGGTAGGCTTCCAGTTCCTGGTCGTTGCGGATGTTGTCCAGTTCGCGGTAGAGTAGCATACGTTCCGAATCGCTGGGCACGTACTGGTCGGGGAAGTACATCTCAAGGTCGCTTTCGAGAGTGCAGTCGGCAACCCAATCCGAGGAATGAGATACCTCCTTCCTTCTTTCTCCTTCCTCGTTCCTCGAAAAATCAGCTTCATTCCTCAGTTCTGCCATCGCCTCGTTCAGAATCTTCTGGTAGGTCTCGTAGCCCAAGTCGCTGATAAAGCCCGACTGCTCGGAACCGAGCAGGTTACCGGCGCCTCGGATGTCGAGGTCCTGCATGGCGATGTTGATACCGCTGCCCAGGTCGCTGAAGTTTTCGAGTGCCTCCAAACGGCGGCGGCTCTCGGTGGGCAGTGCAGACAAGGGCGGTGCCAACAGGTAACAAAATGCCTTGCGGTTGCCGCGGCCCACACGACCGCGCATCTGGTGCAGGTCTGAGAGTCCGAAGTTCTGGGCGGCATTGATAATGATGGTGTTGGCATTGGGAATATCGATACCGTTCTCCACGATGGTGGTGGACAGCAGCACGTCGTAGTCGTAGTTGGAGAAGTCGAGGATGATCTGTTCCAGTTCCTCGGGCTTCATCTGTCCGTGGCCGATGGCCACCCTCGCATCGGGAACGTAGGTATGTATCATCTCGGCAATGCGGGTCAGGTCTGAGATACGGTTGTTGACGAAATAGACCTGACCGTTGCGTGACATCTCAAAGTTAATGGCATCAGCTATTATCTCAGCACCAAAGGTGTGAATCTCCGTCTGGATAGGGTAGCGGTTGGGCGGCGGCGTCTGGATGACGCTGAGGTCGCGGGCTCCTACCAATGAGAACTGCAGGGTACGTGGGATAGGCGTTGCCGACATCGTCAGTGTATCGACGTTCGACTTCATCTGGCGCAGCTTTTCCTTCGTGGCCACACCGAACTTCTGCTCCTCGTCGATAATGAGCAGGCCCAGGTCGTGGAACTTCACCGTCTTGCCTATCAGCTTGTGCGTACCTATTAATATATCAATCTTGCCGGCATCTAGGTCTTTCAGCAGGGCAGTCGTCTGCTTGGCGCTGCGTGCTCGGGTCAGGTAGTCTACACGGACGGGCATGTCCTTCAGTCGGCTGCTGAAGGTGTGGAAGTGCTGGTAGGCCAGCACCGTCGTCGGCACCAATACCGCCACCTGCTTGCCGTCACAGGCCGCCTTGAACGCCGCACGTACGGCCACCTCGGTCTTGCCGAAGCCCACGTCGCCGCATACCAAGCGGTCCATGGGCTGTGCCTTCTCCATGTCGGCCTTCACGTCCTGCGTGGCTTTCAGCTGGTCAGGGGTGTCCTCATAGAGGAAAGAAGCCTCCAACTCATGCTGTAGGTAGCTGTCGTGGCTGAAGGCAAAGCCCTTCTCCTTACGGCGCTTGGCATACAGTTTGATGAGGTCGCGGGCAATGTCCTTGATGTGCTTCTTCGTGCGTTCCTTCAGCCGTTCCCACTGGCCGGTACCTAATGTTGACAGGCGGGGAGCCACGCCACCGTCCTGCGACTTGTATTTCGACACCTTGTAGAGCGAGTGGATGCTGACGTAGATGCTGTCGCCTCGCTGATAGGTTATCTTGATCATTTCCTGATAACCATCGCCCTGCGGCATGCGCACCAGTCCGCCAAACTTGCCGATACCGTGGTCAACGTGTACGACATAGTCGCCTATCTCAAACTGCTGTATCTCCTTCAGTGTCAACGCCACCTTGCCCGTTCGGGCCTTGTCGCTCTTCAGGTTGTATTTATGGAAGCGGTCGAATATCTGGTGGTCGGTCAGCAGACAGGCACGGGCATCGTGGTCGATGAATCCCTCGTGCAGCGTCTTATCGACGGGGATGAACTGCAGTCCTTCCTTCATCGAACTGAAGATGTGCTTCAGTCGCTCCTGCTGCTTCTGGCTGTCGGCTAGGATGAAGAGCTGATAGCCCTTCAGCACGTAGTCTTCCAGTGTCTTTTCCAGCAGTTCGAAGTTCTTGTGGAACAGCGGCTGTGCCGAGATATTAAACTCTATTTTGGTGGAGGTTGGAGTGTGGGACGTGGAGGGAGAGATGACAAGCTGGCGGAAATGCTCGCTGTCAGCACGGAACGTCGCACCATTGATGAGCTGGCACTCGCGGCGCAGCTGTTCCTCAACGGCCTTCTGCTCCATCTCCGTCTCAGCCTCCTCCATGCGTTCCATTACAGCCTGCTGCGAGAAACCTTCCTGATAGGTGCGTTCGATGGTCTCAGCGATGTAGTCATAGTTCTTCACGGCCAGGACGGTCTCATCAGGCAGGAACTTGAAAAATGACTCCTTGTCCTCTACCAGTCCGGCCAGTTCCGGCACGATGTCTGCCCGTTCACGACGTTCCTTCGACAGCTGGTCTTCCACTTCGAACGTGCGGATGCTGTCGATCTCGTCGCCGAAGAAGTCAATACGAAACGGAAACTCGCTACTATAGCTGAACACGTCGAGGATACTGCCGCGCAGGGCATACTGCCCAGGCTCATAGACGTAGTCCACCTCGCGGAAGCCGAACTCCTGCAGTGTCTGTTCTATCGTCCCCGTGCTGATGGTCTGGCCCGTTGTCAGCGTCAGCGTCCGGCTGTCAAGCCTCTTCTTCGTCACCACCATCTCGGCCACCGCTTCAGGATGGCTGACGATATAAAGGCTGTTCAGGCCCCCTAAGTTAGGGGACATAGAAGCCAATACCTCCGTACGCAGTATCTCGTTGGCAGGGTCGCGCTGGGCGTACTTCACTGACCGCCGATAGCTCGACGGGAAGAACAGCACACGATCGCTGCCCATGAGCTGCGTCAGGTCATGATAGAAATACCCGGCTTCCTCGGCATCCTGAAGGATAAAGAGGATGGTGGACTGACAACGTTCAGCCAGACTGCTGAACAACAACGGGGCCGATGAGGCCAACAAACCACTAAGGAAAATACGGCGTCCCCCCGTTTTTCCTATGGCCTTTGCCAATGCCGCCACCTGCGGCCTTTTGGCATAATGCTTGCTTAACTCCTGTATATTCATTGCTTAACGCGATGCAAAATTACGAAAAAAATCTCTTTTCTCTTTCACTTTTCACTTTTCACTTTTCACTTTTCACTTTTTTTTCGTACCTTTGCACCAAATTCAATAGATTATGCACGAAAGCGACAGCATTGTAATCATTCCTACTTATAATGAGAAGGAGAACATGGAGAAAATCATCCGGGCCATCTTCGGCCTGGACAAGTGTTTCCACATCTTGGTCATCGACGACGGCTCGCCCGACGGTACGGCACAGATTGTGAAGCGGCTGATGGCCGACGAGTTCGGCGACCGTCTGTTCTTGGTCGAGCGCAGCGGTAAGTTGGGATTGGGAACGGCCTACATTGCCGGTTTCAAGTGGGCGCTGGAACGCGACTATGGCTACATCTTCGAGATGGACGCCGACTTCAGTCACGATCCCAACGACCTGCCACGACTCTATGCCGCCTGCCACGACGAGGGCTACGACGTAGCCATCGGTAGCCGCTATGTCAGCGGCGTCAACGTCGTGAACTGGCCCATCGGTCGTGTACTCATGTCTTACTTCGCCTCCAAATACGTCCGCATGGTGACGGGCTTCAAGGTCCACGACACCACCGCCGGCTTCAAGTGCTACAAGCGTCGTGTGCTGAAGACCATCGAACTCGACAAAATACGCTTCAAGGGCTATGGCTTCCAGATCGAGATGAAGTTCACCGCCTATAAGATTGGCTTCCGCATCAAGGAAGTGCCTGTTATCTTCGTCAACCGTCGTGAGGGCACCTCGAAAATGTCGGGCGGCATCTTCGGCGAGGCCTTCTTCGGCGTCATGCGCCTGCGCTGGGACGGCTGGACACGCAAGTATCCTGCCATCGTGGAGTAGAAAACAGAAGGAACGATCAGTTCTCAATGACGAAGACCTCTACCGGGTTCAGACCGCGGCTAACCAAGAGACTGTCGCCTCCGGGATATACGCTGACGATGAAGGGGAACCACTCCGGATTGCCGTTCTTCTGCCACGTCCAGGTTCCGTCATCGTGATGCTTACGAACGCGGTTCATTAGGAATCCGGTAAACAAACCCTTGCCCCGACTTTGTACGAAGACCGTGGTGTCAGCCGACTCTGGGAGCATGTCGTCGCAGAAATGGTAGTGGGCCAGTCCGATGGATTGCAACGTATCGCCGCTGACCGTCGGGTGCGTGGCAGCAGAGTCCCGGAAGGTGATGAAACCTCCCGTCTGGGGCTGTCGGTAGGTGATGCCCCAGTGTGGCATCGGGTCACCGTCGTGGATAGGCAGCTTCACCTGCACGTGACCTTTCGTCAGGTGAGCCAGCGAGTCGGGAGTGAGCCAATCGCCCTCGCCATTGAGAACGGCAATGCGTTCATCGGCCAGTACAGAGGCCAGCCAGAACTCAGAAGCCTCTTCGAATGTCCAGCCGTCCATGATGGGTTGGTCACTGTCGCCGCCGTTGATGTTCGGACGACCTGCGTTACAGGCCGTCATCAACAGTCCGGTTGCAATAATAGTCAATACCAGCTTATTCATCATTTTCTCAATTTACAGATTTTCTAATTACTCACGTTTTCATTCGTACCGTTCCGTCTTGCCGTAGCCCGAGAGTAGCATCTGCCGCCCCTTACCCGGTATGCCCTCGTCGAAGATGACAGCATGATAGCGCAGGGTGTCGTTGTCAGCCTTTACCAGCAGGTAAGTGCTGTTACCCGTCGCGGTGACGATGTAATTCTCCAGTTCCTCTTGGTCCTTCACCATGCGTATGCTGAGCACGGCAGTGCCCCGGCGTATGCCGTCGGCATTCGTTGTCAGTTTGAAGGTCATTTGCTTGCCTTCCCAGTTGCCCCAGTTGCCCCAGGTGTAGAAACCGTCGGCCAGCAAGTCTTTTTCCAGACTGGGCGTAAAGGGATCCCAATGGCCCTCGCCATCGACATAGAAGCCGTCGTGTGTCCAGTTGTTCTTCATGATGCAGCCAGAAGCATCGATATAGACGAGTTCCTTTCCTTCCTTGATCCATTGCGAGTGAGCCTGTCCCTTCACAGCGGAGCTACACTTCGGTTTGTGCAGGGAGTCGTTAGGAGTCGGTAGAACATCGGCAGTCACAAAGATACGTCGGGAGACGCCGTCGGTGATACCAATGCTGTCGCAGCTGGCATAGACGTAGAGGAGCCCAGGGGCACCATTCCATCTCCGTCCTGTCAGTTCGTCTATCAGGAAGAAACCATGTCCCCGCAGTTTCAGCTGTGTCAGCAGCGAGATAGCTGATCCGCTTCCCTGTTCGTAGTAAGCCTTTCCATAGCCTATGCTATCGGGGGAATCGCTCAGTGTGATGGTCCATCGGTCGCCAGTTTCCTGTTCGATGTAAGCCACTCCTGTTTTCGGCATCACGTTTTCTGCATGTGCCTTGATATTGCCTCCCATCTCTACGGCAAGGCTGTCTGCCGTAATCGTGGAGTCTGAAAGGATGTGAGAGAATTCCACATATCGGAAATCCTCTCCGGTTCCCCAGATGTGTTTGCCTTGATTACACGCCGCCATGAGTGCGACGAAAAGGCTAATTCCTATCATGCTCTTCATTTTTTCAGTCTTTAATGATATACTCCTTGACCCTTACACCATCAGGGACAAGCAAGCGGTTGTCGCTGGCAACAAAGATGTAGCCACGGGTGTCGTCAGTGCCTTCGTCCGTAAGCCGGTAGATGCTGTGCCCCATGGGGTGCAGGTCGTAGACAATCGGCCCCTTGGTGCGTTGCGGAATAATCCACTGCACCTGACCGAAAGCTGTGTCGTTCTTGCCGCCCGTCAAGTAGAAACGGAACATGTCGCCAAGTCCCTCATATACATAGTCCTTGCCCATCAGTGGTGTGTTGTCCTCGTCGACGAATGGTACCTCCAACCAAGCAGCCAACTCCTTCACGTCCGTCGGGGCATCGGCAAGTGATTTCGACGGTGTCTCTGTGTTATCCTCTTCTTCCTCCCGAAGGTTTTCCACAGTCTGATTGATGACATGACTGGCAATACCACTCACTTGCTTCTTCTCCCCTTCTTCGGAAAGGGTTCTCTTCTTCTGGTCGCCGCAACTAACGACTGAAAGCAGCAATGCTGCACTAAGAACTGAGAATAATACCTGTTTCATGCGTATGAGTTTTGAGTGTTAATGTTTTATTCTCGGGCAACGCTGGCGGATGTAGTCGAGCACGAACTCGTAATCCTCAGGGTCGTCCACGAAGATGCGGTTCTTGGTCAGCAACTCGTTGACTTTGATGAGGTCGCGACGACGGACAGGGATGACGTGGCGCACCTTGCGGAACTCGCTATTCCAGGCCGTGAAGGTGGAGGAAAGGATAGAGCTGGCCACCATTCCTGGCTCATCGGCGGCTATGCCAGCTATGGCTGCTATTTCATTGACCACCTGCTGCTTCTTCACCTCCTTCGCCATCTGAGCATGAAGAACACCCTTCTCGTCCATTTCAAACTTAGCGGTATAGACACCCCCGGAGCCGCGTGCCCCGATGTAATAGCTGATGACGGCGATGGCCATGAGGAACAGCGCCATCAAGAAAAACATCACGGCCTCACCCCAGAGGTTCGTCCACAGGTCTTCCCACGACCTGATTCTGATGTTGCCGTCCAAGACGCCAATGACGAAGAAGAAAACGTACATGGCGAGAAAGATGTAGGCAATGACTTTGACGAGGTCTATCAGGATGGTGGGGTTGCGGTAGAGGTTCACCTCATAGGCCCAGCGGTACTTGCCGTCGGGACAGAGCGTTACGCGACTGGTTAATAGTTCTTCGTTCATAGGCTACTATGTTAATTCATCATTCATAACTCCTAACTATCACTTACCCAATATCTCCAACCGCACGATACATCCCGACGAAGATGGTTTCGAAGTTCTGCCCCATCCTGGCGAGAGAGTCGCTGGCCTGACTGAAGGTGATGCTGCCATCGACAGCCAGCTTCTCCAGCACGGCGATGCCTTCGCGCAGCGAGTTAGGGATGCGGCTTTCGCCATTGACCGTCATGCGAGCGATGTTGCGTGAGTCGAGCAGCTTGAAGACCTTCACCTGCTGGCGGCAGCCCTCAATCATCTCGCCGATGGCCGTAGCCTCCAGGTCGAGTTTCTCGACAGCGGAGCCGGCACGCTGCGCCTCCTTCATGATCTTCGCAGCGGTCACGAAGCGTTCCTTGCCCTTGTAGAACACCGCCTCGGCCACCTTCGTCGGGTCCTTGAGCTTCTCGCCGTGCAGCGCAGCCTTGATCATCCGGTCGAGGTCAACACCGTAGCTTTCAGGATGCTTGAGCACATCCTCGACAATGGTCTGGTCCATCTCCTTGGAGAAATTCTTCAGCACACCGCCGATAGGGTCTTTCAAGGGGTTGAAGTTGGCCGTAGCTCCACCCTGGGCCACCTGGTAGAACTCGCGGGCATAGAGCTTTTCGGTCGCCTTCTGCGGGAAGTACACCTTCTTGCCCGTCACCTTGTCTATATAGAAATAGGTGACGTCGCGGTCGAAGGTGATGCTCTTGCCGCTGAGCAGCTTCATCTTGTCAGACGACGTGGCACCGAGTATTTTGATATCCTCCGGTTTCAGGCCGGGAACCTCCTTCGACAGGTAGTGCTTCATGCGGTTGTCTGTAGCCTTATAGACCTTGTCCAGATGGGTGTTGACCGCCTTGCGGCACTCACCGAAGTTGACGCCGAGGTTGGCGGCATCGATGGTCTCAAAGTTCTTCTGACCCTTCAGGATCATCATGGTCTGCTTGTCCTTCTGGCACTTAATGATCATTTGGTTGCGTTTCAGGATGTTGGCCTCCGTAGGATTGGCCTTGCAGATGTCAACGGCATCCTGCAGGTCCTGCAGATTCTGCTGAGCACGCTTGCGACCGTACGTCATGACATCGTCCTTGTACTTTTCGGGATTCACACGCGGACGATTCTTCGCTGCTTCGGCTATCTCGTCGGCCTTCTGCTGAGCCGTCTTGTTGGCAACCTTGGCTGTCTCAGCAGCCTGCAGTTTCTTGCCGAATACCTTGACGCTGTTGAGTTCCTCAGCAAGCATCTTCTTGGCATCGACCTTCGTTGCTTTCCAGGTCATCCTCACATCGCCACCAGATTTCAAGTAATTCTTGGCGGCACTCATGCCCACATTCATGGCCTTCTCCATCAGATATTTTGCCGTGACGATCTTCACGCCGACAAAGAAGGCACCAAACACGCTGTCGCCGCCCTTGTCAACATAGTCCTTCATGGCCCCGATGACCTCGATGGTGCCCGTAGCGACATCAAAGAGTCCGAGGGTAGCCACGCTGATGAACAGCTTCTGCCACGTACCCATGTCGTCGATGGTGGTGCGCATACACTTGAAGTATTCCCACACCTCCTCTTCCAGACTGTCGCAAGCCACCAGCGCATGACTGTTGGTCTCCTGCTGCTCACCCTCCAGCACGTGGTGGTAGGTGCGCATGATGGCCTTAACACAGCGCTCGTCGAAGCCATAACGGGAGTTCTGCTCGTAGGCATCGAGGTGCAGATGCAGATAGTTGACCAGCGGAGCCAGACGGTCGTAGAGTCCCAATTGATAGATTTCTCGGTCTATTTCCTCCAGCCTGTCGCGCGTCTGGTTGTTCTTCTTCTGCCATTGTGCCAACTCAGCAGGAGAGCGGAAGCTGGGCTTAGGCTGTGAGAGCAGGAGCACAGGGCGCGTGGCCACACATTCCTTTCCACCGAGGATGCAGCGGCACTGGATGTAGCCGAATATGCGATTGGGCGCATTGAGCACACCGAAGCGGCAACGCAGGATGTAATAGGGTTCGCCCTTGGAGTTGTACTTGACTACAAGCTGCAGGCCGAGTTTGTTGACGCGCTCCTGTTGGTTTTTGTCGTAGGCAATCACCTGGAAGGCACGGTCGAGCCGTTTTCCGTCTTCTGTATCCGCCATGCGGTCTTCCTGCAGGGCGGGATTGATGATGACCATGTGGTTCGTATTCTCGTCCCACGTGTAGTAGCGCAACCAGCAGCGGGTCTCGGCGGGGGTCACTTCCTTGTCGTCCTGCTTCTGGACCAAGAGCGAGTCGATGTGGTGTACAGGGTCGTACTCCTCGAGATAGCAGCCCACGTTGTTGCCCTCCATCTGGAATGCGAGACCCATATAGAAGCGGTAGAGCGGCAACTTGCCCTTGATGACCAGTCCCTGCTTCGTCTTCGCCTCGACGGCGAGGTTGTATTCCAGGAAATCGCCAGGCTGGTATTGCTCGTTCTCTTTCTCGTCCTGCCAGATGTCGCGAATGACGGCCTCCCAGTAGTTGTTCTGCTTGCTCCACTCCACGTCAACGGTGTAGTCGATGGCAAAGTCCTCCTTGCCCCAGTTTTCCTCTTTTGCCTTCTGGTCGTTCATCTTGAGGCGCTTGCCACTGACGGTGGCGGTAATCTCCGCACCATCGGTGGGCTTGATGCCTGTCACGAGGAACGGCAGGCGTATCTCCTTGTCATACATGGCGGGCAGCGTCAGATTGTCCTGACCAAAGACCACCTGCCCTTTCTGAATCTTGAAGTGGATACGGTTGGTATAGCTGGCTTCGGGCGAGGCCACGCGGAACTGTACAATGCCCTCCTCGGGGGGCGTCTCCCAGTCGGGAGCCTGCACCAGCGCACACTTCCAGCCGTTGATGACACCCTCTTCCTCGACAGCGGTATAGCCATCGTCGGCAAAAATCTGTATCATCTGCGTCAGACGCTTGTCGACATACTCCGGACCGCCGTCCTTCGGGTGGCGGACGATGCAGGCACTCACCCGCTTCGGTGCGTCACCAGTCACCAACGTGTCGCCGAAGTCTTTATACAACTCCATCTCCAGCATGTCTGGGATGTCGTCCTCTTCGCCTTCTTCGTTTTCGTTATCGTTTCCGTTTTCGTTATCGTTTCCGTTCTTCTTCTTTCTCTTTTTCAATGTCCGGCGCAGCCATTCTTCGCCGCCAACAAGCACGCCGCCAATGACGATGGGGATGATATATCTCTCGCCGCCACCTTCGTCCTTGGCATTGTTGTCTTCTGTATGATGCAGACTGAGACCGTCGAGTTTCAGTTTCAAGAAGAGATGTGTCTCCGTAACGTTGCTGCCTAACTGCACCGTACTGTAGGCGGTAACCATCAGCGTCGAGTCAGTCACCGAGGGGTCGGCCTTCTGGAAGTCGGCACAGTTAAAGGTGTAAACCACCTTGTCCAACGAGTTGTCGTACGTGCGGCTTGTCTTGGTGAACTGCAGTTCGTCGTCGCTACGTTCGGCATCGCCGTTGCGGGCCTGATTGCCCATCAGCACGTCGATGCTCTTAAACTCCAATTCCTGTGCATCGCCATTGCACGCCACCCACTCCATCGTAACGGTGATGTTGCCGCTGGGGGCTGCATGTCCCTCAAGCTGGGCGTAGTCGCCGCCTTGGCCCGAAGCCTTGATACTGTCGGCACCCTCAATGGTGAAGCGCACCTTGTATGCTCCGCCATTGTGGGTGAGCTCGATGGAATAAGGTGCTGTGCCAGCATCTTCCTCGGCAGCCATAGGGAGGACGGTCACACCAAGCAGGGCGACAAGTGCCAGCAAGCATTTTTTGAAACGTTCTGCCGCCATAAGTTCAGTTGGTCTATTTTGCTAATTTAAACTCCATAAAAAGCTTGCCCTTATCAAAGATACTAAAAGACTTGCCATCGGAGTTCGCATAGAACAAGCACAAGGGCTTCTTCTCAAATTCGATGTCTTCTTCGTCGCAGTTGTACATGGCATAGATGCTATGACCACAGTAACCGATAAAAGTCTTTTGTATGTTGGAGAAGTCGTCGTCAGCGTGTGCTGTCACTTTCGCCAATATCAACATATTTTCTCCCTCATAAGGTTCAAACACATAGGTGAGTGTGTGCATCTCTCCTTTGGCTTCAAGTTGAGTCGTATAAGTGCCGTATTGGATGGTATTGTTTTCATCCTTTATCGGGTATTCATGCTCCTCGTTCGCTGAGGTCAAACCAGCCTCACTTAAACAGAGCGTGTGAGCACGACTCAACAGCGTACCAGAACCTTGGCCTTTGTGCACAGGTGGGGGATCCTTACGCTTCAAGATGTACTGACCTCCATCAATCATCATGATGGACTTGCGGTCAGGCATCGCGTAGAAGTAGTTCTGAACTTTGTTGCGTTCAACATGAGTGTCGTACTTGTAGGTGGCATAAATACTGTTGCCACAATAGCAATAGACCCCATCCCTGACAACGGGATGTCCATTGGCCTTCATGACAACCTTTCCCACCATCTTTCCGTCCTGCTTGGGCTTCAGGATGATATTGATGATGTAGCCCTGGGCTTCACCCACATAGTCGCCGGCCAGCGGTGCCACGTCATCGGTGGTCTTCGGGAAGCCTCTTGCCTCAACCAGCGAATCGACAGCAGCCGGACTCATGATGCGCTCGAAGGTCGCGGGGTTCTGATCGTCCTTTTCGCCGCCGTCGCCGCTGTCGCCGTCGATATACTTCGCAAAGAGCCACAAGGCACCGACGAGTGCGACCATGATACCCACTGTCCACAAAAGCAGACGCCTCAGACAGCCGCCCTTCTTTTTCTTCTTCTCGGGCTCCTGCTTTTCCGGCTGCCCGGCTTTTCTCCTTCTCTCAGCCATGTCGCCCCAGACGCCGCCGCTCCTCTCCCGGCGGGGCGGCGTGCTCTCCCGTCGTGGCGTAGTCCCCTCCTCCTTCCTGGGAGCTCCTTCACGCTGAAGGTGTATACGTTCCCAGCGTGGGGGATCCGGCCTGTTGTCGTCAGTCTTCTTCAATGGTGCACCACAGCCGCCACAGAACAGTGCGTCGTCGTTGTTCTGGTGTCCGCATTTTCCGCAATATGCCATGTCAATTCTGATCAGTTGATGTTAAAGATGTCGCCCTCGACGTCGCTGGTGCCTATCAACCCTTCTTTATTGCTCTTCAGGAATTCATTGCGCACTTTCTGCATATACTGGTAGCTTGCGTAGTCAACGGCGATATAAAAGCCCTTTGTTGATGTGTTGTAAGGACCGCTCTCGCTCTGAATGTTGAATTTCTTCTGAAGGGCTGCCTGTAGTTCGCCGCTGCTGGCCACGTGTGCCTTGATTTTTGCGTCGAAGGCAGTAATCTGCCTGGCAAAATTCTGTTGCTCATTCGTAGTAAGAACCTTGACGGCGTTGATGTCTTTATTTCCTTGGTTTGGCTTTCTTGTGATGCAAAGGTAGTCGTATAAGGTGACGGGATAGTTCATGACGGCATATTTGTTGTCAACCACTACGAACTTTGCTGCGAAATTGGCGATAATTCTCTTTTTGTCAGTCTGTGCCGACATTGTTGTTGTTATGGCAATGAGAGCCACAAATACTAATAATACCTTCTTCATAGTTGTAATTGTTTAAGTGAATAATTATTTCTTATGATAAACTTCGGTAACGCCGGCACCGGAAACGCGCAGGGTACGGCCGCCGTCGAGCACAACGGCATGCCAGCAGTCGAAGTCGTTCTTGACGTTAAACAGTGAGTAGGCGCTGCTACCGAAAGACTTCACCGTGAAGTCGGCCTCGAAGTTGATGTCCTTGGGGTAGGCCTGATGAGCCGTGCCGTGGATGGTGCCGTCGTCATCGGTAGTCAACTGGAATACCCATGACTTGCCGCCATCGTCGACGTAGGTTGCCCCGTTCAGAGGCAGTTGGTTACTACCGTCGATGCAGCGCACCGACTTGTCCCATGAACCGTCGCTGCCGGCATAGAAGCCGTCGTGAGCGTAGTTGTCCTTCATCTTGCAGCCACTGACGTCTACATAGTACAGTTTGCTGCCATCCTTCACCCACTGGCTGCGTGCATACTCGCCGCTGGGGAAGGTGTAGGCCTCCTCACCCGACTCCAGCGTCTCAAATTTGCCGCCGTGGTCGCCCGCCTTGATGGCGTAGCGCTCGGGGGTGTAGTCGGGGTCGATGCTGCTTACGGCGTGGTTGAAACTGGCCGCCGTCTTGAAGATGGCCATCCGGCCGTCTCGGGTCACCCGGATGCTGTCAGCCCCTGGATAGACGTAGATGGTGATGCCGCAGTCGGTCGCGCTGCCCTCCTGATAGAGGACATAGCAGTTTTTATCCGCCCCCGAACGCAACTCATACATGTCACGCCCCTGCATGCCATTGCCCATGAAGTGGGCGATATTGATAGGCTCGGAACCATCGCCCGAGACACCAAGCACGAAGCCCCACTTGTCACCCGTCGCCAGGTTGATGTAGTTGGTATCAGCCAGTGGCAGCCGTTCCTCGTCGTCAGATAAGCCGAACGGTGCCGCCATCGCATCGTCGGTCACGGTGGAGTCTTCCTCCTCTCCGGGGTGCTTGTCCGAATGCTTTGACAATTCTATCGTGAACAGAACCATCACGGGAATGGCGATGGCTGCCATGATGCAGTAGACGATGCAGCCTTTCTTCCAACAACTTTTCATAGGCCAAACTCCTTACGCCACAGGTTGTAGTAATCCTCAGTCTGCGTGTCGTCGCGCCGATTGGCCTCAATGATCTTGCTGACCAGCCAGTTGATGCTCTCCAACGTCCCTATGCGGTCTTTGTCGTCTAACTCGTCAGTGAAGCGATGGGTCATGGCCATGATGTCATGGATGGTGCATGGACGCTCAATACCGTCGAACAAGAACTCGATGGCATCCGTGGAATTCTCTTCCATGCCGTCGAGGTATTCGTACACCATCTCCTTGAACGTTTCAATCTCCTCGCTCTCCTGCTCGGTGTAGTCGCCGTCGCAGTTGGCAAAGAACAGGGCTGTCTGCGCCGTGAGGCGAGTCAGACAGAGCATGTGCAGGTCATTCTCGTTCTGAATGTCGAAGTCGCGGGCCAGACGTTCCATATAGTCGTCGGGCAGGGCAATGGGTGCCACATAGGGCTCTTCGTCGTCAGATGGCTCCGACTCCTCCCTTTCCATCATGGCCAGTCGTTCAGCCCTGAGCTGTTCGGCCTTGCGCTCACGCTCCTCCTGCTCAGCTTTGCGCTCAGCACGCTCCTGCTCGCGGTTGGCTTTTGCCTCGGCTACCTTGTCCTTCAGCTTGCCAAAGACACCCTCGGCCTTGCCGACGAGGTTCACCATACCGGCTCCTATGCTGTTGATGTCCCTGCCGAAGTCACTGGCCAGGCGGTTGAACGTACCGTCCTCGACTCTTTTCTTGATTCCCTCACTCATGCTGTTTGTAGCATTGTTGATTAGATTTTGCAAAAATGATGCCATAGTTTTCTATAATTATTGGTTAATCTTAAATGTCCGTAGTGTCTCTTTGCTGCCGCGATGTACCAGAATGCTGTCGGCGCCCGGATAGACGAAGAGTAACAATCCTAAGCGACGGATGTCGGCCTGTACGTTGCCGAGGCTGTCGGCAATAGGGTTGCCCAAGGTGTCAGTCCTTTCCTCATATTCATATAAGGTGTAGACACTCTTGCCACGTGACTCGACGAAATAAGTCTTTAATCCGAATCTGTTAGGATTCAACCTTATTTCATCTTCTGACACATCATAGCCCCAATAGTCTTCAAGCCAATTGATGTCAACTTTACCAATCGTGTGGCGCATAGTATCTGCGTTCTCCGAGAATTGGAACAGCATGGTCGTACCGGAGCCCGTGCCGACATAGTTGACACCCTCTTGTGGCCGTATGTCTGCGTTGGTAAGAGGCAGCTCGATGATACAGTCGCGCCCCCAGATCTTGTCCGACCGTGTAGCTTTGTCGGATGAGAACTTGTCAATGAGCTGGTCAGTGGTCAGCCATGAACCATCATCGGGGTTTAGTGTCCACTCTATGTGGCGCTGTGCATTGGCCCAGTGGGGGTCACATCCCGTCAGCATCATGGTCGCCGACAAAACAGCGAAGGCTGCCAGCGCCCCGAATACCGACTTGGTAATCTGTTCTACGGCATCCTTGGCCATGCCGCCGACCACGTTATTGACGGCACCGCGGGTCTTGCGGGCCGCCTTGTGCGCGAGTTTCTCGTCCTTGGCTTCCTCCTCGGTGATGACGTCGCTGTCGGAGTGGTGGGCGAAGATGACCGTACCGCAGTCGGGGCAGAAACGGTGGTTGCGGGGCAGCTGTATACCACACATGGCGCAGGTGACGCTGAGGCCTGGCATAGCGTTCTTGGCGCGGGTTTTGAACACGTCCTTCACCTTGCCCAACGACCAGAAGAAGAGCCATATCAGCCAGAATCCCCAGAGAATGACGTAGACGTACTTACGCTCGTCGACGAAGGTCACGTCCATGAAGAAGTACATGATGCAACACCAGCCGAAGGCGAAGAGAATGCTAAAGAGTATGTACTTGACGATATAACTGATGACGGTGTAGTGTAGCGGCCCCAGCCCGGGATGGGCTTTCACGCGCTTTGTCACTGGTTTGCTGCTGTTGTTGTAGTAGGCTCCGCAGTGTGGGCATCTCTTCTTGCCCACATGCTGTCGTCCGCCGCAGTTCCAGCAGTAAAGGTCGCCTCGTCCGAATAACTTATGCATAGTCCTTCTGTTTACATATTACCTTATTCTATTTTCTTACCACAGTTGCGGCAGAAACTGTCGCCCTCAACCAGCGGTTTGCCACAGTTCTGACAGAAGCGGTCGCCGCCCGTGGTGGGGGCCTCAGCCTTCTGCTCAGCCTTTAGCTGTTCGAAGGCTTGGCGCAGCCGTTCGTTGACGGCTATCAGGATTTCCTCGGCCTTGAACGTCTTGCCTTTGGGATTGGTGAAGCGGTCGTGGGCCTCGTTGGCGGTAAAGAAAGTCTCCGTCAGCGTCAGCGGGTCGAGCACCACCAGGTTGCCCGCCTTTGTTATCTGCACGAATTTCTCGGCAGTTGTGCTTGTCTGTTCGTCGTTGTTCATTGTTCTCGTTTTCGTTTTCGTTTGTTATTCAAATCCCCAGTTTATTAATTCACCACGGCCGTCGTCAATACCATGCTTGATGTATTGCCCAGGTATGCTGTTAGGGTCTATTACCTTGCCCATGGCGTCTGAGGTGGTATGCTGTAACGCATTCTTTGCAGTTTCCTTGAAAACCGTTTTCGTTTTCACTTCCTTGCCTTTCGCAATATCGATCGCCGTGTTGCTGAAGGTGTCGATACCTGTCTTGACGGCAACACCCTGACCGAACGTGAGCGAGTCGGGGAGCATCTGCTTGGCAGTCTCGCCACCGGCCTTGATGGCAACACGTGCCAAACCCTCGCCCCAGCTGGTACCGTCGGCTATTACCTGACCAAGTTCGTCAGCCGTGTTGATGAGTCCTTGGGCAATCTTGGCGGCAACGACACCAGTGGGGTCGGGTGCCTTCTTGCCGTACCACTCGCCAACCTTGGCCGTGTATCCGGCAACCTTTCTGGTTGCCCAGACGGTATTATAAGCATAGTTCCAGTTTCTGGCTGTCCGGTCGGCAGCCTTCTTGTCCTTCAGGTCGTTTCCGTGCTGGTCGCTGATGGCTTTTCTGGTAGCGTCGTGGCCCAGCGTCGAGTACTTCTCCTCCATAAGGCTCTCATACTTCTCCTTTTGGAGGTCATACTTGCGCCATTCGCGAGTGGCCACTTCCTGACGGGCACGCCACTCATCGAATGTCTCGCCCTTCTCTGGCGCGATGGGGTGCTTGATGCCCTCCGTCTTGACGAACTCCTCTATCAGGTGGTTGCGGTAGCTCTCGTAGCTCTCGCCGGGCTTCCGCTTTATCTTGGGTTTTGTCTTGGCCTTCTTCTTGCGGCGCTTACGTATAACGGTCGCCGTCGTGCCGCCGATGATACCGACGCCGACACCCGTGCCGATGGGAACCCAAGGAATGTTGCTACCACCCTCGTTGTCACCGCCGCCTTCGCCGCCTGTTTCCTCGTTGTCGCCGCCGCCTTCGAAGGGACTGCCCTCGTTGTTGCCATTCTTCTCCTCGAACTCGGCTGGCGAGCCCCATTCATATTCAAAGTAGTAATTATGGTTGAAGAAATAGAGTTTGCTTACCTCTTCATCTTTCTGAGGCACCTTATACTTGCCGTTTGCAAATCCGCTGTCAACTATTTTGTCGCCGTTTTTATTGATCAGGTTAACATACCATGCATCGTTGACACCACATGCCCTGACAACGTAATCGATGTCAACAAAGAGTATGGCAGCCTTGACTGCTGTTTCATCTATGATGTTCTGGTCGCTCAAGAAGGAGGTAGTCGTGCTCAGATTTTTCGACAGTACTTCAATCTCCTTGCCCGGATACAGTATCTTGTCGGGGCAGATAAGCTGATACTCTACCGAGCCTTTCTCGCCTTTGCGCTCATAGATGCGGGGCTTGAATTTGATAGCTTGGTTGGCTTGGCGCTGCAAGTTTCGCTGGAAGTCGCCCTTCATGCTCTTCACCACCTCGTAGCGACTCAGATAGAGGTCGCCGTTGCGCGTAGTCGTCACCTTTATCTGTTCGTTTTCGTCCAAGAAGTACGTGCCCAACCTGATGCCCTTGCTTTTCGTGCATACCCAGGCCTCCTCGGTGCTGACCCACTGGTAGCGGAACACCACGTCCATGCCGCCACACGACACGATGACGTTCATGATGTCGCTGCCGGCGTCTTTCATCGTCAAGGCGTTGTTCTTCAGCGTCGCCGAGGCCTTCTTGCCGTCGGCCGCCCTAACCACCGACTCGCCGCCTTCGTCAGTAAACTCACCCGTGTAGCTGCGGTCGTCCACGATGCGGTCGTCCTCCCAGCTCTCAGGTGTCCACGCCAACTGGCCGTAGACCACGATGGCTCGTCCCCAGATGCTGTTGCCGCGAGGACCCGTACCGCCGGGAGCCGACAGGCTGATGCTGAGGGTCATCTCGTCGCCGGGCTTCACCAGCTTCGACAGGCCCTGCACCACGCCCGTGGCTTCAGCCGTAAACGACTGTCCGCCCTCAGTGTATTGGCGCGTAAGGGTAAAGTGCCCCTTGTCGTACTTATGCACCTCCTTGTCAGTACGGCTGCCGCCTTCCTCCGTGCCATCGCTCACGCCGAACACCGTGGCGTTGCGGAACTTCCAGTAGCCGCTCTCGCCCTGTACTTGGGCGACAGCACTCGCAGCGCACAGCAGCAGTACCGCCATCGCTACTAACACCTTATTATATAGGTTCGTCATCATGGCCTTATTGCCTCTTCAACCTACACTCCATGGTCACTGGGAACGACAACGTATCAGACATCGGAACTTTCAGTCTCAGCTTCAGCTCAATGTACTCTTTCTCTGTCATGCCCATAATCATGCCTTTCGGATTGGTGGTAATAGGGGAGTATTTGACTCCGTGGTTGGTAATCGTCGTAAAGTCAGCCACCGGGATCGCCCATTGGAAGCCTTCAGCCTTTGGGCCGCGCTGACCGTCCCTGCCGGGCATGTCGAGCATTGGCACAGGCATCTGTCCGCTGATGGTGAAAGGCTCCACCGACCGGCCCTTCTTTACATCGAAGACGTACTTGCCGTCGGGTTTGATGATCAGCACCGTCTCCGCGCTGCCGCCATGAGGGAAGTTGTCCATGATGCCCTTGAAAATCAAGGTCTCGCGCTGAGCCATGACGTTCATACACACCATCAGCATAGTCAAACACAATACGGTTTTCTTGAAGGTTTTCATAACATTATCTTTTAGGGGGTTAATACTTTCCTGCAAAGATAAAAAAAATGTTAGTCATGAGGACTAACAATTTTTGCAAAACGACTAACAAAACAAGATTTGTTAGTCGTTTTGGGCCATCCACTCCTTAGGAGTCATGCCCGTGAAGGCCTTGAAAGTACGGAAAAACGACATCTCGTTCGAGAAGCCTGACTCCACATAGACGGCGGTCATCTTGGCGTCGGGACGGTTTCTCAGTAGTTGCTTGGCATATTCAATACGATAACCGTTGACGAACTGTGCAAACGAACAGCCACGGTTTGCCTTGATACTATCGGAGACCGTTCGGGAGGGAACATCAAGTTCGGTAGCAATTTCGCCCACCTTCAGGTTGTTGTTCAAATACACCTTCTGTTCCTCCATCAGTTTGCATATCTTCGAGAATAGCGGCTCTTCCGTCTTTTCTGCTAAGACCGTCGGTGTTGACTTGCGTCTGCGACGCCAAAGCAGGAAAGATATAGCCGCTACCAATAACAAAGCCAGCCCTGTGACAATCCAAAGCCAAGGACTGACTCCACTGGCGGCGGGAGTGCCCACGCACAACAGTAGGGCAGAGGCGTATGGTTTGAAGTTGTTGTCGGTGATACCACCGGCCATCATCAGATTTCCCTCTGCCGTCAGCACCGGTGTGTGATAGCCAATGTGTTCTTGTGGCTCCGTATAATATAAGGTAAGCGGAGCCGGTACCTTCGTATAGTCGATGGATAGTACATAGAGTCGTCCACCGTCGTCATGGCCTACCATATAGCCACGACCGACTTGACGGTCAACGATAACGGTAGTAAAATACGAGATTTCTCCCCATTGGCTCTTCATCGGCACTTTGTCCTGGGTGTCGAGAAGGCTGATGCGCTCACCCTCAACTTTGGCGATGGCCATCTGCCCCGTGCTATCCTCTACAGCCATCAGATAGGCATAGATGCCCTTTTCCTCATCACCGATGAAACTGTCCATCGCGCGGTGCTCCGTCTTATAGGCCAGGAAAGCTGCAGGATGCCAGGTGTCAAAGAGAGGCAGGGTGAAAGGCTTGCCGTGCAGCCGGTCGATGACGATGGTATCGAGCCGATGGTCGTACTCGTCGATACCGCCCAAGATGATGGCGTTGTCCTTGGCGGTACGGAAAAGGTAGGGTAGGGTACGTGCCTGCGACACCTCTTTGACAGAGTCGAAAAGAATATTGCCGTTGTACTGTTCCAGTCTGTCGCTCTCATACCAGTTGCCCGTGATGATCACCTTGCCGCTGTCCAGTTCCAGGCACTCGGCCCAGCTGCGTTTCTTGTCCAGGCAGCCGTAACCTTCGAAGTGGTGGAGCGCCGGGTCGTATAATTCAACGGAGAAGATATGGCCAATGCCCAAGTCCAACTCATGACCGCCGGCAATCATCACTTTGCCCGATTTCATGGGGATGGCAAATCCCTGGTCATGCTTATAGACGGTCTCCATCAGGTGCCACTGGCCGTCGCGGAAGTATTCTGCGGTTGGTGTAGGTACAAATCCTGAAGTATGTCCCCCGACAGCAACCATTTCGTTGTTGACGTAGAATGTCTGATGCCCGGCACGGGGGACGTTCATGTCGGGTAGCCGCTCCACCCGAAGCGGTAATATCGGAAGCAAGGCCAGAAAGCAACAGGAACGGATGGTCATGCTGTCACAGGATTAAAAGAAAGATACCTTGCTGCGGCAGCACTCGGTGCCGTCGGTACGGACGATTCTTATGCAAAAGGTCTGAGCGCCAGTCTCCTCCATGTAGAAACTCAGCTGGTCGCCGGCATGGGCTTCGGCCACGTAGGCTATCTCGAAACGGTGTACCTGATGATTGCGGTACCAGTCGAGGGACCAGAGGTCGAGCACGTGCTCAATGTACTTGACGGAGTTGATGTGACCGTTGATGTCTACGTCGTTATAATAGGTGTCGATGGTGCGCACGAGCTGGGCGTCATCCGACATCTTTACACGACCGCCCTTGTCGATGGGACAATCCTTGTCAGTCACTATCCAGTCGTTGATGGCACCATTGTCTATCGAGTAGATATCCGTCGGCTGACGGCTTACGGTGTCAATCATCGCCCAGATGGAGCGGCCGTAGCCGTAAGCATGGCCGTCGGTGCCGACGACGGCGAAGTTGCGTGAGGTAAAGTAACGCATGGCGGACTCAACCCAGGTCTCGACGTTGAAGCGGGTGTACTGCTGCGGCATCTCAGTCATCTCGATGGCCAGTCGTGACAGCACCCACGAGCGGTTGATCTGCATCAGCCGCTTCATGCCGAAGCCTCGGTCAGTGGAGTGGAAGTCGGCGGCATTGAGCATGTGGTTGCCCAAGTGCCCCATGAACAGACGGCCTGAGAAGTCGCAATGGAACGGCTCGGCCATGAACTCATAGCGTCCTACCTTATCCATGATGCTGCTCTCTTTCCTCTAAGAACGCACTTACCTGCTCCTGCTTGCCACGGGTGACGGCGATGCGGCCTGAGCGGGTGTACTGGAACACGCAGTCGAAGGCGTCGAGGGCCCGGTAGAGCTCAACAATCTGCTCGGTCACGCCGTACATCATGGCGATGACGTAGGTGGGGTTCACCTCGATGATGCTGGCACCGAAGCGGCGGATAGTGCGCGATATCTCGGGATTCTCCAGCACTTTTTTTGTCGACAGCTTGTAGAGTCCCGTCTCACGGATAAACAACTGGTCGTCGGTGAAGTAGTTTGCCTTGATGACGTCTATCTTCTTCTCTATCTGGTGCGTAATCTTGATAATCTGGTCCTCGTCGCTCCAGGCAGTGATGGTGTACTTATGTACACCGGGGATGCTGGATGCCGACACGTTCAGGCTCTCGATGTTTACCTGACGGCGGGTGAACACGGCGGTTATCTGGTTCAGGATACCGGCCACGTTCTCAGAGTAGACCAACAGGGTGTATAGTTTGTTCTGTTCCATTATTCACTTTTCACTTCTCACTCTTCACTTCACTCTTCACTCTTCACTCTTCACTAGCACGAAGTGCGCTATATCTCCAGCATCATATCATTCACATTCATACCTGGCGGTGTCATCGGCAGCACGTCGTCGTCCTCCTTGATGGCACACTCCATGATGAACGGACCGTCGGTCGTCAGCATCTTCTCAACGGCGGCAGCCAGGTCCTTGCGGTCGGTGACGGCCACGTAGGGGATGCCGTAGCCCTGGGCTATCAGCTCATAGCAGGGATTCATCATCTTCGTGAACGACTTGCGGCGCATCCAGAACATATCCTGCCACTGGCGTACGTTGCCTAAGTAGTGGTTGTTCATCAGGATCATCTTCACCGGCGCCTTTTGTTCCATGATGGTGCCCAGCTCCTCGATGCACATCTGGAAACCGCCGTCGCCCATGAAGCAGCACACCTGACGCTGGGGAGCAGCGAAGGTGGCACCGATGGCGGCAGGCATGCCGTAACCCATCGTTCCCAGACCGCCGCTAGTGCAGATACTGCGGTTATGGTGATACTTGAAGTAGCGTGTTGCAAATAGTTGGTTCTGACCGACATCCGTCACGAGGATAGCGTCATCATTAGCCTGTTGGGCCACAGCGTTGACCACCTCGCCCATCAGGAGCGGACCCTCCTTCGGATGGATGGCCGGTTCGATGACTTTCGAGCGTTCCTTCTCGTCCAGTTCCTTGAACGAGGCGCGCCACTCTTCGTGATTGTTTTTATTGAGCAGGGCCGTCAAAGCGGGTAGCGACTCCTTGCAATCGGCCACCACGGCCACGTGGGTCTTCACGTTCTTGTCAATCTCCGAGCGGTCAATGTCCAGATGGATAATCTTCGCCTGCTTGGCGTAGGTCTTCGTGTTGCCCGTCACACGGTCGCTGAAGCGCATGCCGATGGCGATGAGTACGTCGCACTCCTGCTCCTTCAGGTTGACGGCGTAGTTGCCGTGCATGCCCAGCATACCGACGTTCAGCGGGTGGTTCGAGGGCAGTGCCGAGAGTCCCAGCATTGTGCGACCGGCGGGGATGTCGGCCTTCTCCAAGAACGCCCTCAGCTCCTCCTGAGCATTACCCAGCTCCACGCCCTGACCCACCAAGGCCAGCGGACGCTTGGCATTGTTGATCAGTTCGGCAGCCTGACGCACGGCCTCGTTGTCCAGTTTTGGATAAGGCACGTACGAGCGCACGAAGTCCACCTTGCGAGGTTCCCAGTCAATCTCTTCCACCTGCGCATTCTTCGCAAAGTCGAGCACTACAGGGCCGGGGCGTCCCGTACGGGCAATGTAGAAGGCACGGCTGACGGCCCACGCCACGTCCTCGGCATGGCGTATTTGGTACGACCACTTCGAGATAGGCTGTGACACGCCGACGAGGTCCACCTCCTGGAAGGCGTCGGTACCCAGTGCCGTGATAGGCACCTGTCCGGCAATGACCACGATGGGCGTCGAGTCGAGCATGGCGTCGGCTATGCCCGTCAGCGTGTTGGTCACGCCGGGGCCGCTGGTCACCAAGGCCACGCCCACCTCACCGCTGACGCGGGCATAGCCCTCGGCGGCGTGGGTGGCACCCTGCTCATGGCGCACCAGTATATGGTCAAAACATTTCTTCTCTCCACGGGTATAGTCGAACAGCGCGTCATAGACGGGCATGATGCTGCCGCCGGGGTAGCCGAAGATGGTCTTCACGCCCTCCGCCTGCAGCGCCCTCATCAGCGCTTTCGCTCCTGTTATTCTGTCTCTCATAAACGTTTACTGACTAATCGGCTGCAAAGGTACAGCATTAATTTGACATTTGCAAATATTAAGAGATAATTTCATTCAGCTATTTAATAATCGATTAGTCAATGATTCTCACACCACCTTTGTCGGCTGAAGCAACGCTTTGGGCATAGGCGCGCAGAGCTTTGGAAACCTGACGGTTACGCTTCAGTGGCTGCTGTTCGCGGGCGGCCAGCTCCTCGTCACTCAACTTCACGTTGATGGAGCGTGAGGGGATGTCGATGACGATGATGTCTCCGTCCTTCAGCTTGCCGATGTTGCCGCCGCTGGCAGCCTCTGGCGAGATGTGGCCGATGGAGAGTCCCGAGGTGCCGCCCGAGAAGCGGCCGTCGGTAATCAGGGCGCACTCCTTGCCCAGGTGCATCGACTTGATATATGAGGTGGGGTAGAGCATCTCCTGCATGCCAGGACCGCCCTTCGGCCCCTCATGGGTGATGACCACGCAGTCGCCTTTCTTCACCCGTCCGCCGAGGATGCCCTCGCAGGCGTCCTCCTGCGAGTCGAACACCACGGCGGGGCCCTCGAAGTGCCACAGCGACTCATCCACGCCCGCCGTCTTCACCACGCAGCCATCCTGCGCGATGTTGCCGAAGAGCACGGCCATGCCACCGTCCTTCATGTAGGCATGCTCGATGTCGCGGATGCAGCCCGCCGTGCGGTCGGTGTCCAGCGTCTCCCACATTTCCGACTGCGACCCCATCACCGTCGAGAACCGTCCGCCCGGGGCGCTGCGGTAGATGCGTTCGGCCTCGGGGTCGATCGTTGTGCCCGTGATGCTGTATTTTTTGATGTCCTCGCCCAGCGTCGCACCGTTCACGCGCCGGCAGTCCAGCTTGAGCAGTCCGCCCTTGGCCAGTTCGCCCATGATACCGAGGATGCCGCCCGCACGGTTCTCCTCCTGGATGGAGTATTTCTGCCAGTTGGGGGCCAGCTTGCAGAGGAAGGGCACTTTCCTGGAGAGCTCGTCGATGTCCTGCATGCGGAAGTCCACACCCGCTTCCTGAGCCACGGCCAGCAGGTGGAGCACGGTGTTGGTCGACGCGCCCATGGCGATGTCCAGCGTCATGGCGTTCAGGAAGGCATCGCGCGTGGCAATCGAGCGGGGCAGCACGCTCTCGTCGCCCTCCTCGTAATACTTCAGGGCGTTCTTCACTATCAGTTTTGCCGCGTCGCGGAACAGCTGTATGCGGTTCACGTGGGTAGCCAGGATGCTGCCGTTGCCGGGCAGCGACAGGCCGATGGCCTCCGTCAGCGAGTTCATCGAGTTGGCCGTGAACATGCCCGAACAGGCTCCGCAGCCCGGGCAGGCGCATTGCTCAATCTCGGCCAGTTCTTCGTCCGTCACCGTCGGGTCGCCGCCCTTAATCATCGCGGTAATCAGGTCGGCATTCTCGCCGCGCCACTTGCCGGCCTCCATCGGACCGCCGCTGACGAACACGGCGGGGATGTTCAGTCTCATCGCCGCCATCAGCATGCCTGGCGTCACCTTGTCGCAGTTCGAGATGCAGATCATGGCATCGGCTTTGTGGGCGTTCACCATATACTCCACGGAGTCGGCTATGATGTCGCGTGAGGGGAGGGAGTAGAGCATACCGTCGTGGCCCATGGCAATACCGTCGTCGATGGCTATGGTGTTGAACTCGGCGGCATAGCACCCCATTCGCTCAATCTCTTCGCGTACAATCTGTCCTATCTCGTGCAGATGGGTATGGCCCGGCACGAACTGGGTGAATGAGTTGACGACGGCAATAATGGGCTTGCCAAACTGTTCCTGCTTCATGCCCGTAGCCACCCAGAGGGCGCGGGCTCCCGCCATGCGGCGGCCTTCTGTGCACACGGCACTACGTAACTGATGCTTCATATCTTCGTCTTTTACTTTATTAATTTACGCGCAAAGGTACGCTTTTTCCCCCTAACTGCCAACAAAATGACGCTTTTTCTGCATTTCGCCCCGTTTTGCTTGACCCAACCGTCCGCCTATAGGCCACATTCCGATTTAATTAAAACCGTATTTACTAGGTGAATTCACTGTATTAACTAGTTAAATTCACTGAAATTACAATGTAAATTCACTGAAATTACATTGTAAATTCACTGAATTTAGTTTATGAATTCACTGAATTTAGTCTGTAAGCGCGCTTATTATAGAAAGAAGCGGGTATTGCGGCGTTTGGCGGCGCCTTTCTTGCCGTATTTCAGGAAAAACTACAGGGTACCCTTAGTGGAGGGGAGCTGGTAATGGTAGATGTCGCGGCGGACGGCCATGCGGAGTGAGCGGGCCAGGGCCTTGAAGATGCCTTCTATCTTGTGGTGCTCGTTGTCACCCTCAGCACGGATGTTGAGGTTCATGCGGGCGGCATCGCTCAGGCTCTTGAAGAAGTGGACGAACATCTCGGTGGGCATTTCGCCGACACGCTCACGATGGAACTCGGCATCCCAGACCAGCCAGGGACGGCCGCCGAAGTCGAGGGCGACGGAGCAGAGACAGTCGTCCATGGGCAGGGTGTAGCCGTAGCGCTCGATGCCGCGCTTGTCGCCGAGGGCCTTGAGCAGACATTCGCCGAGGGCGAGTGCCGTGTCCTCGATGGTGTGATGCTCGTCGACGTGGAGGTCACCACGGGTGTGGATGGTAAGGTCCATCATGCCGTGCTTGCCTATCTGCTCCAGCATGTGATCGAAGAATCCGAGTCCCGTCTGAATGTCACAATGGCCTGTGCCGTCGAGGTTCACCTTAATATAAATGTCCGTCTCCTTGGTGGTTCGTCTGACCTCAGCGATGCGCTCTCCGGCAAACAGCAGTTCGGCAATCTTGGCCCAGGTCATGCCGTCGCGCCCGAGGATAAGTGCCTTGCATCCAATGTTGCGGGCCAGCTGAAGGTCAGTATCGCGGTCGCCGATAACGTACGAGTTTTCAATATCATACTCCGGGTTGTTCATGTATTTCTCCACCATACCAATGCCCGGTTTCCGCGTCGGGGCGTTGTCCTCGGGGAAGTGTCGGTCGATGAGCTGTTCATCGAAGGTGATGCCCTCGTCGGCGAGTGCCTGTAGGATGAAGTTGTGGACGGGCCAGAAGGTGTCCTCGGGGAAGGAGTCGGTACCCAAGCCGTCCTGATTGCTGACCATGACGAAGCAGAAGTCGAGGTTGCGGCGTATGAAGCCTAAGTGTTGGAACATGCCCTCGGTGAAGCGCAGTTTCTCGAAGGCATCAATCTGCTCGTCCTCCGGTTCGCGGATGAGCGTACCGTCGCGGTCAATGAATAGTATTCTTTTTTGTTTCATTTCTCTGGATTTCTTGTTGTTCGATGGAACCTGCCATATAGTAGAGTGGCATGAACGATGCGATGAGGATATAGGCCTGGATGAAGCCCGAGAGCGTGAAGACCAGGAAGGAGAGCCATCCCATGTAGGAGGGCATGCCCAGAGGGTCGCCCATGGCAGCGCCTGTCTGTGCCTTGATGTTAGCGGTCAACAGTACGATGGCCGGCAGCATAGTGACGGCCAGCATGAGCGATACTAGGAGGCCGGTGCAGAAGAGTACGGCAAAGATGTAGCCCCAGTAGCGCAGCCCATGCAGGTAGCCGGAGCCTAAGAGGTCGAAGAGCAGGGTGTCGCGGGTGGTGGCATAGCGCATAGTGGGGTAGGTCAGCGGCAACAGCAGGACCGTCATCACCACGACCAGCAGCAGGCCGAGACCCAGGATGGTCATGGACTGACGGACGGCGCCGAAGCCGATGGCGATGCCGCAGGGGACGAAGGCAACCGAGACGGCAACTATCCACACGATGGCGACAGCCACGGTGCGGGCCAGCGAGCGGCCGTCGGGCTTGGTCACCCAGCGGGCAGGGACGGGGATGAAACCGTCCTGACGGTGGCGGTTCAGCATGGCGAAGACGTAGGAGACGAACAGCACGCCGACGACGGCGCTCAGCAGCGAGACGAGTGACATGACGAGGATGTTGGTCGTCACCTGATAACAGAGGGCGCTCACCAGTGCCACGAGCAATGCGGGTAGCCATGTAGCGCGGAAAATACGGCGGAAGTTACCCATGTACAAACGCAGTCCGGCCGACACGGTGGCCCTGGTAGAACGTATCTTCAGACAGATGTCTTCATTCTTTGTTTCCATAAAAATTGTTATCATTTTTGTTTCAGATGGCAAAGGTACTGACTTTTTTCGTAACTTTGCACCGTTTAAGGAGAAAATTAAAACTATTTATGAAGATTCTGAAGTGGGGATTCATAGGTTGTGGTGAGGTGACCGAGAAAAAGAGCGGCCCGGCCTTCAGCGAGGTTGAGGGGTCGAGCGTCGTAGCGGTGATGAGCCGCAGCGAGCAGCGGGCACGCGCCTACGCCATCACTCACTCCATACCAAAGTGGTACACTGATGCGCAGCAGCTGATAGACGACCCCGACGTGAACGCCGTCTATGTGGCCACGCCGCCGTCGAGCCACGCCACCTTTGCCATCATGGCGATGAAGGCGGGCAAACCCGTCTATGTGGAGAAGCCGCTGGCGTCGTCGTATGAGGACTGTGCGCGTGTCAACAGTATCTCGGAACGTACGGGCGTACCTTGCTTCGTGGCCTACTATCGCCGCTACCTGCCCTATTTCCTCAGGGTGAAGCAGATTGTGGACGAGGGGCTAATCGGCCATGTGCTCAGCGTGCAGGTGCGCTTCTCGGTGCCGCCGCGCGAACTGGACTATAACCACCCGGAGAACCTGCCCTGGCGACTGCAGCCCGACATAGCCGGTGGTGGCTACTTCTACGACCTGGCCCCGCACCAACTGGACCTGCTGCAGACGATGTTCGGCGTCATCCTCGATGCCGAGGGCTTCAGTACCAACCGTGGACACCTGTACCAGACGGAGGACACGGTGTCGGCCTGCTTCCGTTTCGAGAATGGGTTGTCGGGCAGCGGTACGTGGTGCTTCGTGGCCCATGAGTCGGCCCGTGAAGACCGCATCGAGATAGTCGGCGACCACGGGAAACTCCTGTTCTCGGTCTTCGACTATGCCCCCATCAAGCTGTACACCAGCAGCGGGGTGGAGCAGATTGTCGTGCCGAATCCCCCCTATGTGCAGTTCCCGCTCATCAAGAATGTGATAGAGCACTTGCAGGGACTGTCGGTATGTACCTGTACCAGTGTGTCGGCCACGCCCGTGAACTGGGCGCTGGACCGCATCTTGGGAAAAATATAAGCGAATGAAGAGATATCTGCTGACGCTGGTGGTGGTGCTGACGGCCGTGGGGTACGGGATGGCCGACGATACGAAAACGACGGAACAGCCCGACACGCTGCCACCGGAAATCAAGAAACTGCAGAAGATGCAAGACGTCATCAAGTACACCATACGCGGCCTCGACCGTCTGGAAAATGACTACATAGAGCCGCAGCACTACGAGTTCTCGGCGATGGTGCAAGCCACGCGTAACTATGAGGACTTCATACTGAGCAGCAACGGACAGAGCATCATGCTCTCGCCCGACCAGCCCATCCGCGTGGGGCCTTACTTCGGGTGGCGATGGTTCTTCCTGGGCTATACGCTCGACCTGAAGAACATGAGCCTGTTCGGCAGTAACGGCAAGCGCGAGGTCGATCTTAGCATCTACTCCTCGCAGGTGGGCGTCGACCTTTACTATCGGCGTACGGGCAGCGACTACAAGCTGCGGCAGGTGAGAATGGGCTACGGAATCGACGGCACACGCTTCGAAGACGTGCCTTTCGACGGACTGAAGGTGGGCATCACGGGCATCAATGCCTACTACATCTTCAACCACGGGCGTTTCTCGTATCCGGCGGCTTTTAGCCAGAGTACCTGTCAGAAGATCAGCTGCGGCTCGTGGATGGCGGGGGCAGGCTATACGAAGAATACGCTTGACCTAAAATTCGACGACCTGCGCGACCTGCTGGAGGAAAAGATGGATGCCGACATGACCGTTAAACTGGACAGCGGACTGATGTTTGACCAAATAGAATATCATGACATCAGCCTCTCGGCCGGCTATGCCTACAACTGGGTGTTTGCCAAGAACTGGCTTTTCTGTGCCAGCGGACAGGCGGCGGTAGCGTATAAGAGTAGCTGGGGCGACACCGCCGACGAGTATGACGGCTTCAGCATCAAGAAGGTGAACCTGGACGGCATCGGTCGCTTTGCGCTGGTCTATAACAACACCCGCTGGTATGCCGGAATGACGGCCATCCTGCGGACGAAGAACTACCATACGGACCGTTTCACGGCCAACAACATTTTTGGCAGTTTGAACTCATTCGTGGGCTACAACTTCGGACTCAAGAAACGATACAGGAAGAAATGAAAAGACTGCTATATATAATAATAGGTATAGTGTGGACGCTGGACATGAGTGCCCAGGAAGTCAGTACTAAGGCCGACAGCACCTTCATCGCCGGGGTGCTGGCCGAGGCACGTACGCTACCCCGCTCAACGAACTTCCCCCTGCACTTCGCCGCGAAGTTCATGGGACGGCCATACGTGGCCCACACCTTAGAGGTGGCTGACCCTGAGCAGTTGGTGGTCAACACCCGGCAGCTGGACTGCACAACGCTGGTGGAGAACGTGACTGCCTTGACGCTGTGTGCCTACCGTAACCTCTACTCGTTGCGTGACTACCTGAACGCCCTGGTCGAGATGCGTTACCGGCAGGGCCGGCTTGACAGTTACACCAGCAGGCTGCACTACTTCACCGACTGGATAGAGGACAACACCAAGAAGGAACTGGTGACTGAGATTCAGCAACCTGAGCCGCCCTTCACCGCCGTACAGACCATCAACGTCAGCTACATGAGCCGTCACCCCGAAGCCTACAAGGCCCTGAAAGCGCATCCTGAGATGGTGGCCGTGATAGCGGCGCAAGAGGATTCGCTGAACGGACGTACCTACCGCTTTATCCCCAAGTCGGAGGTGCGTGACACGAAGGCCCTGCGTGGTGCCGTCCGCGATGGCGACATCATCGCCATCACCTGTTCCAAGCCGGGGCTCGACATTGCCCATCTGGGCTTTGCCGTCTGGCGTCAGGACGGGTTGCACCTGCTGAACGCCTCGCAACTCCACAAGAAAGTCGTCGAGGAACCGATGACCTTAGGACAATACCTCTCAAAACACCCGTCGCACACGGGAATACGAATCATCAGAATACAGAAATAAAACCGTAAGCCAGAAAGAATATGGAATTACCCGATTTCATGAGTTATGCCAACAAATTCTCGCAGACAGAATTTGTGGAGAAGATTTCGCGCATCGCCAAACGTGCCGGTGCCAAATTAGTGTATGCAGCACTGATACTTTTCTATACCCTGCAAAGCGATCGTATCAGTGCCAAGGACAAGGCCATCATCATCGGGGCCTTGGGCTATATGATCAGTCCGCTCGACGTGGTGCCCGATGCCATCCCTATAGTGGGACTGACTGACGACCTGGCTGTGCTGCTCTATGTGCTGAAGAAGGTATGGGTGGATATTGACCCTACCATCAAGGACCGCGCCAAGGAGAAACTGTCGAAGTGGTTTGATGAAGATGAAATCAGCGAGATAGACAATCTCTTCGATTAACGCATGTAGGGATTGTACTGCATTTCGTAGCCGATGGTCGTGGGTTCTCCGTGACCGGGATACACCGTCGTGTCGGCAGGAAGTACTGCCAGCACCCTCTTCAGGCTGTGGCTCATGTCGCCCCAGCTGCCCCCCTCGAAGTCAGTACGTCCGATGCTCAGTCGGAACAGGGTGTCGCCGGTGAAGGCTGTGTGTTCCGCCTCACAATAGAAGGTGACCGAGCCGCGTGAGTGTCCTGGCGTGGACAGCACTTTCAGCTGGTGGGTGCCGAAGCTGATGCACTCGCCGGCTGTCAGCAGTCGGCCGACGGGGGGAATGTCGCCCTGATAGTCTACGCCCGTCATGTCCCTGAACATGGTTTTCAGTTCCATCATCCCTTCATCCTCGGCAGCAACCTCGGGCTTCAGCCCGAACGTCTGCCAGATGGTGTCGTTGCCGAAGTTATGGTCGAAGTGGCCGTGGGTACACAACAGGTGTACGGGCTTCAGCCGGTTGTCGTTCAGATAGTTGACAATGGCCGACCGCTCGGCATCATAATAGGCGCCGCAGTCGATGATGACCGCCTCGCGGGTCTCGTCGCTCACAATGTAGGTGTTTTCCTGCAACATGTTGCACACCAGTCGTTTTACGGTAATCATAATGGCAGATAGATGACGTTTTTAGTTTGAAACCATTCCTCGCTGAACCAAGTGCTGATGGGCGTAACCTCTACGATTTTATGGAACGGTTGCAGTTCCTGTTGGAGTTCGCCGCCTTTCAGACAGAAGATGCCGTTGCCGGCGGCGTTGCGCTGCGTCTTCGAGATATTCTTGCGGACAATTTTCACTAAGTCGGGTAGGGGCATGACGGCACGGCTCACCACGAAGTCGTATTTCCCCTTCTCGTCTTCGCCGCGCAGGTGTTCGGGCTGGCAGTTCTTCAGTCCGATGGCCGTGGCCACTTCCTGAGCTACACGTATTTTCTTGCCAGTACCGTCAATCAGCTTGAAGTGACATTCGGGAAAGAGGATGGCCAGCGGGATGCCGGGGAAACCGCCTCCGGTGCCGAAGTCGAGGATGTCGGTGCCGGGCTTAAAGTGCAAGGCCTTGGCAATAGCCAGCGAATGGAGCACGTGGTGCTCATACAAGTTGTCAATGTCCTTTCGTGAGATGACGTTGATCTTGGAGTTCCAATCGCGATACAGCTCATCGAGCATGGTAAACTGTCGTTGCTGCTGTTCGGACAGCTCTTTAAAATACTTGCTGATTATTTCCATATTGTTTCTAGTTCGTCGTTGTCAATGGTCAGTTCGGTCATGCCCTTGTCGTAGGACGCTATCTCGTATGTATTATAGACGAAGGTGACATCCTCATCGTTCAATGAGAAATTCTCGGGGGCAAACATATCCATCGAATACAGATAGCCCCTTGCCCTCAAGTCTTCCTGGTCCTTGGCTCCCGTCTGTTCTATCAGTTTCTGAAGCAGGAGGCCGTTCAGCGTCGTCTCGAATCCGGGAACGAAGACATCGCTGAGGGTCAGTAGCTGGCCGGTCTTCTCGTCAAAGTTCATGATGAGCTTCTGATGGATGCCGTGGGCGCCCCCCTCGTAATAATCGACGTTGGCCGTATAGACGGTGATACCCTTGCGTCCCGTACTGGCCTCGCTGGTGATGTTGTAGTGGTATTCATACCAAGTCCGCTTTTCCGGGTCGTTGCGATCTTCGCGGTAGAGTGGGGCGATGTTGGTCTGATAGTCTTTGGTGTAGGTATTGGCAAACGAGTCGGCTGCTATTTGCAGGTCGGCAACCCCTTCGAAGTTGAGCAGCTGGTTGGCAATGGCTTCGTTGATGGCTTTCGCCTGTTCGCCGTCCTTGGCGGCTGCCAGCATCAGACTGACACGGCACTGGGGCGACCCCTGCTCCTGACTGATGTTCACCGTCCTTTCCACTTTGACGGTTGTGAAGTTTGAGGCATTTCCGCCCGAGGGGCTTCCTCCGCTGCAGGCTACGATTGACAGGGCAGCTACAGCTATTCCAATTACACTTATTTTCATCTGCGTTAATTTGTTTTGCGGTTATGGTTTCTTCTTGATGCCAAAGAAGTCGTTCAGGCCGTTGAAGTCCTTCTTCATGATGATGCCTACTCCCTGGGTGTTCAGCGAGGAACGGGTGAAGTAGCGGTCGTTGGTCTGGTTATACACCTTGAGGGCCATATTGCCGTTCGGCGTCAGCAGGTAGCGTACATCAAAGTCGCCGATGAACGACGGGGTGGCTTTGGTGGCATTGTCGCGGTAGCCGAACTGACCATTGATAAGCAGACGGTTGTTCAGTAGGCGTCCATTGATAATACCCTCGTATTCAGCATTGTTCCATCCTTCCGTTCCAGTAGAGATATTGGCACCGAAGTTCCAGTCGTCGTTCTTTATGAAGCGGTTGATGACAGCGTTGATCTGCGTGGAGAGCGTACCCGACAAGAACGACTGCATGGCCAGCGTCGTCTGGTCCTGTTGTTGCTGGTCGGCATTGTTCTGCCCTTGGTTGTAGAAACGGCCGATGCCTAACAAATAGAGTACCTGCTGGTTCATCTCCTGCTGTGAGGAGAGCAGTGAACGCACCATCTGCTTCTCGTCGGCATTCACATTGGGCATGTCGAGGTCGAATGTGACCTGAGGTGCCGACGGTTGTCCCCCGATGTTCATCAGACAGTTCACACGGACGGTGTTCTGTGAGAACGAATTGCCGAGTTGCAGGTCGCTGAGCGAAACACCGTTGACAGTGTAGAGGGCTTGCAGGTTAAGG
Organism: uncultured Prevotellaceae bacterium; assembly: GCA_937898415.1. Classification (GTDB taxonomy): domain Bacteria; phylum Bacteroidota; class Bacteroidia; order Bacteroidales; family Bacteroidaceae; genus Prevotella. The sequence goes on along the minus strand of CALDLA010000099.1, from coordinate 65,007 downwards.
GCGGCAGCGTAGGGGTCGCCGCCGAAGATGATGGTGCCGTTGGGCTGGAACTGGAACTTCTTGTTGATGATGTTCTGGATGGTGATATCGTAGGTGCCGCTTTCGACGGTGTAGGTGCCGAACATCTCGAACGTACCTTTATTATAATAGGAGGCACGAAGCGATCCGTTGCCGTTGAGTGTGATGTAGTCGCCGGTCTTGGCATCCATAAGCAGCCTCATGGTTCCTTCGGGTGTCGCGTTGACCAGGAAGTTCATATAGATGTTGGTTCCGCCTCCGTCGTTTTCCTGTTGTGTGGAAGAATCAGCGGGGTCATCGCCTGACGGTAGGTGGGACGGACTCTTCTTCCACGTAATAAACTCCTGGGTAGAGATGGCGTCGGGGTTGGCCGCGTTATAAACGAAGACGGAGTTCTTGAGCGGGGTGACATTGCAGTTGATGTTGACATCATTCCCTTTCATCGAAATATCTACGTCACCCGCAGCATAAACTGTTCCGTAGAACGACTGGTCGCCGAAGTCCTTGAAGTCGTAGCCCAGCAGTTTCTCTGTATCCACGTGCAGGTCAAGACTCAAGTTGGTCAGGTCACGGTGATGGATACCTCCTGAGAGGTAGCCCACGTTGTCGTACTTGTCATAGATAGGCAGGCTGTCAAGCAATATCTCGTTGGGAACCATGGTGATAGTGTCGTGACGGAGCCAATAGGTCGTGTTGAGGGGAGTGATGGTTGCTTCGCCGTCGATGCGCAGTCCTCCCGTCAGGTTTATGGCAGAGAGAGGACCGGCCAGCCTCACATTTCCATTCCCATGGCCGGTGATGTGCGAGATGAACGACTTGGTGAAGGAGTGCATGAAGTCAAGGTAGGTGCCTTGGGCGGTGATGCCCAGGTCGATGTAGTCCTTTTCAGGCGAGACATAGCCGTTGATGTAAGTGATAGCCTCCGGGCCGTCGTTGGCCGTTGCGTGAATGTCAATCTGCTTCTCACGCTTGTTCCAGTTGACAAGGGCATTCAGGACGCCCATACGACCATTCTCAAACTTGAAGTCACTGACCTGCAGGTTGGCAGTAGCGTCAGGGTCGTTCATGACCGACGACACGAAGGCCTTTCCTGATGCCTTTCCCGAGAACGAGACGGCGTCGAAGTTGACAAGGTCTAAAATGTAGGCAACCTCAACCCCCTCCAAGTCGATGACAATGGAGTCGTTTTTGTTCTTCGATGCGGTACCGTCAATCCGTATCTCCTGTTTGCCGTTGTGTACGGAGAAATGGTCAATGAGCAGACGGTCAGTCGTGTACAGCACATCAGAGGGCTCAATCTGCCAGACGGAGTTGTCGATGACGATAGAGGACGGCAGGACATTGACGTGGGCTTCAGCCTGGTTGTTGAAACTGCGGTAGAAGCTGCTGGTGACATTCAGCTTGCCGCTTACCGGCTTCTGGGTGTTGTTGTTGTTCCATGCGAAGGCCAGTGTGAGGTTGTTGTCAGCAGCATGACCCTTGATGTCCAAATCAAGCAGTGTGGTTTTCTCCTCCTGGCACTTGCTGATGGCAGCCTCGACAAACATCGTATCGAGTGGTGCATTAATGTGAAGGCTGCCGTTACGGTAGCAGTTGTCGTTATAGATAAACGAAGGTGCAGTCAGATCAACCATGAGCTGATGGGAGTGGGCGTTGACGACGGCATTCAGCTGTACAGGCTGGTCAATGTCAAGGTCAACACCGAACAGCGATTTCAACCAGTCAGTCTTCCCCAGTGTCATGTCAAGGGAAAAATTGTTATTGGTATGCTTCATGGGTGGCAGTCCGGGCAGGGTAGGGAGCTTTGAGCCTATGGCATTGGCAAAACTCTGAACCAGTGTTGAATATTCAAAGTCGCCCGATAGGTCGGCGTGGGCGAAGTCGCTGTTCAGGGTCAGCAGACGGCGGCTGTCCTCGAATTTCGACTCTATACGCAGATACTCAAGATAGTAATCCTTCTCGGGCAAATTCAGCTTGTGCAGGCTTACCACACCTACGGCATCGTTGAGGCTGGTGCCCTTGACGTCAACCTCTGACCGGGTTGAAACCTTTGGGTCGCCAATCTGTAGCCATCCCGTCAAGCGGCTGTCGGCATAATTCGCATTCAGGTCGATGTTTGTATAGGCTTCGCCATCGTATTCTACCTTGTCTATATGCCCTTTCGCGTCAATCAGACTGCTGAGCGTGCCACTGACGTCTAAGTCAGTGACTAAGGTGCCTATCTTTTCGTTGGCGATGATCTGACCGACGTCAACGCCATTGGTTTTCAGATGCCCGGCGAAATGCTTGTCTCCGGTGAATTGTCCTTGAGCCTCCACCTGTCCGAGATCCGTTGTTACGATGGTCTGCCCCCTAAGCGTCCCTTCAGCATCGCCCTCAAAGTTGCCGGTCAGCTGAATGTTGCCCAAGCGTATCACCTCATCGGGCAGGGACGTGATGTTCCGGGAAACGAAGTCGATAGCCTGGTCCGTCACTTCAAGACGGTCAACTTGCAACTGCCACGGGTTCTTGCCATAGCGTGAGTGGCCGATGTGTCCGTTGGCTTTGAGCGAGAGGTCATGATGGTTGGATTCCGCCTGGAAATGTGGAACAGTCAGCTGCTGGTTCTCATAAAGGAAATCGGTGGAAACGGCAATCCGATGGTTGTAGTTCTCCAGTTGTGGAATGATGAACTGAAGGTCTGAAGGCGTGATGCTGGTATTGGCAATCCTGCCTTTGAAGCGTAGTGACTCCTCGAGCTGCTTCTGGTTGTAGCTGGCTGTTATGCTATCAATGTTGATGGACGACTTAGGCAGTTGCAGTTGAAAGTCGTGTAAGGCTGCATCCTGATTGCCGGCCGTTAGATGGAAGGCCAGATGCTGGACGTTCAGCCCCGAGTGCTCCAGGAAGGTGAGACGTTTCACACTGATGTTCAGACTGTCGTCCTTCAGTACTTTGAGAATGACATGGGCACTGATGTCCTGTAAGTTGACGTGTTGCGGATTGAACTTCCCCTCTGTCGGTGCAATGTCCCATTGGTCGTAGGACACCGCACTACGGCGCATGATGAAAGAGTTGATGCGCAGGTCGAGTGGGGTGTGACTCGTGGTGTCCTTGGAGACCAGTGAGTCAAGCACAAACTGGAAGTTAGTGGGGGCGTCAGCCGTCGGTCTTTCCAAACGCAGTTTGGCACCGAAGACCTGTGCCGACGAGATGTGGATGCGGCCAACGGCCAGCGGCGCCATGTCCATTTTGGCAGTCATGCGGGCCACCTGTAGCATCGGTTGGCTCTTCTGGTCGTAGATGATGACGCTGTCGAGAATCAGTCGGTTGAGGAATCCGAGGTCTATACGTCCCACTTCAACCTTGGTACCAAGTTTCTTTCCCACGATTTCTGAAACCTTATTGCCCATCTGACGCTGTACCCAGGGCGTGTGAATAGCTAACATGACAATGGCATACAGACCAATGGCAGTCCATATAATCCAGTTGACGATATGTTTGAAAACCTTCACTTGTTGTCAGTTGGGGATTGCAAAATATTGCGGTTTCATCGAATTATGATGCAAAATTACGATAAAATCTTGTGATAGCGTTATTTTTCAACGATAAAATCTCTCCATATCCATAATTTTTATTAATTTTGCAGTCGCTTAACGTTAGCTATTCAATTCAAACATTCATATAATGGCAAATGTAATCAAGTTATGTAAAGGCTTGGACATTCATCTTCAAGGCAAGGCTGAGGAGAAGAAAATCCAACTAAAGTCGAACGGCAAGTATGCACTGGTGCCCGACGATTTTGAAGGGGTTACTCCGAAAGTTGTTGTCCACGAAGGTGATAAGGTCAAGGCCGGGGATGCTTTGTTTGTGAACAAGCAGTATCCAGAAGTGAAGTTTGCTTCGCCGGTAAGCGGAACAGTCCGCGAGGTGGTGCGGGGTGAACGAAGGAAGGTGCTCTGCGTAAAGATTGATGCCGATGCCCAGCAGGACTATGCTGACTACGGCAAGAAGGATGTGGCAAAGATGGATGGTAAAGCTGTCGTCGATGCACTTCTTGATGCAGGTATCTTCGGGTATATCAATCAGTTGCCTTATGCTGTATCAACCAATCCTACGGTGACGCCTAAGGCAATTTTCGTCTCTGCACTGAGGGACAAGCCTCTGGCTGCCGACTTTGAGTTCGAGGTGAAGGGTCAGGAGCAAGACTTCCAGACGGGACTTACCGCGCTGTCGAAGATAGCCAAGACCTATCTCGGCGTGGGTGAGGGTTCTGCCCTCATCAATATGAAGGACGCAGAGGTGACGGTTTTCCAAGGCAAGTGCCCGGCAGGAAACGTCGGTGTACAGGTGAACAACATCGATCCGGTGAACAAGGGCGAGGTGGTTTGGACCATCGGCGACCCGACCGTAGTGTTGTTCATTGGCCGCCTGTTTAATACGGGCAAGGTGAACCTGACCCGTACGGTGGCTCTCTGCGGTAGTGAAATTAAGAATCCCGCCTACGTGGATATGTTGGTCGGTGAGGAACTGTCAACACTGCTCAGCAACAGCTACGATGCCCAGAAGAGCGTCCGCATCATCAATGGTAACGTGCTGACCGGCCGTCCTACGACGAAGGAAGGTTTCCTGGGAGCCCACACTTCTGAGATTACGGTGATTCCCGAGGGTAACGATGCTGACGAGATTTTCGGTTGGATCCTGCCTCGCTTGAAGCAGTTCTCCGTCAACCGTAGCTATTTCTCCTGGCTCTGTGGCAAGAAGCAGTACGCACTCGATGCCCGTATCAAGGGTGGTGAGCGCCACATGATTATGAGCGGCGAGTACGACAAGGTGCTGCCGATGGATATCTATGGCGAATACCTGATTAAGGCCATCATCTCTGGCGACATCGACCGTCAGGAGGCTTTAGGTATCTATGAGGTTAGTCCTGAGGACTTTGCGCTTGCAGAGTTCGTGGATAGCTCGAAGTTAGAATTGCAGCGCATTGTGCGTGAAGGACTGAATATTTTACGTAAAGAAAACGCATAAGGACTATGAGCGCATTAAGAAATTATCTCAATAAGATTAAGCCGAATTTCGAAGAGGGCGGCAAGTTGCATGCCTTCCGTTCGGTATTCGACGGCTTTGAGACCTTCCTCTACGTGCCTAACGACACGGCAAAGGCTGGTAGCGTCAACATCCACGACGCCATCGACTCGAAGCGCATTATGAGTATGGTGGTCATCGCCCTGATGCCGGCCATGCTGTTCGGTATGTACAATATCGGCTACCAGAACTATCTGGCTGCCGGCACATTGGCAACCGCCTCGTTCTGCGAGATTTTCGCTTACGGCTTCCTCGCTGTACTGCCGAAGATTCTCGTCTCTTACATCGTCGGCCTCGGCATTGAGTTTGCCTGGGCGCAGTGGAAGGGTGAGGAGATTCAGGAGGGTTACCTCGTCTCGGGTATCCTGATTCCGCTGATTGTTCCCATCGGCTGTCCGCTGTGGATGCTGGCCTTGGCCTGTGCCTTCTCGGTCATCTTCTGCAAGGAGATCTTTGGTGGTACGGGTATGAACATCTTCAACCCCGCCATCGCTGCCCGTATGTTCCTGTTCTTCGCCTATCCGTCGAAGATGACGGGCGACACCGTATGGGTGGCTCAGGATAGCATCTTCGGACTGGGTAATGACCTTGCTGACGGCTTTACCGCTGCTACACCGCTTGGACAGATTGGTCAGGGTATTGCTCCCGATGCCAGTATCTGCGACATGATTTGCGGCTTCATTCCCGGATCTATTGGTGAAACGTCGGTCATTGCCATCGCCTTGGGTGCCATCCTGCTACTCTGGACGGGCATTGCCTCTTGGCGCACCATGCTGAGCGTCTTCGTAGGTGGTGCCGTGCTGGCACTCATCTTCGATGCTACCGGTCAGTCGATGACGTGGTGGCATCACTTCATCCTCGGCGGTTTCGCCTTCGGTGCCGTATTCATGGCTACCGACCCTGTCACCTCTTGCCGCACCACCTGTGGTCAGTACATCTACGGCTTCCTCATTGGTGCGATGGCCGTTATCATTCGTGTGATGAATGCCGGTTATCCTGAGGGTATGATGCTCGCCATCTTCTTTGGTAATATGTTTGCTCCTACGATTGACCATTTTATTGTGGAGCGCAATATCTCGAAACGTTTAAAGAGAGGAGGTACCAAATGAAACTGAATACTAATTCGAATTCGTACATTATTATATATAGTGCGATTCTCGTGGTCATCGTGGCCTTCCTGTTGGCTTTTGTCTATCAGGCACTGAAGCCTATGCAGGATAGGAACGTAGAACTTGACATCCAGAAGCAGATTCTCTATTCGCTGAACATCCGCGACCTTGATGGTCAGGAGGCTCAGGAGAAGTATTTGTCGGTTGTGAAGGAGATATTCCCATACCAGGACCGCAAATATTACAAGTGCGATGTTGATGGAAAGGACATCGTTGTGGTAGAACTCAAGGGTATGGGACTCTGGGGTGGTATCGGTGGCTATATCGCCATTGAGCGTCCGCAGAACACTGTCTATGGTGCCTATTTTAACCATGAAAGTGAAACCGCAGGTCTTGGCGCAGAGATCAAGGACTCTCAGGCTTGGCAGGAGAAGTTCATTGGTAAGAAACTGTATAAGGACGGCAGCAAGGGCGTGGCCCTGTCTGTGGTTAAGAAGGTGGAAGACCCTGAGACTCAGGTTGACTGTGTAACAGGTGCCACTTTGACCTCTAATGGCGTCAACGATATGATTAAGGCATGTCTGGAGTATTTCCCTGAAGAAGTTAAATTAGTGGAGGAGTAAACTATGGCATTATTCAGTAAACAAAATAAGGAGGTTTTTACTAATCCGTTGAACCTCGACCACCCGATTCTCGGACAGGTATTGGGTATCTGCTCGGCCCTGGCCGTCACCTCGCAGCTGAAGCCTGCCATCGTGATGGGACTTGCCGTAACGGTCATCACCGCCTTTGCGAATGTGATTATCTCGATTATCCGCAACACTATTCCCAACCGCATCCGTATCGTGGTGCAGCTGGTGGTTGTGGCTGCGCTGGTAACTATCGTCTCTCAGATTCTGAAGGCTTTCGCCTACGACGTGAGCGTTCAGCTCTCTGTGTATGTTGGTCTGATTATCACCAACTGTATCCTGATGGGCCGTCTTGAGGCCTTCGCCATGCAGAATAAGCCCTGGCCTTCGTTCCTCGACGGTGTGGGCAACGGCTTAGGCTATGCCATGATTTTGGTCATCGTGGGCGCTGTCCGTGAGTTCCTGGGTCGTGGTTCACTCTTAGGCTTCCAGATTATCCCTGATGCTGTCTACGACTTCGGCTACGTGAACAATGGTATGATGACGATGCCGGCAATGGCACTCATCCTCGTTGGCTGTGTGATTTGGGTTCATCGTGCTTACTTTTATAAGGAGAAATAAGATATGGAACACGCAATATCATTACTGTTTAGGTCGATATTCGTCGACAATATGATTTTCGCCTTCTTCCTCGGCATGTGTTCGTACCTTGCTGTGTCGAAGACCGTGAAGACCTCATTAGGACTGGGACTGGCCGTGACCTTCGTGCTCACCGTTACCGTTCCCGTCAACTATCTGTTGCAGACCAAGGTCTTGGGTGCTGACTGCCTCGTCGAAGGTGTCGACCTGAGCTACCTGTCGTTCATCCTCTTCATCGCTGTGATTGCCGGTATGGTGCAGCTGGTAGAGATGACAGTAGAAAAGTACTCGCCATCGCTCTACGCTGCCCTGGGTATCTTCCTGCCGCTGATTGCCGTGAACTGTGCTATCATGGGTGCTTCGCTCTTCATGCAGCAGCGCATCCTGATGGATCCCTCTAACTCGCAGGCCATCACCTCTATCTGGGATGCTGTTGTCTACGGCTTCGGTTCGGGTATCGGTTGGACGCTGGCCATCGTGGCTATGGGTGCCATCCGCGAGAAGATGCAGTACTCCGACGTGCCCAAGCCCCTGCAGGGCCTCGGCATTGTGTTTATTACCGTCGGCCTCATGGCTATGGCGATGATGTGTTTTAGTGGACTTAATATCTAAAGAAGTATGGCACAGTTTATAGCATATAGCATTGGAGTATTCCTCATTGTCATACTCCTCTTGGTGATTGTCCTGCTCGTGGCAAAGAAATATCTTTCGCCGTCGGGCAACGTGAATATTGAGATTAACGGCGACCGTACCATCAACGTGCCTCAGGGCAGCAGTCTGATGGCTACGCTCAACGAGAACGGCGTGTTCCTGCCCTCTGCCTGCGGTGGTAAAGCTTCGTGCGGACAGTGTAAGGTACAGGTGCTCGAGGGCGGTGGCGAGATTCTCGACTCCGAGAAGCCCCATTTCAGCCGTAAGGAGATCAAGGCCGGCTGGCGCCTCGGCTGCCAGTGCAAGGTGAAAGGCGACCTGAAGATTCATGTCGACGAGTCGATTCTCGGTGTCAAGGAGTATGAGTGTACGGTTATCTCTAACAAGAACGTGGCTACGTTCATCAAGGAGTTCAAGGTGCAGCTGCCTGCCGGCGCCCACATGGACTTCTTGCCCGGTTCCTACGCTCAGATTAAGATTCCTGCCTTCGACTGCATCGACTACGACAAGGACTTTGATAAGTCGTTGATTGGCGACGAGTACCTGCCCTCATGGGAGAAGTTCGGACTGTTCCCGCTGAAGTGTAAGAACCCCGAACCCACCATCCGTGCCTACTCGATGGCGAACTACCCGGCTGAGGGTGACGTGTTCATGCTCACCGTTCGTATTGCTACGCCCCCGTTCAAGGCCGACAAGAGTGGCTTCATGGAGGTCAATCCCGGTATCGCCTCGTCTTACATCTTCTCGCTGAAACCCGGCGACAAGGTGATCATGAGCGGTCCTTACGGCGACTTCCACCCGCACTTCGACTCGAAGAAGGAGATGATCTGGGTTGGTGGTGGTGCCGGTATGGCTCCGCTGCGTGCTCAGATTATGCACATGACGAAGACACTGCACACGACCGACCGCGAGATGCACTACTTCTATGGTGCCCGCGCCCTCAACGAGGTGTTCTATCTCGAGGACTTCCTTGGCCTGGAGAAGGAGTTCAAGAACTTCCACTTCCATCTGGCCCTCGACCGTCCCGATCCCGCAGCCGATGCTGCTGGCGTGAAGTACACCCCGGGCTTCGTTCATCAGGTGATGCTCAACACCTACCTGAAGGATCACGAGGCTCCCGAGGATGTAGAGTACTACATGTGCGGTCCCGGCCCGATGTCTGCCGCCGTTGTCTCGATGCTCGACTCACTCGGAGTAGAGCCCGAGAGCATTATGTATGATAATTTCGGTGGTTAATCGCCTGAAAAAACTGTCAATATTCGCCCGTTTTGCCTGATTCATGCAGAACGGGCGAATTTTTTGTTTCCAATTGTTTGGCATAACAGATTTTTTTCGTATCTTTGCAGGCGGTCAATAATCAACCTAAAATACGCTACAAGTGAAACTAAGGTTACTATATATTGCAATCGGAATAAGTCTTGCCTTTCAAGCTAAGGCCGATTTCTTGAACTATACTAACGACCATCCATTGCTTTTCGGAATGGATATGGACTATCCGCCACTTGAATATATCGACGAGAATGGTACCCCAAGCGGCCTCGACATTCAGTTTACGCAGGAGGTGATGCGCCGTCTTGATATTCCCTTTACCTATAGTCCTAATACATGGGAGAATATTTCCGGCGATGTGCTCAGCGGACGGGTTGACTTGGGCATGATGGTCTATTCTCCGTATAGGAAAGACTCTACCAATTATTCAAAGGCCATCTTCCGGCTGTATTATCAAATCGTCTACCGGAAGGATGCTGACTCACAGTTCGACGTGCGCAACCTGTCGGGCAAGTTGGTGGCTTACATGGCCTCACGTCCCATCAAGGACACCTTGACAAAGGCTGGTGCCGTGCTTTATGAGATCAAGGACTTGTCGAAAGCCACCAAGGACCTGTCTGCCGGTGTGTACGATGCTGTCATCTGCTTCCGTTACCAGTCGGCGTATTTCATTGAGAAGAATCAACTGTCCAACCTTGTGACCGAAGACCTTACCCTGACGCCGCGTGAGTATTGTTACGTCAGTCATGACAAGAAACTCATTGAAGCCATTAATGCGGAGTTGGACAAGATGGAAGCGGAAGGCTATATTACCGAGGTGTATGGCGACGTGACCTCCTCATTTGGTGGCATCAGTATTCCTAAATGGGTGTGGTATCTGCTCATGTCGTTGGTGTTTGTCTTTCTGGTGGTCTTTATTTTCTTCCAGCAGCGCTATCAGAGGAAACTCCGTCAGGAGATGTTGCGTGCCCAGCGCAGCGAGCGGTTGAAGACCGTGCTGCTGGGTAATATCAGTCATGCTCTCCGTACACCGCTGAATGCCGTCATCGGTTTCTCTGACGTGCTCTCGTCCGATGACGGGTCGATGTCATTGGAGGACCGTCGCCAATTACTGCAACTTGTCAACACCAACGGCCAACAACTGCTTCATTTTATCAACCAGTTGCTTGAACTGTCGGAGATTGAGACCAATAACATGCCTTTGGAACGTAACGTGATTTCCCTGAAGGAGGTAATGAATTCCTATGCTGACGAATATCGCGGTTCATTGGCTGAGCAGGTGGAATTGCACGTCGAGGGTGATGACATCGCCGTGTTGGCCGACGAACGTTACATGCGGATAGTGACCAAGCACTTCTTGTCAAATGCGGTACACCACACCGAGCAGGGCAGCATTACGCTGAGGTACCGTCTGGAGGATAACGGCCTGCGCATCGAGGTGCAGGACACTGGCAACGGGCTGCCTGAGGCTCTGCGCAAGAATCTTTTCAATCTGCTGTCCGATGAAGCCACTTTCGTCCAAAGCGAGGCTCCCGGCTTGGGACTGACCATCTGCAAGTCCATCATCGAGCGTTGCCAGGGACAGATTGGCTCAGTATCGCCCTCCGAGGGCGGCACCATCCTGTGGCTCTGGGTACCGGTGAAGGAAGTGAAAAGAGAAGAAGTGAAAAGTTACAAGAAATAAGATAAGAGATGACGCTGATAATTGTTCTGTTACTGATTTTAGGCTACCTGCTGATAGCTACCGGCCACTTGACCGGTGTCAATAAGGCCGCTATTGCGATGTTTATCGGCACGGTGGGGTGGGTGGTCTATATCTGCTGGGGTTCCGACTTCGTGATGTCACAGCACCCCAATGAGTATGTTGACTTCCTGGCTGGCGAGTCGCCGTCGAGCGATGCCGTAAAGTACTTCATCTGTGACAATATCTTCCTGAAGTACGTGGGACGTGCGGCCAGCATTGTCATGTTCCTGTTGGCTACGATGACCATCATCGAGATACTCAACAACAATGGCTGTTTTGACTTCATCACCGAGTGGATACGTACCCGGAATTCCAAAAGGCTGTTGTGGACCATTACTGTAGCCACGTTCATCCTTTCTGCCAATCTTGATAACCTGACCACTGCAACCATGATGCTGGTCATTATGCATGCCGTTGTCCGTAATCGCCGTCAGCGTATGCTGATAGGTTCTGCCATCGTCCTGGCGGCCAACTGTGGTGGTTGCTTTACCGTGATTGGTGACCCCACGGGTCTGTTGCTCTGGGGCGATGGGGTAGTGACGGCCACGAACTTCTCCAAGTATCTGGCCCTGCCTGCCATTGTCGCTTGGTTGGTGCCGACAATCCTGATTAACCGTATATTGCCTGATCGGCTTGACACTGAGTGGACGGCTCCTCCTTATCGTGGTGACGACACTCGCCTGAACCGCTGGCAGCGCATGGTCATGCTCTTTGTGGGAATCGGCGGACTATGGTTTATCCCCACGTTCCATAACATCACAAAATTGTCTCCGTTCCTTGGTGCCCTCTGTGTTCTTAGTGTGTTGTGGGTCGTCAACGAGGCTTTTAACCGCAAGCTGAACGACTCCGACCAGATGGCGCAGCGCCGTATTCCCCGTGCCATCCAGTATGGTACCATCCAGCAGATGCTCTTTGTCATGGGTATCATGCTGGGTATGGGAGTCATGACCGAAACGGGTGTCATGGGCGACATCTCGGGATGGATAGACCAGACTATTCATAATGTGTGGATAGTGGGAGTACTCAGTGGTGTTCTCAGTGGCGTCGTCGATACGTTTACTGTTGCCATTACCGACATCTCGCTGTTCCCGCTGGTCGAGCAGAACGGTATCTACTGGAAGGTCATCGCCTTCTCGACGGCTGTCGGCGGCTGCCTGCTCAGTGTGGGTTCTACCAGCGGACTCGCCCTCATGAAGATGGAGCATGTAAAGCTGAACTGGTATCTGCGTACCATCACGCCGATGGTGCTCGCCGGTTTCCTTCTCGGCCTGGCCATCCTGTATATCGAGACAATAATCATATCATAATACATCAATGTTAAATAGCTTGAAAACTGATGGCAATATAAAACGCATTGTTTTGACGGGTGGTCCCTGTGCAGGTAAGACCACCGCACTGGTGCGTATTATTGATCATTTCAATAGTTTGGGCTTTAAGGTGTTTACCGTTCCCGAAGTCCCTACACTCTACAGTCTTGGTGGCTGGAACTATCTGACCCCCAATCGCCAGCTCTATTATGAGGGTGAGCGGGCCATCCTCGAGACGCAGTTGTCGCTTGAGGATCATTTCATGCGGATGGCCGAAGTCTGCACGGAGCCGGTACTCATTGTCTGTGATCGCGGCACGATGGACATCTCTGCCTACATGAAGCCAGAGGAGTGGGCGGGTATTACCTCTGATGCCGGTGTTAACAACAACCAGTTGCGCGAGCGTTATGATGCAGTGCTGCATCTCGTGTCAGCCGCCGATGGTGCCGAGCAGTTCTATACGACAGCAACCAACTCGACCCGTTACGAGAAGGCCGATGAAGAAGGGCTACGTCTGGCTCGCGAACTGGACAAGAAGGTCATCAAGGCCTGGACGGGCCATTCGCATCTGCGCGTCATCAACAATCATGACGACTTCGAGCGCAAGATGCAGCGCGTGATTCGGGAAATCTCGTATGTGCTTGGTCTTCCCCAGCGTGTGACGGAGGAACGCAAGTATATCGTTGAGGTGACGGGTCAGCTGCCCGAGACGATTGACAGCGACATCCTGCAGACCTATCTTGTCAGCGAGCCAGGCACAGAGATTCGGCTGCGCCGCCGTTCGTGGAGCAGTGGTAAGGTGGTCAACGTCCATAACACGAAGAAGCGTACGGCGCCAGGAGAACAGATTGAGACCGAGCGACAGGTAGAGAATTCTTTGTATGAGTCTATGCTGCAGCAGTCAGATCCTTATCGGCAGTCTATCAGGAAGTGGCGGCAGAGTTTCATCTGGAAAGGACAGTACTTTGAGCTCGACACCTACCATGGCCCGCTTGAGGGACTTGTCATCCTTGAGACGAAAGGTATAGCTGATGCCGAGGATGTCAACTTCCCGCCCTTTATCCACGTCAAGGAGGAAATTACCGGCAACAAGGAATACTATAACTATAATCTTGCATTACGCAAATAACTACAATGAAGACAAACAAACTACTACTAATGACGGCACTGCTGATGCCGATGGCAGCTACTGCCCAGGACTTCAGCTTTGATGCCAAGACACCGTTACCGGTGTACTCCGACGCGACGGGCTATGGCTACGACCTGCTACCTGCTCCTGATGTGAAGAAACCCGCTGAACCGTTCTACTTCTCGGTGAAGGTCGACGACGGCAACTACCGTGTCCGCCTGGTCATCGGCTCCAAGAAACGGGCTGCTGAGACGACCGTCCGTGCCGAAGGCCGTCGCCTTATGGTCCACAACGTGGCCACGAAGAAGGGACAGTTCCTGACCTTCGAGTTCCAGGTCAACAAGCGTTCGCCGCGTATCGACGACAAGACTCTTGTACGTATCAAGGACCGTGAGCGCGGCTACTTGGCTTGGGACGACAAGCTGACGTTGGAGTTCAATGGTGATGCCCCTGCCGTCAAGTCCGTTCACATCGAGCGCGACGACCAGGTGCCTACCATCTATCTCTGCGGCAATTCCACGGTTGTCGACCAGAACAACGAGCCTTGGGCCTCGTGGGGACAGATGATTACCCGCTGGTTCGGCCCCGAGGTGGCCGTCTCCAATCATGCTGAGAGCGGACTGACGGCCCGTACCTTCATCGGCGGTGGACGCTTGGACAAGATTCTGACCACGCTGAAGCCGGGTGACCTGCTGATAGCAGAGTTCGGCCATAACGACGAGAAGGAGAAACGGCCGGGCGACGGTGCATGGTACCACTACGTCTATAACCTGAAGATTTTCGTCGACCAGGTACGTGCCAAGGGTGCCGACATCGTGTTCTGCACACCCACCCAGCGCCGTGCATTCGACGGCGACAAGAAGACCATCCTCAACACCCACGGTGAGTTCCCCGCCGCCATGTGGAGTGTGGCCGAGCGTGAGAAGGTGCCCGTCATCGACCTGAATGCGATGACCAGGACCTTCTTCGAGACACTGGGCTTCGAGGACTCCAAGCACGCACTGGTTCACTATCCTGCCAACAGCTTTCCTGGTCAGGAAAAGGAACTGGCCGACAATACCCACTTCAATCCCTACGGAGCCTACGAGGTGGCCAAGTGCGTGGTCATGGGTATGAAGCAGCTGAACCTGCCGCTTGCCAAGTTCCTGCGCCCTGAGTGGCAGGACTTTGACCCCGCGCAGCCTGACGACTGGCGCACCTTCAAGTGGGCACCGGCACGAAACGTAGAAATCATCAAACCCGACGGAAACTGATATGACACACAAGATACTGCTTACTGTCATCGCCTCCTTGCTGTTTGCCCTGCAGACTGAGGCGAAGACAAAGGACTATGGCTACCTCTATTGCCACATGAGCGACCGCGGACAGTGGACGGCCTACGCCATCAGCCGCGATGGCTATCACTATGAGGAACTCCTCGGCGGCGAGCCCGTTATGGACCCCAAGGAACATGCCCGCATTGAGGGCGGTCAGCGCGATGCCTATATCTGTCGGGCTGCCGACGGCAAGGGCTACCTCATGGTGACCACCGATATGAACAACGCAATGACCAAGGCCCTGGGCAAGCAGAACGACTGGGACAACTACGGCATCGACCTCCTGCGCAGCGACGACCTGCTCCACTGGACCAGCGTCACCTTCGACTATCGTCGTGGCACTTCCATCTTCAGTGCCCCTGAGTCCCCCAGCGTCTACCGCGATTGGTCGACCATCAATCGCGTCTGGGCGCCGCAGATCTTCTGGGATGCCGACTACGTGTGGCCCGACGGCAGCCGGGGTGGCTACATGATTTACTACTCCATGTGGAACCGCGCCGAAGAGCAGTACGACCGTATGTACTATAGTTATGCCGACCGCTCGTTCACCCGCTTGACACAGCCCCGTCTGCTCTTCGACTGGGGTTATGCCACCATCGATGCCGATATCAACTACCTGCCCTCCGACGGCCTTTACCACATGCTCATCAAGAAAGAGGGTGGCAAACCTGGCATCTATACCGCCACCTCGCGTCACCTGACCAGCGGTTGGGGCGAACCCGTCGAGGACGACTACGTATCCTTCGAGGGCAAGAAGAAGTGTGAGGGCAGTTCCGCTTTCCAGCTCATCGGTGACAGTACCTGGCGCGTGGCCTACATACAGTATAGCGACCGTCCCAAGCACTACCGCATCTGTGAGGCCGACGCCCACCTGCGCAACTTCCGCAACCCTGTCGACATTCAGGGAGTTGCCGCTCCGCAGCACGGCTCCTTCATGCGCCTCACCAAGCGGGAGTACAAGCGGCTGAAGAAATTAGTGAAACCACAGAAATAGAACAGACCATGCTACGACATACTCTTAAACTGTTGACTGTGGCAGCAGCATTGCTTGTGCTCTTCGTGGCTGCCAGTGACGAGAAGAAGACAACCATCTTCATCATCGGCGACTCCACCGCCGCCAACAAGGATATCAGCAAAGGTAAGTTGGAGCGAGGGTGGGGGATGGCCCTGCAGTGCTATTTCGACGACAACATCCTTGTTGATAATCATGCCGTCAACGGACGTTCGTCGCTCAGTTTCATCAACGAGGGACGCTGGGACAAGGTGTTGGAAAAACTGAAGCCCGGCGACTATGTCATCATTCAGTTCGGACATAACGACGAGAAGCCCAAGGCCGACCGCCATACCGACCCCGGTTCCACCTTTGACTATAACTTGGCCAAGTTTGTTCGCGAGACCCGTGAACACGGTGGCATTCCCGTGCTGATGAACTGTGTCGTCCGCCGTAACTTCTTTGTGAATGCACCCGAGAACGATGATGACGAGAAACTCCGTACCTCGACCTTCAAGGACGGCGTGAAGATGGTCGAGGGCGACAGTCTGATTGATACCCATGGCCTCTACCGTGTGGCTCCTCGTGATGTGGCGAAACGGATGAACGTCCATTTCGTTGATGCCAACCGGATAACCCACGATTTGGAGCAGGGACTGGGTACTGAGGCCTCGAAGCGGCTGCACATGTGGTTCCTGCCGGGAACGGAGCCTACGGAGCCTGCCGGCAAGCAGGACAATACCCACTACAACGTCTATGGTGCCCACCAGGTGGCCCGCCTGTTGGCTGATGCCCTCTGCGAGGAGATTCCCGTCCTGAAACGCTACCGTTGCGATGCCGACATCACCGTCGACCGCTTAGGACGCGGCGACTACATGGACTTGGAACAGGCTGTTGCCGCTGCTTTGGCCATGTCCCAGTCTGTCACCATCCAGATACTTGGCGGACAGTGGACCAAGCCCCGACTCCCCAAACGTTCACGCCTGCAATTTGTCCTCAGAGAGGGGGCTGAGTGGAAAGAGTGAAGTAAAAAATAGGCAAAGGCTTGGCGAATTGAAAAAATAGTTTTATCTTTGCAAGCAGATTGTTCAATTAAAACATAATAAGACCATGAGACTAAGTGGAAGAAGAGAAAGCTCAAACGTGGAAGATCGTCGCGGTTTGAGCGGTGGTGCGAAAGCCGGTATCGGCGGTGTCGCAGGTATTTTAGTAGCAGCCTTGTTTGCTTGGATGAGCGGAGGCGACCCCATGCAGGCTGTTGTACAGGGTGTTCAGGAACAGATGTCGCAGCGTACAGAGACCGTCGATGAGCAGAACTTTACTGAGGAGGAGCAGCAGTTGGCAAAGCTCTCGAGTCAGATTCTGGCCGGTACGGAGGATGTATGGACCGAGGTGTTCAAGCAGATGGGACGTACCTACACGTCACCGACACTGGTGCTGTTCTCTAATCAGGTGCAGTCGGCCTGTGGCTCGGCCACGGCTGCCGTCGGTCCCTTCTATTGCTCGGGCGACCAAAAGTTGTATGTTGACCTGTCGTTCTTCACACAGATGAAGCGCCAGTTGGGCGTCGAGGGTGGTGATTTTGCTTACGCCTACGTCATTGCCCATGAGATAGGCCACCACGTGGAGTACCTCTTAGGAACACTCGACCAGGCTCATCAGGCCATGAGTCAGACTGACAAGGTGCGTGGCAATCAGATCAGTGTCCGTCTGGAGTTGCTGGCCGATTACTATGCCGGCGTATGGGCACACTACGACAACGAGATGTTCGGCTCGATGGAGTACGGCGACTTGGAGAAAGGTCTTGAGTTAGCGAAGGCCATCGGCGACGACTGGCTGCAGAAGAAGGCTCAGGGACGTGCTACGCCCGAGTCGTTCACCCACGGTACCAGCGACCAGCGCAAGCGTTGGCTGAAGCGCGGCTACGAGACGGGTGACATGCGCACCACGACGTTCAGCGTACAGAACTACAACGACCTCTAAAATCGTGCATTATTCATGGTGGTAAGGCTCCCCTTTGATAATAGTACACGCACGATAGACCTGTTCGGTGAAGACGAGCCTGACCATCTGGTGCGAGAAGGTCATCTTTGACAGCGACACTTGCTCGTTGGCGCGAGCATAGACGGCAGGCGAGAATCCATACGGCCCTCCGATGACGAATACCAGTCGGCGGGCCGTATTCCTTTTCTGCTCCATCCAGTGGGCAAACTCCACGCTGCGCAGTTCGCGACCGTGTTCGTCAAGCAGTACTACCGTGTCCGACGGCTGCAGTTGCTTCAGTATCAGCTCGCCCTCAGTCGTCTTCTGCTGTTCCTCGGTCAGGTTCTTCGTATTCCTCAGCTCGGGAATGGTCACAATATCGAAAGGCATGTAGTGACCGATGCGTTCCACATAGTCACAGATGCCTGCGGCAAAGTGCTTGTCGTTGGTCTTGCCGACCAGTATCAGAAGAGTTTTCATCAATTTTTTTGCAAAGGTACATATTATTTCCGAAAAAAAGCAGTACCTTTGCACACAAATTATACAATACAATGGCAAAAAAGAGAAGATGGCACTGCCTGTCGGGGCAGGAGCCGACCGAGTTGGACAAGCAGGTGATGTACTGGGAATCGAAAGGCAAACTGGTGCCTACCCGCGACCTTATCAAGACGCCTGAGCAGATTGAGGGCATCCGTCGTGCGGGTGTCGTCAACACAGGAGTGCTCGACGAGGTGGCCAAGAACATCCGTGCCGGTATGTCGACGCTGGAGATTGACCAGATATGCCGCCGCTATTGCGAGGAGCACAACGCCATACCCGCCTGCCTCAACTACGGCGGCGACGAGGATACCCCGCCGTTCCCCATGTCCGTCTGCACGAGCATCAACGAGGTCGTCTGTCACGGTATCCCCAAGGCCGAGGACATCCTGGAGGAGGGTGACATCATCAACGTGGACTTCACTACCATTGTCGACGGCTACTATGCCGATGCCTCGCGTATGTTCATTATCGGCAAGACCACGCCCGAGAAGGAACAGTTGGTACGTGTGGCCCGTGAGTGCCTGGAGATAGGCATGGAGGCCGCCAAGCCTTTCGGCTTCGTAGGCGACATAGGCCATGCCATTGAGAAACACTGTAAGAAATATGGCTATGGCATTGTCCGCGACCTGGCAGGTCACGGAGTCGGCAATGCCTTCCACGAAGAGCCCGATGTCGATCATTACGGCCATCGCGGCACGGGCATGCTCCTTGTTCCCGGCATGGTCTTCACCATAGAGCCGATGATTAACATGGGCACCTGGAAAGTCTTCATCGACGAGGACGACCCCTACGGTTGGGAGGTCATCACCGAGGACGAGAAACCCAGTGCTCAGTGGGAGCACACCCTCCTAATGACTGACCACGGCGTCGAGGTCCTGACCTACTAAGTGGTTCCCGATTCTCAATCACCTCTATTCAGAAATGGTAAGAGAGTCGTCCCACGATTTTTTTTGAAGATTTTGTCAACATTTCAGATGAGGTCAGTAATCAACATTGCCAAGACCCTCAAAAAATTGACTCGAGTCAATCGATGAAATGACTCGAGTCAACCGATGAATTGACTCGAGTCAAATGATTTAATGACTCCAGTCATGCTGCTATCGAATCGTTTCATTTTGTCATGAAAAATGGAGGATAGCTGCAAAATAGCTATCCTCCATATTGATGCTTGATTGATGCTTGATGCTTAGTTGTTGTACTCCTGCCAGGGCTTGATCTGGATGTCTTCCTGCTTCATAGCGGTGAAGGCTTCGATGAAGGCCTTGGCCAGGCGGACGTTGGTCATCAGAGGAATGTTGTGGTCGATAGCACCACGACGGATGCGGTAGCCGTTGGTCAGCTCGCGCTTCGTGTGGTTCTTCGGCACGTTGACGATGAGGTCGAACTTGTGGGCGGCAATCATGTCCATCACGTTGTTCTCACCCTCCTCATCAGGCCAGTTGACGGGCGTAGCCTTGACACCGTTGTCGTTGAAGAACTTGGCCGTTCCGCCGGTGGCGTACACCTCAAAGCCCTTCTTCACCAACTCCTGTGCCGGCTCCAGGAGTGACACCTTGCCCTTGGCACCACCTGAGGAGATTAGTACCGACTTCTTGGGCAGACGATACCCCGTTGCTATCAAGGCATTTAACAATGCCTCGTTCAAGCTGTCTCCCAGACAACCAACCTCACCCGTTGACGACATGTCAACACCCAGTACGGGGTCGGCATTCTGTAGACGGGCAAACGAGAATTGGCTGGCCTTGACCCCGATACGGTCGATGTCGAACTCCGACTTGTTTGGACGCTCGTAGGGGGCGTCGAGCATGATCTTCGTAGCCGTCTCGATGAAGTTGCGCTTCAGAATCTTCGATACGAAGGGGAACGAACGTGAGGCGCGTAGGTTGCACTCGATGACCTTCACCTCGCGGTTCTTGGCGAGGAACTGGATGTTGAACGGACCTGAGATGTTCAGCTCCTTGGCTATCTTGCGCGAGATGTTCTTAATCTGACGGATGGTCGAGTAGTAGATGTGCTGGGCGGGGAACACCATCGTGGCGTCGCCCGAGTGAACACCTGCATACTCCACGTGCTCAGAGATGGCGTACTCGATGACCTCACCCTTGTCGGCCACGGCGTCAAACTCAATCTCCTTCGTCTCAGTCATGAACTTCGAGATGACTACTGGGAACTCCTTCGACACCTCGGTAGCCATGTTGAGGAAGCGATGCAGCTCCTCGTCGTCGTAGCAGACATTCATGGCAGCACCTGAAAGCACGTACGAGGGACGTACCAACACAGGATAGCCCACCTGGTTGACGAACTCCTTCACATCCTCGAACGAAGTCAGCGCACGCCATGCAGGCTGGTCGATGCCGAGCTTGTCGAGCATGGCCGAGAACTTGTCGCGGTTCTCAGCACGGTCGATGTTGACGGGGCTGGTACCCAGCACGGGCACACCCTGACGGTGCAGCTTCATGGCCAGGTTGTTTGGTATTTGGCCACCCACCGAGACGATGACACCCTTGGGCGACTCCAGGTCGATGACGTCGAGCACACGCTCCAACGACAGTTCGTCGAAGTAGAGGCGGTCGCACATATCGTAGTCCGTAGAGACGGTCTCGGGGTTGTAGTTGATCATGATGGATTTGTAACCCAGCTTGCGCGCCGTGTTGATGGCGTTCACCGAGCACCAGTCGAACTCAACGCTGGAACCGATGCGGTAGGCACCCGAGCCGAGCACCACCACCGACTTCTCATTATTGTAGTAGTTGATGTCGTGCTTGGGCTTGTACTGCTCACCTGCAGGATTGCCGAACGCGGGCGTGTGTGTGTATGTGAAATAGAGGTAGTTGGTCAGCTCGGGATGCTCGGAGGCCACGGTAGGTATGCGCTTCACGGAAGGCATGATGCCGCGCTCCTTGCGGTACTGGCGCACCTGCAGGTTCTCCTTTTCCATGTTCGTAGCCGTTGACTTCAGTACGAAGCGGGCAATCTGGAAGTCGCTGAATCCGGCGCGCTTCACCTCCAGCAGGAACTCGTCGGGGATATCTTCGAGCTTGTTGTACTCCTGTAGCTGGTGCTTCAGGTCGACAATGTGCTTCAGGCGCTCCAGGAACCATACGTCAATCTTCGTCAGTTCCTCGATACGCTCCACGGTGTAGCCCTCTTCCAGCGCCTGAGCGATGGCAAAGATGCGCAGGTCGGTGGGGTTAGCCAGTTCCTTGTCCAGGTCCTCGAACTTCGTGTGGTCGTTGCCCACGAAGCCGTGCATACCCTGTCCAATCATGCGCAGGCCCTTCTGCATCATCTCCTCGAACGAGCGTCCGATAGACATGATTTCGCCCACGGACTTCATCGACGAGCCTATCTGACGGCTGACGCCAACGAACTTCGTGAGATCCCAGCGGGGAATCTTGCAGATCATGTAGTCGAGGCTCGGAGCTACGTAAGCCGACGAGGTGGTGCCCATCTCGCCAATCTGGTCGAGCGTGTAGCCAAGCGCAATCTTGGCGGCGACGAAGGCAAGGGGATAGCCCGTGGCTTTCGATGCCAATGCCGACGAGCGGCTCAGGCGGGCATTGATCTCGATAATACGGTAGTCGTTGGTAACAGCATTGAAAGCGAACTGGATGTTACACTCGCCAACGATGCCGAGGTGCTTGACGCACTTGATGGTCAGTTCCTGCAGCATCTTCACCTGTTCCTCAGTCAGCGAACAGGTAGGAGCCACCACAATCGATTCGCCCGTGTGGATGCCAAGCGGGTCGAAGTTCTCCATCGAGGCCACGGTGAAGCAGCGGTCGTTAGCGTCGCGGATACACTCGAACTCAATCTCCTTCCAGCCCTTCAGGCTTTCCTCGACGAGGATTTGCGGAGCGAAGGTGAAGGCCGACTCAGCCAGATCTACGAAAGCTTTCTCATCAGGACAGATACCACTGCCGAGACCGCCGAGGGCGTAGGCCGAGCGGATCATGATGGGAAAACCGATTTCGTGGGCAGCCTTCAGGGCGTCTTCCATGTTCTCAACGGCATGGCTGACAGGCACTTTCAGGTCTACTTCGGCCAGTTTCTTGACAAAGAGGTCGCGGTCCTCGGTGTTCATGATGGCTTCGACACTGGTTCCCAGCACCTCTACGCCATATTCCTTCAGTACGCCGCTCTGGTAGAGCTCCGTACCGCAGTTCAGGGCAGTCTGCCCACCGAATGCCAGGAGGATGCCGTCAGGGCGCTCCTTTTTAATAATCTCGGTGACGAAGTAGGGGGTTACTGGCTGAAAATACACCTTGTCGGCAATACCTTCCGAAGTCTGGATGGTAGCGATGTTAGGGTTGACCAACACGGAGGAAATTCCCTCCTCACGAAGTGCTTTCAGCGCCTGGGAGCCAGAATAGTCAAACTCGCCAGCTTGTCCGATTTTCAGGGCACCCGAACCAAGAACGAGCACCTTTTTCATTTGCTTTTTCATATCAATGCTGTGTTTGTAAGTTCCATTCTGGGCTGCAAAGGTACGAAGTTTTTTGCATTCAGCCAAGAATCTTGCGAGAAAAATTTGGTGGTGTCGGAGAAAATGCGTACCTTTGCACATCTTTTTTGAAGAATCGTAATAAAAACAGAAAATAGCAATGAGCAAGAGATTTGCCGAACACAACGGTTTGAACCTGACGCAGACGAATAATGATGTGCTGCAGATGTGGAAGGAGAAGAACATCTTCTGGCGCTCCATCGACGAGCGCGAGGGCTGTCCGCAGTTTGTATTCTTCGAGGGACCTCCCTCGGCCAACGGCCATCCCGGCATCCACCACGTGCTGGCACGCACTATCAAGGACACCTTCAACCGCTATAAGACCATGCAGGGCATGCAGGTGAAGCGAAAGGCCGGATGGGACACCCACGGACTGCCTGTCGAATTAGGCGTTGAAAAGGAGTTAGGCATCACCAAGGCCGACATTGACAATAAGGAGTCAGAGAAATATATCTCGACCGAGGACTATAACCACAAGTGCCGCGAGAACGTCATGAAGTTCACCGCTGAGTGGCGCGACCTGACGGAACGCATCGGCTACTTTGTTGACCTCGACAATCCCTACATCACTTACGACAACAAGTATATTGAGACGCTGTGGTGGCTGTTGAAGCAGCTCTACGAGAAGGACCTGCTCTACAAAGGCTACACCATCCAGCCCTACTCACCCGCTGCCGGCACAGGACTGTCGAGCCACGAGCTGAACCAGCCCGGCTGCTACCGCGATGTGAAGGACACGACGTGTACGGCACTGTTCAAGATGAAGAACCCGAAGCCTGAGATGACAGGGTGGGGTACACCTTATTTTATGGCGTGGACAACCACTCCCTGGACCCTGGCTGCCAACTCGGCACTCTGCGTAGGTCCGAAGATTGACTACGTGGCCGTAGAGACCTATAATCCGTATAGCGCCGAGAAGATTACCGTCGTGCTGGCCGAAGCCCGTCTGGCAGCCTATCTGCCCACGGCTGGCGAGATCACCGACGGTGGTGAGATGCCTGAGTTCAAGAAGGGCGACAAGTTTGTGCCTTACCGTATCGTGGGCCGCTACAAGGGTACCGACCTCGTCGGCATGGAGTACGAGCAGCTGATGCCTGCCATCAAGCCCATGGGCGACGCCTTCCGTGTCATCCCTGGTGACTACGTGACGACGGAGGATGGTGCCGGTATCGTACATATCGCCCCCAACTTCGGTGCTGACGATGCCTTTGTGGCCAAGAAGGCCGGCATCTGTCCCATTGTGCTGATTGACAAGAAGGGCAATGAGCGTCCCGTGGTGGACCTGCAGGGTAAGTACTTCGTCATCGAAGACCTCGATCCGGAATTCGTTAAGAACTATGTGAACGTCGAGGAATGGAACAAGTTTGCAGGCCGCTACGTGAAGAACGCCTACGACGACACGCTGACTGACAAGGACGAGACGTTGGACATCTCTATCTGCATGGACCTGAAGGCTCAGGACAAGGTGTTCAAGATTGAGAAACACACCCATAACTATCCCCACTGCTGGCGTACGGACAAACCCGTGCTCTACTATCCGCTTGACTCGTGGTTCATCCGTTCGACGGCCAAGAAGGAGCGCATGTTCGAACTGAACAAGACCATCAACTGGCAGCCGGAGTCAACGGGTACAGGCCGCTTCGGCAACTGGCTTGAGAACCTGAACGACTGGAACCTCTCACGCAGCCGCTTCTGGGGTACACCCTTGCCCATCTGGCGCGACGAGGAAGGCAGGGCTGAGAAGTGCATCGGCTCTGTCGAGGAACTTTATAACGAGATAGAGAAGGCCGTTAAGGCAGGCATCATGGCCGAGAACCCGCTGAAGACAAAAGGCTTTGTGCCCGGCGATATGTCGAAGGAGAACTACGACCGCATTGACCTGCACCGTCCCTATGTGGACAACATCGTGCTCGTCTCGGATGAAGGCAAGCCCATGAAGCGCGAGACCGACCTCATTGACGTGTGGTTCGACTCTGGTTCGATGCCCTACGCCCAGGTACACTATCCGTTTGAGAATCGCGACCTGATTGACAAGCGTGAGGCCTTCCCCGCCGACTTCATCAACGAGGGTGTTGACCAGACCCGTGGCTGGTTCTTCACACTGCACGCCATTGCTACTATGATTTTCGACTCCGTAGCCTTCAAGAACGTCATCTCCACTGGTTTGGTGCTCGACGCCAAGGGTAACAAGATGTCGAAGCACGTTGGCAACGTTGTGAATCCCTTCGAGATGATTGAGAAGTACGGCACGGACGCCGTCCGCTTCTACATGCTGACCAACTCAGAACCGTGGGACAACCTGAAGTTCGACCCCGAGGGTGTTGACGAGGTGCGCCGCAAGTTCTTCGGCACCTTATATAATACATATAGTTTCTTCGCCCTTTATGCCAATGTGGATGGGTATGAGCCTAATGGGACCCATGAGGCCCATGAGCCCCATGAGTCCCATGAGGCCCAGCCCGAGATCGACCGCTGGATCCTCAGCTGCCTCAACACCCTCATCAAGGGTGTACAGAAGGAGCTCGACAATTTCGACCCGACCCGTGCAGGCCGCCTTATTGATGCCTTTGTCAACG
The DNA here is from genome assembly GCA_937898415.1 of uncultured Prevotellaceae bacterium. Classification (GTDB taxonomy): domain Bacteria; phylum Bacteroidota; class Bacteroidia; order Bacteroidales; family Bacteroidaceae; genus Prevotella. Next base: position 39,535 of record CALDLA010000099.1, on the reverse strand, counting down.
ACGACCTCTCTAACTGGTACGTCCGTCTGAACCGCAAGCGCTTTTGGGGTAAGGACATGAGCGACGACAAGCGCTCGGCTTACGATACCCTCTACACCTGTCTGATGACCGTCTCGAAATTGATGGCTCCGTTCGCACCGTTCTATGCTGACCAGCTCTACAAGGACCTTGGCGGTGTGAAGGACAGCGTACACTTAGATACCTTCCCCGTAGCCGACGAGAGCCTGATTGACAAGGATCTTGAGGCCCGCATGGAGATGGCCCAGAAGATTACCTCGATGGTACTTGCCCTGCGTCGCAAGGTGAACATCAAGGTGCGCCAGCCGCTACAGGCCATCATGGTGCCTGCCACCGAGGAACAGAAGAAGCATATCGAGGCCGTCAAGCAGCTCATCATGAACGAGGTGAACGTCAAGGAACTGAAATTCGTTGAGGGTCAGGGCATTCTCGTCAAGAAAGTGAAGTGTAACTTCAGAACGATGGGAAAGAAGTTCGGCAAGCTGATGAAGGCTGTTGCTGCTGCCGTTGACGCCCTTTCGCAGGATCAGATAGCCGAGCTGGAGCAGAACGGTCAGCTCTCAGTGGTCCCAGTTGCCCCAGAGACCCCAGCCACTCCCGTCACCATCGAAGCTGCCGATGTCGAGATTATCAGCGAGGACATCCCCGGCTGGCTCGTCTCGAACGAAGGCTCGCTCACCGTGGCCCTTGAGGTGGAACTCACCGACGAGTTGCGTCAGGAGGGTATGGCCCGCGAAATCATCAACCGCGTACAAAACATCCGTAAGGAGAGTGGATTGGAGATTACTGACCGCATCAGCATCACCTTGGCTCCCAATGCTGAGGTGGAGAAGTCGGTGGAGGCCTTTGGCGAGTACATCAAGACCCAAGTGTTGGCCGACGACATCACCATTGCTCCGAACGACGGTACTGAGGTAGACTTCGACGATTTTAAGCTGAACATCAAAATAACCAAAAACTAATCATACAAAATGGAAACAGAAAAGACACGCTACAGTGACGAAGAACTCGAGGAGTTCCGTACAATCATTAATGAAAAACTGGCCTTGGCCAAACGTGACTATGACCAGATGATGGCCGCCATCACCAATCAGGACTCCAACGATGTGGATGATACGTCGCCCACGTACAAAGCCTTGGAGGAAGGCTCTGCCACACAGTCGAAAGAGGAGATTATCACGATGGCTGCCCGCCAGCAGAAGTTCATTCAGGGACTGAAGGCTGCACTGGTGCGCATTGAGAATAAAACTTACGGCATTGACCGACTGACGGGTAAGCTCATTCCCAAGGAGCGTCTGAGGGCCGTGCCGCACGCCACGCTCAGTGTTGAGTCGAAAATGATGGAAAAGAAGTGAAACTACAAAAACAAATCCTATCCGATGGCTGGCTGGCAGCGATTGTCGTTGTCGGCGCCATCGTGATTGACCAGCTGATCAAAATCTGGGTCAAGACCAACATGACGCTCCATGAGAGCATCCGGGTCTTTGACTGGTTCTACATCTCGTTCATCGAGAACAATGGCATGGCCTACGGCATGCAGATAGGCTCGAAACTGGCGTTGTCGCTTTTCCGCGTTGCGGCTATCGGCTTGTTGGCTTACTACCTGTGGCTGCAGGTTCACAACAAAGCTCGTACGGGATACATCGTCTGTCTGGCGATGGTGCTGGCCGGAGCTATCGGCAACCTTATTGACTGCATGTTCTACGGCATGATGTTCAATGCCTCATCGCCTCATTACCTGTCCTACTTCGTCCCCTTCGGTTCCGGCTATGCGCCGTTTCTGATGGGCAGGGTGGTCGATATGTTCTACTTCCCGCTCATTGTCACCACGTGGCCTGACTGGGTTCCCTATTGGGGAGGCGAGGAGTTCGTTTTCTTCAGTCCCGTCTTCAACTTCGCCGATGCCAACATCTCCGTGGGCGTCGTGCTGCTATTGCTGTTTTACCACAAGGAAATCAGTCAAATCAGTCTGAAGCGTGAGTAGACACCTGTTGTATATAGCCATTGCTGGCTCGCTGCTGATGTTGTCGTGCAAGCCTACCGTTCCCTCGGAGTACATTCAGCCGGACGACATGGAGGATTTGCTCTACGACATGCACATTGCCCTGTCCATGGCAGACAATGAGAACGACTACGAGAAACGCGACTTCAACCGGGTACTCTATTTTGCCACCGTACTAAATAATCATGGCGTGACCAAGGCGCAGTTCGACTCATCGTTGATTTACTACTACATACGTGCCGACCGTTTCAGCCCGATATACAAACGTGTGGCCCAGCGGCTGAGTGACGAGGCACTGGAGTTAGGCGCCTCTGAGGGCGAGGTCGTACGCTATGCCAATATGACCAACAACGATGATACCACTGACATTTGGACGGGTGACTTATCGATGATGCTCATCCCCTATGCTCCCTATAACCGCTATGACTTTACCCAGAAGTCAGACAGTTCGTTCCGTAAGGGTGACTCGTTCCTCTTCATGGTCAACACCGACTTCATCATTCAGAGTGGTTCGCGGGATGCGAAGGCTGTCATTGCGGTGCGCTACGATAATGATACAGTGGTCAGCAAGACCACCGGCATCTCCACCTCTGGCGTCTGCCAGCTGCAAGTCCCCGAACTGTCAGGCCGCAAGGCCAAGGAGATACGTGGCTTCATCTATCTGACACCTGAGAAGGAAGTGACAACTAACCTGAAGCTCCTGGCCATCAGGAACATCCGTCTGATAAAGTTCCGCAAGAAAGAACTACCGAAGGACTCGGTGGCTACTGAAAAGAAACAACCTATCGATACACTAAAAACCAGAATGTTATGAATCTGAAATCACGCTTGGCCCTGATGAACTTCCTGGAGTTCGCTGTCTGGGGTGCATACCTTACCTGTATGGGTAATTACTTAGGAGTGGCTGGCTTGGGCGACCAAATATCATGGTTCTACGCCATTCAGGGCATCGTATCCATTTTTATGCCGACCCTCATGGGTATTGTGGCCGACAAGTACATCCAGCCTCAGCGGCTGTTGGGACTTAGCCACTTGTTGGCCGGAGCCGCCATGCTCTGCTGCTGGTGGATGGGCTATTCAGCCGGTTTCGGACAGGAACTGCCCAACAAGGGAGCCTTCATAGCCATGTACACTGTCAGCGTGGCTTTCTTCATGCCGACCATTGCACTGGCTAATACCACGGCCTTCACCGTGTTGAAGAATAACGGACACGACACTGTCAAGGACTTCCCACCCATCCGTGTATTGGGAACCGTGGGCTTCATTGTCACCATGTGGTTCGTCAACTGTGCCTTCATCGATGATAGCGGTTTTGGTTTCACACTGGCTGAGAACGCCCGTAAGTTCCAATACACCTACATGCAGTTCTTCGTTTCGGGTGTGCTGAGCATCGTGCTCTTTGCCTACTGCTTCACGCTGCCTGAGTGCAAGTTGGAGAAGAAGGATGAGAAGGTGTCGCTGGTAGAGAGCCTGGGACTGAATGCCTTCAAGCTGTTCAAGCGCCGTCAGATGGCACTGTTCTTTATCTTCTCGGCACTGCTGGGCATGTGTCTGCAGGTGACTAACGGCTTTGCCGGACCCTTCCTGACAAGTTTTAAGGGAACCCCGGAGTATGCTGACACCTTTGCCGCTAACAATGCCACGCTGCTGACGAGCATCTCGCAGATCAGCGAGGCCTGCTGCATCCTGCTGATTCCCTTCTTCTTGAAGCGTTACGGCATCAAGATTGTCATGCTCATGTCGCTCTTTGCCTGGGTGTTCCGCTTCGGTTTATTCGGCGTCGGCGACCCGGCCATGCCTGGCGTCCTCTTCTTTGTCCTCTCGTGTATTGTCTATGGTGTAGCCTTCGACTTCTTCAATGTCTCGGGCGGTATCTATGTTGATCAGGAATGCGACCAGAAAATCAAGGCCTCGGCTCAGGGACTGTTCATGATGATGACCAACGGACTGGGAGCCACCATCGGCACTTTGGCTGCTGGCGAGGTGATTAACAGATTCTGTACGTGGGAGGGTGGCTATCTGATAGGCGAGTGGCGGACGTGCTGGTTTATCTTCTCTACTTTTGCATTGGTGGTCGCCATTGCCTTTGCTTTCGTGTTCCAACCTGAAAAGAAGAAGGCTTGAGACATGAGACGGGTGCAGCTGTTCTATAAGGATATGTCCGAGATTGTCGGCAGCAACGGCTTTGCTGTTGTCCGCCTTGTTGATCTTGAGGAACAACGTGCCATCTGCGTCATTTGCGACAAGTCGATGGTTGAGCAGTTGATGATTCGCTTCAATCGGATGCCCGGTCGCCAGCTCATGCTTCCTGAGGTACTCCTGCAGATGATTCAGCGTGGCGGCTTTTGTGACATGGAACTGACGGTCAACGATATTATTGACGGACAGTACCAGGTGTCGCTCCTCAACAAGGCCACTGCAACGATGGTTCCCATTCGTATGAGTGATGCCATCCTGCTGCATTATATCTCGAAAATCCCCATTTACATTGACGCGGACTTGATGCTGCGTCAGAGCACTCCTTATCAGTCGGAGGCTCGTGGCATCTCCATCCCTATCAATACGCTCGATACGGAGAACCTGAAGCGCCAGTTGGAACGGGCCATCGAAACCGAGGACTACCACTTGGCTTCTTTCCTACACGAAGAGTTGCAAAAAAGGAATGTACAACAATGAAGGAAACGCGCTTCTTCTACGTGCCCGATGCTGAAACACAGCAGGAACTGTCTTCTGACGAAGCCAGTCATGCCGTCCGCGTCTTGCGGCTCAAGGAGGGCGACGAACTGATGCTGATGGACGGCAAGGGATGCTTCTACCTTGCAGAAGTGACCGTGGCTTCTAACCATCACTGCCTCTACCGTATCCTCGAGAAACAGTCGCAGCCGCCGCAGTGGCAGGGACACATCCAGCTGGCCATTGCGCCGACTAAGATGATGGACCGCATGGAGTGGATGACGGAAAAGGCAACCGAAGTGGGCTTCGATGAATTGTCGTTCCTCGACTGTCAGTTCTCAGAACGGCGTAACCTGAAGCTTGAGCGTATCCGTAAGATTGTTGTTGCTGCCGTCAAGCAGAGCCATAAGGCTTATATGCCAGAGGTCAACGACATGACCCCTTTCAAGCAATTTATCGCCAGTCACACTGCCGGGCACCGCTATATTGCCCACTGCTATCAGGAAGTAGAGCGGGTGAACCTTTTCGAGCAACTCTGTCAGCTTCAGCCTTCTGACGATGCCTTGGTGCTGATAGGCCCTGAGGGTGACTTCAGCATTGACGAGGTACGTAGTGCCGTGAGTGCAGGCTACGTATCCGTCGACCTGGGCAAGAGCCGACTGCGCACTGAGACGGCAGGCTTGTCGGCAGTGATGATGATGCAGCTGGCTAAACAAATAACGACTCATTAAATAAACCTACGAGAAATGAATATCACCAAAAGACTCTTCACGATAGGGTGTATGGCTGTTTCCACTATGCTGGCCGTGGCCGACACGCTGACCATAAGGTCGCTCTTCACGGAAATGCCGGATGCGGTCATCCCGTATCTCACCAGGACCAACCGTCTGGACTTCATTGACTTCATGGACTCTAACATGAAGGCTGAGGTGAATAACGAATTAGAAGGTAAGAGCCTGATGACGGCATTGGGCGATGACTCGTTAACTATCCGTCTGAATGATGCCTGCACTGTCAAGATGCTGTTGCTCCCAACACTTGAACCCGTTGACAGCTCACGTCATGTGATTGTCCTGATACGTTCGCTGAGTCTGGAGGATCAGGTGGTTGAGAACGACGTTGCCTATTATACCGTCCGTTGGCGTCAGCTCAAGACGCTTCCGGCCATGTCGGCTGATGACAAGAAGCGTGTGACGGAAATCTCCAAACCGTCAAATATTCTTAATTTCTTTAAAGAAAAACTTAATAAAGAATAAATTATAAGCGCTATTAAGGGGAATTTGTTCGATTTCCCAAAAATATTGTCTATATTTGCACTGTGTTTTTCATGGTATTAGATTATTAAGGTTAATTAAGAGTGAGACATGTCGCGAGATAAGTAAGCTCTTACAACTTTCTCGCAATGCCAATGTGAGCAATGCGAAAGAGTAAAAAAAGGGGAGCCTGAGAAGGTTCCCCTTTTCCTTGTTCATGCTGATGCTTATAGATTTATCTTAGCCAGCTCAACGGCCATCTGTTCTTGCAGCTCATGTGCTTTCTGGGCTGCCACCTCGGCGAAGTCCTCACCTTGAGAGGCATAGATGATGCCGCGACTGGAGTTGACCAGCAAACCACAGTCCTTTATCATGCCGTACTTGCAGACTTCCTGCAGCGAACCGCCCTGAGCACCAACGCCGGGGACGAGCAGGAAGTGGGTAGGGGCAATGCGGCGAATGTCCTCAAACATCTGGCCCTGCGTAGCACCAACGACATACATCATCTGCTCGTCGGTAGCCCATTGCTGAGAGCGACGCAGCACTTTTTCGAAAAGGCGTTCACCGTCTGGCGATTCCGTCAGTTGGAAGTCGTGGCTGCCCTTGTTCGAGGTGAGTGCCAACAGGATGACCCACTTGCTCTCATAGCCGAGGAAGGGTGTGACGCTGTCTTCGCCCATGTAGGGGGCAACGGTCAGCGAGTCCACGTCGTACTCCTCAAAGAAGGTACGGGCATACATGGCACTGGTGTTGCCAATATCGCCACGTTTGGCATCGGCAATGATGAAGTGGTTGGGGTAGTGCTGTTTCAGGTACTTGATGGTCTTCTCGAAGGCCATGAGTCCCTTCACGCCAAAAGCCTCGTAGAAAGCGAGGTTGGGCTTGTAGCTGACGCAGTAGGGAGCCGTGGCGTCGATGATGGCCTTGTTGAAGGCGAAGATGGGGTCTTCGTCCGTCAGCAGGTGCTGGGGAATCTTCTTCAGGTCAGTATCGAGACCCACGCAGAGAAACGACTGCTTCTGCTTAATCTGTTCTATTAATTCTTTTCTGGTCATCTCTTAACTCTTAATTCTTAACTCTTAATTCTTCACTCTTAATTCTTCACTCTTCACTCTTCACTCTTCACTTTTCACTCTTCACTCTTCACTAGCGAAGCGCTATAGTTCTGTTTCTTTCATTCGTTCTGCATTCTCGGCTACGGTAAGGGCATCAATCATGGGCTGGATGTCGCCACCAAGGAATCCCTGCAGGTCGTGGGTAGTGTAGCCGATACGGTGGTCGGTGACGCGGCCTTGCGGGAAGTTATAAGTACGAATCTTGGCCGAGCGGTCACCAGTCGAGACTAACGACTTGCGGCGCGAGGCAATGTCGTCCATATACTTCTGATGCTCCTTATCATAGATAAAGGTATATAGGCGCGAGAGCGCACGTTCCTTATTTTTAGGTTGGTCACGGGTCTCGGTACACTCAATGAGTATTTCCTCGGTCTCGCCCGTATTGGGATTCTTCCACATATAGCGCAGACGGACGCCCGACTCCACCTTGTTGACGTTCTGGCCACCGGCACCCGAACTGCGGAAGGTGTCCCACTTGATTTCTCCCTCGTTGACGTGAACCTCGAACTTGTCGGCCTCGGGCAGTACGGCAACCGTCGCTGCCGAGGTATGCATACGGCCCTGCGTCTCGGTAGCAGGCACTCGCTGCACACGGTGAACGCCCGACTCATACTTCAACGTGCCGTAGACATCGGCACCTGAGACGGCGAAGTCAATCTCCTTGTAGCCGCCGACGGCTCCCTCGGAGACACTGGTAATCGAGAGCTGCCAGCCCTTGGAATCGCAGTAGCTCTTATACATCTTAAAGAGGTCGCCGGCAAAGAGACAGGCCTCGTCGCCACCCGTTCCGGCACGAATCTCCATCTGAACGTTCTTGGCATCCTCGGGGTCTTTCGGAATCAGGGCAATCTTGATTTCCTCCTCTAACTTCGGTTGCAGTTCCTCGTTGGCAGCCAGCTCCTCGCGGGCCATCTCCTTCATCTCGGGGTCGTCCTCGTTGGCCAGGATGTCCTTGGCCTCGCGGATGCTGTTCAGACAGGCGATGTAGCGTTTACGGGCATCCATGATGTCACCCAGGTCCTTGTACTCCTTGGTAAGTTTCACGAAGCGGTTCTGGTCGGCAATCACGTCGGGGTCGGTAATCAGGGTTGACACCTCCTCAAAGCGGGCCTCCAGTCCGTCCAGTTTCTGTAGTATGCTGTTATTGTCCATATCTTAATACTCAAATGTTCCGTATTCGCTCATGATGGTCAGGCTCTTCTTGCCTTCCTCGATGTGACCGACTACCTGGGCATCGATGTTGAACGACTTGCTGATGGCAATCACCTGTTCGGCTACCTCGGGACGCACGTAGATTTCCATGCGGTGACCCATGTTGAATACCTGGTACATCTCCTTCCAGTCGGTGCCTGAGCAGTCGTGAATGGCCTGGAACAGCGGGGGTACCGGGAACATGTTGTCCTTGATAACCCGACAGTTGTCGCCTACGAAGTGGAGCACCTTGGTCTGCGCACCACCCGTGCAGTGAACCATACCGTGAATCTCAGGGCGCAGTTCGTCCAGCAGCCGTTTGATGACCGGGGCATAGGTACGGGTAGGGGAGAGCACCAACTCACCCATATTCACTGTTCCCGCAGTTTCTCCTGCGGAAACAGGAACACTGTCTGTCAGGGCGTACTTCCCGCTGTACACCAGCTCGTTGGGCACGGCATGGTCATAGCTCTCGGGGTATTTTTCAGCCAGATACTTGGCAAACACATCGTGGCGGGCCGAGGTCAGGCCGTTACTGCCCATGCCGCCGTTGTAACGCTTCTCATAGGTAGCCTGTCCTGTGGAGGACAACCCAACGATGACGTCTCCGGGACAGATGTTGGCATTGTCGATGACATCGCTGCGCTTCATACGGCAGGTAACGGTAGAATCGACAATGATCGTCCGTACCAGATCGCCCACATCAGCCGTCTCGCCGCCTGTCGGATAAATCCCGATACCCATCTCACGGAGTTCCTGTAACAGTTCGTCAGTACCGTTGATGATGGCTGAGATGACCTCTCCGGGAACGAGCATCTTGTTGCGGCCGATGGTTGAACTGACCAGAATATTGTCGACGGCACCCACACAAAGCAGGTCATCGGTGTTCATCACGATGGCATCCTGGGCTATGCCCTTCCAGACGCTGAGGTCACCTGTTTCCTTCCAGTACATATAGGCCAGCGACGACTTGGTTCCGGCGCCGTCGGCGTGCATGATATTACAGTATTCAGGATCGCCGCCCAGGATGTCGGGGATAATCTTGCAGAAGGCCTGCGGATAGAGGCCCTTGTCAATGTTCTTGATGGCGTTGTGTACATCTTCCTTGGCGGCAGAGACACCACGCTGCATATAACGGTTATTCATATAGGCTTAGAATTTTACTTTTGGAGCACTTTGGGCATCGGCGTCAGCCTCGAACTTGGCCATCTTGTCAAAACCGAAGATGCCGGCAAGGATATTCTTGGGGAACGAACGGATAACGACGTTGTACTGCTGTACGACGGCATTGAACTTGTTACGGGCTTCGTTGATGCGGTTCTCAGTGCCTTCGAGCTGCACCTGCAAGTCCTTGAAGTTCTCGTTGGCCTTCAGGTCGGGATAGTTCTCCTGAACGGCAATGAGTCGTCCGAGGGCAGAGCCTAACTCGCCCTGAGCCTTCTGGAATTCCTGTAGTTTCTCAGGAGTCAGGTTCGTGGGGTCAAGGGTTATCTGTGTAGCCTTGGCACGTGCGTTGACGACGGCCTCGAACGTTCCTTTCTCATGTTCGGCATAGCCCTTGACCGTCTCTACGAGGTTGGGAATGAGGTCTGCACGACGCTGGTAGGCCGATTGTACGTTTGCCAGTGCTGTTGTGGCGTTCTCCTGTTCACCCACCATTTTGTTGTAGGCGCTTGCAGCCCACATGGCGATAACGACCACAGCTGCGATGATTCCGATAGTTCCTTTACTGAGTTTCATATGATAAAAGTTTAAATTTATTGTTTAAAGCTTATTGTTACCAGCTTGACGTGGCACCGCCTCCGCCAGAGCTGCCTCCGCCGAAGCCTCCTCCACCGCCTCCGCTAAAGCCTCCTCCACCGCCTCCGAAGCTGCCTCCACCGCCTCCTCCGAAACCTCCACTATGGAAGCCTCCGCCTGAGACGTTGAGAGGCATTTCCGCAAAGGGGTTGGCCATTAGGGGAACAGCCATTGCCAGCATACCGTAGCGACGTGCAACATAAAAAGCAAAGACACCCCAGCCAATCAGGATGAGGAAGTAGAAGCCCATGCCCCACACATCGCCGTCCTCCTGCTGAGGACTGACGAGGGCCGACATCACGGGCATCTCCTTGCCCTGCAGCAGGTTGTACATGGCCTGCGTTAAGTAGAGCATACCGCTGTCAGGCATTTCTGCTTTCATGCTCGGCACGAGGTAGTCGCGCTGTAGCCGTGAACACTCCGCATCGGTGAGGTCGGCCTCCAGCGAACGGCCCGTATGGGTGCGGAACAGATGGTCCTCGTAGGCCAGCACCATCACCAGTCCGCGGTCATTCTTGCCTACGTGGTAGATGTCGAAGATGTCTTGTGCAAAGCGGAAGATGTCCTGATTCTCCACCCGGTTGACGATGGCCACCACCGACTCAATGTCGAGGCTGTCGTCCATCTTCTTGAGCAGTATGTTCAGTCGTTGCTCCGTCTCAGAGCTGATTACTCCGTCGGGGTTTGATACGTAGCGTGAACCGTCGGTCAGGTGAGGCATGGGGATGCTCATGGCGTTCCACGTTTTCGTCTCCACCACCTCCATAGCCGCTGAACGTTGTGCTTTGTTTTCCTCGTCCTCGGCGGCCAGTGAATAGTTGCAGGCAAACAACTCGGCAACTACGCCTGCGACAATCACCCATTTCCAGTAGCGCCTGAAGGAGAACGTCTTTGCCGACTCCGTCTTCCATTGCGCCTCATAGGCCTTGCGTTCACGGTTGTATGCATCCCTGTTGTTCAGGTATTTGACTTCGTATTCCCTTCTGAGTTCCTCTTTCGTCACAATTTTTCTGGGACCGAAGTACCACTCACACTGGTTTCGGGTTGCCAGTTCCGATTTCTCGCTCATGTAGGAGGATTCCAGGTCGGTGGTGACGGCGTTGTATTTATCTGCCATCTTCATGATGGTCGCTTTGCGTTCTTCCGTCAGCCGTCGTTGTTCGTTGCGGTTCTTCTGGTCGCTTAACAGTCCGCTGGCAATCAGTGTACCGAAGATGCCGCCATAGATGTATGGCAGCAGCTCGGCTATCTGCATGTCGGCACCGATGATGTAGGGCAGGAACATCAGGATGATTCCCGCCACGGAGCCCAGCATGATTTTCGTTACTTGGTTATTCATTCCCAGTGTTACTTCTCGTGCCAGAACTCCCACGAGGCAAAGGCCTGCAGGAGCAGCATCTCGAGACCGTTCTTCACCTCGGCACCCCGTTCGCGACCCCGTTTCATGAACAGCGTCTCGTCGGGATTGTAGATCAGGTCGTAGAGGATGTTATGGTAGTCCATCGCCTCGTAGGGCAGTTGGGGACACTCCTCGGTATGCGGATACATCCCCAACGGCGTACAGTTCACGATGACATTGTATTCCTTGATGACATCGGGCGTAATGTCTTTATACTGGATGGTGTCAGGACGCTGGTAACGGCTGACGAAGACCGTTTCCAGTCCTAACGACTTCAGCCCGTAGTTGATGGCCTTCGAGGCACCGCCGGTTCCCAGCACCAGGGCCTTCTTGTGCCAGTTACGGTCAAGCATGGACTCAATGCTCTGTGTGAAACCGATGACGTCGCTGTTATATCCTATCAGTTTGATTTTCTTCCCCTCGTGGCTGACACGGATGACGTTGACGGCTCCGATGGCCTGCGCCTCGGGCGTAATACTATCCAGGTATTCTATCACCTTTTCCTTATAGGGGATGGTGACGTTCAGACCGCGTAGGTTGGGGTTCGTGTCAAGAATCTCCTGCAGCTGGTCGATGCTGGAAATCTCAAAGTTCTCATACTTCGCATTGATGTTTTCGTCAGAAAACTTCTGGTTGAAGTAGCTGATGGAGAACGAGTGGCCTAAGGGGTAGCCAATGAGTCCGTACTTATCCATAATCTTCTATTATTTAGTTGCAAAATACATCGTACATATTCCGAAAGTCAGCCGTTTGAACGTTGCTTCCGCAAATCCGGCCTTCTTCAGTATCTCCGTCATGCGCTCACCCTGGGGGAAGGCTTCGATGGTTTGTGTCAGATACGAGTAGGCACTCTGGTCCTTGCTGATGAGCCGTCCATAGACGGGCAGCACCGTGTGGGAGTAGAGCCTGAACAGCTGCTTCATGGGAAAGCGTGGAGGTGTCGTCAGTTCGACGATGCTCAGGTGCCCGCCCTTTTTCAGCACGCGGCACATCTCGCCCAGTCCCTTGTCAAGGTCCGCAAAGTTGCGTATGCCGAAAGCCGCCGTCACGGCGTCAAAGGTTCCGGTGTCATAGCTCAGGTTCAGACAGTCCTCATGGGCAAACGAGATGATGCTGCTGAGTCCCGCAGCCTCCACCTTCTGACGGCCTATCTGCATCATGCCCTCGCTGATGTCAGCTCCTATCAGCTGCTCGGGTTTCAGCATCTGGGCCGCAAGGATGGCAAAGTCGCCCGTCCCTGTCGCGATGTCAAGCATCCGCTTGGGGTGATAGGGCGCCAGCTGACCAATGGCCTTGCGTCGCCATCCGCGGTCGATGTCCCATGACAGGCGGTGGTTCAGCCGGTCATAGGTAGGGGCGATGTTGTCGAACATCTGCTCCACCTGCGCAGCCTTCTCACCGTTGTTGTAGGGCTTTATCTGTTCCTGTTGGTAAGCCATGGGGCCTATGGGGCTAATGGGACTAATGAGGCTAATGGGACTAATGGGCTTTTTTCAGCCATTCGCTGACGTTGCGCTCTATCCTTGCAGCGATGTCGCCACTCTCCGTAGCCTTGTCAAACTTCTCGCCGACGATGTGCTCATACAGCTCGATATAGCGTTCGCTGACGCTCTCGGCATACTCGTCGGTAATTTCGGGCATCACCTGTCCCGGCTCGTTCATGAAGTTGTGCTCAATGAGCCACTGGCGCACAAACTCCTTCGAGAGCTGCTTCTGAGGCTCTCCTTTGGCCAGCTTCTCCTCATAGCCGTCGGCATAGAAGTAGCGGCTGCTGTCGGGGGTGTGAATCTCGTCGATGAGATAGACCTTGCCGTCGCGCTTGCCGAACTCATACTTCGTGTCAACCAGGATGAGTCCGCGCTTGGCGGCAATCTCCTGACCACGGGCAAATATCTTACGCGTGTAGTCTTCTATGATTGCGTAGTCCTCAGCCGACACCAGACCCTGGGCTATGATTTCCTCCTTCGAGATGTTCATGTCGTGTCCCTCGTCAGCCTTCGTCGTCGGGGTGATGATAGGCTCGGGGAACCGCTCGTTCTCCTTCATGCCGTCAGGCAGCTTCACGCCGCACAGTTCCCGGCAACCGTTCTTATACTCACGCCAGGCCGATCCGGTCAGGATGCTGCGGATAATCATCTCTACGCGAAAACCCTCGCACTTCAGTCCCACCGTCACCATCGGGTCGGGCGTGGCCAGCTTCCAGTTAGGGCAGATGTCCGTCGTGGCGTCCAGGAACTTCGCAGCAATCTGGTTCAGCACCTGTCCCTTGAAGGGGATGCCCTTCGGCAGCACTACGTCGAATGCCGAGATGCGGTCTGTGGCCACCATGACCATCAGGTCGTCATTAATGTTATACACGTCGCGTACCTTGCCGTGGTACACGCTCTTCTGTCCCTCAAAGTGGAACTCTGTTTGTGTTAATGCGTTTGCCATAAACAATAATTCTTTGTAAAAATTGCAATTTGGTTGCAAAATTACAAAGAATTATTGAGATTAGGAAATACTTGCGCGAAAAAACTTTTCTTGACTCCTATATTTAGTCACCTTGTCCTGGTTCTTGTCCCTGTCCTTGTCCAGGTGTGGTTTCAGCTTTCGCCTCGCCAATGATGACCTCGGAATCTTGCTTCACCATACCGTTATCACCGCCACCGAAGACATTGCCGAGGATAGTGGCACCGTCCTTGATAAAGACCAGGGTCCAGACAGAGACTCCGAACTGGTCGGTATCCAGACTTGAATCACCGCGGCAGGCACCAAACACATGGCCGCCATAGTGCTCCTGATAATCATCCGGCGTACCTATCGTAACTTTGCCCGCACCGCCGATGTTGACGGTACACTGCGACTGCTTGCCGAGTGTGGCCGTGTTGGTGAGGTCCTTCTTATAGGGTTCATAGTCCTGGTCGAGCTTCAGCGGTCCCACGCTGGCGAGCGAGCCGCCGCCATAGACATTACGGTGGATGGTGCCGCCAAGAATGTTCACCTCGGTGAAGCGCGACACGGAACCGGCCGTGTTGCTATAGCCGGTCGTCGGCACCATATCAGCTTCAGGTGTTTTATCCTTATACTTTAATGTAGAGGTGTACTCACTGATACCCGAGCCGCCGCCATAGACATTACCGCGAGCCAGCCACTGGTCGTGGTTAGGGTCGTCTGTTTCGAGAGTTCCCTTATTATCCTTGAAGTCAAGGCCAATGGTACCACTATTCACTGTCACCTTCGTGTCCCTGCGTACGTGACCATCCTGAGCGCCGCCATAGACGGAAGCAACAATCGTTGGTCCAACCTTTTCCCAATTGTCTTTGCCACTGGCAAGGGCATTATACTGAACGTCAGTAATGCAGTCACCAACATTATAATCTCCATAAGCAGTGTTACACTTGTATCCGCCAATGGTGACATCCGTCTCGTTGACATACCCCGAGTAGTAGGCCGGACAGTATTTGTATAGGTCAGTGAGGTTTGGAACGAACGGTGCTGACTCACCGGCACTGCCACCGAAGACATTGCCGTAAGGCAGATTGTTCTTCAAGGTCTTAGATATGGTACCCACTTGACCGCCAAACACTTTGACAGTAGTGATACCACTATTCATGAATGCTAAACTATTGTCATTCTTTGAAGCATCCCATAGTATCTTGTCATTATCTTCAGTAGCATTGTTCAAGGTCTCGCCATAGCCATCAGGGAAGTAGTCGTCAGCACCGCTGGCATAGTTACCCTTGCCCACTGAGGCCATGTTACCACCGCCATAGACATTACGTCCAACAATTCCGTCGTTCATGGTGACATAGGTATTGCCCATCACCTTACCGGCAATGAGGCTGTAGATGTCGGCCTCGTAGGTCTCAGTAGTGCTGCCAATCTTGTTCAGCGTCACCTTGTACGTACCCTTACCCTTGCCGCCGCCGTAGAGCGAGTGGCCAATCAGACCATTGTTCAATGTCACGTGCGTGTCGCCATAGACATAGCCGTCCTCGCCGCTGCCATGCACGGAACCGGTGATACATCCTTTGCTGATGTCATCTAGGTCTGACAAGCTGGTCGGCGTAGGATACGAGATGTTCACCTCTGTATCTTTCACGTAGGCAAAGTGTGCCGTGGCATAGCGATTGCCTGCCTCGCCTCGGGCACTTCCATAGACGTCGCCGCCATCAGTCCCTTTTATGCCGATATGGCCGCCCGTGATGTTGATGGTGGCCTTGCCAGTGCCTGACTTAAACTCAAACTTATATGGCCAACTGAGTGCAAAGCTGCTTTCTTCATTGTCATGCTTCGCAACACCAGCCGTGTCGGCAACATTCGTAATCGTACCTACCATGGCCATGGCTCCGGCACCATAGACACAGCCGGTAATGACACCACCGTCGATGTTGATTTCGGTACTTTTGCGCACGATACCTGCCCACGGGTTGTAGTACTCAAACTTCTTGCCATCTTTAGTCACAGTATAAGTGTCCGTACCGCAACCACCTCCATAGACATTGCCACGGTATTTGTAATACTCACTGACATTGCCGATGGTGCCGCTATGGATGTTGACGACAGCGTTTTCATAGGTATGCCCGTTCTCGCCACTGCCATAGACAGAGCCCTTGATGAGCGGGGTGTCATTGGTAACGCCTGTACTTTCCTCACCTGTACCTTCTTCACCAGAGCCTTCCTCACCTGGGGCACTGGGCGCGGTGCCAATGGTGACATTGGTCTTGTTGACCCATGCCAGGTAGTCGGGACGTTTGCCTGGCTCATCCACTTCACCGCGTGAGGAGCCGAAAATCATGCCGTTCTCGTGGCCGTCGGTTCCAATCTCGCCGCCTGTAATGGT
This sequence comes from uncultured Prevotellaceae bacterium, assembly GCA_937898415.1. Taxonomy (GTDB): domain Bacteria; phylum Bacteroidota; class Bacteroidia; order Bacteroidales; family Bacteroidaceae; genus Prevotella. The sequence goes on along the minus strand of CALDLA010000099.1, from coordinate 23,259 downwards.
GATGGTGGCCGTACCGGTGCCTTTTCGGTCGGTATGGAGTTCGCCAATGTTTGTAACCTTCTTGTTCCCTCCTTCGGTTGTCGTTACATAAGTGAAATCACCCACCGTACCGTAGGCGCCGCCACCATATATATTATGGTATATGTTGGTGGTCTTGCCCTCTGCCTGACTGATGGTGACATTGGTGTTGCCATAGATTTGTCCGGAGCGGACGGTGTTGATGTATCCGCTACCGCCTCCATAGACATTGCCCATCGTTGCGCCGCCGTAATAGATGTTGAGGCCTTTGCCTGTCGTGATGGTAGTCTTGGGAATGCCGATGGTACCGCCGCTGACGGTCACATAAGTATTGCCATCCATGGCCTTTCCTCCCGTTCCTGTCAGGGTCTCGCCGCGCACCACTTGCTCATCCTCACTTATGACTTTCGACTCGCCCACGGCAGCCATCTCGCCACCACCGTAGATGCTGGCCTTCACCGCACCATCTGTCATGGTGACTTCAGTACTGCCCTTCACACGACCTGCGATGTATTTGGGGTATGTGTCATAAGCAGAACCGGAAGTTGGTGTATGAGTGAGTTTTTCCGTAATACTTCCATAACCACCGCCAAAGACGCTGCCGAAAGTATAGCGAATAGCATCTTCTGTAGTAGCAGGTTCGCTATCCTGTTCTGCAGGCACCTCGACAGCCCCATGAATCTCTGTACCAACAGTACCTCCATTGATGATAATCTCAGTGCTCACAGTCTTGCTGTCTGCGGAAGTATGAGTACCTTGCACCATACCTAACTCGCATCCACCATAGAGGTTACCCTTAATGGTTGCACCCTTGTTGATAGTCAGCTTGGTACTCTTTACATTACCCATCTTCCACCAGTCGACGGCTGTAATCGGAGTCGTACCGTTCAACTGATACATACGTCCCATGCCGCCGGCATAGACGTTGCCGCCCTTGGTGTGCGACAGGCGGTAAAGTTTCAGGGCGTCGTCATACACAAACTCAGTGTAAGGAATGTGCTTGTAATTCTTCCACTTGGTCCAATCGGAATCAGTCCATTTAGCTACATCACTCTCAGAGATACCGGCCGCAGTATTGTCGGCTGCACTTGGAATCACATACTCAATGTCGTTACCGATGGTACCGCCTTTGATGGTGATGTCAATGTGGCCGCGTCCCTTCGTGAAGAATCCGGTTGTGCTAAATCCTTCCTCAGTGTCAGTATCTGCCCGCATCTTGCCATAGCCAGTCGTCTCGCTTTCAGCAAACAAGCCATAGCCCACGGAGGCCAGACGTCCGCCACCATAGACGGAGCCGAGTATCGTTCCGCCGTTGATGGTCATCGTCACGCAGCCGGCCACGTTACCGGCCGTATAGGCATCGCCCCTAAATCCACGGCCTCCACCGAATACGTTACCCTCCACGTAGGAAGTGCCCCATGTGCCGATGGTCGGACCAGACGATGTCGTGACAGCCTCATTGCCCTCTCCAGTCGTTTTCAGCTCGCCAATGGTCATCGTCACATCACGCAGCACGTGGCCATCCTCACCGCCGCCGAAGACGGTGCCGTAGATGGTGCCACCCGTGACGCTGACAATGGCATCCTTCACATTAGTCTGTTTATTGAAGAACACACGCGGGTCACCCATACCTGCACCGTACAGGTGGCAGGAGACGGGGTGAGCGATAATCTGGCCAAAGGTACGTGGCACGCCAATCGTACCGCCCGACATGGTGACCGTACAGCTACCTTCGACATTGGTCATCTCGTTACCGCCATAAACATTGGTCAGGATATGACCGCCCTTGATTTCCACCAAGGTATTGCCACCTACGTTACCAGCCTTAAAGTGCCATAGGCCCTTAGCATAAGGGAAGTAGCCTGAACCGCCGCCAAACACATTACCAAAGAATGTGTGGCCGTCGGAAGCAGTGACTGCACCGTTCTTGGAATCGTAGCCACTTTCGTTAGCATATTTATCGTAAACAGCGAACGGTGACTTGTACTTCCAACTTGCGCATTCGGGCAGCGAATGCTTGTAATTGCTACCAACCGCAGTCCTCAGGGCTGCCTCAGACGCTTCTGTCGCATCGACTTCCGTGTCACCCTCTACGAACAAATAGCCTTTCTCCCATTCTTTTGCCGTATAGCGGCGGTTCATGGCAATGGGGGTAACCGGAGTCTCAAGTTCATCCAGATACGTACCATTTTCATCCATCTGCGCATAGCCGTTGCCAATCTGGCAGTTGCCTTCTATGGTTACATGCGTATCGTGCTGTACGAAGCCGTTTTCTGCACCGCCAAAGACATCGCCCTTGACGAAAGCGTTACCGGTGATGATCACATTGGTCTGGGTTGCCAAGCCCAGGCTCTCAAGATACCCAAGGTAAGCAGTTTCTGTATTACTATCAAAGGTCTGCTTACTATTATCTGGCTTGATACGGTAGGGGTTAGCCCACGCATTGCCGTCTTTGTCAATATATGGCGTGGCTCCTTGGCCGGCACCAAAGACATGGCCAGTGTTGTCCGGGGCTAAAGGATTATTGCTTGCATCGTATTTCTCCATCTTCATGTCGTCGCGACCAATCTCGGCATCGTCTTGAACGATGACGGTACAGTTTCCACTCTTCTCGTTGGCCAATGACTCTGGCAATCCCGTAGAAGGATTGACGTTGTATCGGCCCACCGAGGCAATCTCTCCGCCGCCATAGACACTGCCTAAGACCTTGGCCTTGCCTTGGATGGTGACCGTACTGTTGCCACGCACCAAAGCAGAATAACCATGGGTCGCAACACCCTTACCGGCACCGAATACGCTGCCGCCAATCGTAAGCTCGTTTGTCGTATTTCCTTTGAGGCCGATGGTCACCACCGTGTTCTTTTCCACACGGCCAATCTCACCGCCGCCATAGACGTTGCCGCCTACGGAGCCGTTTCCGATGGTGACGGTCGTTCCGCCGTTACTGTCTATCAAACCATCGCCATCAGCACCTATCATGGCTGTAGCGCACTTGAAAGCGCCATCGCCACTATCATGAGTTTCACCCTTGCCGCCGCCGAACACATTACCGGTAATCGTGGCTGCGTTGCGGCCAGAGGAAGATGGAGCAGTCGTCACTTCACCACTTGCGTCGTACCATTGCCACTCTGCTTGTGTCTTGATGTCGTTGGTGTTTCTGGCACCAGTCAAAGTAGCATTGTACGCATTTGCTTGATCTGCTGTAAGTGGTCCACCAGTTGCAACAGCACCTGTCAATGTCGCATTGTATGAGGCAGCATCGGCAGCAGAAAGGACAGCAGTACCATCTGTAGCATAAGCAGCTTCACCCGTTAAACCTAAAGCAGTATTCACCGCCGTGGCTTGTTCTGCAGATAATTTCGTGCCACTCGCTATGGCTCCTGTTAATTTAGCATTATAAGCAGCAGCGTCTTCCGCAGTGAGTTCGTCCGTACTATGCAGTGCGCCTGTTAATGTGACATTATATTCATTGCATTCCTCCTGGGTGTAAGTCACGGCAGCCGACACTTCTTTGTACGTGAACACATCACCATCGGCATTGGTGGATTCCCATACAGGGTTGCCACTTGCATCCCACGTCGATATCCACCTACCCGTGCCAATCTCCACATTCGTATTGCCATTGACGTCTGCTAGGTTACCGCCACCATAGATGCTTCCGATACTACCAATTTCGAGAATAGCATTGCCTTTTGTGTCATGCTCTTTTACCTTATAGGTATACGCAGGTTCTGTTTCTGTGGCAACTTTGGTGTGAGGGCCTACACCGTAGTTCATTCCTGTAGGAGGAGTAACCACATGTTCTTTAGGTATGACACCGTTTTGCATATTCACATTGATGTATGGACTGCCCACCACGAGTGCTTCATAGCCACCGCCATAGATGGTGCCAATCTTTGTGGCAGAGATAACGTTGATGCGAGGATTGTTCTTTGGGTAGCCCCAAAGGCCTGCTTCAATTAATGCGTTCTTAACTGCAGTTTCATTCGTTTTGTCAACATTTTTAAGGACTTCTGTTGTGTCTGCTTCAAATTTTGCCTTGTCTCTTATTGCGTAAATAGGTTTATTGTCCGCATCTTTGTTTCCGGTATCATAATAACCATAAATAGAATAACCAGCCAAATAGCCACCACCATATAATTCATCAATGACTATAGGTCTACAACTACTTTCCTGGATGTTAATGGTGATGGAACCTCTGATACGTCCACTCTTGTTGTTTCCTCCAAAAATCTTGCCAAAATGGCCATTCGTGATATTCAGAACCACGTCACTGTTCACATCGGCAGCCTCAGAGGCTCCGTAGGTCACAGCCGAATAGTCAATACAATTCATGGACATTTCAGCTGTACCGTCGATGTCGGCATTCTTACCTGCAGCGGTTGATTCATCAACAACCACGGGACAGTCTGTAGATGTCTCATAGACCGACAATGCCAGCGTACTGATATTACCTTTCTCATTGCTACCTCCATACACGCGATGGATACGTCCGCCAAGAACTTCTGTCTTGGCTTCACCCTGTCCGTACATGTAGTAGGCTTGTCGGTATTCCTTGTTGGTGGCATCCCTGTTCTCAATGGCCCTGTACGGATTGGCTAACGAACCACTTCCATAATTGGTTCCGGCAGGATCATCTGTATCCTCATGGTAGTGGGTGTAGTTATCATAACCCACATTGGCGCCGGGGTTCTCATACCAGACGTCCGTAGCGGGCGTGCCTTCCTTCACAGAGTAGTTGTCCTTACCATTACCGCCGCCAAACGCCTCGTGAATTTCATAAGCAGAATTGATGTCGAGGGTAGTGGCTGGAACAGGAGCGGCATTACCACCGCCATAGACCTGCTTGATGCTGGTCAAGTTGCAGCCTTCAATGATGACCTCAGTACGTGCAGCTTTCTTGACGAGCGGGTCGGCAGAATAGGCATCCGTCGGATCATATTTTGCCAAGTTGCCACCACCGTAGACAGCCAACACATCATATTTCTTGTCGGCAATGGTTCCAATCAAGTTTTCAAGCGCTTCTTTCTTTGCTTTTTCAGTAGCGCTGGTTGATCCAAGTATATCTGTATAATCCTTGTACGGTGCAATCGTGGTATTGATATTTACATCCGATGCAAGGCCAGCCAAGGTCTTTTCTTCGTAAGTGTGACTACTATAGTTCTCTATCGTATAGTTGGAAAGCTTATCGAATTTCTTGTATTTACTGCCAATCGTTGATTGATTCTTATGCCGTGTAGCATAGACATGCACTAACGGATGTCCCTTCGGCGTACCCTTGAAGTCGTTACAGCCGAAAATGCGCTGTACACTACAGCCAACGGATGAATTGGTCAAGCCCTTGTTCAGCTCCACGGTGGTGTTGCCACCTATGTCGGCAGCGATGAGGTCTGTACCCTTACCGCCACCAAAGGCATCGTGGGCAATGTCTCCACCGGTCAGGTTGACCACGGTGCTCTCCTTGACTTGTCCCATCTCGCCGCCGCCATAGACGCTGTTGCCAATGGTGCCGCCTGTCACGTTCACCTCAGTCCAAAGCGAGGTGGCAAACATTGTCGGATTGTACACGTTGGCAGCAGTTCCCTCAGCGGTACTAACTCCACCTGGGAACGCAGTCGTGCGGAACGAGTCGGCAGGACCGCGACTGGCTCCATAGACGCTACCGGTGATGGTGCCACCCTTGATGTTCACACGATTGAGTGAATGAGATGCGTGACCCTCCGATGCTGTTTTTTGCTCATATTTGTCTTGAGTTATCTTAGGAGGACCTACAGAGGCCAGTGCACCGCCACCATAGACGTTACCGGCAATGGTGCCGTCGGAAACCTCAACCAGCGTTGTACAAGAGACCGAGCCGGAGAACTTATTACAATAACTTCCACTATTCGTCGTATATTTCCCGATACCCGAACCGGCACCGAAGACGTTGCCGCTTCGGCCTGCGGTGTCGTATGTACCCTGCCCGGCAACACTTCCCTTGAAAATCCTCACTTCAGTACTGTTGCGCACATGACCGTCCTGACCACCGCCATAGACGGAGCCGTAGATGGTAGGACTGGTAGTGGCAAGTGTGGTTGTTTCATCATTATTTATATAGCCACCGATATTGATGGCAGTCTTGTTGACATAGCCCAGGAAATAGTCAGGCACATACTTGTAGCGGGGTGAATTGTCGCTTTCCTCAGCGCCTGTACCACGGCTGCCGCCAAAGACAGAACCGTATGGGATACCGTCAGCATTGGCCAATGCTGTACCTTCCGGAAGATTCTCAATATCGGGTCCCACTCTGCCGCCAAGAATGGTGACGTTGGTCTTGCCGCTGCCCGTGAAGTCGGTATTCGTCCAAAGTGGCCCGTTGGCACTTCCGTTCTTTGGGGGCAGTTCGCCATAGCCGGCCGTGGAATAGTCGTCCGACCCGCCGGCATAGTTGCCCTTACCCACGGAGGCCACGTTGCCGCCACCATAGATGAACCAGCCCACCTTACCACCGTTCATGGTGACAGAGGTGTTGCCATAGACCTTGCCGGCCGTCCAGCTACGCACCTCTTCGGCTTCCGTCTTTTCACTGCTCGTTGCAGGATCCAACAGCTTCGCGCTATAAGTGCTCGTACCCTTACCGCCGCCGAAGACACTATGCCCAATCGTACCATCATGGATGGTGACACTGGCATCTCCATATACATGCCCGTCTTCTCCACCGCCGTACACAGAGGCTGCCGAAGTTGCCGTACCTGGTCCTATCGTTGGTGTGACACTAGAACCACCAGCCGTTCCTATCGTGACATGGGCCTCACGGACGTTGGCACAGAAGGCCTCGACGTAGCGTTGCTTCGTGATGTCGTCTATAGTTCCATCTTTGGTGCCAAATGCCACCTTACCCTGACCACCGCCATATACATATTCGGTAACAGGGCCGTTGTTCACATTCACAGTAGCGACACCACCGACGAAATTCTCAAGATTGCAGGGGACATACGTAAACTCGTACGGCCAACTCAGACCAAAGTCATAGAAGGTACTCCCATCGGTAGTCTGGCTATCGTGCTTCTTGATATTGGTATAAGAATACTTCTTATTATTATAGTCAAAGTCACCGTCAGCCTTCTCTTCCACGCTATAGTCTATCACACCCACACTGGCCAGCTCACCACCGCCATAGATTCTCTTTACAGAACCGTTTACGAGAGTGACCGTGGTATTGCCACCTACGCAGCCTGCCCACTGCATGGGCGTATAGGTGAAATAACGAGTGGTCCCTCCCCAATGCACTTCAATAGTGGTCGGGTGCTGATAGTCGTCACTGCCGTGACCACCGCCAAAGACGTAGCCGTCGATAGTTGGATCGTCCGATGGGGTTAGCGTGGCATCCGAAGGCCTTGTACCTCCAATGGCCACGAAAGCATTCTCGCGTACCACACCGAACTCACCGCCACCATAGACATTACGTGTGATGTGAGTGGTCTTTCCTTCTGGTTGACTGATGTTGATTGTCGAGAACTTCGCCTGTGCCAGCTCTGGCCAGATGGGGTTAATCGAATTGTCGAGAAGCGTGATACGACCCATGCAGCCGCCATAAACATTGCCGCTATACCGGGCACCGTCGCCGGTGGCTGCAGTATTGCCGATGACGCCGCCGCTGATGTTGACCGTGATATGGCCGTGTTTTATAGCTGGGATTTTGACATCACCAACATGCTTTGTACCAGCTTTCACTTCTTCATCATCAGCGGTGTAATATACCGGTTCATCGTCTTCCTGGAGCTGCCCATAGATAGGATCGTCAGGGCTGGAAAAGAAGGTTCCTACCGATGCCAGACGTCCGCCACCATAGATGGAGCCAAGCATAGTGCCGCCCGTGATGTTCACATCCACGTTGCCACCCACGGAACCTGCCGTTATGGCATCGCCGCTAAAGCCACGACCACCGCCGAAGACATTACCATCGACGTAGCTGGTTCCCCAGGTGCCAATCTTGGTAGTCTTACCTGCTGCTTGGCTAATACTCATTGTCACATCTTCCAACACGTGACCATCCTCACCGCCACCGAAGACGGAGCCATAAATCCAGCCACCAGTAATCTGAATGTCTGTAGCCTTTACGTTAGTCTTTGTATTGAAGAAGATGCGCTGGTCGCCCTTACCGGCACCAAAGAGGTAACAGGTAACGGGGTGCTCGGCAATCTGCTTCAGTGTTCGTGGTACACCAAGTGTACCGCCACTCATCTTTACCGTACACGTACCTTCAACGTTCGTCATCTCATTACCGCCATAAACATTCGTCAAGATATGACCTCCCTGAATGTCCACTTCGGTATCTCCACCTACAGAACCGGCCTCAAAATGCCATTTGCCCGGTTTGTAAGGATCCTTACCCGAACCACCTCCAAACACATTGCCGTAGTAAGTGTGACCATCATCACCAGTTGTGCTGGCGTATGAGGTGTAGCCTGGGGTGTCGGCATATTTGTCGTATGGAACATACTTATTGGCAGCGACTGCAGCCTGACCGTATGGCCAGTGGGCACACTCTAGGTCATTAGCGTCTGTTGGGGTATAGCCAGCTGCCCATACCCCATCAGGATGACGTGATGTCGTACCCTGTCCACAACCAATCTGACAGTTGTCTTTGATGGTGACTTTCGTATCGTGCTGTACGTGGCCGTTCTCGCTGCCACCATAGACAGAACCCTTGATAAAGACATTATCTTGGATGGTGACATCGGTCTGGGTGGCTAAGGCCAGCGTCTCAATAAATTTCAGATATTTCTCTTCTGTAGTATAATACTCCCAGATATATTTGTGCTCTGTATCAACCCATTCCCAAACATTACTACTTTTGCCAGCATAATCGCTCATCATGCGCCTTGGCATCGTACTCTTATCGTTGGTATGATAGGTATATACCAAAGGCAGGGCACCCTTACCGGCACCAAAGACGTTGCCTTTGAAATCGGGGCCGCCTGCTTTAGTCATTAGCATTGCTTCGTCGGGACCGACTACGACATCGTCCTTGACTTCGACTGTACAATATCCACTTCCATTGTTTGCCAATGATGTCGGCATACCGTTGACGATGGTATATTTGCCCACCGAGGCCAACTCGCCACCGCCATAGACGCTGGTTCCTACCTTGGCGTTTTTCTGAACAGTAACTTTACTGTTACCACGCACCAGTGCTGAGTAACCATGTGTAATAACACCCTTACCGGCACCGAATACGTTGCCCTTAATCTCGGGCGCACTTGTTTTTCCACTTTCGGGTGCCAGTCCTATCGTCACCGTCGTATGCCATTCCACGCGGGCTATCTCGCCGCCGCCATAGACGGAACCATTTATAGTACCATTACCAATACGGACTTTAGTACCCTTGTCAGGATCTACGATACTTCCATCATTCGTGTTTACAATGCCCACCATGGCTTTATCACACTCGAACACGTCAGCAAGACCCTTACCGCCGCCGAACACATTACCGCCAATAGTGACTTTTTCACCAGTGTCGGCAACGGCTTTATAAACACCACCATTCTTCTTGGCACGGATGTTCACTTCGGTATTACCTGTCACATCTGCCTCTTCACCGCCGCCGTATACATTGCCTTCTATGTGGGCACCCAAGACTGTCTTGTCTTCCCATTGGATGTCTGTATATTGTCCATTGACTATATTAGCCACAATCACACCATTTTCTCGTTTCATGATGGGAACAGTGGACTCAGTACCTATATTGACCGTTGTGTTGCCAGTCACCTTACCTTGTTTGCCACCGCCAAAGACGTTGCCGATGGTGCCAATCTCTGCCTTAATGGTACCCGTTACTATCTTCTCATAATACGTGGTGTTACCGTCGGCTGTGCCTGTTGCAGGGGTGGTTCCACTTGCATCTGTATAATAGCCGACCACGCTTGTACCCTCTGCGGGTTTAACTGGATCATAACTGGTGGTAACACCTGTGATATTTGCTGGAATACTGGCTCTTGTTCCATAATCGTTGGGAAGAAGCCTTCTCTCACCTTTGGCCTCATCGCCTTGAAGCATGTTGATGTTTACCTCCGTATTGGCTTTTGCCTCTGCATTGAAGCATCCACCATAGACATTGTCAATGCGAGTGGCAGACTTCACGTTCACAGTGATGGTATGTGGATTCGCATCGCCAGACTCAATGTCTGTGCCATTTTCGTATGTACCGGGGAAGGCTGCATTGTTACCGCCACCCACCAAGTTCTCAATGATAATAGGTTTGGTACAGGGGTCTGTCTCTTCGATGTTGACCGTGATATTACCCTTGATACCGCCACGCTCGTCATTGCCGCCATAGACATTCTTGAAGAAACCGCTGGTGATGGTCAGAGTTACACTGCCATTGATAAAGGCTTTGTAGGAACCGCCGCAGACATATTCAATCATGGAGTTCTCGTCTGAACAGGCTGCCACGACCACATTCACATTACCATTCACTGTGGCCTCACTGCCAGCACCATAGAACTTGGTAATCTTCAGCGGACAACTGCCTTGCTGGGCGAGCGTAGGATTGGAACTACGGCAATCGCCCTTGAAGTCGCTGCCGCCAAACACCTGGCCAATCTTACCACCGTGGCAGGTGATCTTTGCTGCACCGTTGACATCGGCACCGTTATTGACTATCCAAGTGCCATCCTTGATGATAGGCAGACCACCATTACCACCGCCGAAAGCATACTGAATATCGTAGGAACCCCAGATGGTGACATTGGTGGAAGGTACCGAGGCGGAATAGCCACCGCCATAGACCCTTGATATACTGGTCTCATCGCAACCGTAGATGTTTACGGCTGACTTCATGTTCTCAGCAGGCACGTAGTTGGCCTGTCGGCCACCGCCATAGACCGCCTGCATATCATAGCCACTAACGTTATTGGGACCATGGCCGGAGATGATGTTACCTTCGGCATCTATCTGTCGGGTGGAATAGATGTCCACCGTGACATTACCCAGTGGTGAGCCATTGAGGTTGTTACAGCCAAAGACACGACCAGTGAGTGGCACTGAATAGTAAGTCTTGCCACCAACGGTCACATCCTCATGCTTGAACGTAAATGCTGCACCACTACCACCGATAGCGGAAATGTGTTCAGGCTTGTTGACAGTAACCGTGATGTCACCATAGACGTTGGCTGCAACGGCCGGCACATATCCGGGGTTGCCTATTGTGCCTACTGCCTGCTGGCCTAAACCGCCGCCAAAGACATTACCGATGACACCACCGGTCAGTGTGACCTTGGTGTACTGTGTATGGCCTGCTGAATTCCAATCACCTGACAAATCTCTCCTCTCGTAATAGATGGTACCTGTTTGGGCAGTACCTGATGCTGCCACGTATTCATTACTACTGTTTTTGGTATATAATCCGACAACAGAGGCACCTTCAACTAACTCATAATATTTGGTTCCTGAAGCGGCAGTGCCTGATGCTGGTGAGTAACTATTATCATTATTTTTTGTATAATAGTTTGCGGGAATGGTTGCCCCATCAGCAATCTCTCTTTCTACGTATGTTGGATACGAGATATCGGTATTCGTCATCTGAAGATAAACGGTTCTATCACCCTTCACCCAGTTTGCAGTATTGGTCTCTGCCAGTGCGCCGCCGCCATAGACATCATAGATAATCTTTCCGCCGCTGACGGTGACTTCGATACTTCCTGCCACTTCGGCACTGAGTCCGCCACCAAAGACATCATTGTTCACCGTACCGCCAGTGACCTTGACTTTCAGGGGGGCGCCTGTGTACATGTATGCAGCCTGGTTGCCGCCACCATAGACGTTGTTGGTGACGGTGCCGCCACCGATATTTACTTCAACCTTGCTCTTCGGTGCTCCGTTGATGTTGTTGCAGCCGAAGACGTTGGCTACCTCACCACCAGTGATGCTGACCGTGACGGGACCCTTGACGTCGGCTTCGACAGCCGAGACAGCGTCAACTCCCTCTACAGCAGGAGTTAATGTGAAGTAATTGGTCCCGTTAGCAACTTCAGTACCGTTTGATATGAATTCGCCTTCGCCGGCATTTGAAGTATAATACGTTTCACCAGATGTTAATGTTGTGCCAGTTTCAACAGCAGTATAAACAGCAGGTGTGGCTGCAACTCCTGCTGCCGCCAGTCTGCCTAAGCCGCCGCCATAGAGGTTACCCGTGACGGTGGAACCTACCAGGGTGACGGATGTTGTGTAAGTGGGGTGTTCAGAAGCGTCATAGCCGGTGTTCGTCTGTGCCAATGCACCGCCGCCATAGACGTCTCTCGTCACGGTTCCGCCGTTAAGGCTCACGGTGACAGCACCTGTCACGTTGGCCTGACTGCCACCGCCATATACGTCGTTGGCGACTGTACCGCCGGAAACTTCTACGTCTGTTGCGCCTTTGACAGTAGCCGTAGTACCCAGACCGCCGCCGAATACATTGTTGACATAGCCGCCCGACATGTTCACCGTCAGAGTCTGTCCTCCGTTATATTCTGCCAAGTTACCGCCGCCATACACTGCCGGTATGGCGTATGTGGCCGACTCGACTGGCGTCGCTGTGCCGTTGATGTTAACTGTCACTGTACTTTTTGGCGAGCCGTTGGTGTAGTTACAGCCATAGACGGCCCCTGACACTTTACCGTTCCAGATGGTAACGGTTACCGGACCGTAGACATCGGCGGCATGCTCTGAATTACCCTCACCGCCGCCATAGATGGAACCGGTAATGTCACCATAGTTCATGGTCACAACAGTGGTGGCATTTTCGGTACAGTTTGTGTTGTCGCTGCTGTTTACTGTTCCCATGGCACTGCCACCATAGACGTTGCCCGTGATGATGGCATTTCCAGAATAGCTGACAGTAGAGCCACTCACAGTACGTTCGCCAATCTTCACCGAGACGCTGCCCGTCACATGGGTGGTATGACCATAGCCGCCACCGAAGATGTTGCCCGTGATTTGAGTTCCTTTCGAGAGGTCTGTCTGCTCTTTTGTACCGATGCTCAGCGTAGCGTCGCCTTCTACGTTGGCATTCTTGCCGCCGCCGTAGACGCCGGCCTCGGAACTGGATATGGCGATGTATCTGTCTTCCTCCCAATGCAGATATTTCGTCTTTTCATAGTCCTCGCTCTCAACCCCACCGATTGTCGGGGTGATGATGGCACCATACTCTTCATTTGCTATTTCTGTGCCAATGTCTATCTTGGTGCTTCCCTTCACCTTGGCTTCTTTGCCGCCGCCGAACACCTGGCCTATGTGTCCGAGAGGCTGTATTTCTTCGTTGACATGACCACGCATCATGTTGATATTGACGTAGGTGTCGCCGGTCACCGTGGCAGGCCCACCCAGTCCACCGCCATAGATGCTGCCGATAGATGTACACGACTCTACGAACACCTTCACGTGATAAGGATACTGTTCGTCCTCGTCGAATATGATATTGTGGCTACCTTCTTCATTTTGACTATATGATACCCATTGGCCGTTTACTTCGTGACATCCGTATTTTGAATAAGGTGCCTGATTGCCGCCGCCGAAGAGTTCGCCAATCTCAAGATTCTGACATCCTTCCTCTCTTATATTCACGGTGATGGAGCCGTTGATGCTGCCGCCCAGATTGTTGCCACCGAACACGCGACCGAACTTGCCGCTCGTCACCGTCAGGCTGACATTGCCATTGATGGTAGCATTCTTGGCTCCGCCAAACACTGCATCTACAAATTCTTCAGGCATACACTCCAGAACAATGTTCACGTTACCGTCCATGGGAGCCACCTGTCCAGCACCGTAGATTTCGTCCACTTTCAGTTCACAGTCCTCGTTGGTGTCTTTTCTTTCCAACGTAGTACCTCCACGCACGTTACCCCTGGTGTTACTGCCGCCATAGACATAGTGGATGGTACCACCAATGAGCTTGATCTTGGCTAAACCTGTGCCGTATATGCCTGCTGTCTTAGGATCGTTCGTGTCGGCTTCGTATGCCGCCTGGTTGATAATACCTACATCGGCACCAGGCTTATTTGAGTCGGAACCGTTACCGCCGCCGAACAGCGAGTATATTTCGTAGGCGCTGTTGATGGTGACCTCGGTGGCTGGCACTGGGGCGGCATTACCGCCGCCATAGACATACTGAATGCTCGTATCGTCGCAACCATCAATCACCACCACCGTCTTACCATTGTCGGCATCGGTGGGATCGTAGGCAGCCTCATTGCCGCCGCCATAGACAGCAGCCACATCGTAACGGTTCAGCTTTTTCGGCTGATGGTCCTCGTCGGCATCCTCGTCGGTCCCGGCAATCTTCGAGGCATCGACATTCTGCGTCTTGTACACATGCACGTTGACGGTTCCCTTCGGCGAACCGTTTTCATTGTTGCAGCCGAAGATGTTGCCCTCAACCACGCAGCCTTTTTCTGTGCTGGGCACGCCGTTGTTCAGTTCCACCGTCACGTTGCCGCCCACGTAGGCGGGAATGTTTGCCGCCCCTTCGCCTTTCTGTCCAAGACCGCCGCCATAGACATTGCGCTTGACGGTTCCCTTGTATAGGTTAACCGTTGTTGTCTTGTCCGTACTGAATGTCAGCGTGTTTTCTGCGTTCCTGTAGGCATTGGTGTTTCCTAATGCCGAACCGCCGTAGATGTCGCCATTGACCGTGGCGGCACCCGTGAACACAGGATTCTCACCGGCAGACTTCGAACCCATGTTCACCGTCACGTTGCCTTTCACCAAGGTAAGCTTACCTTCACCGCCACCGTGTACGTTGCCGTTCGTAAGTACCCCTTCTGTCACGGTACCGGTAATGTTTCCCCTGATAATGTTGACATAGACATCGCTTAAAGACACACCATTGACGTTACTGCCACCATAGACGCTGCCGACAACCGTAGGACTTGCTGCATCTGCCGATGCACCAATGTTCACCGTGGCGTCGCCAAACACCTTGGCCTGATTGTCGCTGTCACCCAGACCGCCGCCATAGACGCTGCCGCTGACGGTGCCTTTCAAGATGTTGACAGTTGTAACCTTAGGTGCTTCATCCGTTCCTGAATAGACAGTGTTGCCTTCTTCTTTCTTGGCATTGACAGCACCGAAAGCACTACCGCCATAGACGTTGCCACTCACGGTGCCGGTGCCTGTGTAGGTAAAGTTTGGAGCCTCACCGGTCTTGGCACCGATGTTCACTTTCACATCGCCACTGACGACGGTTGATTCACCCTTGCCGCCGCCAAAGACATCGTGGCTGACGGTGCCGCCAGTCATGTCCACCTGCGTATCGCCATCTACGTCGGCTGTATTGCCACCGCCATAGACATTATTGATGGTTGGGGTCTCATTCTTGTCGTTCTTTTCAATCGTTACCTTGGTGTTGCCAGTTGCACCTGTTGTGGCATTGTAGCTGATGGCCGATTCGTCACCGCCACCAAACACGCCACCACTTGTCTCCTTGACAATATAGTTTCCTAATTCATCCTTCTTGATATTACCATTGCCATCTGTATCAAAGATTTTACCTTCTACAACGGTATTTCCTTTGACAGTCATGTCTGTTTCACCCACCTTGCCAAGGGCAGTCAGGTCAACGTCGGTTATGACGTAATTCTCACTATTTTCCGTAACAAAGCCGGCACCACCTTCTGACGGTAGTGTGTTAACATGCTTCCATTTGTACTCCGTAGTACCAGAGAATACGCCGGGCTCGAACATACCAGACGATGAGTTGAAATTCGGGTTTTTGGTAAAGCCTGCATCTCGCACTTGGATGGTTGGCAATTGGGCAGAATAACCGCCACCAAACACATTACCATGAACTGTACACCCATCGAGCTCAGAGGTTGCCTTTCCCTTTACCTCGCCAAAGCTGCCGCCACCATAGTAGTCGGTCTCGACGGTACAGTTCTTCAGTTTCGACTCCACATCGTTGCACGTTGCCAATGAGAATGAGGCAAACTTAACGAAGAAACGTGCTCCAGTCGAACCTGAACTCCAAACGAAGAACTCATAGTCGAAGTCGGTGGCTACGCCTGGTCCTTTCTTACCGTAATCTTTGCCTGATGTTTGGGAGGATCCTGTGGTAGTTCCGTTATAATACTTTCCTCGGTCGCCGGTATAGTAGCCTTGAAGCGTTTTCCAATTGTAAGAAGTTTCATCATAATATTTCTTTCTTGTATAGGAAAGTCCACCATATCCTGCACCGAAGAATTTACCGAAGGTGCAACCGTCAGCATTGGTGGTGACTTTCTTATCCGTTTGCATATTTCCAAACTTAGGACCACCGCAGTAAGTGCCCACGTGGCTGTTATAGATGTCGACCGTAACGTTGCCTTGGACAGGTTTGGCGTCGTTGGTGCCACCGCCGAAGAAGTTGTCAATATCGGCATTGTATATCTGCCACTGCACATTACCTTTTATACCTTCCTGCGATGCTCCCGCCGCCTCGTGGAAATAGCCGCCACTGATATAGCATTCGGCATTATCTTCCCTTATAGCAGCATTGGCGTTGTAGGTACCCGTTAGGTAAAAGCCCGGAAATTCGCCGCCCGTCACCGACACAGGCACGTGGGGTGTGGACTGGCTGCCGTCACTATGGGTACCCATGCCGAACTCGTATATCCACACATTGCCACCTACATGGATATAGTAAACCTTTCCATTAACCTTACTACTTTGCGTTGATACAAACTGGTCGAAAACGCCGCCGAGCAGAATGAGCGGACCATCTAATTTACCTGAATTATTATTGTTGTCGCCATTGCCCAAATTTTCGTATTCAAACTGAGAAGAGTAAATTAATGCGGTGTTGGTAACCTCAAACCATCCTCTGGTCTTGCAGATGGTGAAATTGCAGATGAGGCTCGCACCATTAGGTTTTTGAGCCTGCGCCGTACCAATAACGTCCAAGAAATCAAAACGAATTGGACAAATATTCAAACGCTTTTTGTGGTGGTAGATGAGGCTGTAGTCGGGTTCGTGGTCGTTGTCCTCATCCACTGACATCATGGTGAAGGGGGTGGTGCCATTCGACGGTACACCGTCCAAATGGAAGTTGCCCACCAACACGACGGCGTTATCGTAGACTGTTGTTCCTGAGCCAAGGCCACTAATGCTTGTTTTTATGCTTTGGTCATTGAATTTGGCATTATTACCAACCTGCGTGCCTGTCTCGCTTACACCTTGTTTTCCAGTATAATCGTTTTTATACACTACGTCATAATACTGGTCGGCGACATAAATCGCATTTCCCCAGTAGGGTTCGATGGTGATGCTGGTCACACCGTAGGGCACGTCGAAATAGGCTCCTTGCGAGAATACACGACCACTGACAGTATAGAGGTCTTTATTAGAACTCTTTCGGTCGGCATAGTTGTGATTAGGATAATCAGTAATACCCGAGGTTGGATAATTGTCTGAGGTGTAGGGGTCATCAGATACGGCAGTGATGGCCGTTATCTTCCAGCCTGTCACCACTTTGTTTCCAGTGTAGTTTTTAGTGCCTACATCGTTGTAATAGGGCAGCTGTACTTTGTCATAGTTGTAGTTGAAACGGTCGAAGTCCTTGTCAGTACGGGTAAGGGTGAGACTTGTCGTTTCGACTGTGGCTCCTGTAGGCTTGGTTTGTCCTCCAGTTGTGGTGTTCGATTCGCTAATAGTTACCGACAATGTGCCTAACTTTCCTCCCTTGTTACGGTCTTCTTCCGAGGGTTTTCCATTAACCAGAGACTCGGTCAAGTCCGTCGCGTTATCCACATCATAGTTGATAATCGACGGATAGCGTCCCTGCGGCTTCAACACAGGATAGGGCAAAGGGCTGCTGTTACTCTTGTCTGCAGTCTCTAACACCCATTTGGCCATTTCCTCAGGGCTTACTGTCGAAGAGGATGTTGATGCATAGAAGGCTGCAAGTTTCTTGTTGCTGTTCAGCAGCAGACGATAGAACTCAAAGCGGTTTAAGAATTTCTTCTCCACAGCTAATGCACTATTATACTTGTCTTTGCTGACAGCCTTGGTCTTCAACTCGTCGTATGCATAGTAGTTGAACGTATTCAAGCCGCCTTGCAAGTTGCCGATGTTTTGTCCGCCATATACGGGTGAAACAGTTGTGGCACCAGTAATGGTAATGTCGCCATAGAACATACAGTTCATCACCATGGTACGGATGTCGGCAGCCGTGGATGCGTAGTTGTTATAGCCAACAACGCCACCGACAGTGGTTCCACCTGTAATGGTTGCATAGCTGTAGCAGTTGATGACGCGCGAGCCTTTGTCCTTGTTCTGGACACCTTGTTCGTCTGGCACAGGATCAAGCAGTCCGACAATGCCACCTACATAGTTCGTGCCGCCCACACTGCCGCCATTCACGCCACAGTTGTAGATGCGGGTCTGTCCTTTGGCCTCGTTACAGATGGCTCCAACATTGGTGCCGCTGGTGATGTTAGCCGTCCCTATGATGACGTTCTTGATGACGGCATCCTCGGCATAGGCCACCAGCGCATTGGTTACGGTGCCGCTGCTGGTGTGAAGCTGTCCGTCGATGATGCCCTTGAAGGGGGCTGTAGAGGTACCTACGGAGGTGTCGATGGTGAAGTCCTCTGCCAGCTCATAGTAACCATACATACCCTTGATTTGGTTGGAGCTGCTGACCACGGTGGGCAACATCTCGAAGGAGAAGTAACCTGTGGCACTGGCAGGTGTCGTGAACTGTGTGCCGGTGAGCGCGTTCACCACCTTCGTATGGTCGTAGCGCGGCATGAGGCTCATGTGATAGGCGTCGATGCCCACCACCATGAACGTGGTGTTGGTGATGCTCAGCGTTGTCTGGTCGTAACCCTCAGCGGTCTTCTTTTGATAGTCAGGAGCATTTAGGGTCAAGGCTGTCGTCGTGCCTTCCCAGTCACCGTTGGTGAGTTTCATGCCAGTACTGTTGGTCTTGAAATAGCGGCCGGTGTTGGATGCACTTTGTATCTGCAGGTTATAGGGGTCGAAGCCTGCTTTGCCATCGGCGACGTAGTCTGCGTTGGTCTCTGCTTCATTTGCGATGTGTGATGTGAGGGCGTTCCCTTCCTCGTCCCTTGTGTCAACCTTCTGAACGTCGTAATTGTAACCCATTTCCTTGTCGATGTCGAAGTTGGGCCTCAGATACCACTGCATGTTCTCCTGTACGTTCTCTATGTCCACTGTTTCCACGGAAGCCAAGGTGTTGTTGTCGTTTTTGGCGTATCCGTCGCCCTGTTTCACCACGTATTTCGATGGGAATGTTTCTCCAACGGTGGCGGCACCAGCATAGGCACCGGCATACTCTGGCTTCACGGTGTAGGTGACGTAGAAGTCGGTCTTTACACTGGCAGGCTGTACATTATACTCAGGCTTGGGATAGCCTGCCGCAGGTGCTGGCGTGAGGGGGTCTACTTTGTCGTATGGATTAGCTGCCAATGTCTCCGAGTCGAAGGTGGTATAGCTATCAATTGTCCAGTTTGGATCGTGCTTGCTATTGTCCTTGTAGCTTGAAACCTTATATATGGGTATGTTTGGGTCGCTGACGGTATATTTGTGGTAGCCAGGCACCTTGGATGCCGTAGGGTACCAGTGATATTTCTCCACCATCGGGCTGTTGTACTTGCTCAGTGTCTCGGTGTCCGTCAGCGGTGTGCGCATGATTTCCCATCCGTGCTGGTCGAGGAGGATGACCTGTGGCTGCAGGGTCGTGGGCTGGAATATGAACTCGCCGGTACTGCCCATGTCGATGGTCTGGAACCAGTGGCTCTTTTGCTTGTACTGTTTGCCGGTACCCGTGTTGTCGGTCTTCCAGCCTACCCACGGTGCAGCATTGGCAAAAGCCTTGTAGGTGTGCCAGTTGCTGGGCAGGTCGGCGGTCTGGTCTGAAGATAGTGTGATGTCATCCGCGTATGTCTCCGTGTCCGTCACCTTAGGGTCTATCAGGTTCAGCACCGTCGGGTTGTTCTTCCAGTACTGCTCGAAGCTGTTCACTACGTGACGTCCTTCAACAGTTACCAGCTTACAGTTGCTGCGCTGTTTCAGTATCATGTATTCCGTCGGGAGCTCATTGGCTCCTTCTGCACCTACTGCAGCATTTCTTGTCGTCACGCCCGTCACGATATGCGTGTTGCCACCATATTCCACGGAGTACGTTCGGAAATAGTTGTGGCTGGAGGCCTGGCCTTGGTAGCTCATAATGTAGACGTGGTAAGGGTCGCTGTTTTCGCTGACCACATACCATAGCCAGCGGGTACGGGTGCTGGCTCCAGACGACAGTTGGGCGTCCCATTGCTCTTGGCCATAGACGTAGAGGCAGGCGTCGCCGTTGGCATAGGGGAACACGGCTTTCTGGGACTTTGTCATCACCGCGTCTTTTCCGTTCTCCTGATTGAAGGACTCACCGCCGGTGAACTGAAGCCGGTAGGCCTGCATACCGTCCACATCATCTTTATCGGTAGTGTCGAAGACGAAAGACGGGTCAACATCGTAGGTGACGTAGATTTGTTCATTGTTCTCGAGTTCTGTGAGCGACTGTATTTCAGTCGGGGCAGGTTCTATCACAGCTCCAGTTTCATTTTTTTTCTCCTTCTTGAGTTCATATTTGGTAATTCCAGCGGTAGTAGTAATATTAAATGCACTCTCTCTCCAGAAGTGGTATTTCGTCACCAGCGGACTCTTCCAACTGTCGGGCAAATCTAGTGACGTGGAGTTGCTTTCAATAGGCCCGGAAAAGTCTGTCTTGTTCTTGTCTATCAGGTGGTAGCTGGTGGGAATCTCCACCTCGTTCACCCTGACCGTCAGCGTTGTGCCATCGGCGTAGCTCTTCAGCGTAATGTCCTCATAGTCAGCCTCGCCGTTGCTGTCGGTGTCGGGGCCGGTGCTGTTGGCTGTGATGAAGTAGGTATATGCAGTGGCGGTCAGCGACGGTGTCGGTGTCAGGTATTTCGTCTTATCGCTGTTCTTGACGAGCACATCGTAGGGGTCGCCAGCGGAGGTGCTGCTGCTGATATACCACAGGAATGCATTGTCGGTTATTTTTTCGCCCTCGCCGAGTTCCCCTATAATGACGGTTCCGACGTTGTTTTCTTTGTAATATTGGCCGTTTGCATCTTTCAGGTTCAGCGGTCGTGCTCCCTGTAGGTGCAGGTACTTGTTCCCCAGGTTTGTCGACGTGTAGCGCACATAGATGTTGGTTCCCGTCGCCGGTGTCGCGTTGATTGGGTCGGCAACCTCGAATACGCTCTCAGGGATGTTATCCCCTACATTATACGTGCCGTCGAACGAATAGAACGTCACGTCCTCATCGCTGATATATGAACTGCGGATGTCGGCGGGGATGGAGTTGTAGTCGTTGCTCAATGGTGTGCCTACAAGTTGCTTGACGGTCTTCGTAATGGCCACCTTGTTCCGCATGTTCACGATGTAGTAGGTGTAGTTGATGGGCAGGACGGCGACGCTGGAAAG
Organism: uncultured Prevotellaceae bacterium; assembly: GCA_937898415.1. GTDB lineage: Bacteria > Bacteroidota > Bacteroidia > Bacteroidales > Bacteroidaceae > Prevotella. Next base: position 1,788 of record CALDLA010000099.1, on the reverse strand, counting down.
CTTAGTGTTTGAACCTACAGAACGCACAGCAATAGCTTTCACGACTCCTAAATTACTGTCATAGGGAATTGCATTTGTGTATAGCGTGCTTGATGTCGTAGGATTTGTTCCGTCTAAGGTATAGTATATCTTTGTATCTTCCTCGGAACAGGATATCTCTATTATATCGCTCGTAATATCATTGGTTATGGTAGGAGTGGGGACGGGGATGTCTTCGAGAGCCCACTGTTCATTAGCTTCGGTAGAGTACACACCAATAATACCTCCTGTACCTTTGCCATGGGTACCATTGGGACCATCTGGCTTATCTTCACTGGCTTCAAGAATGTTAAAGTTCTTAAAATTTACCACCAATCTTTTTTCGCTATCACCATTCCAACCATCAGATGAACAAGGTATAATGTCTAAATGGTCTTTGGTGGTGCTGCCATCTTTTTTATGGAAAATTATTTGAAACAATGCCTTATCTCCTAAGTTGGTAAGAGCATTGTCGTCTGCTACTTCTTCAAGGTGTACACGCATACGTCTGGCACTCGAGGAACCATTAATTTTACCATTAGAAACCATGTATCTCCCAGTTCTCTTTTGTATGATGTAATAGCAATCCTCGGTAGTATGCTTTTTGACAATCCACACCGCCTTGCTTAATTCGTATGTTCCATCTTTACACTGGTAAGTAGTAAGGAATGGCATACCATTGTCATCATTATCATCGGTGTCGTTTTCGTAATTATTTATAGCCTTATATAGATACCAGCCCCTCGTGGGACACAGATAATAATCACCATCAGTATTTTTTTGGTTACTTTCACTTCGTATATAATACATTCCCGAATAATCAGTTTCTGCTTGTCCCCATACCTCAATGGCTCCCATGACCATCATCAGGAGCAGGAGGGTGTGTTTCCAAATCGTCATTCTTTTATTTCGTGTCATCGTCTTGTCAAACATATATCGGTTCATTTTTATAGGGTTTTTAATCGTTGTTTCTATTCTTTCCACCAGCTGTCCTTCATACGACAGAGGGCCTGGGCCACGCAGTTCATCGTCTTACAGAATGGGACGGTCACCTGCTCGTTCTTACCCCGGTATTGGTACTGCCAGGGGGTGACGAGCAGCAAGCGGCCGGCGCTGACGAGGTCGGTGCGGGCCATCGAGGGGTGATAGCGGTCGGGGAAGCCGTTGTCGGCGATGAGAATCACGGGGAAACCGTGATTCACACAGTCGTCGATGATCTCCTGTTCGCCTTTGGCGATGCGGGGCGATACGAGGACGGTACCCCGTGCCGCCTCGTCGAGGCAGCGCGCCTTTTGCTGTGCAAAGAGCGCCTTGTCCTTGCGGTGACAGACGACGGGCAGACAGCGGTGCTCCGTCAGGAGTCCCGGGTTGCCGTAGCTGTCGCAGGCGATGAGCGCCGCGGTTTTTGCGGCGGTGTGCGTGGCGGTTGGCTCGCCCTCGGCAATGAGCAACTGCCCCTCGATGGCCGAGAGGGCCTCGTCGGTAGCCAGTGACGGCGGGCATTCCCGCCGTAGGTATCCGCGTAGGGCCGTAACGGTGAGGGCGGTGGTGATAGTGCCGTGGCGTGGTGACAGCCAGGCGCGGTTTTGGCTGCGCAGCAGTCGGCTGCGCGGGTTGTCTTTGATGTATTGCCGCTGGGTGGCCAGCTGGGCCGCGTCAACGGGCATGACGTCGCAGTAGCCATAGGCGAAGAGGGGCTGGCGCCCGGTGCTCCCGTTCGACGGGGTCTTGTTGGGGCGGGGGAGGGCGCCGGGGGAACCGGCTTGCACA
>CALDLA010000098.1 GCA_937898415.1 uncultured Prevotellaceae bacterium | reverse complement strand
GCGAAGCTAGTGAAAAGTGAGAAGTGAAGAGTGAGAAGTGAAGAGTGAAGAGTGAAAAGTATGGATAAGTATGAATTGCAGAAGCTTCGCGACCTCCCCATTGAGGGGGTCGCGGAGCGACTCGGACTGAGTGTGAGCAGGCATAAGTGTCTGTGTCCGTTCCACAACGACCATCACGCAAGTTTGTCGTTTAAGGTGAGCAAAAACACGTTCCGATGCTTCGTGTGCGATGCCAAGGGCGGGACGATCGACCTGGTGATGCGCTTCCTGAATAAGGACTTCCGCGAGGCCTGCCGCTGGCTGGCCGACGAGAACAGCATCATCCTTGACGAGTGGAAGCCTCAGACATCCGACATCAGCCATCAGACATCTTTCGATGCAAGCCGTTATGAGCGTTTCTTCGAACGTCCTTGGCTGAACGAGGCAGCCCGACAGTTTTTATTTGAGGAGCGCAGGATTGACCCGAGGGTGGTGCGCTGGTGTAGGCTGACGTCGTGGACTGACCGCGAGGGTACGCCGTGGCTTCAGATTCCCTACTTCAATCAGGAAGGCGAGCTGATCGGCGTGCAGAACCGAAATCTTGTCCGTGGGGCCTCGCCCAGGTTCCGCTTCCCGTCGGGCTCCCAATGCAGCCTCTATAACCTGCCTGTGCTCCGGCTGCTGAAGCCCGGCGAGACGCTCTTCATCGCCGAGGGCTGTAGCGACTGCTGGAGCCTTCTGTCAGCCGGTTACAAGGCCATCGCCATCCCCTCGGCCACGCTGCTGACCAAGAAGGATGTGGAGCTGCTGTCAACTGTCCGCTCTCAACTGTCAACTGAATTCCACATGTACCCCGACCGCGATGCGCCCGGCGAACGTCTCTTCCTTCAGTTGCAGCAGGTCTTGCCCTCGCTGGCGCATCACCAGCTGCCGCCCGGCTGCAAGGATTTCAGCGACTATTATCTGACAAAAATAACCTAAGGTTATCGGCAAATAACCTTGGGTTATTGCGGAATAAGGCGGGGTTATTGTTGGTGAAAAATATCTTGAAAGAAGTTGCGGAAATGTTTGGTAGTTTCAGATATTTTTTGTACCTTTGTAGTGTCAATGAGGGAGAAAGCAAGAGCGCTTGTTCAGACCCCCAACCCCCTAACTTAGGGGGCTTTGGCAAAAAACGGGAAGAACCACCCGATGTAGTTGGTTCACTTAGTATCTAATACCACGAAAAACACTTACAAAATGTTAGAACTGTATCTTTCAAAGGTGACCGAGTCCTCGGAATCGGAACAGGCGGGCAAACTCTACGCCCGCGTCAGTTACAAACAGACGCTCGACGTGCAGGCAATGGCACGCCACATGGCCGAGCACAACACGATGTTCTCGGAAGGTAGCATCACCGGCATCCTGATCGACTTCGTGAAGTGCGTGCGCGAGCAGGTGCTCAACGGCAACACGGTGAAGATTGAGAACCTGGCCATCTTCAAGGCGACCGTGGAAGCCAACGCCCTGGAGACGCTCTACGACGCTGATGCCGACAAGGTGGCTACGGCAACCATCGGCGTGCTGAAGGACGGCGACAAGACGGGTGCTGCCGTGAAGACCGTCAAGCTGCTGGCCCAGAGCACAGGCGACTTCACCCGCGACGAGCTGAAGAAGGACGCGAAGCTGGCCTGGACGGACAAGGCCAAGGCTGAGATTGCGGCTGCCAAGGGCGAAAACGGTCAGGGTGGCGGCTCGCAGAACGGCGGCGGCCAGAGCGGTGACAGTCAGAACGGCGGCGGCACGAACCAGGGAGGTGGTACGAACGGCGGCGGCAATGATGACGACGACCTGCCCGGAACCGGCGGCTAAGCCCAAAGGCTAAGTCAACATCTGAGGAGGGGACTGACAGACTACGTGTGCTGCCAGCCCCCTTTCTTGATAGACATATTCCTGGCAACCTGTTTACCTGTTAGGAGAGTCCCATGTGTAGGTGCGGTCGCAGACGACCTTCGTGGAGAGCTTGCCGACGGTCAGCTGGAAGTCGCCCTCCTCGAGCGTCCAACGGCCGTCGTAGCCTACGAAGGCCAGATCGCTGGCGGGCAGACGGAAGGTGACGGTGCGCTTCTCCTGAGGCTGCAGCTCAACCTTCTCGAACTGGCGCAGACGGCGACCGTCGGGCACCATCGAGGCAATGAGGTCGCTGGAGTAGAGCAGCACGCTCTCCTTGCCGGCCCGGGTGCCGTTGTTGGTGACATCGACGCTGATGGTGAGCACGTCGTCCTTGGTAAAGTGCTGACGGTCGACACGCAGGTTGTCGTAGGTGAAGGTGGTGTAGCTGAGTCCGTAGCCGAAGCCCCACTGCAGGGTGATGCGGGCGTTGTAGTCGTAGGCACCCTCCATCGTTCCCGACTCCTCGCTCTTCTTGAAGTCGTAGTTGGCCAGCGAGTTGATTTCACTGGGATAGGTATAGGGCAGACGGCCCGAGAAGTTGTAGCGTCCCGACAGCAGTCCGGCGAGGGCATCGCCACCATAGTTGCCCGGCAGCAGGATGTCGACCACCGCCTGGGCCAGCGGCACGATGTCGCTGATGATGCGCGGACGACCCTCGTTGAGGACGAGGACGACGGGCTTGCCCGTCTTAGCGAGTGCCTTGACGAGGTTGCGCTGGTTCTCTGAGAGGGTCAGGTCGGTCAGGTTGCCCGGTGTCTCGGTATAGGAGTTCTCGCCGATGCAGGCGATGATGACGTCAACATCCGCAGCAGCACGGACGGCAGACTCGATGTCGGGCTGATTTTCCTCCCAATACTTACCCTTCTCATTATAAGTGACACCCTGACAGAGCACGATGTTCTGCTGACCATATTCGTTGCAGAGGGCCTCATAAATGGTGTTGTGCTGCTGGGCGAACTCGTCGGTGCGGTGGCCCTGCCACGTGTAGCTCCAGCCGCCGTTCAGACAGCGCATCTGGTTGGCGTTGGGGCCGGTGACGAGGATCTTTAGAGGAGAGTGGAGAAAGGAGAGAGGAGAGAGCGGCAGGATGTTGCCCTCGTTCTTCAGCAGCACCATGCTCTCGACAGCACCGTCGAGGGCCAGCTTGGCAAACTCGCTGCCGCCGAACTTCGGGTAGTCCTTGAGTCGCTGCGTGGGGTGCTCATAGAGTCCCAGTCGCTCCTTCATCCGCAGGATGCGGCTGACGGCGTCGTCAATGCGGCTCATGGGAATCTTTCCTTCCTCCACCAGCTCCTTCAGCAGGATGCAGGCATCCACGCTGTAAGGCTCCATAATCATGTCGATGCCGGCGTTGATGGCGATGCGGAGGGCATCCTTCTTGTCGCGGGCCACCATCTCGCGGGTATAGAGGTTGTTGATGTCGGCCCAGTCGGTGATGATGACACCGTCCCAGCCCGTCTGCTCCTTCAGCCACGTGGTCAGCAGTTCACGGTTGGCATGCACGGGCATCCCGTTGACGGAAGCCGAGTTGACCATGACCGAGGCAGCCCCTTCGCGGAGCGAGGCGAGGAACGGGGCGAAGTGCTTCTCACGCAGTTGCGAGGGAGCGATGTAGGCCGGTGTACGGTCCTTACCCGTCCAGGGGGTGCCGTAGCCCATGTAGTGCTTCAACGAGACGGCAACGTGCTGCTGGTCAATGTGTTGAGGGTCGCTGCCCTGAAAGCCGAGCACCTGCTCGCGTCCCATCTCGGCACTCAGGTAGCAGTCCTCGCCGAAGTTCTCCCAGATACGGGGCCAGCGGGCGTCGCGGCCCAGGTCGATGGTGGGACTGAAGGTCCAGGGCACGCTGACGGCCCTGGTTTCATAAGCCGTCGCCTCAGCACACTTGCGGGCGATGTCGCGGTTGAAGGTAGCCGCCACGTTGATGTTCTGCGGGAACAGCGTACCGCCCTGCGTGTAGGTCGAGCCGTGATTCTGGTCGAGGCCGAAGACACAGGGAATGCCGATGTGCTTTATCGAGAGCTGCTGAATGTCGGCAATAATCTCCTCCCATTGCTTGGCGGTCGGCGCACAGGTGTTAGGAGCATTCAGGATAGAACCTATCTTATACTTACTGAACAGCGTGTCGGCCTTGGCACGGTCAATGTGGAACACACCCTGCGCGTCGTTGGTGCCGAAGAGGTCGGTGACCAGCTGCATCATCTGACCAATCTTCTCCTCCAGCGTCAGATCATTCAAAGTCTTGGCCGCCTGCACGGAGCAGGTAGCCAAGACAAACATAATAGACAGAAAAGCTTTCTTCATCGTCGTTTACTATTGTACAGTGATCTTCTTAACCGTGAAGCCGTTGCCCACCACCAGCATGCCGTTCTGCTCGGTCAGCAGCTGTATCGACAGGTCGGTGAGGGTGTACTCCAGCACCTGTTCGCCGCTGATCATGACATCGCCTCGACCACCGGGCACATCGTCCTCGGAAACACCCGTCAGGATATTGCGCCACCACGACGTAGCGGCACAGCCCTGACCGTTGCCCTCGACATAGACGCGCAGGATCTTACCGGCACTCACATAATTGAGTATCGTATCCTTCAGTCCGTCGAACGCCGTGCTCCAAGTGACATTGAACTCACCTTCCCAGATGGTCGTCTCAGGAGCGACAGGATACTGCGGATCAGAGCTCAACTCAATCTTTCCTGCGCCATAGACATAGCCCGTCTCGTCGGCCAGTTCCAGTTCATAGATGCCGTCGGGCAGGTTGGGAACGGTGTACTCCACGCAGTCTTCCTTAGCGTTGTAGGTGGCATCAGCCGACTGTCCGCCGATGATGACCTTCTTGACGATTGACATCCGGTCGCCGTGCAGGGTGGCCTTCGATCCCGGCTTGACCAGGCGTTCGTAGATATCGTTGCCGGGGGCGGGGTCGTCCTCGGCCGGCAGCACCGTCAGCTTGATGGTGCGCGACGTCGACTTGCCCTTGGTGGTGGTAGCCACAATCTTCAGCACATGGTCACCCACGGGCATCAACTGGTTGAGGACGTTGCCCTCATAAATCTGCTGGTCGTCGAGGAACCACGTCACGGTGGTGTACTTGATGGGGGTGACCTTGATTTCAATCGTCAGCGGGTTCAGACGGTTGAACCGCTGGTCGGCAAGGTCGGTGTTCAGGATTCGCGGACTGTCATCCTCCGACACGGTGAAGAAGGGGTCGTCGTCAGAGGAGCAAGCCGTCAGGGCGGCTGAGCCAGCGAACGCGAGGCTCATGGCAAAAAGCATGGTCAACGCCTTCCAGCCCTTATGCTGATATTCTTTTATCTTGTTGTTCATATTCTTCTATTTTGCTTTTATCCGTTGTTAAACCTTACTTGATATATCCTTTGCCGAATGGCGGTGTGAAGTTGTCCTGTACCTTCAGGTCGGACTTGTCCCACCACAGGTGTTTGTGCCAATCATCCTTACCACCCATACGCTGGATGGCCTCATTGTAGCTGACGCTGTTGTACTGTCCCTCCAGTTCCGGGTACTTCAGGCGGGTCGGCATCGACAGGTCGGGGTCGTCATAGACGAAGCCGTCGCTAGGGAAGATGTCGAGACGGGTGCGATCGAGCACGGCGGGATAGTCGGAGCGGCGCATGTTGGCCCAGGCCTCCGAGGGGTTCATCAGGTGGAGAATCCACGCCTGGGTGTTGATGGTCTGGCGAGGATTGTCACCCAGCGGGTTCTTCTGGATGAAGGTGTTGATTTCCTGTTCGGTAATCTTGTTCGACGTCAGGTAGTAGTCGTTCAGCATCTCCATCGAGGCACGTACGCCAGCCTCATAGAGGCTCTCGGCATCGCCGCTGACGTTCCAGCCCTTGGTTTTGGCCTCGGCCAGCAGGAACTTCACCTCAGCCGAGGTAATCAGAATACCGGGACAGGCTGGCATCTCAAAGTCGATGTTCAGGCAGGGACGGCAGGCACGGGCCCGATAGTCGGAGTTGTCGTAGGCATTGGGGTCTATCTCGGCCCACTTGGCCAGCGTAGGCAGGTCGGACGTGCTCATGACGTTCATCCAGTTGTTCCACCAGGCAGCACCCGGATTGCAAGGCTCCTCGCCCTGTCCGTTCCGGCTAAAATAAGCCAGTACCTCGTCCGTCAGATCGATGTTCTGCTCCTTGTCAGGCTTGATCTGCGAGCGGTTGATGTTGTAGTAGTGGCGGCAGATGCGATAGAGACGGGGGTCGGCCGTGCTCTTCAGCTGGTAGAACAGCATGGAGCACACCATCGTGGGCGATGCGGGGTCCTGACCGTAGAGGATCTCGCACAGGGCATTGGTGCGGAAGTCGTAGTCGCTGGCACCATCATAGAACGTGTAGGGCGAGTCGGAATAGATGACATAGGCATCGTCGGCAGCCGTCGCAATATAGCCGCTGGCATTGTTCATGGCCTTCTCGAACTCCTGCTGGGCCTTGGTGGCGTCAACGTCGGAGATACGCATGGCATAGCGCATACGGAGCGAGTTGGCATACTTCTTCCATGCTGCCACGTCGCCCGAGAGACTGGTCACGTCGCCCGTGATGCGGTCTTCGCCGGTTCCCAACTGCTTCTCGCAGGCATCCAGCTCGGTAAAGAACCATTGGTAGAGGTCCTCCACGGTGTCGTACTTCGGCGTCGAGATACCCGAAATATAGCCCAGACCGGCCTCCGAGCAGGGTACGTCGCCATAGGTGTCGGACAGCACGGAGATGAGGTAGACGCGATGGATGCGCAGTACGGCATTCAGGTTGGGCTTGTCCTCAGAGTTGTGGATGGCGTCGACCAGGTTCTTGATGGCCACCTCATAGTAGCGGTCCCAGATACGGCGCGAAATGTCGTTCTCGAAGTGGACGGCTCCGGCATAGTTGGTCACGTTCCAGCCGCCGGCCAGGTGCTGGGTAAAGCCCGTGATGTAGTTACGGTAGGTGTCCATCAGGCTGATGTCACCGTAGGTCTGCAGCAGGGCGGTAGTCAGCTGGGCATTGGGGTCAATCTTAGCTACCTTGGAGTCGTCGGTGTTCAGTTCTTCCATATAGCTGTCGCTGCAGGCGGTGAGGGCTGCTATCACACAGCAGCATACTGAACAGGCAGCAATGAATTTGAATATATTCTTTGTAATCATGATTCGTTCCTCCTTTAGAATTTAAGATTTACATTTAAACCGTAGCTGCGGCGCGAGGGCAGCGAACCGTACTCCAGGCCCAGGCCTGAGGTATTGTAGCCCGAGTCGGGATCGATGTTGGGAATGTTCTTCCAGACAATGAACGGGTTGCGGGCGACGAACGACACGCTGAGGGCCTTCACCACCTTGCCCAGCCACTTCTCGGGGAAGGTGTAGCCGAAGGTGATTTCGCGGCACTTCACGTAGGAGTTGTCATAGACGAAGGGACTCTGGACATTGGCAGCAAGCGCCTTCCAGTAGGTCTCGGGGTTCACGGCAATATCGTTGGGGCGATAGGTGCCGTCGCCATTGTCGATGACACCCGGGGCAATGAAGCCCTTGCTCTTGCCGGCGGCTATCCACTCATCCTCGCTCAAGCCGGCAGCCTCGCGGGCTTCCTCCGACTCATACCACGCATCGCGGCCTTCCACCGTCTGGGCGGCCTTACCCGTCCGGTAGGCTTCACGCATCGACATGGAGTAGATGTCGGCACCGACCTTCACGTCGAAGCCAGCCGACAGGCGGAAGTTCTTATAGGTAAAGGTGGAGTAGAAACCACCCGTCCAGTCCCACGACGAGTTGCCGATGGTCTTGATTTCCTGGTCAACCTCAGGCAGACCACTCTCAGGATTGATGATGACCTGTCCGTCGGCGGTGCGCAGGAAGTCCTTACCACGGATGGCACCGTAGTCCTCGCCCACCATAGCACCTACGCTGACACCACACCACGAGGCGTTGGCCAGTTCGAAGTAGTCCATGCCTTCGACAAGCGACTTCACCTTGTTCACATTCTTCGAGAAGTTCAGGCCGGCATCCCAGGCGAAGTCATTGATAGCCAGCACCCGGCCGTTGAGGGCAATCTCGATACCCTTGTTCTCAATCTCGCCGGCATTGACCAGACGGTAGTTGTAACCCGAGGTCGATGAGGAGGCCAGACCGATAATCTGGTCCTTCGACAGCTGGTTGTAGTAGGTCATGTCCAGTCCTAAGCGGCCGTTGAAGAACTTCATCTCGAGACCCAGCTCAAACGAGTTGGTGCGGGTGGGCTTCAGGTCCTTGTTGGGCTGCGTGTAGTTATTGATCATACCGATGGTGTAGCCGGGATAGCTGTACTTACCGGTGGCATAGTTCATGGCCAGCTGGTAGGGGTCGGTGTCGCTACCCACCTGTGCCCAAGAGGCGCGGAACTTACCGTAGTTAATCAGCTGCTTGTTGGTGATGAATTCTGAGAAGACGATGCTACCCGAGAATGAGGGGTACACATATATATTATTGTCGAGGGGCAGTGTCGACGACTTGTCACCGCGCAGCGTAGCCTCCAGATAGTAGGTGTGCTGGTAGCCCACGCTAGCCGAACCGTAGATGGAGTTGATCTGCTTCTTGTAGAAGTCGTTACGGACGTTCTGCTCCTGATAGTTCATGATGTTGATGACGTCGTCCATCTGCTGGTTCAAGCCATTATCGGTCGTCGTCTTGTTGTTCACCTTGAAGATGTTGCCGCCTAAGGTAGCGTTGACGTCGAAGTCGCCGAACGTGTTGTTGTAGAGGGCCAGCAACTCGGCGTTCAACGTGCGGTTGTTGAAGTACTGGTCGGTCAGCTTACCGGCGGGGATACCCGGTGTCGTCTTGGCAATATACTCCTGGAACGTCATGTTGTTAATGTCGGTACCGACGGTTCCCTGCAGTTTCAGGTGCTCGGTGATGTTCCAGATGGCCTTGCCCGTGAAGCGGAACACGTCCTTCTCCGAGGTGTTCTCGTTCTTATAGAGATCCCAGTAGGGGTTGCGGTTGTACTGGTCGTAACCATTCCAATTTGCGTACTTGCCGTCAGGATCCTCGTAAGTCTTCAGCCAAGCCTGGCTATAGGTACCGGCCAAGGTCATGAGGTTCTTACCGACATTGCTCTGCGAATAGCCCAGGGCCGGACGGTTCTTCACATCCTCACGGGTGTAGTTGGCCGTGAAGTCGAAGTCCACAGGGCCGGCCGACGTGGTAACACGCAGGTTGAAGTTGTCGCGGCTCATGTGGGTCTGCGGCAGAATGTCCTTGTTGCGCATGTCGGTCAGCGAGAAGCGCATACCCGTCTTGCCCGAATTGACTGACAGGATGGCTGAGTTCTGGGCGGTGAAACCCGTGCGGAAGAAGCCGTCGGCATTGTTAGGATACATCTTGAATTCACGCTCCACGCCGTCGAAGTACTTGAAGACGAAGGCATCGGCCTTCGGACCCCAGCTGGAGTTGGTACCCGAGGTACTCGACGTAGGCAGCTTGCCGCCGTAGCCCATACCGTAGGTCTCCTGGATGTCGTCCCACTTGGCCAACTGCGTATCGACGGTGAACGAACCATTATACTCCACGCTGATCTTATCCTTATCTGCCTTCTTGGTGGTGATGAGGATGACACCGTGGGAGGCACGGCTACCGTAGAGTGCCGAGGCGGCTGGGCCTTTCAGCACGGTCATGTTCTCGATATCGTCAGGGTTGATGGCCGAGATACCGTCACCGAGGTCGTAACCGCCCTCCTCGCCGGCACTGGAGAAGTTGGTGTTATCGAGGGGCACACCGTCGATGACATAGAGCGGCTGGTTGTTGCCGGCCATCTCGGTGTTACCACGCAGCAGGACACGGGTAGAACCGCTGGCACCGCTGGCCGTGTTCTGAACAACGAGACCGGCTACCTTACCTGAGAGGGAATTGATGACGTTGGTCTCCTTGGCCTTCGTCAGTTCTTCGCCCTTCACCTCAGAGACGCCGTAACCCAGGGCCTTGCGTTCACGCTTGATGCCGAGGGCGGTGACCACGACCTCGCTCAGGGCGGTGTTCTCCTCCTGGAGCACAACCTTCATGTTGGCGGCAGCCTTCACCGTCACCTCTTTATAGCCAACATAGGTGATAATGAGTTCTGTGCCCGCAGCCACGTCCAGGCTGAACCGTCCGTCAAGGTCGGTTACCGTACCCTTGTTGGTTCCCTTCACTCGCACACTGGCTCCGATGATAGGCTCCGTGCCGTCAGTGACGACACCAGAAATCTTCGTTGCCTGCTGCACTTCTGTCACACCAGCCACGCCTGCGGCCAGAGACGATTGTAGACCGGCAGTCAGCATCACCGTGCCGACTGCGGCCATACAAGCAATTTTCCGATGGATTTGCTTCATGTACATGATGATTATTGTTTGTTAATTGATGATTCACTTTCCAGCCATGACGCCCTGCAGTATCCAGGGAGCCTTCACCTTCATACCGGCACCGCGGTCGAAGATGCCGAAGTGCTCGGAACCGCTGCCGAAGGCGTTGTTGTCCCAGATGAAGGTGGAGAAGCCGCGTTTTCCGGCCTCGCTGACCAGCGTACGGCAGTAATAGGTCATGTTCTCGTGGATGAGGTCGGTCTGACCGGCCTTCTGGCGGTCGGTGACACCCCACTCGCCGATGACAATGCCCATGCCCTGCTCACTCCACGTCTTCAGCACGCGGTCGAAGAAGTCGGTCATTGTCTTCTCGTCGCTCTCGGGGATGTCGCCATGCTGCTTGTAGGTCTGTCCCCAGAAGTTGTTCTTGCATAGTCCGGCATAGTCCCACGGGGTATAGTAGTGGAACTCCACACTCAGGTAGTCGTTGCCGTTGCCCTCGATGTCCTTGGGCACAATGAAGCCGCCGTCGTCGAGACCGAAGTCGGGGTTACAGACATAGGTCTGCACGATGAGATGACGTTTCTGGTTGTTGCCGCCCGTGGCACGTACCACGTCAATAAACGTCTGGTTATAGGTGTTCTGCACCTCCAGGTTCTCCTTCTCGGGCTTTCCCCAGTTGTCGCGTATGTGTACCTCATTGGTTCCCGCAAACGCCACACGGTAGTCGTACTGCGAAAACTCGCTGGCTATGTTCAACCAGAGCAGCGCGAGTTTCTGGTTATTCTCCTCCTTGTACTGATAGGTGGGTCGGCCCTCCAACCACTTCTCGTGGTGGGTGTTGATGATGACCTTCAGGTCGTTGTCCAGACACCAGCCCACCACCTCCTTGATACGTTGGAGCCAGGCTTTGTCGATGCTCATGGCCTGGGCGTTGGTGATGTGGCACTGCCAACGGATGGGAATACGCACGGCGTTGAAACCGGCCTCCTTCACGGCCTTGATAACCTTCTTCGTCACCGTCGGGTTACCCCAGGCGGTCTCGGCCTTGATGGCACCGTCGGGACAACCGATGGCCATTGTCTCGCCATCCTGGCCCGGAGCCGAGCACTCGAACTGGTTACCCAGATTCCAGCCCACCACCTTCGCGTTCCACTCCTTGGCCGTAGGCTGAGCCATCAAACCGGTCGGCAGCAGCATACCCGCAAAGAGCAGTGCTGACGTTACAGAAATAACAATTCTTTTTTTCATGTTGCTTGTAGTTTTAGATTTCATGATGCAAAATTACGATATCCCCTGCACATAGGGGTTTGATGACAAACAAAAAAGGTTTCAAAACCATGATTTAACAGAATTGAAACCTTTTTTGATAGTTTTTGAACCCCATTTTACTGGTATTTTGAGGGCGAAACCCCGAAATACTTCTTGAACACCGTACTGAAATACTTGGGATTGTCGAAGCCCGTCAGCGCGGCGGTCTCGTTGACGGAATGCCCGCTGCGCAGCATGGCGGCCGCCCGTTCCAGACGGATGACGCGGATAAAGTCCTGTGGCGAGTTGCCGGTGTACGACTTCAGCTTGATGTAGAAGAGGGTGCGGCTCATGGCCATCTCGCGGCAGAGGCGGTCGATGTTGAAGTCGCTCTCCGACAGATGATCCATCACCAGCTTCGTCACCTTGTCGATGAAGAACGAGCCCTCCTCGGTCTTGGATTCCTCCTGAGGTTCCTCCTCCCCTACCCGCTCTGCCGTCTCGACTGCCGTACACTCGCCCGCCTCGGGATGGAGGTTGCTGATGACCAGTCGCATGTACTTGGTGTGCAGTTGATAGACGCGCCAGACACCATAGAAGGCCAGGACAATCAGGGCGGCATAGACCAGCCACATCCACCATGAATTCCACCACGGCTGGGCGACGGTCACCGTCAGCCTCACCTCGTCGATGACGGCTCCACAGGTACGGCTGACGCTACGCAACAACAGGTGGTGACTGCCGGGCTCCAGGTTGGTAAAGCGGATATACTGCTGATCAGAGGGCTGACTCCAGTCGCCCTTGCCCACCTTATACTGATAGGCGATATCATACTGGTTACGCAGGTTGATGCACTCATAGTAGAGTTCGAACGTACGCTGACCATAACCCAGTCGCAACGAGCCGTCGTCGAGCATCTGATAGACGGCCTGCCGGAAGTCCTCGTCATCGTCGCCGGCACACTTGATGCCCCGCAACCGCAGCCGGGCACTATAGTTCAAGGCTTGTATGTTGTCAGGATTGACAATCAGCGCGCCCTCCGTTGTTCCGTAGAGGAGATGCCCGTTCCGCATGACGGCCACGGCACGGGCCGAGTATTCGCGGTTAACTCCATAGCAATAGTTGACGTCAATCGCCTGTCCGGGATGCTCAGCACTGACAAACGACAAGCCGTGCTCCGTCGAGATGAACAGTCGCCCACGGCTGTCCTTGCCGATGCTGCAGACGACGTTTGAGGGCAGTCCGTTGTCGGTCGTCAGCTGGCGGCACTGTTTCTTGGCCAGATCATAGATATAGACACCGCCCCCGTCGGTACCTATCCACAGCTCGTCGTCATTGTGTACAAAGAGCGTATGGATATACTTATTGAAATTGTCGGGGCTGATGGTGGAACCATAGTCCAGTTCGCTTACCTTGCCCGTCTTCGTATCAATCAGCCAGATACCGTTGGCCGTGCCGATGGCGATGCTGCCGTCAGGCAACTGCACGATGTCCTGTACATTATTAATAGGGTAATAACGGTTGCCCGATGGTGTCTTCTGCACCAAGTCACCGTCCAGGCAGCCCATCCACAGGTTGCCTTCACGGTCGTAGAACAGTTTATAGACATGGTCGTCCTTCAACGCCCCGCTGCCAAGGGTGTAGAGCTGGCGCTCGCTGCCGTCGCTGCCGATTTCGTAGACACCCTTGCCCCAGGTGGCAGCCAGCAACGTTCCTGCCGGAGTGGTACACAGGCTGAGCACCACGGCACCCCGACAGACGTGCTGCCACTGCTGCGTCAGGGGATTATGCAGACTCACACCATTGTCGGTACCCATGGCCAACAGACCACTGGGCAACTGCGCCACACAATTGACACGGTCGTTCAACAGCGACTGATGGTTATTCCGGCCGTGCTGGAACACCGCCGGCGTACTGCCCACAGGCCGGGCAATGTCGATGCCACCCGAATAAGAACCGATGACAATGTTACCCCACGTGTCGCGCATGATGGCATAAATACCATTTCCATGAAGCACACCGTGAGGGCCGTCATTGGCATCAAACAACAGTTCACCCTGATACTTTCCTGACGGCGACGGGCGACGGTCCACCTTATAGACTCCCTGACCGTCAACGCCTATCAGCATGACGCTGTCATTATAAGGACAAATACTACGCACCGGATTATTGAGGACATCGGCTGTCACCGCAAGTTCCTCAAACGAGCCTTTCCCCTTGGGATTCAGGATATGCAAGCCGTCCAGGAAACCGCCTAACCACACCTTATTATATTGGGAGTCGTAATAACCGCTTTCCACGTAGTAAGGTAGCAGTTTGTCTAACTTCACGTCAGCCCGGAGCGTGCCCTCCTGACGTTCGTCACAGAACAGCACACCGTCCTTGGTACACAGCAGCACACCGTCATCGGTCTTGACGATGGCATTCGTAAAGACGTCCTTCAGTACTGGCGACAGTTGCTGTCCTTTCAGGAAGTAAGCACCTTCACGCATCGACAGCCACAGGCCCTTGTCCGTGACAAGCACACTGTTCAGCAGCACGTCGGAGTTGAACAGCGTTGAAAGGTCCGTCTGGAGATCAAACCGGTCCTGAATCCTGTCATAGTTATAGATACAGCCCTTATTGTCGAACGCCATCAGCGAAGAGCCTGAAACCGCAGCCAGCTTGGTAATGCGGCCGGCATAGTTGCCAAACACGGCCAAGTTGCCTATCGTGTAGTGACGGATACTGACGCCGTCATAACGGTCGACACCTTCTTTCGTCGACCACCAGACCGCCTGGTCTTCAGTCTGACAGATGGTGTATATACGCTGGTTGCTCAGTCCCTCGGCCTGTCCCAAGTGCGAGAACGTGAAGTCGCGCACCTGCTGGGCCACGACCTGAACGACCAGCAGCAGAGCCGTATATAATATGAATGTCCTCTTCCTCATAGCATGATGTCAATTTATAGTTCCAGTATTCTTACCTCGCAGTTCGCCATCTTCTCTACCTGACGCATCTGCTTACCATAGTGAACGGCCTGTATCGCCTTGTTGATGATGCCGTGCCCCACGGCCACCACCAGTTTCCCCGCATAGTCATGCCTGATATACTGCAGGAAACGGTCGGCCCTCGCCAGTAAGTCATCCAGCGACTCAATGTCGTCAGGCCAAGCCTCGTCCTTCAGGTCGGGAATGAAGCGTCCCGTGAACGAGCCCCAGTCGCGCTCCCTGAGCAGCGGTGTCGAGTCCACCTCCAGCCCATGCGGCTCGCTCAGGATGCGCGCCGTCCGCACCGAGCGCCACAGGTCGCTGGCCACGATGGCGTCAACGGGCTCCGAGGCCAGGCGGTCACGCAGTTCACAGGCCTGCCGAACCCCCACTTCATTGAGCTCGCCCTGCGTCTGTCCCTGCATGATTTGGTTGACATTATCTACGGTCTCTCCGTGCCTGACCAAAAATAATCTTGTCTTCATTGGTGCAAAGTTACGAAAAAAGGTTGTAAAGAACAACGGTTTTTGGAAGATTAACGCAATTCGGCCTGTAATAAAGGCAATACGGGGGAAGAACGGGGAAGTTCAAATTTGGACTAAAAGCAAATTGGGGAGGATTGGTGAAGGAGTTAGGTTTCTTATTCGTAACCCAATTTATGTCCTTGGAGCCGAGTAAAGTTATCACGCAAAATGGTGAAGAATGGTGCACCTTTCACCGCCAGTTTCTTATTCAGCAAACTGCTATATTTTGCATAGCGATGAATGCTAAAAGAAATAGTAGTTTTGCAGCCAAAATTAAAAATGAAGAACACTCTTCACATCCTCAGGCTTGTAGTACAGCTTGCGGTTGATTTGAGAATAGGCCAACGTCCCATTATCCCGTAAAGTCTGTAATGTTCTTGGGCTGATGTTCAGTATTTGGCATACATCTTGGTTGTCAAGCCAATCACCCCGCTCGAACTTGTTCGCTTTGCTCGCAAAGAACCCTTTGTCTTTGCCTCTATTGGCCATCTCCTTCATCATTGTAACGAAGCTATTGAAGCTTGTCAGCAGTTTCTCGTAGGTACTGCGCTCAATTGATATTACTTCCATGTCTGTTTAGTTTTTGAAATCTGCGGGCAAAGGTACACTATAATCTTCAAATAGGCTCATTCTGAAAATTCCCTATTGTGAAATAACAATTCAGGGAAACAAAAACTAAATGTCTGCCGAGCTTGCTCATCAGAAAGCAGACAAGCATCTTTGTGTGGCATTCCATAGAAAAGTGCGTATTAGAGAGGCTACCCCCTATAGAGGATATCTTGGGGCAGATTATATTGATACAATAAAATCAGTAGTTCATACAACGAACATCTATTTGTTTGGTAGAGTATAATTCTCACCGTATCTTTGCACCACAAATTCAAAAAATAGATGATGAAGATAGTGAAAATTATTCTGATAGCCTTATTTCTGATTGCCGTCATGGTTGTTGGATATGGAGCATGGATACTGCTTGGCAGCAAGACAAGCAATCCGAACAACTACAAAACTATTGGCGATATTCCAACGCCTTTGGGATACGAGCGAATCAACGGGGATAATGCGGCTTATAGTGAATTCTTGCGGTCCTTACAATTAAAATGGAAAGGGTCCGATGTCATGCTCTATACTGGAGGAAAGTCTCGATTTCAGTCGTTGAACTATGCAGTTATTGATCTCCCTCTACTGTCGAATGCCGAACAATGTGCAGACGTTTGTATCAGGTTGCGTGCGGAGTACCTGTTTAACAGCGGACAGTATAGCAGCATTCGTTTTAGGGATGTGAATGACAATAACATGAGATACTCTGGTGGCGCATCCAGAAAGGCTTTCAACAATTATCTTAGGAGGGTATATGGTATGGCAAGTACATATTCTTTAAGTAGGGAAATGAGGCAGAGGACGTTGGCTGACATACAGCCGGGTGATGTGTTTGTATATGCGGCAGTTGATAGGCCTGGCAATCACAAATATGGTCATGCCGTAATGGTTGTAGATGTCGCTATCAACAAGAACGGCAAGAAAGCATTCCTGTTGGCAGAAGGCAATACGCCTGCTCGTGACATTCACGTCATGCGCAACTTCGAGAATCCATTCCGTTCTCCTTGGTTCTTCCTTGATGAAGATGCAGGTATGTTACTACTCTCCGTATTCCCCTATAAGTCAAACGAATTACGTCATTTTTAGACAAATATGAAACAGTTGATTCTTACCTTGATGATTGTGCTCATGAGCATGATGGCATCAACGCCAGTTAGTGCGAAATCTAACAAAAAGAGTGTTACGGACCAAGTTCCTGCAAATATTGTGGTAAAGCAGACAACAATGTTTAATGACGGACGTACGCTGACCATCTACTACAAGAAGAGCGGGATGCAATGCGAGGTATATTCTCCTTGCAACGCTAACGACTACAACATGAGTGATGCCTCGAAAATCAAATCGACCAACTTTGAAGTAGTGGACAAGGTGGAGGGTAAACTCTACAAAAAAGCGTCTATTGGCGAAGTGACAAGACTCATCAAAAGATTGGTTAACAAATACCTATGAAACGGAGCAAGAAATGGGGCTGTTTTACTGCTATGCTACTACTGATTGTAGCAGCAGTTTTCGGTCTGCATTGGGCGTGGAAATATTATGGACTGCCAGAATGGCCAGATCGTAGGGAGTACATAACCATAGAAGAACGGGCAGAGAAGGCCTTGGCCTTTGCAAAGCGGCATAACATGAATGAGCACTATGCCCTTTTCGTGGACTATGGCATTCCATCTGGCACGCCACGCCTGTTCGTCTGGGACTTCCATCAGAAAAGGATAGTTGCCAGTACTTATGTGATGCACGGCCCTGGAGACGGTAGTACTGACGAACGACCTGTGTTTAGTAATAAGCCTGGCAGCGAATGTTCTTCCTTGGGGCGATTCCAAGTCACGAAAGAACACGGTAATAGCCTTAAACGCAGCTTTCGACTAAAGGGATTAGATATTGACAATCAGACAGCCTATGCAAGAGGGTTGATGATTCATAGTTCTTATTGGGTAGATAAGTGGTGTTGGAAAAAGAATATTCCCCTTCATCGTGCCAGCTGTAAAGGATGCGTTACTGTCTCTTCAAGGGGAATGAATTATCTGTGGTCACTCGTCAACAATGAGCCAAAACCACTATTGCTTTGGTCCTTTGTCAGTAAACAAAGTTAAAAATAGCAATCATTCTGTTGAAGTTTCAACGAAAATGCTTATATTTGCGCTGTAAAACTCAGTGAAGTTGCTCATGGAATGGCTCAGAATATCTACCAGCACCGAATTGGTGCGAGTCGCCACGGATGAGATTGTGTATGTCCGTGCTGACGGTAACTATTCTGACCTTGTACTGACAAATGGCAAGAGCCGCAAGATGACATTCCAGCTCCACTTCTTCGACGAGGTATTCCAACAGTTGCAGAACAATATGTTCGCAAGGGTTGGGAGGAGTCTCATCGTCAACAAGCGCTATATCCATGTCATCAATCTTACGGAACAGATATTGATATTCTCTGGCCAGCAGATAAAAGGCGACATCAAACCAGTTGGTGTTTCTCGCGACGCATTGAAACAGCTGAAGGAATTACTTGAAAACGAGAAAGGGGTAGACAATGGATGATATAAACATACAGAAACCGGAGGTGCCCATCATCATCATTGAACGAGATGAGCAGCCACAGACCAAGGAGTCTGTGACGAAGGTAGTCGCCCCATCGTGGAAAAAGAAATGGCTGAAGCGAGTTCTTGCAGTTGCAGCTATTGGCTGTCTGATGGTTGCCATTCTTGCTGGCTATTACTTCTGGAACTACTATTATAATATAGGTATACCCGTCTCTGTCACACCAGAACAGAACATCGAAAAACTTCAGCAGCCTGTAAAGCAGGAAACAACCGAAGTCGTGATGACCAGCGACAGCATCCTTGGTGTTGCAATGGACTTCTACGCTATTCATGGCTTAAAGGCATCCATCGAGTTCGAGGAGCCTGATACCGCCGACACCTCCGTCTACCTCTACTGTCGTTCTGCTGACTTTACCCCCAATGGCAGATATCTCGGAAGCATGGTCGCAGAAGGCAAAGAAATCCAGAGCGACCAGTCGCGTTTAGGCTATATGGCTATGTTAGGAGGTAACAGTGTCATAGGCATATCACGAAGCGAGAAAGTCAAGGACTTTGTTCAGGAACGTGGCGGTTCCTTCTTCCGACAGTTCATTCTCGTCAGCGATGGTGCCATCCCTAGTCGTTTCTTCCTGCATGGCAAAGTGGAGCGACGCGCCATTGGCCGCATCGGTGACCAACTCTACTTCATTGCCACTCGCCACAAAGAAACCCTCTGGGACTTTGCCGATGCCCTCCGAGAATACGGCTTCATGGATGCAATCTACATCACAGGTGGTGCCGATTATGTCTTCTATCGCAGTAAAGACGGTGCCAAGCACGACATCGGTGATCCTGCGGATTATCCACATGAGAAGTGGAAAGTTGTTATTCCATGGTTAGTTTTTAGGTTTTGACTAATCAATACAGAAGAAAAAATCATTAATATTTCATTTTTTTGTTTTTTATTATTAACTTTGCAGTCTACTATTGAAGCTATATATATCTATATATTGATTATAGTTCAAAATTGTTTTGTCGTACATTATAAAATAGTGAGGTATGGATGATAGAAAGAATGAGGAGGATTTAATTCCTCAGGAGAACAATGATAATGAAAACTTGTTATCAAGACGTGGATTCTTTAAACAAGTTGCTAAAAAAGTACTTCCTGTTATAGGTGGTGCAATAATGTCATCCATACCTTTTAAGGCTATAGCGTCCTCTCAAAGTTGTGCTGGCTGCACATTTAACTGCAGCACTTCTTGTGGGGGTAATTGTTCTGGTTCTTGTGCCTATGGATGTACAAATTCTTGTACAGGTTGTAAAGGAACTTGTACTTTTGAATGTACAACTTCATGTTCAGGCTGTAAGGGAACATGTACATTTGAATGTACAACTTCATGTTCAGGCTGTAAGGGAACATGTACATTTGAATGTACTCGCAGTTGTTCAAGTAATTGTTCTGGTAGTTGCTCTGGCTTTATTCAAAGTTCAACAAGTAATAATAGTAGAGGATATGGCTCAAGTTCAAGAACAGGGTGTGGAGGAAATTGTTCAAGCAAATGTACCGGTAAATGTTCCTCATCATGTTCTGGAGCTTGTGCTGTAGGTTGTGGTGGATGTTCTTCAAGTTGTTCTGGCGTATGTAGCGGCAGATGTTCTTCAAGTTGCTCATATAACTGTTCTGGCTCATGTGGAGGATGCCGAGGAAGATGTAGGAATTGCAATTAAAATGATGTCATCAAAATATTATATGATTCAAATCGCAGACCATAACAATAGTTGGCAAGAAGGCTCTTCTAAAGAAATAACATTTATAGTTACAAAGGATTGTCAGTTAGCATGTAAATACTGTTATCTTGTAGGTAAAAATTCGCAAGGTCGAATGAGTTTCGATATTGCCCAAAAAGCTGTCGATTATATTTTGAGTCATGAATTTCACTGGTATTTCAATCAGAAATCTGTAATTTGGGATTTCATTGGTGGTGAGCCTTTTCTTGAAATAGAACTTATAGATAAAATCTGTGATTATATTAAAAAAGAAATGTATCGACTAAATCACCATTGGTTTGATTCTTATCGTTTCTCATTTTCCACTAATGGTCTCACATATTCTTCAGATAAAGTTCAAAAGTTTATTGATAAAAACAAAAAACATTTGAGTATTGGAATTACTATTGATGGTACACAAAGAAAACATGACCTAAACAGAATTTACAAATCAGATGGAAGAGGGTCGTATCGCGATGTTGTTAAAAATATTCCATTGTGGCTTGAACAGTTCCCAAATGAAGGAACGAAAGTTACTATTTCCTCTGCGGACATACCATACATAACAGAATCGGTATTACACTTGTTCTCTCTTGGAATCCATCAAATAAACATTAATTGCGTTTTTGAAAATGTTTGGAATTCAGGAGATGACAAACTTTTTGAAGACCAGTTAATAGAACTTGCTGATAATATGATAGACAGAGAGTTGTATAAAACAAATTCTTGCTCTTTTTTTGATGAAGGAATAGGAAAACCTTTAGATAAAAATATAAATAATGAGAATTGGTGTGGGGCAGGAAAGATGCTTTCCGTAGATGCTGATGGCTACTTTTATCCTTGCACTCGTTTTGCTCAATATTCATTACGCGATAAAAAAGCATGGATATTAGGAAATGTTTATAATGGTATAGATGAGAACAAGTTACGTCCATTCTTTCTGTTGAATCGAACATCACAATCTCCCATGAAATGTATAGAGTGTGAAGTTGCATCTGGTTGCTCATGGTGCCAGGCAGAAAATTTTGATAGTGCAGACACATATACGTTATATCAAAGAAGCACAGCAATCTGTCTTATGCACAAAGCCAGGGTTCGTGCAAACAATTATTATTGGAACAAACTATATAGAACTATTGAATTAAAGGAGTTAAAAAGGTAGATTGTTTTTATGCTACAATATTTGGTGATACTTTTAGATGATACTAGCATTGCGTTTTGCCATGCTTCCAATCCTTTGACGTCAAAGCATCTTATTGATAAAGATGTTTTGAAAAAAGCTGTTCTTTTTGGAATGAAAAACAATCTAATGATTCAATATGTATTTCCCTCTTATGATTTACCACAAGAGTATTATGATATTATTGAATCCATCGACAACGTGAAAATTGGTAAAGATATCCAAGTCTATGATTATATTCCAAGAATTGTTAGTTGTGACACAATAGTGTTAAGAATTAAAATTGATGATTTTATAAGTAATATTGTAATGGTGTCAGATTTAATAAAACAAGTTAAACGATTATCCATTTCCTTCACAAATATTGACGAATTCTATGATGATTTAATTTCGTCATACAGCAATGCACTAAATAGCATTCATGACGAACTAATATCAGAAAAGAAAAAGGGTAAAAATCCACAAGTTAATATTTTAACAGACAGATTGTCATTACAAAAAATGTCAAATTGCGGGGCCGGTATTAATAATATTACAGTCGCACCTAATGGAAAATTTTATATATGCCCAGCCTTCTATTATGACGAGAGAAGTGGAATGGATACGAATTTTAACTATAAAAAATGTATTACAGACAGATCTTGCGGAGATTTGGAAATAGGTCTAAATATAAAAAATGAGAGCCTATTGAACCTCGAACATTCACCTCTTTGCAAGTTGTGTGATGCATATCATTGTAATCGATGTGTTTGGCTTAATCAAAAACTCACCTATGACATCAACACTCCTAGCCATCAACAATGTGTAATATCCCATATTGAAAGAAATTCATCTATGTTGTTGTCTGCAAAGATGCGAAATATTGGTGTTGATGTAGATGTAATAAATAAAATAGATTATCTAGATCCATTTAATACTTTTATTTAATTAATTATGAAAAAGGTTATAAGCAAAGTAACACTTGAAGAAAGAAATGAAATCCAGAAGTTATTCGAACGTAAAAACGGCTTAAATGAATTGGCCAAAATATTGACTTCTGACAATGACGTTCTTTATGAAAAACTTGTAAAGGACTTAGGTGAAACTACCACAAAGTTTCAAAACTGGTGGGACTCTATGGCGAAAAAATATCAGTGGCCAATTATTGAAAAAGGTAATTGGGAAATTGATTTTGAAACCTGTGATATTTATTTAGTTACAAGTGAAGAATAATGACAACACAAATATTGTTTATTGGCACATCCGAGTTGATACTAATTGCAGGTATAATCTTGTTGCTTTTTGGGGGAAAGAAATTGCCAGAGGTAATGAGAGGTATGGGCAGAGGGGTCAGTGAGTTCAAGAAGGGAACTAAAGAGGCGAAAGAGCCTTTCGAGGAGGCCAAGAATGTTTTTGAGGAAGCCATCAAGAAATGAGAATTATAGGATGGACTTCTTATCTGTTTTTAGTTGAGCTATTTTTCAGAAAATGAATATATGGCAAAACGTAGAGAAATAAGAAACAGTACGGCTGAGTTCCTCATCTTTCAGATAGAAGGAAAGGAACAGGGCGTGGAGGTGTACTATAAGGACAAGACTGTGTGGTGTACCCAGAAGGCAATGGGGATATTGTTCGACTGTACCTCTGACAATATAAGTGTACATTTGCAAAATATCTATGATACGGATGAACTTAAAAAGGAGGCAACTACCGAGAAAATTTCGGTAGTTCGTCGTGAGGGTAACAGAGATGTTAATCGCACACTTCAGTTTTACAACCTCGACGCGATTATTAGCGTGGGGTATCGTGTAAATAGCATCCGAGCAACTCAGTTCCGCCAGTGGGCCACAAGTGTGCTTCGTGAATATGCTATTCGTGGTTATGTGCTGGACAGGAAACGTATGGAGAATGGCACGTTCTTGGATGAGGACTACTTTGAGCATCTGTTAGCAGAGATTCGTGAGATTCGCCTGTCTGAGCGACGTTTCTATCAGAAATTGACGGATATCTATGCGACAGCTGTTGATTACAATCGCGATGCACCGACGACAAGACTCTTCTTCAAGATGATGCAAAATAAGATGCATTATGCCGTCCATGGGCGCACAGCCGCAGAGTTGATTGTAGAGCGTGCTGATGCAGAACAGGAGCACATGGGGTTGACGACCTGGGAAAACGCACCAGACGGGAAGATTGTAAAGACGGATGTATCGATAGCCAAGAATTATCTGAAGGAAATGGAGTTGGCTGATATGGGACAACTGGTAAATGGTGTCCTCGAATTGGCCGAGCGAATGGCAAAGCGCCATATCCCAATGACAATGGAAGACTGGGCTAAACAGATTGACACTATCTTAGCGGCTGGTGGCAATGAGGTATTGCAGACTGCAGGGAATGTGTCTGCTGAAGAAGCAAAAGAACATGCAGAAACAGAGTTCGAGAAGTATCGCATAGTTCAAGACCGTCTGTTCCAAAGCGACTTTGATAAATATCTGGGCGAATTGCCATTCGATGGCGAATAATTGGCAAAGCATTTGGAGAATTCAGATAAATTGATTATCTTTGCACCCGAAGTTGAGTCATAAAACGGCTGGTGGCCCATCTTCGGGTGTTCTTCGACAAGCGAAGCGGCAAAGCCGAGCGCATTGAAGCAATTTATAGCAGAACGTGGAATTGAGTACGGTCTCTAAATCGTAACCCGCTTTTTCCTCAATTTCCCGAACTGCCTTTATACAAAGAAATCCAGCGAATTCTTACAAAGTTACGAAAAAATTATTATCTTTGCACCAAAATAACGAAAAAAGATGATGAAAATACTACAAAGCTCCATTTTCCGCGCCCTCTGCGCCATCGCCATCGGCGCGCTGCTCATCAAGTTCCCCGACAACACCGTCAAGGGTATCACCGTCGCCATCGGCGTGCTGTTCCTGCTGTCGGGCGTTATTTCGTGCGTCTCCTATTATATGGCCAAGCGCAACGTCAGCGAGTACAAAATCTACGACGCCGAGGGCAAGCTCGTGGCGGGCGAACAGCCCACCTTCCCCATCGTCGGCATCGGCAGCGCCATCCTGGGACTCATCCTGGCGCTGACGCCCACGGCCTTCGTCTCAGCCCTGATGTACATCATCGGCGCCATTCTCATCCTGGGAGCCGTCAACCAGTTCATGAACCTGATAGGAGGCCGTCGCTACGGTCCTATCAGCCTGTGGTACTGGGTCATGCCTTCACTCATCCTGCTGACCGGCCTCTACGTCATGCTGAAACCCATGGCTCCATTGGAGATGGCCATGCTCATCTTAGGCTGGTGTACCTTGGTGTATGGCGTAGTGGAACTCGTCAACTCCCTCAAGTTCTACCGCGACAAGAAGTCGTGGCAGCAGTCACAACAGCAGCCGCAACTCGACTCCTACGAGGAAATCAAGGAAGAATAAATCACGGCATTCAGGGGATGGTACGCAGGCAACGCTTATAGATGAGACTACGCAGGCGGTTGGGGAGCAGGCGTACTAATGTGCGCTGCGACACATTCCTGACAAGATCATACGTAGTAATGTAGCCGATGCGCTTCAGTTTCCTGAGGAACAGGATTTCGTGGTAGGCATAGGCCAAGCCGCCACGACGGCGAATCATCTCGGGCGAACGGCGGAAAAACAACAACGACTGCTGCAGGTTACAGAAGCGGTGACCGCTCTGTAACATCCTTACCCACAGGTAATAGTCCTCGAAAAGGTAACAGGGCTGATAGCCTCCTGCCTTGATGACGGCTTCCCGACGGAACATGGCGACGGGATGGTTCACGGGGTTGCGCCTCTTGCCGAACAGAAAGATGTCATCATGCTGTTCCGGCAGACTGCGTATGCCGACAATATTTCCCGGCTCATGGTCGAACTCGGTAATCCAAGCGCTGAGGACATTGATTTCAGGATGTTGCTGCATATAGTCGAGCTGCACCTGGAAACGGTCAGGGGTGGATATGTCGTCGGTGTCCATACGGGCAATGAGGTCGTAGGAGCAAGCTTCCAAGCCCTTGTTCAGGGCCCTGCCTAACCCTTGGTTCGTGGGTAACACCACACGCCTTAGCTGCGGGAACCGCTGCTCTTCACGGCTGATGGCTTCGTATAATGCAGGAGTCAGCGGCCCGTCCTCCACCAGGATAATCTCCGTGGGAGCAACTGACTGCTGATAGATGCTATCGAAGCTCTGACGCAAGTATTCAGGCTTCTCTTTATGATAGACAGACATCAGTACGGAAAAGTCCACCATGTCTCTTTTTTCTTCTTTGTCCTTCAATTTGTGCGTGCAAAGGTACGAAAAAAAGTGAAAAGTGAAAAGTGAAAAGTGAAAAACTTTTTAATTATTAACCATAACCTATAACCCATAACCTTTAACCATTAACCATGAACCCTTAACCACGCTTCCGGCACGGGCGAATGGGTACCCTTGATGTGCAGCCATTTGTCAGGCGCAATGACCACCTTGTCAGGATGCTGGTTAAGCCAAGCCCCCCACCATGAGAACGAGGAATTGGCAATGATGTTGTGGCGACAGAGCGACATGAGGTGGATATCCTGAACGCTGTCAGCGCCACGGTTCCAGTCGACATAGATGATGAGCTTGCCCTCTAACAGCGGGGCGATATGCTCGCGGCACCATCTCAAATCGTCGGAGAAGATGCAGAACAAGTCGCCCCCCACCCGCTGCTGCATGCGGCTGATGGCCTGCCGGTAGTAGTTCAGGTCGCAGATGTCGTGGAACAGCCTGTCGTGGGTGTAGTCGCCACGTCGCACATGGATGGCAATGCTGCTGGTGGATTGCAGACGCTGTGCAGTCTCGCGGTTACGGTCGTCAAACGTAGGGAACCGGAAGGTCTGCAGGATGATGTCGCGGATGTCGCGGAAATACTCCTCGTGCTGCCAGTAGCCGTCGTAGTAGGTACTGCCCTCGCGTGTCAGCGCCGTCGGCTCCAAGGTGAAGTCAGGCCGTTCTTTAAGCATCGTCTTGCGGACAGGCAGCAGACGGCTACCGATGCGCCACCACTGGTAGTTGGGGTATGGATAGGCCACTCGGGCTACCTCACGCCAAGTGGCGGTTTCAAACTCGGCACCAAACACCTTTCCTATCTCGAAACCACGATGCTTGTCGTAGCCACGGAAACAATGAAGGTCTATCAGCACCCGTTCCTCAGGGAACCGTTGCTGCAACGACTTATAGAGGGCAAACTGAAACATCTGGTTCCCCAGACCTCCTAATATCTTAACGACTCTCAAGTTTCTTGCTTTTGATAATCAAGGTGCAAAGATAAACATTCTTCTCGAAATTCACAAATTTAGTGAAGAAAATATAGCGGGCGGGGGTATTTGAAAGTAAATTCAGTGAAATAAGAAAGTAAATTCAGTGAAATTACTAGGTAAATTCACTGAATTTGCAATGTAAATTCACTGAAATTACTAGGTAAATTCACTGAATTTTGTATATAGGAAGTAAGCTATCGGATGATTTTCCGACCATCCTTGATATATACTCCACGGCGGGACGGGCTGTCGACACGGCGGCCCTGCAGGTCATAGATAGTACCTCTTAACGCGGCCTTCTTATTCACGGCTTCTTCAATTCCTGTCGTCAGCGTTACGAATTCACCAGTGAAGACCTCACGACTGTTCTCCACGGTTACTTTGTAACTGCCTTTTGCGTAAGCAGAAATATCGATGTTGAGGCCTACGATGGTGCCGGCATCGACGGTCTTCTCATAGACGGCTTTGCCCGTTTCGTCAGTAATGCTTACCTGATAGGTATTGTTAAGCGAATTGAGATTGATTCCCAACTGCTGGTCGTTGTACTCACCATACAGCGAATGCATGGTCTCACGCCTCCTCGGTGCCTTGGGCTTTATCTTAATGGTATGGGTGAAGTCGATACGATCACGGGCTTCATTGAACTCAGGAGTGGCCCCATCCTCATATTCGTCGTTGAGGTAGATGACTTCGTCGCCAACGGTACACGACATCAGGAACTCCGTCGCATGGTCTGCTGCCTCAGCGTATGCATTCCTCATCGGGCCGTCAATACCGCCTATGCCTTCCAACCAGATAGTGCTCTTGATGTTTTGACTTGTCATGACATCCCTATAAACACCCTTAAAACCTTCCAGTCCTCCCGTCTGCTTCGGCCCTATAATAAAAGGTGGCTCATCATCAACAAGTTGCAGACTTTCGTTGTCGCCGATGGAGAAGTCATACTTCAACACCATAGACTGGGTCCGCTCGTCGTAGAAGTACACTTTTTGATTCTCCTCGTACCATGCGCCCACTTTGGTCAGGGAGGGTGTTGGTGTCCAATATTCATTGGAGTAATCAGGATTGACAAACCGCTGGCACATCATCTGCTTGCAGGTCTTTCCGTCGATAATCGTATCGCCGTCGAAGTAGTAGTAGTCAACCACCTGTACGGGATTACCTGAAATGGTTCCCACTTTCCACACCTTACCTTCTTCGACAAACGGGCGGTAATCCGTCTGTGTTTCGAGTGGGGTGAAAGTCATGAACTGATTCCAAGGCGACACATCCCGATAAGCATCTATGGAAGATGCAGGCACATGTAGCGTAGCGTATTCAATATAGGAATCCTTAAAAGCATCGGCAAATGCCCCTGGAACCCCTACTGACCAGGAATATACATCCATTAACTTTGGACAAGTCCCGAAAGCCATACTCTCTATGCTTTTTACCCCGCTGCCAAGAGTCAAAGAAAAAAGGCTGCTACATTCACAAAATGCTCCATATTTTATATTTGTCACACTATTGGGAATTTCTACGGAGGTCAGACCGCTACAAGCCCTGAAAGCTGCACCTTCAATGTTCGTCACGCTGTTGGGAATAAAGATGGAGGTCAGGCCACTACAACCATGAAATGTTGCATATTCTATGCTTATCAAGCTGTTTGAAATGGAGAGGGAATTCAGACCACTGCAATTATAGAAAGCATACTTTCCGACATTCGTCACACTATTGGGTATCGTCAAGGAAGATAGGCCTGAGCATTCTATGAAAGCGTAGCTTCCTATGCTCGTCACGTTGTCAGGAATCATGACAGAAGTCAGGCTACTGCAGTATTCGAAAGCGTAGTCTCCAATGCTCGTCACATTATTGGGGATAACCAAGTCCCTGACCTCTTCTTCTCCGACATAAAGATGATGAGCATAATAGAGTGGATTGGAAGAATAGTCTTCAAATAACATCTTGCACCATGATGACAAATCCGATATATACACGGCAGTCAGGGCTTCACAATCCAGAAAAACAGACCTTTCGATGCTTATCTCGCTGCCAAGAAACGTGATGGAGGTCAAGCCCCTACAGCCAGAGAAAGTTTTCTGCGATAAATGTGTCACGCTACCGGGAATCGTGATGGAGGAAAGGCTGCTGCAACCAAAAAAAGCATGCCCTCCAATGCTCGTCACACTATTGGGAATTACCATGGATGTCAGGCTGCTGCACCCACAGAAGAGATAGTTTGCTATGCTTGTCAAGCCGTTGGGAATCTTGATGGAAGAAAGGCTACTGCAATCAAAGAATGCGCTAACACCGATGCTTTTCACACTATTTGGAAGCTCTATCGATGTCAAGTTGTAGCAAGAACTGAAAGCATAGTTTCCAATACTCGTCACACCATCGGGAAGGATGACAGAAGCCAAGTTTTCGCAACAATAGAAAGTTTGTTCTTCTATGCTCGTCACACCTTTAGGAATCGTAATAGAGGTGATTCCGCTATACCAAAAGGCATTATTTCCGATTCTCGTCACGGTGCTGGGAATCGTGACGGAGGTCAGGTCTTTGCAACCAGAGAACGCTTTTTCTAATATTCTCATTACCTTATACTCCACCCCATTGTAGGTGACAGTGGCGGGGATGACCACACTACCAGTATACTTGTTGGGGTTTTCCATCACTTCAGCAGCATTAGCCTTATCAACCAGGTTGTAGTAAATGCCGTCAATCTCTACTTTTTCTGCACTTGCCACCATCGGCAGCAACAGAACGGCCAAAAGTAATGCAATCTTCTTCATACCTTTCTTATTTTTGTTATTATTTCTATTCTTTTTATGTTTTTATTACTACTGAAATGAAATGCCTATCGGATGATTTTCCGACCATCCTTGATATATACTCCACGGCGGGACGGACTGTCGACACGACGACGGCCTTGCAGGTCGTAGGATGGGGTTGCTTCAGACGTTCCTTTGTGTACACTGGATACCCCATCCACGTCATCCAGCGGAACTATGTTCTTGAAACCCTTCCAAGGATTTCGCGACTTGTAATCGTTAATGGAAGATGCAGGCACATGGAGGGTGGCGTTTTTCAAGTTAGAATTGCTGAATACGCCAGAGTAGGTCCCAGGCACGGTGCTTGCATAGCAATACACGTCGGTCAAACTCTCACACCATGAAAAAGCGAAATTGCCAATCGAGGTCACGCTGCTGGGAATGGTGACAGAATTCAACCCTCCACATTTACTGAGAGCATCAGCATAAATCCTCGTCACACCACTGGGTATAACATAATCCTTGATTTCGTTTCCGTCAACGTCGAGTAGGGTAACAAGCTTGTAGCCGACAAGGACGGGAGGGGTATTGACAAAGGATGCCAACCCCTCTATGTTATCATAGATCAACGAGATGGTGTTGCTTTTGCAAAAAGTCGACCTGTCAGATACGACGATACGGATGTCAGTAATCTGTCTGCAGTCTTTGAAAGCATCTCCGCCAATAGCATACAGGTTTCCGCTGACTGTCAAAGAAGTAAGATTGCTGCAGCCTTCGAAAGCATACTTATCAATCGTCGTCACACTACAAGGAATGGTGATTGAGCTTAAACCAGTACAGCCAGAAAAGGCCATCTCACCAATCGTTGTCACACCTTCGGGGAGGATTACTGAGGTCAGATTGGGACAACTATGGAAAAAACGGTAACTTAATGATTCCACGTTTTTGGAGATTGTCGCAGAGGTTAAGTCCTTGCAACTACCAAAAGCCTCATAACCAATCTTTGTCACACTATTCGGGATGACCACGGAGGTTAATCCGGAACCGAAAAAAGCCATATTACCGATTTTAGTCACGCTATTAGGAATATCAATAGAGGACAAGGCGGTGCAACCTGAGAAGGCAGCTTCACCAATAGAGGTCACGCCGCTGGGGATCGTCACAGCGGTCATAGCGCTGCAATGATCAAAGGCACTAACGCCGATAGTGGTAACACCTTCTTCGATGATGACTTCCCGAATGTCATTGCGATAGTCATACCAGGGAGCCTTGCGTAATTGATAGGAGTAATAGTTATCCATGACCCCACTGCCAGAAATGGTAAGGGTCTGCGTTGCTTCTTCGTACTTCCACGTGAGATTCTCTCCGCACTCACCGCTTGTTTCGGCAGAGGCAGACAAGGACAGCAGCAGAACGGCCAAAAGTAATGCTATCTTCTTCATATCTTTCCTTTTTTATTATTCTTGCTATTTATTTGCTGTTGAGTATCTGTTCCAGCGTGATATCAGGACGGCTCTCTCCGAACACATCTTTCTTCAGCTTGAGCTTGCGATGCTGGACGGCTGAGACGGTGATGCAGTAGATGTTGCCGATGGTGCGGTTGCTGAGGCCCAGGCGGGTGAGGATGCAGAGGCGGACGTCGTCTTCCTGCATCGTGGGGTACTGCTCGCGGATTTTGGCAAAACGGCCGCCGTCGATGGCGTTGAGCGTACGTTCTATCTCGCTCCATTCGTGCGGACTGAGGGTGATGAGCGAGTCGCCGCCCTGGTTGAGTTTCTTCAGCACTTCCGTACGTTCGAGGATGAAGCCCTGCAGGAATGTCACCACTTCGTTGGTCTGGTGCAGCAGAGTCTTCTGGTGATCCGCCTCCTGCTGAAGCCGGCGTTTCTCCTGTTCCTGCATACGGATGCGATAACGAAGAGCCTGAACCACCGCAAGAAGGATGATGACCGCAGCAACGATTACTATCAGAAGCGTACGACCATACAGCCGTGAGCGGTATTCCAGCTGTTGGTTCTCCATTTCCTGACGCAGCGTCTCCTGATAATACTCATCTTTCTGCTCAAGTGCCTTGTAATAGAAGTCCTCCACTTGTGCAAAAGCTTCGGTTATGCTATCCTCCACCGCTGTGGCTCCCATCCGTCGGAGTGCTATCTTGGCGAGGTTACTCTGCACGACATAGGCCAGATGGGCATCATCAGGTTCAATCTGCCGATAGACGGTTTCTGCCGAGTCGAGCATGTCAAGGCTGAGGTAACTGCGGGCCAGCACCTGCAGGGTGCCTGACAGCAGTTCGGCTGTAGCCACCGTTTCGGCCTGATGGGCGTAGTCGAGCGACTGACGATAGTCGCCCTTGGCCCAGGCGATGTTGGCAAGACTGGTGAGCGTCTGACACATCAAGTCCGTCATCTGGTTCTTCTCAGCGATACGGTAGGCACGGTTGATGAAATCGAGCGCCTCGTCGTAGGTGCCCTCTGTGGTGTAAGCTAACTGAGCGGCGTAAGTACCTGCATAGTCGAGCAGGATGACCCGATTCCGCTCATCGTCAGGATGCTGCTCATAGACGGTCAGGGCTTTCTTCATCAGCCGCAAAGCCTCCTCAGGATTGCTCTGCGACAGGGCTTCGGCTAATCGCTGGTACGCAATATAATGGGTGTGCCAATCCCCTGACGCTTCCGACAATTGGATAGTTTTCCGCAGTAAAGTCTCACCCTGACGAATGCTGTCATTGGCCAGAGCAGCCTCAGCCTCCTCCAGAATTCTGACTCCTGTCTCCTGACTCCTGTCTCCTGACTCCTGACTGCAGGCAACCATCAGAACACCTATCAAGAGTATGTACAACGTTCTTATTAACATCGCTACCGATTATATGATTGTTTCTCGGTTGCAAAGTTACGACATTATTTCGAAAGTTGTATCAGTTGCCTATGGAAAATTTAAGAATGAGCCAATATTAGAAACAGCTGAATATCAAACGTTTATAAATTGTTGCATGTCCAACCCTATGGAAATCAACTTCCTCCTACAATTTCTTTAGCCAAGGAGTTGAGTGCATCAACATCAATAGTATCCAAGACGATCTCCTCTGGTTCCAAGTCCAAAAGGAACTGCATGTAGTTGGGTAGCGTCAGCAACTGACCATCGCGTCCGATGTTATAGTCACCAAATTTGATGACGTGCTTGACGTGATATTTTTCGGGATGGGCCAACACCGTTTTAACACTTTTAGCCTGAGCGGTTTTGGCTTTGACTTCAAGAGGGACGCACTCCCCGTTAGTTCGCACAAGGAAATCCAGCTCTAAGCCGGAATCTTTCTGAAAATAATACAAGTTCTGCGCCTTCTTGTGAAGGGTATCGGCCATCAGGTTCTCATAGATGGCACCTTTGAACCCGCCCAGATTGCCTTGAAGGATGTCGGCACGTGTGCCTGCTCCCAGCATCTCAATGAGTAGCCCGATATCTGCCGTATAGACCTTGAAGACGTTATCCTTGGCATTGCCTTCCATCGGCAGCCCAGTGATGTCCGTATTATAGCAACGACAGATAATGCCAGCATCCTCCAGCCACTGTAGCGAACCCAGATAGGTATCACTTCTGCCACCAGGCTTCACCTTGTTATATTGGAACTTCTTATTGTCTTTCGCCAACTGCTTAGGAATGGAGTTAAAACACTCGCGGATATGGGGTTTGTCCTTATCTGGAGCATATTTCACCATATCGTCGCGGTATTCCTTCAAGATAGACTTATAAGCCTTGCTGACCTCGTTCATGTTGTTGGTCTTGAGGAAGGCATTGATGGGTTCAGGAAGTCCGCCAATGGACACATAGAGATTCAGCAGGTTCTTCATCGCCACATGGATACCTGACGGAACGGGCGTCTCTTCACGATAGAACCTCCGCAGAGCCTCAATAACTTCCTTGCTGATACCTTTGGCCCATAGGAATTCCTCGAAATCCAGTGGATACATCTCGATGATTTCCTCTGAACCGACAGGTACTGAATTCTTGCCAGGTTCTTTCTGGCCAACCAGTTTGCGATGTTGTTTCTTCTTCTCGTCGCCATAACCTTGAACGCCCAGCAGCGAGCCTGTAGCAATCACATCGAAACGTCCGTCTTCTTTGAAAAACTTGAGTGATGTTCGTGCTTCTGGACACTCCTGAATCTCGTCAAAGATAAAACAAGTATCACCAGGAGTAAACGTAACGCCCTGAATCTGCGCAGAGAGGTTGAGCAGGATGTCGTTTACGTCTTTTGAGCCCAAGAACGCATTGATTCGCTCTGGTTGTTTGATGAAGTTGATATAAATGACATTCTGATAATTTGCCGCAGCAAAATGCTGAGCAATGAAGGTCTTTCCGCATTGGCGAATGCCCATAATTACCAAAGGCTTGTGTCCATCAGTACTTTTCCACTGTACCAACACGTCTTCAATTTTCCTTTTCAGCATTTTTCTCAACGACTTTTTGTTATGTTATTACACTTTTTCAAACGACTTTTTGGAACTTTGCCGCACTTTTTCAAACGCCTTATCGTTGCAAAATTACACTTTTCAATCGAAACGACCAAACAAATCATCAAAATATAAGCAAAAAAGTAACAAAATGAGCCACGATTATCACCAACTAACGGATAAGGGAGAAGGAAGAAGTATTCATTTTGTACTTTTTGCGTTGATGACGACCGCTTTGTACAGCCAGAGCATGAGGCGGACGGACAACTCGGGATGAAGGCGGGCAACGACGGGGCGGTCGGCCGCGAAGGTGCGCCGGATGTCAAGGCTCGCGGTGATCTGGCCCTCATGGCCGTGGATGGAGCGGACGACCAGCTGCGGGGCGTAGACGACGCGGCGAGAGGACAGCATCCGATAGTACCACTCCACATCGACCAGCCAGCGCAGCTGGTCGCAGAAGGGCTGCAGCTGACTACGACGGAAGGCCATGCAGGCACAAGGCCCCACGGCATTGGCAAAGAACAGCCATGAGGGGTGACGCAGCATGAAGCGCTTCATGGCGGCAGTGAAGTGCGACGGTTTTACGCGGTCGCCGATAGTGACTTCAACGCGAGACACGACAATGTCGGAACCGCCGTCCATCAACCGCTGCACCCGCTGCAGATAGTCGTCGCCGCTTATCGCCTCGTCGTGGTGCATCAGGATGACATACTGGCCCGTGGCTTTTGACAAACCACTGTTCCAATTGCCGACGGCTCCCAGGCCGGGCTGGTTCCTGAAATAGCGCAGGCGCTCGTCGTCGAGACGGGCCATGTAGTCGGCAATGTCGGTGGTCGTGGAGTCGTCGGTGACGATGACCTCCATCGCGACACCCTGCTGCTGCAAGGCCGACGAAAGGGCTCGCCGGAGCAACTCCAGACTGTTGAATGTCGGGATGACGATGCTGAATACGGGCTTATTCATCGAAGTTGTCCTTTCCCCTGAGCAGGAACATCATGTAGATACCTATATAGATAGTCTTCAGCAGATAGGACAGCAGCACGGCCAGTGCCAATGCCGAAGCGCCCATGCCCTGACGGAGGAACAGTCGGGACAGGCCGATGAGCAGCGCAGCCCAGACGAGGTTCAGACCAAAGCACGTCCACATCTTATCGCGGCTGTAGATAGACATCTCGATGACATTAGAGACGGCCGAGAATACGGTGGAGACGGCTAACAGCGTCAGCGGCATGAGGTCGGTGAACGACTGGCCGTAGAGCGGCATGATGAGCGGACTGAGCAGGGCCACGGACAGGGCGATGACCGTCGAGACAACCGCAATGAGCAGGATGTTGACGCCCAACGTCTTCTTGAACTTACGGATGTCAAAGAGACTGGAGAGGATGGGCAGCACAATCTGGCTGACGGTGGTGGGGATGAAGAGGATGATGACCTTCCACTGGTCGGCAGCCTCGAAGATGCCTAATTCGGCATAACCGCTGTGACTGACCAGCATGGAGCGGATGGCGAAGAACACGGGGGCAACGGTCAGGGCCGACAGCGTAGCGGGTATGCTGTAAGTATAGAGCAGTCGCCAGTCCTCCCGTCGGATAGCCTGGCCACGGGTGACGATATGCTCCCGTTGCAAGTCACGCCTGACGGCCATTGCGTTGGCCACGTAGAGCGAGACCACGCCGACGCCAAAGCCGAGGATGGCACCCTCCAGACCGTAGAGCCAGGCACCGACAACCATAAAGACGGCCTCGCAGAGACTGCCGATGAACGTGTTGACGGCTACCGAACGGAAGTCCTCGAGGCCCACCAACACACCGTTGGGCGCCCCGTTGAGGATGGAGACAAAAAGCATGACGGCACCCAGTTGCACGGCCGTCTTGAGGTCAGCCGAGTGGAGGGCTTCCTTGGCCAGGACATCAGACAGCAACAGCATCATCACTCCCACGACGATGCCTGCCCACCAGGCGAACTTATTGGAAAGCAAGCAGATAGACGCAGCATGCGCGGGGTCTGTCTTGCGATAGTTGGCGATGTAGCGAGTGGCAGTAACGCCGATGCCCGAGGTGCCTAAGACGATGAACATTCCGATAGTGGAGCGCACCATACCCAGCTCGCCGAAGACCTCCTGCCCTAAGATACGGGCACAGAAGATGCCGCTCAGCAAGACCAGAAACTTGCCCAGAGCCGTCCCTGTGAACGACCAGAAGGCACCGCTGGCCATGCGCTTGGCAATGTCGGAGGTCTTAAACTTGTCTATCAGGGATCTTTGCATAGCGTTCAGCGTGGCTCATGATGTAGCCGTTATAATTGATAAGGTACATACTCAGCAGGAGAATGGATACCGACATACAGTTGTCAATACTGCCACCCCAGAAGAGGTCGAGGGTCAACCCCAAAAAGAAGCCTAACTCCTGCTCATACTGTCGATAGCGGTAGAAATGGCGTAGCGTAGCATAGATGGCATGCAGGAAAAGACACATGACGGGCACCCCGAAACACATGGCAAACAGCAAGATGGTAGACTCCGTCATACGAGCCATGGCCAGGTTGTGAAGACTGAAGACGACACCCTCCCTGACGTCGTGGAAGACAAAGCCCTCGCCGAAGAACGGGTTCTGGCCGATGATGTCAATGGTATGTAACCATAATCCCCATCGCAACTCGTTACTCTTACTGATATCAGTGGTCGTGGCGGTCATGATGATGACGCCCAGCACGAACAGGCCATAGGTCAGCAGCAGCTTGCGACGGTCTTTGTAGATATGGAAATAGTAAAGGGCGAAGACGGCCAACAGCGTGATATAATAGCGGAAGGAGCCAGCTAACAGCAAGTTAAGGCACATGACAAAGACCACCGAATAGCGGAGCCACTTGTTGCGGATGTCCTCCTGCATGATACAGCAGAGTGCCAGGAAGGAGATACTGCCGGAATAGAGCGAACTGCTCTTGACACCAGGGAAACGGGGTAACAGTTCGCCGGGACGGACGGGTGGGAACTTGGTCCAGGGCAACGAGAAACCCATTGCTAACAGGATGTTCGACAGCAGGTCGGCCACGAAGATGGCATAGACAAAGTACTTGATGATGCGGATAAGCTTTGACTTGTCGTCGATTCCCAACAGCAGGAAAGCAAAGAAATAGAACTGTCCCCAAGCCATGATAGACTTGGCACTGGTGTCCCTGAAGATGAGAAACGCCAGACCGATAAGTATGGAGCATGCCAGGAAGAGCATGTACGAGGGCATGGTCTTCAGGTTGCGGTTGAAGACGCCGACATTGAAGATGAGCAGCGTGGCCAGTGCCAGCAGCGGGAGCGTGATGGCAGAGTATCCGGCAAACTGGAACAGGGTCAGCGTCAGGCCGAACAGGTAGTAGCTCAGCGTCTGTTTATTCAAACTTCCTTCCGTTGCTCAGTCCGATGAAGATGAAGATGCCGGGCAACAGCAGTCCTAACAGTCCGGCAGCGGCCATAGTGCGTATCTTCTTGGGGAAGACAGGCTTCAGCTTGCCCATAGGGGGCGTGATGATACGGGTGTTCTTGGAGTTGAAGATTTGCGACAGGTTGTTCTCTTCCTTCTTCTGCAGCAGGTAGATGTAGAGCGCTTCTATCAGTTTTTGCTTGCGCTCGGCAGGCAGGATGGAGACAACCTTGTCGGGGGCGGTGGCCAACTTGCTGGTGATCTTGTTGTCCTCCTTCATGACATTCTGGAGCATGATCTTAGCCTGTGCCACAGCGTTCCCCAGTGAGTGGTCTATGGCCGTACGCATCGCCTCTATCTGAGCCGTGGTGCTCTCCACCAACGGGTTCTTCTCGCTACTGTTGCTGAGCATCTCGTTGCGCTGCATCAGCAGCTTGTTGTACTCGGCTATCTGCTTGCCTACGCTCTCATTGTCGGGCACGATGTTGGCAGGTAGCGGTTTGTCCTTGTTGCTCTCGTTTTTCAGGAACTTCTGCATGTGCTCCATGACGTAGAGCTGGTTGCTCAGCTTCATCACGGCTTCGTTGGTCATGGCCGCATTCTCCAGATAGGCTTTAGCCGTAGCTTCGTAGTCGGGTATCAGGTTCTTGCCGCGGAATCGTGAAATCTCGCTGTCGATTCCCTGCAGCTGACCCTCGATGCTGGCAATGCGCTCGTTCAGGAAATCAGCCGACTCCTCGGCTGCCGCATTCTTGTCCTTCAGGTAGTTCTCCTGATAGACGGTAATCAGGGTATTGATGATACGCTCGGCACGGTCGCTCGACATATCTTGATAGCCCAGACTGATGACCGATGTCTGGTCGTCCTCCAGTTCAGCCGTCAGTTTCTTCATACAGAGATCCGTCATGTCATACCTCGGATACTTCATAATGCGGATGGTCTTCTCGCTATCCTCCTTGAAGAACTTGTCAAAGTGCGGAGTCTTGGTCACGGCTATCTTGCCTATCGGCGTCTTCACCACGTTGTTCACCTGTCCCTGTACCTCGCCGTCAAACTTATCCTTGTTCAAGCGGAACTTGTAGACGGTGAACGTGCCGTCCTTCCTCAAGTCCATCTTCATATAGGCACCGTCCTTTTCGGTCAGGGCGGGGTAAGTCACCTTGATGGGCAGGGTCTCATCATACAGCTCCTTACGCTGCAGACCGTCCCACACCTTATACGTCACGTCCATGTCCAACCGCTTGACAACTTCCATCATCGTAGCCGGCGAACGGAACACCTCAAGTTCGTTGTTCACATTCGACGTGATGTTCAGTCCGGCCATACCGGCCAGCATACCCATGCTGGAACTCATGGCCGACAGCAGGTTACCGCCGCTACTCTCGTCCTTGATAATCAGGGCGGCATAGCGTTCATACTGCGGCGTGGCAACGAGGATGAACAGCAAGGCCAGTACACAACAGCTCACCACACAGCCCACAAACCACTTCCACTTGCGCTTGCAAGCTCGCCAGAAGTCACCAATCGACACCGTACGCTCGTTCTCTATGACTACTTTCTCGTATTCCTTGATTTCCATATATCGCTTCTCCTAAATTCTCCTAACTTCTCCTAACTTCCCCTAACTTCTCCTAACTTCTTATTTAAAAATCAGCATACTCAATGTTGCTGCCAGCGAAACGATGGTTGTCCAGAACGAGATGCTGCGCGTCTCGTTACCATTAGCCAGCGACTGGCGAGCCTTCGTATTGTTAGCCTTTACGTTGATGATGTCATTCTGCTTGATATAGTAAGCCTCGGACGACAGCATATCGCGACCGGAGCTGATGTTCACGACATAGACTTTCCTGCCAGTGGGCATCTCACGGATGACCATCACACTGTCGCGCTTACCATAGAGGCCAATGCCGCCAGCCATGGCCAGCGCGTCGGTCAGGGTATAGACGTCCTTGTTGATAAAATAAACACCTGGAGCCTGTACCTCACCCAAGACAGAGAAGCGCAGGTCGATGAACTCCACCGTGACAGTGGCATCCTTCAGCAGTTCCTCGCGCAGTCTGTTCTGGATATCCTGGGCTACTTCCATTCGGCTCTTGCCGTTGACGGCCACCTTGCCGAGTGCAGGAATGTCAATATCGCCATGATTGTCAACAGTATAGCTGACGTGTATTTTATTGGCATCCACCTTCCCGCCATCGGTGCTCGACGAGAAACCCTTGTTGAAGACATTGCTCATCAGCGGGTCCTTGCTCGTCACCATCACCGAAATCTTGTCACCCGGCTGCAGTTTAATCTCACGATTAGCCGGAAGACTGATTTCCTGACCATCGGTCAAGTCCTGGAAGTAGTTGAAATTCTTGGGTGTTACGCACGATACTGCCGTCAAGGCCGCACCTGCCACTATCAATAGTCTGATGGTCTTCATTATACCTTATATTATATAATATGAAACACAGAATTCATAAAATTGCTGCAAAGGTACGTATTTTTTTTCTATTTCTGTTGGAAAGTCGGGAAAAATGCGTATCTTTGCACCGAATTTACGTGATTCGTCTTGGGGTTGACTGGATTTGACGGCGAGATGAAATGGTACGTAAGCACGCGGAGGCT
>CALDLA010000097.1 GCA_937898415.1 uncultured Prevotellaceae bacterium | reverse complement strand
AGGAGGTACGATTGGTACCACCTAAAAAGTCATGGGTACATGACTGAGTAGTTACCTACAACCCCTTCATTTCACAAAACTTATTAAAACTGACGACGAATGT
The DNA here is from genome assembly GCA_937898415.1 of uncultured Prevotellaceae bacterium. Taxonomy (GTDB): domain Bacteria; phylum Bacteroidota; class Bacteroidia; order Bacteroidales; family Bacteroidaceae; genus Prevotella. Next base: position 38,962 of record CALDLA010000097.1, on the reverse strand, counting down.
GAACAGGATTGCGCTTTTTTCACTATATTTGCCCCAGAAATTTCCGTATGAGAATCATCGTAGCCATCGATTCGTTCAAGGGCTGCCTGACCTCAGCCGAGGCCAATGAGGCAGCATCGGAAGGCATCCTTTCAGCGATGCCTGAAGCTGAGGTCGTACAGGTGCCTGTCAGCGATGGCGGCGAAGGTTTTCTGTCAGCTTTCCAGTGTGCGCTGGGTGGTGAGATGGTGACAGTCAGCGTCCGCGACCCGCTGATGCGGCGTATCACGGCCCACTACCTCGTCAACGGCACGACGGCGGTCATCGAGATGGCACAAGCCAGCGGACTGACGCTGCTTACAGATGATGAACGCAACCCGATGGTGACAACTACCTATGGCACGGGCCAGCTCGTGGTCGATGCCGTGCGTCGCGGCTGTCATCAGATTATCGTGGGACTTGGTGGCAGTGCCACCAGCGATTGCGGCATCGGCATGATTCGTGCCGTCATCGACGGCCTGGCAAAGGACGGTTCGTGGCGTGATGTCCGTGAGCTCGACGATGTCCGCTTCACCATTGCTACCGACGTTACCAATCCGCTCTGTGGCCCCAACGGTGCTGCCCATGTGTTTGCGCCGCAAAAGGGAGCTACCCAGGAGATGGTGCTCAGCCTCGACGCCCGTGCCCGACGGTTCGCAGCAGTTTCGGCCCGTCACTTCGGCTTTGACCGTCAGGACGAGCTTGGCGCAGGAGCCGCTGGCGGTCTTGGCTACGCTTTCCTGCAATTTATGAATGCCGACTGCCGCTCAGGCATTGACCTGCTGCTTGAGGCCGATGGTTTTGACGACCTCCTCAGTGGTGCTTCCCTCGTCGTCACTGGCGAAGGCTCGGCCGACCGTCAGACGCTGATGGGGAAACTGCCTTACGGCATTCTCCAGCGTGCTAAGCTTCAGGGCGTTCCTGTCCTACTGATAGCCGGCAGGATTGCCGACAGCCAGCTGCTGCTCGATGCCGGCTTCTCACAGGTGTGCAGCATCAATCCCCCCGCCCTTCCTCTTGACGAAGCCCTGAAACCCTCAACCGCCAAAGCCAATATCCGTCAGACTTTATTTGAACAGATACTGGGCGAACTCGTGTAGGGACTTGCGCCATACCTGCCACTCGTGGTCGCCGGGGTAGGAGTTGAAGCGGACGTTGACGCCTCCCTTGCGCATTTTGTCGACAATCGTGCGGGTGTACTCGATGCGGGGGTCTTGTTCGCCACAGCTGATGAAGAAGACATCGAACTGACGGTTGAAGGTCTTGGTGTCAGAGAGCATACCCGGCACCTCCTTCTCCAAGTCGAAGTTCGAGGCACCACGGATGCCACCGAACATACCAGTGGAGAAGACGCCTACGTTGGCAAAGACTTCGGGCGAGCGCAGGCCAATATAAAAGGACTGGCCGCCACCCATCGAGAGTCCGCACATAGCACGTCCTTTACGGTCCTTGCGCACTTTGTAGTTTTTCTCGACGAAGGGAATGACATTCTCAATCAGTTCGCTACGGAAAGTCTGCATGCCCTCCCAACTGTAGCCGCCGCCCATACCGCCGTTGCGCGACTGTACATTACTGTTGGAGCTGACCACAATCATCGGTACAGCCTTGCCCTGTGCTATCAGGTTGTCCATAATCTGGGCGGTGCGGCCCTGTTCCATCCATCCGCGATGATCCTCACCGCCGCCGTGCTGGATGTAGACCACTGGCAAGGGAGCCTTCACGTCGCTGTAGTTGGCGGGTGTGTAGACCATCAGCGGACGCCACGACTCGTCGACCTTGGAATAATACCAGACGGTATTGACCTCGCCGTGCGCTACGTCCTGCACCTCGAAGTCGTCCATCCCCTTCTCGGGAATCTCGATGGCACTCGACCAGCGGCTACAACCGAAGAACGACTGGCTGGCGGGGTCGGCTACGGAGACGCCGTCGATGACGAGTGAATAATAGTGGAAGCCGGGCACCTGCGGCTTGGTGGTCACGGTCCAGGTGCCGCCGTCGCCCTTCTGCATATCGTATTTCGTGCCGCCGAGGTCTATCTGTACAAGCTGAGCCTGCGGGGCGTTGACACGGAACATGACGCTGCCGTCGCTGAGCACACGCGGATAGCCGTTGCGGTTGATGTTGGTCACTGGTGAATAGGAACCCTCGGGCATCGGTTCCCTGCGGAATCCCTGTGCTGCCATTTCTGTGCAGCAGGCGGTCGCCAGTACGACGGCCAGTATCGTCTTAATGGTTTTCATGTGATGGATCGTCTTTTAGTTATTGCCGGGTTTTAACAAGAAAGGTGGAAATGCTTTGCGGGCATTTCCACCTTATAGATATCCGATAGTCGATTAGCACTGAGCGAGCTTGCCGTCAGAACCGAGGACGTTGACAATCTTGTGGATGTACATCTTCTTCATGTTCTCGCGGGCAGGCTTCAGATACTGGCGAGGATCGAAGTCTCCAGGATGCTCAGCCAGGTGCTTGCGTACGGCAGCGGTCATGGCCAGGCGGCTGTCAGAGTCGATGTTGATCTTGCAGACGGCGCTCTTCGAAGCCTCACGCAGCTGCTCCTCAGGGATACCGATAGCGGCCTCAAGGTGACCACCGAACTGGTTGATGGTCTCGACCTCTTCCATAGGAACAGATGAAGAACCGTGGAGTACGATGGGGAAGCCGGGGAGCTTCTTCTCAATCTCGTGCAGGATGTCGAATGCCAAGGGGGGCGGAACGAGCACACCGTTGACGAGCGTACACTGCTCAGGGGTGAACTTGTGGGCACCGTGAGAAGTACCGATGGAGATAGCCAGCGAGTCGCAGCCCGTGCGGGTAGAGAAGTCGATGACCTCCTCGGGCTTGGTGTAGTGAGACTCAGCAGCGCTGACCTCGTCCTCGACGCCGGCGAGCACACCCAACTCAGCCTCGACGGTCACGTCGAACTGGTGAGCGTAGTCAACCACTTTCTTAGCCAGGGCGATGTTCTCCTCATAGGGGAGGTGAGAACCGTCGATCATGACAGAAGAGAAGCCCATGTCGATGCAGTCCTTGCAGAGCTCGAAGCTGTCACCGTGGTCGAGATGCAGCACGATCTCAGGATGCTCACAGCCGAGCTCCTTAGCGTAAGCCACAGCACCCTCAGCCATGTAGCGGAGAATCTGAGCGTTGGCATAGTTACGGGCACCCTTAGACACCTGCATGATGACGGGCGACTTCGTCTCGACGGCAGCCTGCACGATAGCCTGCATCTGCTCCATGGTGTTGAAGTTGAAAGCGGGGATAGCATAGCCACCGGCTACTGCTCTCTTAAACATCTCGCGGGTATTCACGAGACCTAAATCCTTGTAATTTACCATAACGATTTGAATTATAAATTAAAATATTAGAAATTTCCGAGCGCAAAGGTAATAATTTCTTTTGGAATAGAGAAGAAAATCAAAATAAAATTGTAACTTTGCAGCGTTTTTTAATTCTTAGGAACTATTTTATAACTAATATGCTAAAACTATTACGCAGGTTATCTGTCATTTTATTGTTGTTGGCTGCCGTTCAGACTGTGGCCAAACCCAATGTGAGCAGCGAGAAGCGTTACCATCTGATATGTCCGCTTTATCCCAACGGATGTGTGGTAGATGGCAGTCGGGCAGGAGCAACGACACCGCTCTTCTATTTCGCGACTGCCAGTACGGATGATTATACTTATTGGATCATCACGGAGCAGCAGGACGGTCAGTACACTATCCAAAATGCAGCTACTGGGAAGTACATCACCTACGACGGTCAGCGTTCAGACGCGGGCAGCGATGGTGCCACACTCACCCGCCGCTATGTGGACATGACATCAGGCGTGGACGGCGAGAACTCGCTCTGGAGTTTCCAGGATTACAGCGAGGGTGTCTATGCCATCCGCAATGTGGCCCACACCGACCATCTGTGGGATGTCCGTGAAGGTTCGTACGTAGTGGGTACCTACTCCAATGGCGGAAGCCCCAACACCAATCAGCAGTTCCTGTTGTTCGAGGAAGCTGTAGCCGTTGAGGGGACGGACGTGTCGAGCTGGCTGGAGGCCACTGAGAACAGCGACAGAGGCTGGACGAACGTGGGCGGCTGGAATATCAACACGGGTGCCGGTGGCTCGCACATCAACAACCAGACAGGCGCCCACCTTGTGCAGCCGTTCATCGAACTATGGCGTGAGTCAAGCTCAGGTGCGCTTTGGGACAACGGCATCTCGCAGGTGCTGAGCAGTCTGCCCGCTGGCAAGTATACGCTGAAGGCCGATATGATGGCCTGTCGCCAGGCCTATGGGTGGAACCCTAACACCCCGGCTGAAAACGTCGTGCTCTATGCAGGCAGTGACTACGTCAGCGTGGCTACGGGTAACGACCCGCCTGAGCACTTTGCGGTAGAATTCACGCTCACTGCCACCAGCGATATTGAAGTAGGTGTGAGAGCTGAGAATACGAACGCCAACTGGATAGCCCTCGACAACCTGCAACTCTACTACAACGGCAGCAAGGAGGGCCTGTTGGAAGCCGAGCGCCTCAAGGTGCTGGCCGAGATTGCTAACCATCCGATGACGGAAGGGCTGGAAGAGCAGTTGGAGGCCGTCAGCAATGACTTCGACCAGATGGAGGCACTCCGCAGGTCGATTATGACGCTGCCGACTATCGACCCCATAGGAAAGGGCGCCGCAGACCTGCGCATCGGCGGGCATCCCGTCGCCTATTCCAAATCTACCGGTATTTATCTCTGTTCGATACCGCTGAGTGAGTTCGACAAGGACATGACCGCGGCGGTCAGCTACTCGCTGAAATCAGGTTACAACAACCTGACCATCGACGGACAGGAAACACCCTCGGGCTCCACCCATACGTTTGCCGGCGTAGCGGGCGGCAAGGAGTATACGCTGACCGTCACAGCTACGAATGGGACAACCGTCAGCCTGCCGCTGACCTTCACCTCGCTACCCGTCGTGCAGTTGTATGGCTCGTTCAACAATAACTATAGTGAAGGCTACATCGCGGTGAACGAACCCGACAAGAACGTTGCCAAGGAACTGCTGAACATGAAGGCCAAGTGGCGCGGTGGCATCACCAACGGCGGTGACAAGCACAAGCGCAACTACCACGTGAAGCTGAAGGACGCTGACGGCGAGAAGCTGGAAAAGAAGTTCTTCGGACTGCGTAACGACAACTCGTGGATTCTGGAGTCGTGCCAGGTGGATATGGCTCGCATCCGAAACCGCACGATGACCGACCTGTGGAACGACTTCTCGACGCCACCTTATTATATAGGCCAGGAGAAGAAAGCCTTGACGGGTACCCGCGGACACTTCGTGGAACTGATACTCAATGACGAGTACCGCGGCATCTACTGCATGACGGAAAACATGGACCGCAAGCAGATGAAGCTGAAGAAATATGACGAGGAGAAGGGTGAGACCCACGGACAACTGTGGAAGTCGAAAGATTGGAGCTACGCCACCATGATGGGATACAGTCCTGACGGCGGTTATCAGCCTAAGGACTACCTATCAGACCCTGATATGTACAGCGAGATGTGGGACAGCTACGAGGTGAAATACCCCGACTTTGAGGACTACGGCTACCAGACCGACTGGTCAACGCTTTACAACGCCGTTGACTTCGTGGCCCACTCCACTAACGATGAGTTCCGTGCACATATCGCCGAGTACCTTGACCTGCCGTTGGTGATGGACTACTACATCCTGATGGAGACCATCTTGGCTACCGACAACCACGGTAAGAATATGTTCTTCGGCGTCTACGACAAGCAGAAGGACAAGAAGGTCACTTTTGGTGTGTGGGACATGGATGCCACCTGCGGACAGCGATGGAGCGACAGTTACTATCACCAGTCGTTCCTCGGCCCGGAGCAGGACTATTCGCAGTTTATTACCCGATACGAGCACGGCGACTACAACATCTTCAAACGACTGCGCGAAACCAATGCCAACGACTTCAATGAGAAAGTGCGGAAGCGCTATCGCGACCTGCGACAGAACGAACTGGCGACGGAAAACATCCTGAAGCGATTCAAGGCCTATCTCGACGAGTTCAAGAAGGCTGGCTCCGACCAGCGCGAGTATGACAAGTGGAGCTATGACAGCGACGTGGCCGGACATGAGTTAAACTTCGACGTCGAGTATGAGTATCTGACCGACTGGTTCACCCGCCGCATGAACTACCTCGACAACACCCGCTTCGACATTGGTTCGCTGTCCAAGAAAGGCGATGTCAATGGTGACGACGAGACGGATATTGCCGATGCCGTAGCTATCGTCAACTACCTCTTGAACAAGCCCTCGGCAACTTTCCTGAAGTCGGCAGCCGACGTCAACGACGACGATGTCATTAACGTGAACGATGCCATTGCCGTGCTGAATATCATCGTGAAGAAAAATGCCAATTCAAGGATGGCCCGAATGAACTCACATAACCCGGAGTAAACAATGAAGAAGAAAATCTATATACTGCTGACCCTGATGCTGATGAGCATGGGTACTGCAACAGCAACTGACCGGCTGACCGTTGAAGACGTAACAATTACACAAGGCCAGCAGGCTACAGTAGCCGTCAGTTTCAAGTTCGACCAATCCGGCCTCTATGCAGGCTACCAGTTTGTGCTTAACCTTCCTGACGGCATTAGCGTTGTCACCAACTCCACAGGCGGAATACTGGCCACCAACGGAGCCGGACTGAAAGATGCGTCGCCAACGCAGATGAGTAATTATGCCGAGGGTGCCTGGAACGTGGCCTGCTATTCCTATGGATCAACGCTGAAGGGTACGCAGAACGTGCTGTTCACGATGACGCTGCAGGCAGCTGCCACACTGGCGGCGGGCGAGGTGCTGACCGCCACCCTGACGGATGTTCGCCTGTCAACAACTGACAGCCGTAGCGTCCGTTTGGATGATACATCTTTCGACATTACCATCGCCCAGCCCGCTGAAGTCCGTGTGATACTCCACGAAGAGGCGTTAACTCCTCCTGCGGCAGCCACTAATGTCAATGTCCGTGTGGTGCGTTACATCGTGGGTGAACAGTGGAACACCATCGTGCTGCCTTTCTCCATGACGCAGGAACAGCAGAAGAAAGCCTTTGGCAACGACGTGGCGCTGGCCGACTTCACGGATTACAAGACTGTCGTCAAGGATGGCGATGTTACTGATATCGATGTGTACTTCCGTACCGTTAGCGGTACGATGCTGGCTAACCACCCCTATCTCATCAAGACGGCAGGCAATCTGACTGAGTTTACCGTCGACGGCGTTGACATTGACCCTGTCGATGAGCCTATCGTCAGTCGTGGGACAAATAGCGTGAAGAAAGACTTTGTGGGCTGCTACGTGCCTGTCACCGTGCCTGAAGACGGCCTGTTCGTCAGTGGCGGGAAGTTCTGGTATTCGACGGGTGCCACCAATACAAAGGGCTATCGCGCCTACTTCGACTTCACGGACAAGATTGAGTCCGGACTCAGCAGCAGGGTCACGATGCTTTTCGACGACGAGGTGTCAACGGGCATTGCTACCTTGCATCATGACCAAGACACAGACGATGAATTCTATAACCTGCAGGGTCAGCGTATCAGCAAACCCTCGAAGGGCGTATTCATCCAGGGCAGCAGGAAGGTCATCAGAGATTAAGAATTACCAAAATCAGACAATGGAAATGAAGAAGCATACATACATCACGCCAGCCATCGCAGAATACAGCCTTCCTGACGGAGAACTGCTCGCAGGCAGCGACGTCAGCAGCAGTGATATGGGCATCGATTTTGGCGGCGTCGACGATGGGTCGCACGACCCGATGGCACGCGAGTTCGATTTTACTCGTGGCGAATAGCCTCGATAGGATCCATGTTGGCAGCCTTCTGGGCGGGAATATAGCCGAAGAGGATGCCGATAAAGACGCAGACGAGGAACGATACGTAGACTGACCAAGCGGGTACGCTGCTGGGCATACCCATCATGGGAATGAGGAACGTGCCCACACTACCGCCCACTAAGATGCCTATCAGTCCGCCAGTAACGCTGATAAGCACTGACTCAATAAGGAACTGTAGCGAGATGACGGGGCCCGTGGCTCCGACGGCCATACGCAGACCGATTTCCTTCGTACGCTCAGTGACTGAGACAAGCATGATGTTCATGATGCCGATACCGGCCACCAACAGCGAGAAAGCGGCGGCAACGACGAGAATCAGCGTCACCGTGTCCATCGTCGAGGACATCGTCTCCATCATCTCTGCCTGCGAGCGGATGGTGAAGTCGTCGACGGCCTCTTCCTTCAGCTTATGATTATCACGCAGCATCTGCGTCAGTTCCTCGATGGCGGCGTCAGAGAGTTCCTCGGTGACGGCCGAACAGACAATGCTCGAGAACCACGTCTGGGCGGCGATACGCTTCATGACGGTGGTGTAGGGCGAGATGATGACATTGTCCTGGTCCATACCCCAGTTGTTGTAACCCTTTGACTTCAGTACGCCGATGACGCGCATGGGAATCGACTTGAATCGGATCGTCTTACCGATGGGGTCGACGCTGCCGAAAAGTTCCTTGACGACGGTGGCGCCAATGATACAGACCTTCGCTGCCTTCTTGACATCCTCCTCCGTAAAGCACTCACCCTCATCAATGACCCACTGGCGGATATCGAGGTAGTCGATAGATTCGCCGTACATCGACGACGTGGTATTGTTGTTTCCGTAGATGGCCTGACCGCTAGCGGTTACTTCAGGGGAAACCTTCGTCACAAACTTCTTCTCACGCAGGATGCGCTCGTAGTCGGCTATCTTCAGCGTCTGCATAGCCGAGGGGTCCTGACGCACACCGCCTCGCATATCGGCACCTGGCCGGATAGTCAGCAGGTTAGTACCCATGGTCGACAGTTCCTGACGGATGCTCTCCTTCGAGCCTTGTCCGATGGACATCATGATGATGACGGCGGCCACGCCGATGATGATACCCAGCATCGACAGGAACGACCGCATCTTGTTGTTGGCTACGGCCTTCAGGCTCACTTTAAATAGGTTCAGTATGTTCATTGCTTAGTCGTCTTGTGGTATGGGCAGTGCGGCTAACGCCTCGGCTGCCGACTTGATGTTCGTATTGACGGTATCCTCGCGTATTTTGCCGTCGCGCAAGTTGATGTTGCGACTGGCATATTCGGCAATCTCAGGGTTGTGGGTCACGAAGATGATGGTGTGGCCCTTGCGGTAGAGTTCCTGGAAAAGCACCAGCATCTCGAACGAAGTGCGCGTGTCGAGGTTACCTGTAGCCTCGTCGGCCAACAGTACGGCGGGATTGTTGACCAAGGCACGGGCAATAGCCACGCGCTGCATCTGACCACCCGACATCTCGTTGGACTTATGGTACAGGCGGTCGCCAAGTCCTACGGCCTGCAGGGCCTTGATGGCCTTCTCCTTCCGCTCAGCGGCCGAGTATTCAGAGTTGTACATCAGCGGCAGTTCCACGTTCTCTACAGCGGTGGTTTTGGCCAGCAGGTTGTAATTCTGGAACACGAAGCCAATCTTGCGGTTGCGCAGGTGTGCTCTTTGCGACTTCGACATCGTACGGACGGAGATACCGTCGAGGAAGTACTCGCCGGCAGTAGGGGTGTCGAGACAGCCGAGCTGGTTCAACAGCGTCGACTTTCCACTTCCCGATGTCCCCTGAATGGTGACGAACTCGCCCTCGTAAATCTTGAACGACACGCCGCGCAGGGCCTTCACCGTCTCGCTTCCTACTTGGAAGTAGCGCTTCACGTTCTGCAGTTCGATGACTACTTTCTTATTCATTACTTTTTCTGTTGCTGGTTGTTACCGCCCTGCTGCTGATTCCTGTTGCCTCTCGGCCTTGGCATGAAGGGATTCTGGGCCTGCTGTCCCTGCGGCATTTCCTCACCACCCGAGATGGTAAAGTCAACCAGTACCTCAGTACCGGCGCTGATGCCGCTGGTGATCTCTGTCAGCACACCGTTGGTCGTGCCTGTCTCCACCTTGTGAGCCTTGAAAGTGTTACCCTCGAGCGTCCACAACTTCTTGGGCGCCTCTACGTCCTCGATGGTCTGGCCCTCCTTCAGCAGAGCCTCGTTGGGCATGAAGCGCAGGGCTTTGGCAGGAGCTACGAGCACGCCGTTCTTCTCTAATGTATAGATGGTGACGTTGGCCGTCAATCCGGGCTTCAACTTCAGGTCGTTGTTGGGTGCCGAGATAACCACCTCGTAGGTGACGACGTTACTCTCCGTCGTAGCCTGCTGGCGCACCTGTGTCACCTGACCCTCAAACTGATCGTCGGGGAAGGCGTCGACAGTGAAGGTCACACGCTGGCCTTCCTTCACACCGCCGATGTCAGCCTCGTCGATGTCGGCAATGACACGCATGTCCGTCAGGTCCTGGGCAATCGTGAAGAGTTCAGGCGTGTTGAACGAGGCAGCCACCGTCTGACCTTCCTCCACCGCTTTCGACAACACCACGCCGTCGATAGGCGAGGTAATGGTGGCATAGCCGAGGTTGGTCTGGGCCCGCTGCACGCTCTCGCTGGCCGTCTTCACCTGCTCCTTGGCCTGATTGTACTGCAACAGCGCACTCTCGTACTCGTCGGCCGACACCAGTCCCTTCTCGTAGAGCGTCTTATACCTATTATAATTTGACTGCTGGTAGTTCAACGAACTCTGTGCCGACGACAGGTTGGCGCGCTGAGCCGTCAGTTCGCTGATAAGGTTGGTCTTGTCGAGTTCGGCAATGACCTGACCCTTCTTCACTACAGAATTGTAGTCCACATAGAGTTTCGACACGATACCCGACACCTGTGTACCCACGGTGACCGAGGTTACAGGCTCAATGGTACCCGTGGCGGTAATGGTGGTCTGGATGTTGCCCTGATCCACCTTGGCGGTCTCAAACTCCACCTTTTCCTCCTTCTTGCCGCCCGACAGCAGGAGATAAGCAATGACTGCCAGCGCAATGACACCAATGGCAATCCACAGTTTCTTGTTCTTCATATCTTAATTACTTTTCACTTCTCACTTCTCACTCTTCACTTCTCACTCTTCACTTCTCACTTAATCCAGCGCCCGCATAGAACTTCAACATCTGCAGGTTCAGGATGGTCACATATTTCGACTGCAGACAGTTCTGAGCAGCCACCAGCAGACGGTCCTTGCCCGTCATCAGTTCAACGATGTTCGTCAGTCCCACGTTGAACTTCTCCTGCAACAGGTCGTAGCTCTGCTGTTCGCTCTCTACGGTGACTTTTGCAGCACGGAACTTCTGCTGATTGTTGGTGGCGTCGAGCCAGTAGTTCTCTATCGTCTGGTAGAGCTGTTTCTGCTGATCCTGCAGGGCCAGCAGGTTGCTCTCGCGTTGGATGCGGGCCTTGTTGACGTTGGTCCTCGTCTGGCGCTGGTCGAAGATGGGCACACTGACCGAGACCCCTGCACCTGAATTGAAGTTGGACTTCATCTGGTCGCCCCATCCATTGTTGGCCAGCGAGTTCGTGCTGGCTGAAGCGCTGGCCTGCAGGCTCACCGTCGGCATGCGTCCGGCCTTGGCAATGTCGATGCTCACGTCGCTGCTCTTGACAGCCATCTCGGCACTCTGTATCTCAGGACGGGTGGCCAAAGCCTGCTCATAGACGGTGGCCAGCGACGGCACCTCTTCCAAAGCCAGTTCGTCGGTAGTCTGGATGATGGCAGGGGTCGCAATGTCAAACTCCTCTTCGCCCGTTATCTCCAACAGTTGCTTCAGCTGCAGTTTGTAGTTCCTGACCTGCGTCTGTGCCGACACGATGTTATATTCATCAGTCGAGCGCTGGGCGGTGAGTTGTGCCAGGTCGGCCTTCGACATCTTGCCCACTTCCACCATCTCGCGCCCGCGATCTTCATTGGTCTTCGAGGTCTTCAGGCTCTCCTCGTTCACTTTCACAGCCTCTTCCAAATAGAGTATCTGTACGAAGAGCTGGGCTATCTTCTCCTGGATGCTGTTGGCCGTCTCCTGGATTTCCAGTTCAGCCTGCTCCTCCGACAGTTTGTTCAGTTTCACCTGGTTGCGGTTACGATTGCCGTTCCACACCGTCCACGAGGCATTCAGACCATAGGAGCCGTTGTACGACGTCTTGTCCACCTTGGTGTTCACGGTACCGTTGGTGACGGTCGTGATGCCTGAGTTCTGCCACGGGCGGTAGCCCAGGTTATGGCTCGTCGATGCGTTGAGCGAGGGCAACAGGGCAGCCTTCGACTGGCTGACGTCCTCCTTGGCCGACTGCTGCTGCAGTTTGGCCCGCTGCAACGTGATGTTGTGCTGCATGGCGTATTCGATACACTCCTGCAGCGTCCATTGTTTGGTTTGGGCCGTCACTGAGACCGTCAGCATCAGTGTCAATGCCCCTATCAGAATCTTCTTCATCTTTGCATTGTTGGTTTTTGCTTTGCAAAAGTAATCATAATCTGCGGCTTAACGAAATCTGTTAACATAAACAAACATTTATTTTACGTCATTCGGTAGTCAGGTAGCCTACGTGCTGGTTGCCTTTCTTCAGCAGTTGCTTCACATAAGCCTTCAGCGACTTCGGCGTCACCTGTCGGATATAGGTCAGGTCGCCCTCCTTCACCACGATGCCGTTTAACTCCTGCGTCAGGTAGTCGCGGCGTGTCGTGTATTCATTGCCCTTGTAGGAATCCTGCAGTTTCTCGCGCGACTTGACGTAGCTGTCAATCAGGTCCTGGGTGATGAGGTCGCCCTCGGCCATGTCCTGCACGATGCGTTTCACGTCCTCGGCGATGCGTTCGCGCTGAGTAGGGTTGCAGGCGTATGTGATGACATACTTCAGGTGAGGAACGGGCAGCAGGGCGTCCTCCATCTGGATTTGCGGGGTATAGACGTCGCTATGCTGCACACGCAGCTTTTGGAGCAGCAGGTTACCCAAAACGCTCTTCAATACCTCGTTCTGGGCATGCGACTGTAGCGTGTACTCGTAGCCCTTCTCCCAAGTATAGAACAGGAGCGTCTGACAAATGGGCGCAGGGTTCTCTATCTTCTCCGTCATCACCGTGTTCTCCGTTTTGTAGTGGTCGGCGGGCCACGTCATCCGCTTCACGCGCTCAGGCTTCGAAGGCAGGGCACCGACGTACTTCAAGATCAGCGGCATGATGCTATCAGCCTCGACCTCGCCCTGCACCACCATCACCGAGCCGTTGTAGTTCGAGAAGTACTCCTGCACAATCTCGCGGAAGTGGTCGATGTTGTAGCCGGCAATCACCTCGGCCGATGGCGGCATCAGTCGCTTCGTGTCAGCTGCTGTCATCAGTCCAACCTTGAGTGCCGACTGCGTCGTCGGTGCCGACAAGGTTATAGCTGAGGCCTGCAGCTTCTGCTTCTGTTCGGCAAACTCCACGGAGTCTATCTCGTTTGTGGTCAGCGACTTGTAGAGCATCTTCATGGCGCTCTCCACCCTGAACTGATTAAGATTGGAGCCCGGTTCCCACATAGCCATGTGGTCATAGGTGTCATCAAATGCCTCTATGTTGACATTCGTCTGCCCATTATAATTGGTGTATTTCCTGATGCAGCTACCCAACATGTCGTGGTAGTTGATATCGTCGTCGTTCAGCACGGAGAAGCCTTGCGGGCGGCGGAGCATGAAGTTGATCTGGTTGTGCTCCGTCTTCTGCTTCATCAGCACCACCTTCACGCCGTTCGACAGCATGACCTCGCTGATGCTGTCGTTCAGTACCTTTGTCTTGACGATAGTGCCCGGCACCGTGGGGATATCGAGGTCTTCCACATTGATTCTGTCCAGCTTCTTCGCCTGTGCCACCTCAACCTCAGCCAGCTCTTCGTCGTTCATATTCTTCACACGCTCGCACACCATTTCCACCTCCTCACGGTTAGGCAGCAAGGCACTATCGGGCAACATCACGCCTATCAGCATGTTGCGCCCGCTGGTTATCCTGCGGAACTCCTCGCGCATTTCATCGGCGGTAATGGTGTTCCTGATGTGGCGGTCCACCAACTGCCTTTCCATTTCGGGGATGATGGCATCGCCCTTGAAGAAGTTGGCAATACATCTGTTAACATGTTGTGTACTGATGGGCTTGGGGTTCTTTGCCAATATGGTATCCACAAAGACAATGGCAGTAGAGTCGGCGTTGTAATCCGGCCAAGCATGGTGATAGTCCTGCTTCCAGTAGTCGTCGCCGAATCCCTTGCGGCGTATCAGCTCCACCTGTTTGGCCAGCAGCTCTAATGTCCGACGCCACTGGTCCTTCGGTGCCGACAGGTTGAGTATCCACAACTTGTCGCTGAGGTCGGCTATGTCCGTCGTTATAACACTACCGTCAATCAGCTCGGGATATTTCGCCTTGAGGCTTTTCAGCTTCTTATCCATCGTCGTCCTGATTTCGTCGCGCAGGATACCGGTCTTCATACTTCCCACCGTATGCTGCTTCGTCGCATCCTCAGACAACCTTATCATATACCCGATGGAAGCGAAGGGTTGCTGCTTTTCCGGATACAACAGAATCTTCGTCTCGCTGTCAGGAATGGTAGGCGACACGGGTGGCACATTCTTGCCGCGCTTCCTGTCGCCGAACATCTTCTTGACCTTTTCCACCATCTGGTCGGAGTCGAAGTCGCCCACTACCACCACAGCCTGGTTCTGCGGCTGATACCAGCGGTCGTAGAAACTGCGCACCATCTGCTGCGAGCAGTTTTTCACAATGTCCATATCGCCGATAGGGTTACGCTTTGCATAGATGGAACTGCCAAAGAGGTCGTTCTGCAGTTGCTGGGCAAACGACACCGTGTTTCTTGCCCGCCATTCCTCCACGATGACATTGTGCTCGCTCTCCACGTCCTTGGCGGCAATCGTTGTTTCGCCAGCCCAGTCGCGCAACAGCAACAGGCACGAGTCCATCAGCAGCGCGTCGTCCACAGGGATGGCGTTCAGCTGGTAGCGCACCGTCGTAAAGCCCGTGAAGGCATTGGTGTCGTGGCCGAACTGGATACCGTGACGCTGGAAGAAGTTGATGATGCTGCCCGGAAAATGCTTCGTGCCCTTGAACTGCATGTGCTCCACAAAGTGGGCCATTCCCCGCTCGTTCTCCTGTTCCACACAAGAGCCTGCCTTCACCAGCAGGTAGAAGAACGCTTGCTTCTTCGGGTTGTCGCTTCTGCGCACATAGTAAGTCAGGCCGTTGCTGAGCACACCCTTGCGTACCGCCGTGTCCTCAGGAATCACCTGCTTGTCAATCTCCTCTAAGTTCAGGCCCTTTCTCTCCTGTGAAAAGGCCCAGGTGCTGAACGTCGTCAGCAGTAAGGTCAGTAATATCTGTTTCTTCATATTAATCTTATTGCATCCTGCATCATGTCATAGTGGTCGAAAGCCAGATGTGGCAAGTCCGATAGTGGCCACCACTCTGCTTTGGCAGCATCATCCTGGCCAGCGACAGCAATCGGCTCGTCGATGATGGCGAGATAGGCAACAGTAATCGTTCTCCCTCTTGGGTCGCTTATATGTGTATGCCATATCACCAATTATGAGTGCAAAGTTACAAAAAATCTGCTGAATAACATGTTGTTTGAGCATAAATCCGCATCAATGTACCAAAATTCTCTTGGTACACGTATAAGTACAAGCCTACTTCGGACGTTTTTATGCCATATGACCCATTATGCGTATAAATGTCCGGCCTAATCAAGAAACTATTTGTATCTTTGCATCGTGAAAATTGTTGTTGTTTAAATTGAGTATAAAATGAAAAAAGAACAGAACCTCCCAAGACCAACTGTTGGTGTCCCTACACTGCTATGTACCAAGCTTGTTGGGATGGTGTGAAGGGTAAGTTTGGATTTGTCACCAAGTACGGAAAGGTGTTCATCCCCAACGTACTGACTCAGTTCTATGAGCCATGGAACGACTTCATCCTCCTCGAAGCTGATGGCAAATTTGGTGCTCTCGATGCCAGAACATTCCATTTCGTGCTGCCTGAGTATGACCAGATTGATTGGGACCCCGACGAAGATGTGGTCTTCCACAAAGACGGTGTCGAGGGCTATGTCATCGAAGAAACTGGCGAGTTCGTCCCCAAGGACCAGTTTGAGGAGGATGAGAAATATGATGGCGCTTACGTCTACAACACCATCATCAACGATTAATGTAAGAACTTAATAAAACGAACGATTATGTAAAATTCATTGGAGGCTATCGTCAAGCGATTCCCTGACTTCGATGAACTCTTTGGTTACAAGAATCCAGCAGCAGAAAAGCTTAGGGAAATCCACCAAAACCTCCTGTCCAGCAAAAACCAACGGGAAGACACCGGGTGGATTGACAAGCATCTGATGGAGTAAGTGCCCTCAAAGTCTAATCAACAGTCCGTCCACGCCGATGAAGTCCTGCATTTTCACTAGGTTAGACCTCATGCTCCCAGCAAAAGCAAACTTCCGCTTGATCTCTCGTGGCGATAGCCCCTCACGGCTACCGTCCAGTTGCGAGTTACCTGGCGTGATACCCACTATCACCACCTCCGCCTTCGGATTCACATAATCGAATGCCGTTGGCTCAAAAACGTACTTTTCATCTGTATTTGTCATAAGATAATTAACTTTGATGATTTAACAGATTTCTTCCCAAATCCGTCAGATAATATTTCTGATTCGGATGCTTAGGAGATTCTGGGAATTGCATCGCAATATAATTTGCCTCCAATGCAGGGTTTATATAGTTCTCGCGGAGACTCTTCCTGTCTTTCAGGTTCATAGAATCCATTATTCCACTTCTCGTTTTAGGACCTCCTTCCAACACCCTCAGAAGTTCCAAAGCTTTAGGAGTAGCTTGGGGGGTGGCTTGGGGGGTAGCTTGGGGGGAAGTACCTGCCTCAAGCTCTTTAAGGAACGTTGGATGGATATCAATATGAGCCAGGAAATACGAGTTATTTGCATCCGTTTCAAACCTCACCTCAGGCGAGCCGTTCTGTCGAAGCGCCTTTCTAATCTTAGGAAATCCCGTTGAGCGCCCCTCCGTATAATGCAACTCCTTCAAGAAGTCACCAATCCGTCGGTTTCTGTAGTTCCAACACCTCTGAAATATGTTAGCAAACTCCTGAATTTTATATGAAAATCGGGAGTACGTTCCCGAATTTCGTGACTTTTTCAGGCGCAAAGATACGAAATAGATTTAAAATTACCAAACAAATCGGAAAGAAAATAGCACAAAAGACGGCCAGAGAGGTTATTCTGTTATAGCTATAGGAGTTGTAAAATCAAGGCGCAAACAACCTACAATGTTTTCCCATTGCTCATCTTGCTCATCATCCGACATGCTGTTCCACTTTTCCAAGGGGATAAACTCTTTGTCGTTTGTCAGCACGCCCTCTTCTCCATTCTTTACAAAAGTGAAATAGGGCTGTTCATCATTCCAATTTACCTCATCAAACATATCTTCAACAAGAATCCAATCCCAATAAATACCCAGAAATCCTGCGGTTATTTTTTCTTCCTTTTTTTTAAAGAATTCTATTCCTCCTCTGTTAATATAATAATTTCCTACATCACTCACAACAATCTGACCATTGACAATTATATCAGCAACCATGTAGTAGCTTATTTTTCTATACCCTATATGGACATTATATTGTTTACTAGTTGCAACCCCATGTTTGTCATAATTCTACAAGGTGAAGTTTGAGAAACCCGAATTGGCTCAGCGCACCAAAATCTGGCAGTCTATGTTGCCGGAGCTCTCAGAGAAGACTGCGGTAAGACTGGCCTCTGTCTATGATTTTAGTGGAGGGCAGATTGAGAATATAACTCGCAAGTGTGATATAGATAGCATTCTCTATGGGAATGATTATGTGACCGATGAGAAAATTGAACAATATTGCCGCGAAGAGAAGATTGTGAAGAAAGGCGGAGCACGTATAGGTTTTATATAAAGAAGGTGCAAAATGATAATATTTCCACCACACTTAGAACATGTAATAACTGAGGAGGGGACTGACAGACTATGAGTGCTGCCAGTCCCCTCTGCAAGTGAGGAAGGAGATATCATTCATCTCTATATTCTAAAATGTCACCGGGCTGGCAACCTAATACTCGACAGATAGCCTCAAGTGTCGTAAAGCGTACAGCCTTGGCCTTGCCCGTTTTCAGGATAGAGAGGTTTGCCAACGTCAAGCCTACTCGTTCTGCCAGTTCGCTAAGCGACATCTTGCGCTTCGCCATCTCTACATCGAGATTAACAATAATCTTTCCCATAGGCACTAAATCGGTCGTTGATTCGTGATTAGATGGTGAGTTCCTGCTCTTGTTTCAGCTTCAGCGTGTCCTTGATGAGTTTAGGCACAAAGAAGAAGCACAGGATGATGAAGAAGGCCGGAGCTCCGAAGATGTCCCTTGCCAGCGTCGGTATGCGGTCCATGTGGTCGGCACCGACGTGTGCAAAAACGTAATCGAACACGTAGCCTGCTGCAACGAAATGTGCAAGCATGGCAACGGCTGAGATATAAAACAGCCAGATGCTCCATTTGGAGTATTGCTTACTGAGATAGGTGCGATTGCATATGATGCCATATATAATGGCAAAGACGGTCTTACTGTTCAGCTGAAACAATTCGCTGAGGTTGTAACAATAGTCGTAATCGGTTGTCGCCTGATTCATTCCATTGATATAGTGGACATAGCGCCACACGATATAAACTACAACTGCGCAGAGAACGATGATGGTTCCCAGATGATTTTTTGCATACTGCATAACGTTTGATTTACTCATAATTTTATTGTTTTATTTTCTTTGTTTATTGAATTGATTATTATATTTATCGAATATCGATGTGCAAAAGTACGCTTTATTTTTCAATCCTCCAAATAAAATCGATAAAACTTTATTGAATTTCGATATATTTAACATTCCAGAAAAATGAACCGCTTAGGGATTTCCCTATGCGGTTTTATGGCTTTCCCACCGTTACTTTATGGCTTTACCCTTGCATCGGGTGCTGAAAAGCCGTATCTTTGTGGCGGAATTAATTAACAGAACGTCTCACCTTATAAAGATTACGACTATGAAGAAGTTATACACCATGATGCTGATGGCCCTGATGGGTCTCACATTCACCGCTTGCGAGGACGAATACATCGCCGACAACCTCGAGGGAACCTGGAGTGGCACCATGTTCGTTTCCACCTATTACGACGGTCACGACTACTACGCCACCCACACGGAGGTCACCTTCGACATCGATCCCTTCCGCTTTACCAAGGGCTCGGGCTACTGGGTAGATTACTACAGCGGCGCACCTTGGGACTACGTGGCCAACCACATCAGCTGGCGCGTCAGTAACGGCAACATCTACATCCACTTCCGCGAGGACGACACCTCGGTGGTCATCTCTGACTACCACCTGAATGACTCGCGCTTCTCCGGCTACATCGCCGATGGCGACAACGACGTCTATTTCAACCTCGTCCACACCTCATCGCCCAACTGGGACAACTACAGCAATTGGGGCTACGACCCCTGGTGTGACGACGACTACTACTACACTCGTCAGACTCGCGGAGCCGCTGCCGACAGCACGGCCGCAACGCCTGCCAAGCCCGTCCGGCAGTTTGGGAAGAAGGAGGAAGTTAGAGGAAGTTAGGAGAAGTTATGGGAATATAAAAGGAATTAGGGGAAGTTAGAAGAAATGTCTCATAACTTCTCCTAACTTCCCCTAACTTCTCCTAACTTCTCTCAGCTTTTTATTGCTTCTTAGCCGGATGTATCATCTTCCAGATGGCGGCGGCGCAGGCAGCACCTACGAAGGGGCCGACGATGAAGATCCAGAGGTTGGCGAGAGCGGTGCCTCCCTGGAAGATGGCGGGAGCAATAGAGCGGGCGGGGTTCACCGAGGTACCCGTGTAGCGGATGCAGACGAGGTGGACGAGGATGAGCGAGAGGCCGATGGCCAGGCCGGCGAAGTTGTTGGTGGCGCCGTTGGTCTTCGACGTGGTGCCCAGTACGACGAGCACGAAGATGCAGGTGAAGATGATCTCAGCCAGCAGTCCGCCCAGCATGGTGACGTTGGCCTGCAAGTCGTTGGCACCCGTGCCCTCCAGTCCGGGAACGTTGGCCGTCAGGATATACAGCAACAGACTGCCGATGAAGGCGCCGATGACCTGGAAGATCATGTACATGCATCCCTCCTTGGCGTCCATACGGCCGGTAAGCATGCAGCCGAGGGTGATGGCGGGGTTGATGTGGCAGCCGGAGATGCCGCCGATGGTGTAGGCCATAGCGACCACCGCCAAGCCGAAGGCAAACGCAGTACCCACCACAGCGGGAATGTTGTTAACAGGGTCACAACCCAGGCTGACGGCGACGCCGCAACCCATCAGTACGAGCACCATCGTGCCCACCATTTCTGCTAAATACTTTTTCATAATGTTTGATTGTTTAAGGGTTTAATGTTTTGAGTTTTATTATTTAGTGCTTGTTGTCTCGTCGTAGTCGAAGTAGCTGAAGTCGGCATACGACCACCCATTGCCGACGTAGCCCCGGTTCATCGAGGCATACATGCCAATCATGACGCCGGTGAAGCCTCCGACGACCTCGGTGCTCAGCAGCGGACAGTCAATCTTGTCGAGCGTCACGAACGTCTTTCCGTCAACGGAGTAGTCGAAGTAGTACATCGCGCCGTCGCTCCTGACACGTAGGGTGCAGGCGGTGTTGGGGATGCTGGCCGTCTTCATGGTGAAGCTGACGCTCTTCATCGTCATCTTCAGCGCGACCGACATGCCCCTCCTTCCCTGTAGCAGGCAGAAGTCGGCGTGGCCGTCGTTGATCTGGTACACCGTCAGTCCGGCCTCGTCGCCGTTTAGCGACTGGTTGAAGTCGAGTCGCGTCTGGGCGGTGAACACGGGACTCTCCTGACGGCGCCCTACGAACGTCGGGCGCTGGTTGTCGGTCAGGCTGCTCAGGCTGGCCTTCAGGCGCAGGCGTCCGTTGACGAAGCTGTACATCGTTGAGTCAGGATTCTGTATGTACACCCACTCGGGGCCGAGGGGCTTGTCGAACGTGGTGCGCAGATGGCGTGGTGCTGCGGGCATTGAAGGCGTAGCCGAGTGTGGCCGTGGGGTGACCATCAGCGTGTCAACCGGCTGTCCGCCGTTGATGACGGGCCACTCGCCCTGCTTCCACTCTACCGGCGCCAGGAAGGTCTCGCGCCCCAGGTGGTGATAGGCCCCTCCGAAGTTGCGGTAGGCCAGGAAAACCACCCACCACGAGCCGTCCGCCGCCTCGACGAAGTCGCCATGTCCGGTGCCCTGTATGGGGTTCGACTGTCCCCCCATGGAACAGTGGGTCAGCAGCGGGTTCTGCGGATTGGCCTCATAGGGACCCTCAATCGTCTTGCTGCGCGCAATGGTCAGGCGGTGGGCCAGTTCGGTGCCTCCCTCCGAGATGAGGAGGTAGTACCATCCGTCCTTCTTATAGAGGTGTGGCCCTTCGGGGTAGCGTCCGCCGGTGCCCTGCCACAGTAGCTTCGAGGGCGTCAACTGGTTACCCGTCTTGGGGTCTATCTGGCAGAGCATGATACCGTTGTCGGGATTGCTCACCATGTAGCACTTCCCGTTCTCGAAGTAGAGCGAGGGGTCGATGCCGCCCTGTTTCAGCCACACGGGCTCGCTCCAGGGGCCTCGGGGGTCGCGTGCGGTCACCATGAAGTTTCCCTGTCCGCCCACGTTGGTGGTAATCATATAATAGGTGCCTCCATGATAGCGCAGGGTGGGGGCGTAGATGCCCGTCCACGAGGTGGCTCCCTTCAGCTGTAGCTGCGACTCGCGGTCGAGCACGTTGCCTATGAGTTCCCAGTGTACCAAGTCCTTGGAGTGGTAGATGGGTACGCCGGGGAAATACTGGAACGACGAGTTGACGATATAGAAGTCGTCGCCCACGCGGCAGACGCTGGGGTCGGGGTGATATCCGGCGATGACGGGGTTCCTGTACTGTGCCCTCGCGGTATTAATGCACAATGCGCAAAGCATTATGCAGAAAGCCAACAGTAATCTTCTCATATCGTTCAATGTCCAAAGTTCGGAATTTTGTTGCAAAAATAACAAAAAAATCTTTACGCTCCAAACTTTTGGGCATAAAAAAGGGGCTTCGCTAAGCCCCAACCTTTGTTAACCTTAAATCTAATACTATGAAAAACACGATGCAAAGGTAATACCTTATTTATAAATACGCAAGTATTTCGTCATAGAATTAGTGTAAACCGTACAACTTATTGACATAAATCAATCCGTCGGGCTTTCAGAACTCGGTGATTTCGCCTACGCCGGTGCGCCGCAGCTCTTTCTCATGCGGGTTTCCGGTGTACTTCAATGAGCCTACGCCGCTGACCCCGGCCTCGATGCGCTCGGTGGCGTTGCAGGTGATGCCGCCTACGCCGCTGACATCGGCCTTCACGTGCATCGCCTTCAGGTCGCCGGCCTTGATGCTGCCCACGCCGCTGCAGTCCAGTTCGGCGCGATTGGCCACGCCCGCCAGTTCGATATTACCCACGCCGCTGCAATCGGCTTCCAGGTGCTTGACTTCGAGCCCCGAGAGATAGATGCCACCCACGCCGGAGTTATCAACCTCCAGCTCGTAGGCGTTCAGCTTGTCAATCTCGATGCTGGCCACGCCGCTGTTCTCCAGCTTCTTGAGCCAGGGCGCATAGACGGTGATGTCAACGTTCTGGGCGCTGATGTTGACCTTTTCGCGTTTGAAGTCGATGTTGAGCTCGCCGTCGTGCTCCACCTCGAAGTCGAAGAGGTCCACATAATTATCGGGACAGGAGAGCACTACACGGTAGTCGTTCTCCTGTCCCTGTATAAACTTGACATTAGCCACCACGTCGGCGTCCAGCTTGTCAAACTTCGCCAGTTTGTACTCGTTCTTGACGATGTTACTACTCGGCTCGATGATGGCTCCGCCATTGATTTCAAACTTGCACGAGGCAAACAGCACTGTGCAGACTGCTGCGATGATGAAACTTTTCTTCATAAGACTGATTACTTTTTTACTTCTTTTCTTGTTTGACGCAAGCAGAAGCAGAAAAGTTGCAGCCTCTGGCAGAAAAAGTTACACCAAGTGCTGGATGAGGCTCTCGCGGTCGCCGGGCAGCATGTCGATGACAGGAATCTCAATCATCGTGTAGCAGCCGGGCTGCAGGCGCATCGAGGCACGGGCCACGTTGACCAGCACCTGACCCGTCAGGGCGGGGTTGTTGATGCTCATGTTGAACTCCAGACGCTGGTTCTGGGTCTTGCCGCTGACGCCCTTGCGGACGAGGTTGACGCCGTGACCCATATCACGCACATCGTCGACCGACTCTACCTGGAACACATGGGTCTCGTCGCTGGCGAAGTAGGGGTCGGCCTTGATGGCAGCCGTCACCTCGTCGAGTTTGGCGCCCTCCTCCAGTTCCACATACACCATGCGGCGGTGGATGCCTTCACCCAAGGGGATGGTCATCGACAGGGCGTTCTTCACGCCGGCCTTCGAACGTACGCAGACCGAGTGGCCCATCGACATACCCGGGCCGAAGTTCGTATAGCTGAGGCCCTTGGGTGCAAGGCTCTGCATCAGCGTGCGGACGATAGAGTCGCTGCCCGGGTCCCAACCGGCGGCAATGACGCTGACGGTCTTCGTCTCTTTATTAATAGGTGTAAGGGCTGCACGATAGTCGAGGATGCTGGTGTGGATGTCGAACGAGTCGACGGTGTTGATGCCGAGGGGCAGAATCTGCCGGGCATATTCCTCGCACGAACGGGTGGGTGTGGCCAGAATGGCTACATCGACGTCCTTGAGTTCGCGGATGTCCTTAACTACTTCGTAGGGGGCCAGTTCAGCAGGCTTATTGTCAGCACCGTTGCGACGCACGATGCCTGCAATTTCAAAGTCAGGAGCGGTCTCCAATGCCTGAAGGGCATACTTTCCAATGTTGCCGTAACCTACGACGGCTGCTCTGATTTTCTTCATGCTCGTATTGTTTTGTTGGTTTATTTCTGATTTTGGGTGCAAAATTACACAAAATCCGTGAATAACGTAACAAAATGACAGAAAATTTTTATTAATAACAAATTTTTGCCCAAATACAATAAAAGTGGGAGGCCTGACGTTATAAGAAATGTATATATACACAGACTGAAGTTATGATAGAATACATCAAGGGCGAGCTGACTGAGCTGACGCCTACTTTCGCTACGGTTGAGGCCGCAGGAGTCGGCTACGGCCTGAATATTTCGCTGAACACCTTCTCGGCTATCCAGACGAAGAAGGAGGTGAAGCTCTACGTCTTCGAGGCTATCCGGGAAGATGCCTACGTGCTCTATGGTTTCGTGAATAAGAAGGAGCGCGAGATGTTTGAACTGCTCATCAGCGTAAGTGGGGTGGGGGCCAACACCGCCCGGATGATGCTCTCGGGCATGAGTGTTGCCGAGTTGTGCAACGCCATATCGACGGGCAATGCCAAGCTGATACAGGCCATCAAGGGCATCGGCAAGATGACGGCCCAGCGCATCATCGTTGACCTACGGGACAAGATTGTCGCCCTGGGCATTGCCGACGAGATACCTGTCGGAGGAGCCATTGCCGCCCCTGTCAACAACGCTGTGCGCGACGAGGCCGTTGCCGCCCTGACGATGTTGGGCTTCTCGCCGGCTCCGGCACAGAAGGTGGTGATGCAAATCCTGCGGGAGCAGCCCGCGCTGCCTGTCGAGCAGGTCGTGAAGTTGGCGCTGAAACAGTTGAAGTAATCATTCTCGGTACGTATGAAACGGTTCTTGCAGATTCTCCTCATCGTGTTTCTGGGCATAGCAGCCATCGCTGCCGTGCCCCAGGACGACAAGAGCCGTCAGCAACAGGAGGGCAAGAGCCGCTGGCGCATTGCCAAGACCTCGCCGGTGGAGGTGGCCGACCTCGACTCGTCGGCGCTCGACCTGAAGATGCCCGACAACATCCGTCAGCAGGTGGAGTACAACGACTCACTGAACCTCTATTTCATCGGTTCGAAGATAGGCGACAGCTACCTGAACGCCCCCATCCTGATGACTCCCGAGGAGTATATGAAGTGGTCGGAGCGGCGCGGGCGTGAGCAGTTCTTCCGCAGCAAGAATACGCAAGCCTACCAGACGCAGGATCAGGACAAGTTCTCGTTCACCGACATGCACTTCGACTTAGGACCGGCTGAGAAAATCTTCGGTCCGGGCGGCGTCAGGGTCAAGACGCAGGGAACGGCAGAGCTGAAGTTAGGTGCCACGCTGAAGAACATCGACAACCCCTCGCTGCCCATCCGCAACCGCAAGACCACGAGCTTCGACTTCGACGAGAAAATCAACATCTCGGCCAATGCAAAGGTGGGCGACAAGATGAACTTCAACTTCAACTACAACACCGACGCCACCTTCGACTTCGACACGCAAGACCTGAAGCTGAAGTACGACGGCAAGGAGGACGAGATTATCAAGAAGTTGGAGGCGGGCAATGTGAGCTTCCCCTCCAACAACTCGTTGGTGAAAGGCGCTTCGAGCCTCTTTGGCGTTTATACCGCCATGCAGTTCGGCAAACTGAAGTTGGATGCGGTGGTGTCGCAGAAGAAGTCCACCACGAAAAGCGTCTCCAGTCGCGGCGGCACACAGACCACCCCCTTCGAGATAGACGTGGCCAACTACGAGGAGAACCGCCACTTCTTCTTGGCACAATACTTCCGTAAGATTTATGACAAGGCCATGTCGACGACGCCCAACCTGATGACCGGCATCAAGATCAACCGCGTCGAAGTGTGGGTCACCAATAACACCTCTAATACGAACAACACGCGAAACATCGTGGCCTTTACCGACTTGGGTGAGAATGAACGGCTGTCGAACCCCAACTGGACGACCACGGGCGAGAGCGTCCCCAGCAACCTTGCCAACAATGAGTACTCGACCCTCAACAGCCGTGTGGACTCGGTTCAGCGCGGCATCGACTACATCAGCTCGGCCCTTGAGGAAATCGGCTTCCTGCATGGCGGCACCGACTTCGAGAAACTGGCTTCGGCCCGACTGCTGTCGTCGTCGGAGTACACCGTCAACCAGGCCATGGGCTATATCTCGCTGAAGACTGGCTTGCAGCCCGACCAGGTGCTGGCCGTCGCGTTCGAGTATACCTTCGGCGGTCGCACCTTTCAGGTAGGTGAGTTCTCCAGCGACCTTACCGATACCAAGAAGTGCCTCTTCGTGAAGTCGCTGAAGAACACGTCGAACAACCCCTCGCAAGGCAACTGGGACCTGATGATGAAGAACGTCTACTATCTGGCCACTAACATCGAGAAAGAGAAGTTCCGCCTCGACATCAAGTACCAGAGCGACACGGCGGGTGTCTATCTGACCTATCTGCCTGAAGAGAGCCTGAAGTCACAGTCGCTGCTCAAGCTGTTGGGCTGCGACCGCTTGGACAATAACCTGAAGGCCCACCCCAACGGACAGTTCGACTTTGTGCAAGGCTATACTGTGCAGAACGGACGTATCTTCCTGCCGTCGGCCGAACCCTTCGGCGACTACCTGCGCCGTAAGATGGAGGAAGCCGGGCTGGGCGACGTGGCTGACAAATATGTCTTTGACCAGCTCTACGACTCGACCAAAACGGTGGCCAAGCAGACGGCCGAGAAGGACAAGTTCATACTGACAGGACAGTTCAAGGGCTCGAGTGCCAATGTCCTCTCACTCGGTGCCTACAACGTGCCGCAGGGCTCGGTGAGGGTGACAGCCGGCGGCGTCGAGCTGACTGAGGGTTCAGACTACACTGTCGACTACTCGGCAGGCGAGGTGACCATCATCAACCAGAGCATCCTCGACGCGGGAACCGACGTGAAGGCCAGCTTTGAGTCGAACACCGACTACGGTATGCAGCGCAAGACGATGTACGGCATCAACTGGGAGTACGACTTCTCGAAGAACTTCCTCATGGGCGGTACGCTGATGCACCTCTCTGAGCAGGCGCTGACGTCGAAGGTCGCTATGGGCGAGGAACCGCTTAATAATACGCTGTGGGGACTCAACCTCAGCTGGAAGCAGGAGTCGCAGTGGCTGACCAATATGCTCAACAAGATTCCCTTCCTGCACGTCACGCAGCCCTCGCAGATACAACTCTCAGCTGAGTTTGCGCAGCTTATTGCCGGACGTGCCAGCGGTACGCAGGACAACGCCTCCTATCTGGACGACTTCGAGAATACCAAGAACCTGATCAGCGTCCTGGAACCCAAGCAATGGGTGCTCTCAAGTGCCCCCACCATGATGAAGGACTACAACGACAAGACCACCGTGGCGTCGGGCTACGACCGAGCCCTGCTGGCCTGGTACACCATCGACCCGCTCTTCACCCGCCGCTCCAGCAGTCTGACGCCGGGCCACATCAAGAGCGACCTTGAACAGCTCTCCGACCATCGCGTGCGCGAGGTCTATGTCAAGGAACTCTACCCCAACCGCGACCAGTCCACCTATAACGGCGCCACATCAACGCTCCCCATCCTCAACCTGGCCTACTATCCCCAGGAACGTGGACCGTATAACCTGACGACGCAGTTCAATGCCGACGGAACGCTGATGAACCCGGCCTCGAAGTGGGGCGGCATGATGCGGAGGCTTGAGACCACCGATTTCGAGCAGGCTAATATAGAATATGTGGAATTCTGGCTGATGGACCCCTTCATCTACCAGCGTCGCGACGGCGTTGCCTCACAGTATTCCGGCGACCTCTTCATCAATCTGGGCGAGGTGAGCGAGGACGTCTTGCGCGATGGTAAGAAGTTCTACGAGAGTGGTATGCCCGTCGACGGCTCCACGAACTACAGCTATACCCAGTGGGGAAAGATTCCCGAACAGGCCTCGCAGACGTACGCCTTTGCTACCACCAGCGGCAGCCGCGCCCTGCAGGATGTGGGACTCAACGGTCTTAACGACGAGGAGGAGCGTGAGTACGGAGCATACAAGGAATGGCTCGACCAGATAGGCACTATCGTCACGAACGACTTGCTGATTGAGGCTTGGCGTAATGACCCGGCTGGCGATGACTACCACTACTATCGCGGCTCCGACTTCGACCAGGCCCGCACCAGCATCCTGGACCGCTACAAGCGCATCAATAATCCCCAGGGAAACTCGCCCGACACGGAGAACAGGACGGAGTCGTATGACACCTCGTATAAAGCGGGACCCGACGTGGAGGATATCAATCAGGACTTCACACTCAACGAGTACGAGCGCTACTTCCAGTATCAGGTCCGCATCAGCGACGACGAACTGCAGGCCTATAACAACGGTACTGCCACCAATACCTACATCACCGACCGCCGCGACAGTTGGGTGAAGCTGCGCAATGGTGACTCGACTACCGTACGCTGGTATCAGTTCCGCATCCCCCTGACAGAGTACAAAGAGCGTGTGGGTGGCATCAGCGACTTCACCAGCATCCGTTTCATGCGTATGTTCATGACCGGTTTCGAGCACCCCATCGTGCTCCGCTTCGGCAGCCTCGACCTGGTGCGCGGCGAGTGGCGGCAGTATAGGCAGAGCCTGCAGACGGCTGCCGGTGCCGAGACGGGAACGATGGAGATGAGTGCCGTCAACATTGAGGAGAACACCGACCGCCAGCCCGTGTCCTACACGCTGCCGCCGGGCATCAGCCGTGCTACCGACCCCAACCAGCCACAGCTCGTCGAGAACAATGAGCAGGCACTCTGCCTCACTGTTCACAACCTCAGCCAGGGCGAGTCGAAGGCCGTCTACAAGAACCTCAACTACGACCTGAGACAGTATAAGCGCCTGCAGATGTTCGTTCATGCCAACTACTTGCTGCCCAACGTCACCAATCTTGAGGATGACCAGCTGGCCGTCTTCATCCGACTCGGCAGCGACTATAAGAACAACTACTATGAGTATGAGATTCCGCTGAAGATAACGCCCGAGGGACGCTACTCATGGTTGTCGGCCAGCGACCGTGCCAAGGTGTGGCCCGCTGAAAACATGCTGGACGTCGAAATGAGTGTGTTCACCAGAGTGAAGAGGGCGCGTAACAGGGCCAAGGCCGAGGGACGTACCAGCTATAACCAGCTTTTCTCAGCGTATGACGACGACAAGCCCAACAACAAGATCAGTATTGTGGGTAATCCCAGTCTCGGCGAGGTCAAGACGATGGTCATCGGCGTACGAAACCTGGCCAGTACGGAGAAGTCGGGCGAGGTGTGGGTCAACGAACTGCGCCTGAAGGAATATAACAACGAGGGCGGATGGGCTGCCTCGGGCTCGCTCAACGTCCAGCTCTCCGACTTCGGTAGCCTGGCCCTCACGGGACGCTACATGACCGACGGCTTCGGCGGCTTGGAGGAAAGTGCGCTGCAGCGTTCGAACGAGACGCAGAAGTCCTACACGATGATGACCAATCTGGAACTGGGAAAGTTCTTCCCCGACAAGGCGCAGGTCACCATCCCCTTCTACTATTCCGTCAGCAACGACGAGATACGGCCGAAGTACAACCCCCTCGATACGGACATGGAACTCGACGAAGCCCTTGACGTGATGAGCCGTCACGAGCGCGACTCCGTGGAGTCGATAGCCGTGACCAAGCGGCTGGCGCGCAACTTCTCGCTCTCCAACATGCGGGTGGGTATCAAGACCAAGCGGCACCCCATGCCCTACGACCCGGCAAACTTCTCGCTGTCCTACAGCCACCGCCATAACCACACCACGGGCGAGACCACCGTCTATGAGAATGACGACCAGTGGCGTGGCGGACTGTCCTACAGCTACTCGCCCGTCTATAAGACCTGGGAGCCGTTCGGTAAGGTGAAGGGCAAGTCCAAGTGGCTTAACTTCCCCAAAGCCCTCGGCTTCAACTACCTGCCGCAGACCATCTCCTTCAACTCGGAACTGAGCCGCGACTATTTTGAACTGCAGAAGCGCGACCTTGAGAACACCGAGAACCCCAACCTGCCGCTGGAGTTCAACGAACAGTTCCTCTGGAACCGCGACTTCCAGTTGCGCTGGGACTTGACCAAGAACCTGCACATGAACTTCCAGAGTGCTACCCGCGCACAGATAGAAGAACCCTATACGCCCATCAACAAGGACCTCTATCCTGAGCAATACTCGGCTTGGAAGGATTCTGTCAAGCAGAGCATCCTGCACTGGGGAACGCCCTTGGACTACCAGCAGACGTTCACGGCCAGCTACCAGCTGCCGCTCAACAAGCTGCCCATCTTCGACTGGCTCACCAGCGACGTGTCCTACAACGCCACTTACTCCTGGGTGCGCGGCTCGGAGCTCGACGACGGCACCACCTTAGGCAACACCATCACCAACAACCGCAACGTCAACCTCAACGCTGCCTTCAACCTTGAAACCCTCTACAACCACTCACCCTTCCTGAAGAAGGTGAACGAGCGGTTCAAGAAAGCTCCCCAGAAGTCCCAGAAGAATAATCAGAAGTCCCAGAAGGCTCAGAAGACTCAGAAGTCCCAGGACTCCCAGGACCCCCAGAAGCCCCAGGACGCCCAGAAATCCCAGAAAGACGCCTCCAAGGAAGAAAAAGAACTGCCTAAGAACAAGAACACCTTCCAGAAGGAAATCACGCTGGCCCCTGACACGACCATCACCATACAGCATAGCAAGAAGTCGAAGCGGCTGCTCGTCTCGGCACGTGGACAGGACGGCCGTCAGGTGCGCTTGAAGTGGAAGGTGAAGGATGACAACAACATCACCGTCAGCTTACCCAAGGACATAGCAGCCAAACTTCGTGCCACTGACTCGACCAAGAAGGACTCGACACTGGCGGTCAAGCTCAGCGTACTGCCCAAGGAGCCTCTTGAGAAGCAGTGGTGGTATGAGCCGGCACAGCAGATAACCCGACTGTTGATGATGGTGCGCACGGTGAACATCAGCTACCGCAACCAGCGGACGATGGGACTGCCGGGCTTCCTGCCCAACATCGGCGACGCCTTCGGACAGCGTACCGGCAGCGTGCTTGCTCCTGGTCTCGACTTCGCCTTCGGACTGGCAGGCGACGGTTATCTCGACAAGGCCCGCGAAAACAACTGGCTGCTGATAAACGAGTCTACGGCTACGCCTTATACGTCCTCCGTCAACGAGGATTTGCAGTTGAAGGCAACGCTCGAGCCTATCCGCGACCTGAAGATTGACGTGAGTGCCTCGCGCACCATGACCCGTGCCCAGAGCGTTCAGTATATGTATGAGGGTTCGCCCACCACCCGCAGTGGTACGTTCAACATGACGACCATCTCGCTGTCGTCGGCTTTCGAGCGGACAGGCGATGCCAACTCTGGCTACCAGTCAAAGACGTTCGACAAGTTCTGTCAGCTGATTCCGCAATACCGCGACCGTGTCCAGGCCCAGTATGCCGGAGTTTCCTCTTCCGTCGGCGAGGTGAACCAGTACTCGGCTGACGTGATGATACCCGCTTTCCTGGCTGCCTATACCAGTGGCTCAGGCGGTTCGCTTGACATCTTCCCCGCCTTGACGCGGATGCTGCCTAACTGGACGTTGCGCTACGCCGGACTGTCGAAGATTCCCTGGCTGGCCGACCGCTTCAAGAGTGTCAACATCAACCACGGCTACAAGTCGGTCTTCGCCATCGGCTCTTATTCCAGCTATTCGTCGTGGCTTGAGTACATGGGCGACCTCGGCTTTATCAGCGGTGCCGACGGTTCGCTGTTCCCCTCCAGCATGTACAATATCTCCACCGTCAGCATCAAAGAGGATTTCTCGCCCCTGCTTGGCATGGACGTGACGCTGCAGAACAACATGACCGTCAAGCTGGAGTACCGCACCACGCGCGTGCTGAACCTCTCGATGACCA
The DNA here is from genome assembly GCA_937898415.1 of uncultured Prevotellaceae bacterium. Classification (GTDB taxonomy): domain Bacteria; phylum Bacteroidota; class Bacteroidia; order Bacteroidales; family Bacteroidaceae; genus Prevotella. Next base: position 7,065 of record CALDLA010000097.1, on the reverse strand, counting down.
GTGTGCAGCTCAACGAACAGCGTTCCAATGACTGGGTCATCGGCTTGGGTTACAAGATAAGCGATTTCAAGCTGAATCTCTTTGGCAAAGGCGGCGGCCGCAAGGTGAAAGGCAAGAAGTCGTCGACGGAGAACAACCAGCAGCAGAAGAACAACCAGCAGAAGTCGAAGGGCGTGAACCACGACCTGAATATGCGTGCCGACTTCTCGCTGCGCTCACAGGCAGCCATCACCCGCGACATTGCCAGCGGCGTGTCGTCGGCCAGCAGTGGAAACAAGGCGTTGAAGTTCTCGTTGGCAGCCGACTATACCTTGAGCCGGCTGCTCACCCTCACTTTCTACTACGACCGCCAGACCAACACCCCGCTGCTGTCGTCCAGTTCCTATCCGACGACAACCCGGGACTTCGGCCTTTCGATGAAGTTCTCGTTGACGAGGTAGGTAAGAGGATTATTTGTCGTAAGCGTGTACGGGGTAGTCGATGGTGAAGTGCAGTCCGCGACACTCCTTGCGCTCCAGCGCCCAGCGGGTGATGAGGTAACCCACATTGATCATATTGCGCAGCTCGCAGATGTCGCGGGTGGCACGGACACGCTTGAAGAGGCGCTCGGTCTCTTCGTAGAGCATGTCAAGACGGTCCCAGGCGCGATGCAGTCGGAGGTCGCTGCGGACGATACCCACGTAATTGGCCATAATCTGGTTGACCTCTTTCACACTTTGCGTGATGAGCACTTTCTCTTCGTTGGTCATCGTTCCCTCATCGTTCCACTCAGGCACCCGCTCGTTGAAGTCGTAGAGGTCAACGTGGTTCAGCGAGTCCTTGGCAGCGGCGTCGGCATAGACGACGGCCTCGATGAGTGAGTTCGAGGCCAGGCGGTTACCGCCGTGCAGTCCGGTACACGAACACTCGCCGAGGGCGTAGAGCCGCTCGATGCTGGACTGTCCGTTGAGGTCGACCTTGATGCCGCCGCACATATAGTGGGCTGCGGGACGGACGGGGATGTAGTCCTGGGTGATGTCGATGCCTATGGAGAGACACTTCTGGTAGATATTGGGGAAATGGTGGCGTGTCTCGGCTGCGTCTTTGTGGGTGACGTCGAGGCAGACATGGTCGATGCCGTGAATCTTCATTTCCTTGTCAATGGCGCGGGCCACGATGTCGCGCGGTGCCAACGACAGCCGCTCGTCATATTTCTCCATGAAAGTCTCGCCGTTGGGCAGCTTCAGAATGCCGCCGTAGCCACGCATGGCCTCGGTGATGAGGTAGGCGGGGTGGGTCTCCTGGGGGTTGTGGAGCACCGTTGGGTGGAACTGTACGAACTCCATGTCGGCCACCGTTCCCTTGGCGCGATAGACCATGGCGATGCCGTCGCCCGTGGCGATGACGGGGTTCGAGGTGGTCAGATAGACGGCACCGCAGCCGCCGGTACACATGACGGTGACCTTCGACAGGTAGGTATCTACTTTCTGCGTCTCAGGGTTCAGCACGTAGGCTCCGTAGCACTGTATGTTGGGCGAACGTCTTGTCACCCTAACGCCAAGGTGGTGCTGGGTGATGATTTCCACGGCGAAGTGGTTCTCCTTGATGTCAATGTCGGGGTTGTTCCTGACGGCTTCCATCAGTCCCCGCTGTATCTCGGCTCCCGTGTCGTCGGCATGGTGCAGGATGCGGAACTCGGAGTGCCCGCCTTCACGGTGCAGGTCGAAGGTGCCGTCTTCCTTGCGGTCGAAGTTGACACCCCACTGAACCAGTTCCTGAATCTGTTCAGGGGCTTTCCGCACAACCTGTTCTACGGCCGCTCGGTCGCTGATGTAGTCACCGGCTATCATGGTGTCATTGATATGCTTGTCGAAGTCGTCGACAGCCAGGTTGGTCACGCTGGCTACGCCGCCTTGCGCAAACGAGGTGTTGGCCTCGTCGAGTGAGGTCTTGCAGATGAGACACACACGGCCCTTCTTGGCACGGGCCACCTTCAGCGCATAGCTCATGCCGGCCACGCCGGCACCTATTATGAGGAAATCGTATTTGTAAACCATAGTCTTCTAACGTTGAACGGTTGCAAAAGTACAAAAATAAATTGGAAAACCTTGCAACTATCCGCGTTTTTTTTACTTAGTCAGCTTCCTGAAGGCGAAATTTCCGCCTTGACGACAGCTGGGCTTGCATGTCCTTGTTGAACTGCTTGGTAATAGGATAGTAGAACAGGGCGCCTACGCCCACGAGCATCAGCATAGCGGGAATGATGCTGGTGGCTATGCAGATGCCCCATAGGGCACTCTCGTTCTGGTAGGACCCGCCGCCGGGGATATAGTCGAAGATGCTCAGTATGAGGCCTGCCAAAGCACCGCCCAGTCCGAGGCCGGCCTTCAGGGCAAACACCATTCCTGAGAAGCAGAAACCCGTGGCGCGGCGGTGGCGTTCGTATTCTATATGGTCGGCCACGTCGCCTATCATGCTCCACAGCATGGGGATGGTCGGGGCATAGGCCAGCGACTTGAGGATGCACAGGATGAACATACAGCCGATGTCGCCAGGCATGGGCAGGAAGAAGGCGGCGGTCAGGAGTGCCGTCACTGGCAGGCACACCATGAATGTCTGGTGCTTGCCATAACGGCGGGCCAGGGGTTGCGACAAGGTGGCAATGCCAATGAGTTGTACGACGGCTCCCAGGACGCTGAACAGCGAGAAACCGACGGTATAGGCGTCTGCTTCGCTCTTGACGTCCAGCCCCCAGCTGCACAGGAACTGCTGCAGTTCGTACTGGTCAACGTAGTGGCGGAAGTAATAGTTGCTGGATGCTCCCCACAGCGACAGGGAGATGAAGATGAAGAGCGTCAGCACGAAAAGCGAACGCCACGAACGGCTGTTGAGCACTTCGGCCACGTCGCTCTTGATGCTCTGCTGCTGACGCGGGGGAGGGGTGATGCGTTCGCGGGTCGTGAAGAAGGCCAGGAGGTTGCACACCAGGCAGCAGACGGCAAATATGCTGATGGTGAGCATCCAGCCCTTCGCTTCGTTGCCCTGTCCCAGACTGCTCACCAGCGGCAGGGTCAGTCCCAGTACGGCTATCTGGGCCACCATGGCTCCTATGAACCTGATGTTGTTCAGGCTGTTACGCTGGCTGATGCTCCCCGTCATGACGCCGCCCAGCGCGGCGTAGGGCGTGTTGTTCAGCGAGTAGGTCACCATGAGCAGCACGTGCGTCACTGTGGCGTAGAGGGCCAGCAGCGCCTTGTCCTCGATGCCGGGGTTCATGAAGGCCAGCACGTAGAACACGCTGAAGGGTAGTGCCGTCCACAGTATCCACGGCCGGTACTTGCCCCAGCGGGTCTGGGTGTGGTCGGTCATGATGCCAACGACGGGATCGACGAAAGCATCCACTACGCGCGCAATAAGAAGAATGGAACCAGCCAGGGCTCCCTCTATGCCGAAAACATCGGTATAGAATTTCAGCTGATAGACCACTATCATCTGAAACACCAGATTGGCAGCCACGTCGCCAAGTGAATAGCCTGCCTTCTCACGGATGGGGATGTGCTCGCTGTACATATTCTGTGTGCAAAGTTAGTGAATATTGTCGAACGTCATTAACAAGATTATCTCATATATGTTTGAATTTGTCTCTTTTTTGTTTCGTATATCCGTTTTTTTTCCTACCTTTGCTGCCGATATGAAGAACTTTCTGACTTTTTTTGTTGCTTTGGGGCTTAGTCTGGCATTGTCGGCGCAGACGTATGAGCCGGCAAATGACGTGATTGTTTGGCCTCAGACCCTGCGCGAACGGCTGGACTTGCTGCTGACGTCCGAGGTGCTCCAGACGTCGCAGGTAGGACTGATGGTCTACGACCTGACTGCCGACGCCCCGCTTTATACGTTCAACCATCGCCAGACGCTGCGCCCGGCATCGACCATGAAGCTGTTGACGGCCATTACGGCTATCGACCGTCTGGGCGGCGACTATCAGTTGAGGACGTCGTTCTATTATGACGGGAGCATCGTCAGCGGTTGTCTGCAAGGTAATCTTTATTGTGTGGGGGGAATGGACCCTCTGTTCGACCGTACGGACATGACGGCCCTTGTCAGTCAGTTGCGCCGCATGGGCGTCGATACGATTAGCGGGCGGATACTGGCCGACATGTCGTTCAAGGATAGCGACCGCATGGGCGAGGGGTGGTGTTGGGATGACGACAATCCCGTACTGACGCCCCTGCTCTACGACCGTAAGGATAATTTCACCGAGGCGCTGGCCAGGGAGCTGCGTCGCGCTGGCGTTGTCCTCGCCGACCGCAATGTCCCGTCGTCCTCGTCCCGCCGCCAGAAGACGTTCATCACCAGCCGCAGTCACAGTCTGGGCGAGGTTCTGATACCCATGATGAAAGAGAGCGACAACCTCTTTGCCGAGTCGGTCTTCTACCAGATTGATGCTGGTACCGGCGGGCAGCCGGCTACCGGGCGACAGGCGGCCTCGAAGGTGCGGAAGATGATTCAGAAGGTGGGACTGCAACCCGGCGACTATAAGGTTGCCGACGGTTCCGGCCTTTCACTTTATAATTATGTGTCAGCCGAATTGGAGGTCTATCTGTTGCGCTATGCCTGGTTCAACCGTAGTGTCTATGCCGTGCTGATGCCCTCGTTGCCCGTTGCCGGTGTCGATGGTACGCTGAAAAACCGGATGACACAAGGCTTGGCTGCTCGTAATGTCTATGCCAAGACCGGCACGCTGACGGGCATCTCGTCGCTGGCGGGCTATTGTGTGGCGCCTAATGGCCATGCGCTGGCTTTTTGTATCATCAATCAGGGCGTCATGCGTATTGCTGACGGTCGCGCCTTTCAGGATGCCGTCTGTCAGGCTTTGTGTGAGCAGGAGTGACAACGGAGGACGCTGATGAGTGATTTTACCACCACCCTGCTGCGCTGGTTTCAGGTGAACGGCCGGGAACTGCCTTGGCGACTGACGCGTGATCCTTATGCCATCTGGCTATCGGAGATTATCCTGCAGCAGACGCGCATCGAGCAGGGCCGCCCCTACTGGGAACGGTTCATGCGCCGCTGGCCAACGGTCGACGCCCTTGCCGCCGCCACCGAGGACGAAGTGCTGCGCGAGTGGCAGGGCTTGGGCTACTACAGCCGGGCCCGTAATCTCCACGCCGCCGCCCGTCAGGTCACCACGCGTGGTGGTTTCCCTGCCACGATCGAAGGCCTCCGCTCGTTGAAAGGTGTCGGCGATTACACCGCCGCCGCCATCGGCTCCATCGCCTTCGACCTTCCCGCCGCCGTCGTCGATGGTAATGTCTACCGCGTCCTGAGCCGCCACTACGGCGTCAGTACCCCCATCAACACCACCGAGGGCAAGCACGAGTTCGCTGCCCTGGCCCAGTCATTGCTGCCCCGTCGGCAGGCCTCCGCCTATAATCAGGCCATCATGGATTTCGGCGCCATCCAGTGTACTCCCGTCAGTCCCCGTTGCGACTGCTGCCCGCTGGCCGAGTCCTGTGTGGCATTGCGCGAGGGCAGGGTAGGGCAGTTGCCCGTCAAACTGCGTAAGCTCAAGGTCGTCGAACGCCGTTTCCAGTACGTATATATAAGGTATAAAGGGATGACCGCCATCCGCCGCCGTCCCTCGGGTGACATCTGGCAGGGCCTCTACGAACCGCTGCTCACCGATGTTTCTCCGCAGGGCGCCGTCCTGTTGCGCCAAAACGTGAAGCACGTCCTCACCCATCGCGTGCTTTACGCCGACTTCTATCTATGGGAACCCGACGAACGTCCGTCATTGCCCGCCGACTATTTCTGGATTCCCGAGACCGTCCTCGACGACTACGCCGTTCCTCGCCTCATAGAAATCCTGCTCGAATCCTTGCCCTGACTCGCCACCTTCCAGCCTGCTTTGTAAAGACCTAACATTTTTCTCCGGAAATGCCTCTGTATAAGGCGTTTAGCTTTTTTCAGAGGTAACATCAGACCTAACATAGAGGTAACATAGACCTAACATGAGACCTAACATCGGAGGCCTTGTGGTTTTAGTCGGAGCAAACTCCCCCCTTTGCTCCGACTAAACTCAGAGCTTGCTGCCGGGTAAAGCTCCGTTACCCGGCACCTACAGGCCCGCTACCCGCCACCTTTCGAATAGAGTCCCTCACACATCGGAAATGTTACCTCTGATGTTACCTCTATGTTACCTCTTGCCAGTAGACCTAACATCGCGCATTCCCTTTGTAGAAAGGCGTTTCCGAAGAAAATGTTAGGTGTTAGGTCAAAACGCAAATTTGTGCAGAAAAAGTACAGTTAGCCTCGCCTGTGACAATTGAGACAATTGGACAGTCGTTTTTTGCACGCCTACCGAGATAGGAATGCTAAATGGGTCACTTAGCAATGCTATATAGGCCATTTATTTGCAACAAACCAGCCATCGGATAACAAAAGAGGAGAAAAGCGGAAAAATCGTTGCAAATCAGGGGATTTGGATGGAAACTGCGGAATGATGAGAACAGTGGACTGCAACTTGAGTACGGTATGAAGGAAAGATTTAAGTATCTAATTCGTAACTTGTTTCTGAAATTGTGAAAATCGAGGCAAATAGGTTACTTTCAGACACTGAAACGGCTGATATTCAACGAGTTTGATAAATTGAACCGACTTTGGCACGAGTTGCCGAAATTTGAATAGATTTGCGTAGAAATCGGATGCTCGGCATTGACTAATTTTGCAAACTGAAAGTTAAACATAAAATTAGTGTAAAAATGAAGAGTACCTACAGTATCATTTTCTACCTCAAGAGGGAGAAGTTAAAGAAGGATGGAACGTACCCCGTAATGGGTCGTATCACAGTTGACGGAACACAGTGCCAGTTCAGTTGCAAAGTGGACTGCAAGCCTGACCTCTGGGAAACCAAAGGCGGTCGTGCCACTGGCAAGAGCGTCATGGCCCGCAACGTCAATATGGAGTTGGATAAGATCAAGGCCCGCATCGACAAGTATTACAAGGAAATTGTTGACCGTGACAACTTCGTGACGGCTGAGAAAGTGAAGAATGCCTTCCTCGGTCTGGAGTATCGACAGCATACGT
>CALDLA010000096.1 GCA_937898415.1 uncultured Prevotellaceae bacterium | reverse complement strand
AGGAACTGAATCATGAAAATCTTCCAGTTGGGAAGCACGATGTAGTCAAGTCCGTCGGCCTTAGCCACGGCGGGCGTCACACGGTCATCAGGGGCGAACACCCGTTCAACGAAGCGTCCGTAGAGCAGATAACCAAATACGAGAGCAATAAGACTCAAAGTAAACGATATCATTTCGCAAAAATTTTGATTGCAAAGTTAATACTTTTATTTGAGAAATGAAAAAAATATCGTAATTTTGCAGCCAAATTTAAAGGAAATAACAAATTGAGAGCAAAAATCATCCTGATATTGATGTTTCTGAGCCTGACGATGCAGGCTCAGAAACATGAGGTACGAGCCGTTTGGCTGACTACTATCGGCGGCATTGACTGGCCGTACGCCAAGACGGCGGCGGCCCAGAAGAAGGAAATGACACGCATACTGGACCAATTGAAGCAAGTGAACATCAACACCGTACTTATCCAGACACGCGTACGAGCCTCGACCATCTACCCCTCCAGCATCGAACCTTTCGACATGTGCCTGACAGGCACCCACGGCAAGAATCCGGGCTATGACCCCCTGCAGTTCATCGTCGACGAGTGCCACAAGCGGGGCATGGAATGCCATGCGTGGATAGTGACCATCCCCGTGGGCAAGACCAGCGAGTCCCGTTTCAAGGACTTCAAGCGCAAGAACCCGAAGTTGGCCCGCAGCATCGGGCAGGACGGTTTCATGAATCCTGAACTTCCTCAAACGGGTGACTACATAGCCAACATCTGTGCCGAGGTGACCCACAACTACGACATCGACGGCATCCACCTCGACTATATCCGCTACCCCGAGACATGGCCCAAGGTCAAAGGACGAGGAGCGAAGAACGAGGAACGAGGAAGACGGGACAACATTACCAGCATCGTGCGAAAGATAAACCAAGCGGTGAAATCGCTGAAGCCCTGGGTCAAACTGTCGTGCTCACCCATAGGAAAATCGGGCGACCTGAGCCGCTACCGCTCTGGAGGATGGAACGCCTATAACGCTGTCTTCCAGGATGCCCAAGGATGGTTGCGCGACGGTCTGATGGACCAGCTCTACCCGATGATGTACTTCAAGGATAACAACTTCTATCCCTTCGCCCTCGACTGGCAGGAGCGTTCCTACGGACGCACCATCGCCGCCGGACTCGGCATCTACTTCCTGTCGCCGGCTGAAGGGAAATGGGTACTGTCTGACGTCAGCCGTGAGATGAACTTCTCGCGTGACAACAACATCGGCCATTGCTACTTCCGCTCGAAGTTCCTGACTGACAACACCCGCGGTATCTACGACTTTGCCCGCAGCTTCGACGAGGCCCCTGCCCTGATTCCTCCCATGACATGGGCCGGCAAGAAGAACCCTACCCCCCCTACCCGAGTCAACCTGAGCCGAGGCAGCACAACCGACCAACTGACGTGGAGCGGTGCCAAGGACCAGTCAGGTGGCCCATACCTATTATATAATGTATATGCCTCCACGACGATTGACACCGATACCGACGACCCGCGCAACCTCGTTGCCACGCGGCTTACGAATACAGGACTCTACCTGCCACACACCAAAGGCCAGACGGTCTACTATGCTGTCACGGCACTCGACCGCTACGGAAATGAGAGCATGCCCATGTTCTCGGACGTTCCTCCGAAGTCTAAGGGTGCATCCTCCCTCTTACGGAATTATCTGACCCCAAACGACACGCACATACCGCCTTACTTCTATCGTTGGGGCAAGAAACAACAAAAGAAATACAACAAAACCCATTAAAACCGCAAAACTATGGAAAGAACTTGGAGATGGTTTGGCAAGAAAGACAAGATTACGCTTGCCATGTTAAGACAAATTGGTGTTGAGGGCATCGTTACCGCCCTGCACGACGTACCCCTCGGCGAGGTGTGGACAAGAGAAAAGATTCGTGACCTGCGCGAATATATCGAGAGCTACGGTATGAGATGGAGCGTGGTGGAGAGTCTGCCCGTGGTAGAGACCATCAAGTACGGCGGCCCCGACCGCGACCACCAGATTGAAGTCTATAAGGAGAGCCTGCGCAACCTGTCGGCTGAGGGCATCCATTGCATCTGCTACAACTTCATGCCCGTGCTTGACTGGGCCCGTACCGACCTGTTGCACACGAACCCCAACGGTTCGACGAACCTCTACTTCAACTATGCCGAGTTTGCCTACTTCGACATCTATATCCTGAAGCGTGAAGGTGCCCGCGAGGAATGGAGCAAGTTTGAATTCCCTGCAGGCGTAGGACAAGGCCGTAACGTGTTAGAGGAGTGCGACGAGTTGGCCAAGACGATGACGCCCGAGAAAGAGCATAAGCTGGTAGAGAATATCGTCATCAAGACGCAGGGCTTCGTCAGTGGCAACTTCAGCGAAAATGACGAGGCTCCCATCCAGAAGTTCCGCGAGTTCCTTGACCTTTATAAAGGAATAGACAAGAAGCAGTTACGCGAAAATATGAAGTATTTCCTTGAAGCCATCATGCCTACCTGCGAGGAGTGTGGAATGAACATGTGCGTACACCCCGATGACCCCCCCATCGAGATTCTTGGCCTACCGCGCATCGTCCGCACCGAAGAGGATATTCAGTGGTTCCTCGATGCCGTTCCCAACAAGCACAACGGACTGACCTTCTGTGCCGGCAGCCTCTCGGCAGGTGCCTACAACAACGTGGTGGAGATGGCTAAGAAGTTTGCTTCGCGCACCCACTTCGTTCACCTCCGCTCATGCCACATCTTCCCCAACGGTGACTTTACGGAGGCCAGCCACTTGGGCGGACGGGCCGACATCATCGAGCTGTGCAAGATTTTCGAAAAGGAAAATCCGCAGTTACCAATGCGCGTTGACCATGGCATGACCTTCACGGATGAGCCTGGCGGCATCATGGACGAGTCGAGTCACGGCCACAATGCAGGCTACACCCTCCTCGGCCGTATGTTCGCCCTGGGTCAGGTACAGGGCATCCTGGCTACCGTTGACCGCGAACTCGGGCTTCCCTACAAGCAGCCCGGATTCTTCGACTGATTTGATTCTATACCAAAATGAGGGGTGGGTTCACAGACGTAACCCACCCCTCTTTTATATTGTATTCTTTTAGTGATTACACCAATCCACGTCCGTGGCAGTTCTTGAACTTCTTGCCGCTACCGCAGGGACAAGGATCATTGCGGCCGGGCAGTTTGTCCTTGATGACCGGGTTGCGAGGCTGCTGGGCACGGGTGTCGTGCTGGGCGGCGGCGCGCTGGTTGGGGTCGCTAAGCTGTTCCTCGCCAACCTGCTGTTTCGACTCCGTGTACTGCTGACGCTGGGTGTGCTGCTCAGGAGCGGCTTCCTGCACCTGCTCAACTACGGGAATCTGGGCACGGGTGAGGATTGACGTAATGCGGTTGTACATCTCGTTAATCATGGAGTCCCAAACCTTGGCACTCTCAAGTTTGAAGATGAGCAACGGGTCTTTCTGCTCGTAGCTGGCGTTCTGAACGGAGTGCTTCAGTTCGTCAAGCTGGCGCAGGTTCTCCTTCCATGAGTCATCGATGATGTGCAGCAGGATGGCCTTCTCGAACTCTTTGACGACCGACTTCGACTCAGTCTCGTAGGCTTCACGAAGGTTGCAGGGTATGTTGTACATACGGCGACCGTCGGTCAGGGGCACCATGATACGCTCATACATGGCTCCCTGGTTTTCATAAACCTGAGCAATGATGGGCTGTGCCACTTCACGGATGCGTTCCGTCTTACGGCTGAAGTTGCCGATAGCAGCCTGGAAAGCCTCTTCCTCCAACTGTTCACGCTGCTTGTTGATGTGTTCCTCTTCAGAGAAGGGCACCTCCATTGACAGGATGTGCAGGAACTCCTCCTTACAACCTGCATAGTCGTTGTTCTCAATGATATTGACGACACGGTCCCAGATGATATTCGAAATATCCATGCCGATACGCTCACCCATCAGGGCGTGGCGGCGTTTCTCGTAGATGACTGTACGCTGCTTGTTCATCACGTCGTCATACTCAATCAGGCGCTTACGGATACCGAAGTTGTTCTCCTCGACCTTCTTCTGGGCACGCTCGATGCTCTTGGAAATCATGGGCGACTCAATCATCTCGCCCTCCTTGAAGCCTAAGCGGTCCATGACGGAGGCAATGCGTTCAGAGGCAAACAGACGCATCAGCTTGTCTTCGAGAGAAACGTAGAAGACGGAAGAGCCCGGGTCCCCCTGACGGCCGGCTCGACCACGCAACTGGCGGTCGACGCGGCGGCTCTCGTGACGCTCCGTACCGATGATGGCCAGACCTCCGGCTGCCTTCACTTCCGGTGAAAGCTTGATATCGGTACCACGACCAGCCATATTGGTAGCAATGGTTACGGCTCCCCTACCCTGCGAATCCTGCTGACCGGCGAGTGCCACGATGTCGGCCTCCTTCTGGTGCAGTTTAGCGTTCAGCACCTGATGAGGAATACCCTCGCGACGACCTGTCTCAGGATTAACGTACATATCGAGCATACGGCTCAGCAACTCGGAGATTTCGACTGAGGTTGTACCAATCAGCGTCGGGCGACCGGCATTACGCATGGCCACAATCTCTTCGATGACAGCCTTGTACTTTTCGCGGGCAGTCTTATAGACGCGGTCGTCCTGGTCGTTACGGATGACGGGGCGGTTGGTGGGAATCTCCACCACGTCGAGCTTGTAGATGTCCCAGAACTCACCAGCCTCGGTAGAAGCGGTACCCGTCATACCAGCGAGCTTGTGGTACATACGGAAGTAATTCTGCAAGGTGATGGTGGCAAAGGTCTGCGTGGCAGCCTCCACCTTGACGTGCTCCTTGGCCTCGACAGCCTGGTGCAGTCCGTCGCTCCAGCGGCGACCTTCCATGATACGGCCCGTCTGCTCATCGACAATCTTCACCTCGCCGTCGATGACCACGTATTCGTCGTCCTTGTTGAACATACAGTAGGCCTTGAGCAACTGCTGCAAGGTGTGGACACGCTCTGACTGGACGGCGTAGTGAGCCATCAGCTCGTCCTTCTTGTCAACACGCTCCTGGTCGCTGAGCGACTTGTCACCCTCGAGTGTCGAGAGTTGTCCGGCAATGTCGGGCAGCACGAAGAGCTCGGCATCATTCACCTGATTGGCCAGCCAAGCCGTACCCTTATCGGTAAGGTCGCAGGAGTTCATCTTCTCCTCGACGACGAAGTAGAGAGGCTCTACGCACTCAGGCATACGACGGTTGTTGTTCTCCATATAGATTTCCTCCGTCTTCAGCATACCGGCCTTGATACCTTCCTCAGACAGATACTTGATGAGCGGCTTGTTCTTAGGCAGCGCCTTGTGCGAACGGTAGAGCGACAGAAAGCCCTCGTCGAGCAACTGCTGGCCCTCTTTCTTCTGACCTTCCTCCAACAGACGGTTACCTTCGCTAATCTTCTGTTTGGCCTCGGCCAGGTACTGGGTAGCCAACTGGCGCTGTACACCTACGAGTCTCTCGACCAACGGCTGGTACTCCTCAAACATCTGGTCATCGCCCTTGGGCACGGGTCCACTAATAATAAGAGGTGTACGGGCATCGTCTATCAACACGGAGTCGACCTCATCGACGATGGCGTAGTTATGGGCACGTTGCACAAGGTCAGCAGGCGACGTCGCCATATTGTCGCGCAGGTAGTCGAAACCGAACTCGTTGTTCGTACCAAAGGTGATATCAGCCTGATAGGCACGACGGCGGGCCTCGGAGTTAGGCTGATGCTTGTCAATACAATCGACGCTGAGACCGTGGAACATGTAGAGCGGTCCCATCCACTCAGAGTCACGCTTCGACAGGTAGTCGTTCACCGTCACCACGTGTACGCCGTTACCCGTCAGAGCATTCAGGAAGACAGGCAGCGTAGCCACCAGCGTCTTACCTTCACCCGTAGCCATCTCGGCAATCTTACCCTGATGGAGCACGGTACCACCAAAGAGCTGCACGTCGTAGTGTATCATTTCCCACTTCAGGTCGTTGCCTCCGGCTGTCCAGTGGTTGTGATAGATGGCCTTGTCGCCGTCGATAGTAATAAAATCCTTCTTCGGGTCACCAGCCAGTTCGCGGTCGAATTCTGTGGCCGTAACCACGGTTTCCTCGTTCTCGGCAAAGCGGCGGGCGGTCTCCTTGACGATGGCGAATACCTCGAACATCACCTCGTCGAGGGCCTTCTCATAGACCTCAAGGGCTTCTTTCTCTAATTTGTCAATCTGATTGAAGATGGTCTCACGCTCGTCGATGGGCGTATCTTCAATCGTTGCCTTCAACTGGGCAATCTTCTCCTTCTGCTCCTTGGCAGACTGCTGAACCTGCTGCTGGATGGCCTTGGTACGGGCACGCAGCTCGTCATTGCTCATGGCCTCAACCTGCGGTGTGAACGACTTGGCCTTCTCAACGAGGGGCTGAATCAGTTTCATGTCGCGCGAGGACTTGTCGCCGAACAATGATTTCAAAATCTTCGTAAAATTCATATCTTGTTGTTTGTTTTATTATTATTATGGGGCTAATGGGACCAATGAGGCCCATGGGTAATATGGGGGGGTCAGAACAAGGGTTCCGAAGAGCAGGCATTCGGAGCACGAATGCGGATGGACTTGGCAATCGTAGGTGCAATGCGGTCTACGGTCACGTGGTCGCTGATGCGTCCTGCCTTCGTACCGCCACCATAGAAAATGATGGGGAACTGCACGAACGAGGCACGCGATAACTGAGTGTCCTGATTATCTTCGTTGTAGAGTTTCCAACCTGGTGACACCTCGATGAGGATATCACCACAATGGGAGGCATTATAGCCATTACGTATTTTCTGTGTCTGATCGTTGATGTTGGTCAGCAGTTGCAGTCCGCTATAGACATTGCGCACGCCCGACAACTGTGCCAGGAACTCCTGAGCGCGCTGACAGGCATCATTCATGGAGATACGCTTCGACTCCAACAGCTTCTGGTTCAGGAACATCTGGTTGCGGAAGCACGACTCCACATAGCGTCCCTGTCCCCAGATGGCTCCCAAGTACATATTGAGCAAATTGGCCGAACGGTTCATGTAGAACGTTCCCGTCGGGATGCGGTATTTCTCGTAGTTGGCACTCTCGGCATCGCTGCACCCCGTCGAAGTGACTACAAAGAGTACATGTTCGGCACCAACCTTTTTCTCGACACTACTGATAAAGCGTCCCAGTTCACGATCCAGACGGACATAGGTATCCTGCAGCTCAATCTGACATTCTGACATAGGCAGATGATTGAACGTGCCGGCATAGTAGTTGACCACCAGATAATCTGTCACGCGATCAGTCCCCATCGTCTCCTGCGTCACGCATTGCTGAGCCAGTTCGGTGACAAACTCATTGACCAGACCGCTGGCCTTCAGTTGCTGGAAGCGGTTTGCACCCGTAAACTTATGCTTAAAGGGCTTCTGTGAGTTCTCGGCATGCTGGAAGTAGTTGAATTTGCCCGATAATTCGATGAAAGGTTCCCACGTCTGCTTCCCACTGTCGGTAGCAGGTGCATGAAGTGCATTGAAGGTCAGGAGCCATGTGGGGAGCTGGGCCAGATAATAGGTCGACGTATGCCACATACCATCCTTGTCATCAATCCAGAAGGCTGCGTTGGCAGCATGACCGACTGACAGAATGGCTGCATCGTTGAAAGGGGCGATGCTGTAAACCTTGGATTTCCCCTCAGTCGACACTTTCAGTTCGTCGCCGATGGTCGATGTCAACAGTTCGTCAGGTGTCTGACTGGCGCCAGTACAGTAAACGGGGCGTAATGTCTCGCGATTGAGCCACTGCTCGCTGACGATACCATGATAATAAGGAGAGACACCCGTTGCCACTGAAGCGGTAGCCGAAGCGCGATCAATAGGGCTGAACGGATAATTGGCATTGGTAAACACCATTCCCTGCTGCAGCAGACGCTTGAAGCCTTCGTTGCCATAGAGGGGAGCAAACGCCTCCATATAGTCCGTCCGCAACTGGTCAATGGTGATATTGACCACCAGTCGCGGTGCATATTGTATCTTGCTTTGAGCCAACATCTCAGGAGTGAAACCGAGGATGGCCAGCAGGGTGATATATAGATGTTTATTTCTCATTCTTCCAATGTATCCAAATTCGTAATAGCAAACACAATGCCAAAATCAACATTCCTTCAGCATAATGCTGGAAAATGCTGCCAATATAGAACAGGCAGACCATCGTCAGCAGCACAAGCCAATAACGGGTCTTGCGGCGTCGCAGGATAGCAGGCAGGTAAAACAGGTGTACGGGGTTCACCAGCAAAACCTGCAGATTGGTGCTCGTCGTCGGATGTTGCGAGAACAACATGACCGTCAACAAACAACCCGCCAGACCATATAGCAGCATCAACGTTGCATCCCAGTATTTGAAGGTCTTGTGGCGTTTCCATTCCCAGACGAATAACGCCGTCGTCACCAGCAGCACCAATAGGGCACAGACCGTCGGCGACACGGAGAAGTCACGTACCACCATCTGAACACCAGGCTTCACAGGCATCTTGCGATTCTTAATGAGCGGGCGCCAACTTCCGTCAGCCCCCTTGATTTGAGCATGGTCGAAGTCATAAAGCAGACGGTCAGGCAAGAACTCCTGCTCCTGACGGCTGATCTTCAGGTCAGCCTTGACCCCCAAGAGCATATCGTTACCAAAAGTCGCCCAGTCGTGATGACGGGTCTTCTCACGTATCAGTTCGCGAAAGGTCGTTGAATGGTGTCCCTCGGCCTCATAGCGTACTTCACCCTTGATACTCCGCAGAATGATGTCACGCGGACGGGTAGAGCAATTGTCGTAGAAGTAGTTATACCGGTAAATTCTGTTTTCAGGACGGTAGTTGTTCTCCAAGGCGTAGCTCAGATCCCGTTTCTCCTCGGAGGTCAGGTTCAAGAACTGCTCCGTCACGGAACTGCCCCAATGACGGTAGTAATCGCAGAACACCTGAAAACCGACAATGCCCAACTCATAGTCGGTAAGTCCGAATACGAAGCGAAGCACGAAAAAAGGTTTGTTGAAATTGAAAACTCCCCAATTGAAGACGGCATCGTTCTGCTTGCCCCGGTGCAGGTCGCGCACCCGGAGGGCGGAATGACCGTAGAGACTGTAAATCTCCTCATGGGGCGAACAGGTAATCAACGAAAACTCCACACTGTCCATATATGCCAGAGCATCATATTCCTGAGCCTTTGACTGTGGCAGGAACATGATGCTTATGATAGCTGTGAGTATGACTTTCAGACAGTGCTTGTTTTCTATCATCCTTCGTTGATAAATGTTTGCATGAACTCTTGCAGACGCAGCAGACCGTAAGAACCGCTGACGCAACTCTCCTCGTCGTAGTATTGGACTTCGTCGGGAGTGATGCCCTGATGCCAGATGATGAACGGTACCGGCTCATTGACATGGATACGCAGTTCGACCGGAGTAGGATGGTCAGGAAGGACAGCCACACAGACCGGCTCGTCCATCTGCTGAATAGCTTCCAAAACGGGCTTGATGAGGCGTTTGTCCAGATAGTCGATGGCTTTTAATTTTAGCTCTACATCACCATCATGTCCTGCTTCGTCGGTAGCTTCTACGTGGACGAATACAAAGTCGTCGGTCTTCAAGGCATCAATGGCTGCCTGCGCCTTGCCTTCATAGTTGGTGTTGGCAAGTCCCGTGGCTCCAGGTACCTCAATGATACGCAGTCCGGCATAATGACCAATACCGCGAATGAGGTCAACAGCCGAGATGACAGCCCCAGTCTTCACCTGCGGATATAACTCCTGCAGGGACTTCATCGAGGGGCGATAGCCGCCAGACCACGGCCAGATGCTGTTTGCCTGACGCTCGCCACGCTTAGCACGCTCGACGTTAAACGGATGATTCGCCAGCAGCTCCTGCGACTTCAGAATCAGCTTATTGATCAAGTCGGCCGTCTCCTGGGCAGTCATCCTGCCAGGCTCGACAGGAGCATTCTCCTCAGCCTTCACCAAGAGCGGACGCCACGGCTCATTGGGATGGTCGTGAGGCGGAGCACATACGATGTGCTTCGAGCCACCACGGATGACAAGCAGATGCCGATACTGGATGCCCGTAATAAAGCGTACACGGTCGTTACCTAAATGCTCGTTCAGATACTGAATAAGCACACGGGCGTCGGCAGTTTCCAGGTTGCCGCCATTATGGGTGATGATGCGGCCATCCTCAAGGGTAATAATATTGCAGCGGATGGCAAAGTCGTCGGCTGACATCTCATAACCTATGGAAGCGGCCTCTAACGGTCCCCGACCTTCGTACACCTTATTCAGGTCGTAGCCTAAGATGGCGGTATTGGCCACCTCAGAACCAGGCGGGAAACCGTCGGGCACCGTGATAAGCCGTCCACAACGGCCTTCACGTGCCAAGCGGTTCATATATTTAGGACGGGCGTATTGCAATAATGTCTTTCCACCAAGGCGTTCCACCTTGTGGTCGGCCATACCGTCGCCTAATATAATAAGGTGTTTCATTATTAAATGTTGGCGATTGACATGATATTGGCAAACACACCTGCAGCCGTCACAGCAGCACCTGCACCATAGCCCTGGATGAGCATGGGATACTCCTTGTAGCGCTCGGTGGTGAGCAGTACGATGTTGTTAGAACCTTCCAACGGATAGAACGGATGGTCGGAGGGTACTTCCTTCAGGGCAACACTGGTCTTGAACGACGACGGGTTTTCCTCGTCGGCTTCCATCGTGGCTACGAAGCGCCAGCGCTTGCCTTCGGCTTCCAATACCTTGCGGCGAGCCTCGAAGTCGGCATCCAGTTCGGGCAGACGCTTCCAGAAGTCATCGATAGAACCCTCGAAGAAGTCATTAGGCACGAACAAGTGCTTTTCTACATCTTCCTGCTCCACCTTGTAGCCAGCCTCACGGGTCAGGATGACCAGCTTACGGATGACGTCAGTACCTGAGAGGTCGATACGCGGGTCGGGCTCGGAGTAACGCTGCTCCTTGGCACGGCGGACGGTCTCAGAGAAGGGCACGTCGGCGGCAATCTCGTTGAAGATAAAGTTGAGCGTTCCCGACAGTATCGCCTCGATTTTCAGTATCTTATCGCCTGAGTTGCACAGGTCGTTGATGGTGCCGATGATAGGCAGTCCGGCACCCACATTGGTCTCATAGCGGAACCAGACACCACGGTCGCGGGCCGTCTGCTTCAGCTTCAGGTAGCTGTCATAGTCGCTGGAGGCTGCAATCTTGTTGGCTGCCACAACGGATATGTTATGCTCTAAGAACGTCTGATAGAGGGAGGCTATCTGGCGGCTGGCGGTGCAGTCGACGAAGACGGAGTTGAAGATATTCATCTTCACAATCTCCTCCTTCATGTGTTCGGTATTGGCAGGATAGCCGGCACGCAATATCTTCTCGTAGTTGTCGAGGTCGATGCCGTCGCGGTCGAGTACGAAGTTGTCGACATCGGAAATGCCGACCACGTTCAGCTTCAGGCGACGTGACTGCATCAGGAACTGCTGCTGGGTGCGAATCTGCTCAAGCAGCATACCACCAACAGTTCCGATACCGCAGATGAAGAGGTTGAGCACCTTGTATTCTGACAGGAAGAACGAGTCGTGCAACACGTTGAGCGACTTGCGCAGGAAGCGGCCGTCGACGACGAACGAGATATTGGTCTCGGAGGCACCCTGAGCACAGGCAATCACGGAGATACCTGAGCGTCCTAATGTTCCGAACAGCTTACCGGCGATACCCGGCGTCTGCTTCATGTTCTCACCCACGATGGCGATGGTGGCCAAGCCACTCTCTACCTGCATGGGGAACATGGCGCCCGTCTCAATCTCCTTGGCAAACTCCTCGTTCAGCACCTCAGCGGCGGCCTGGGCATCCTCGTCGCGCACACCGATACTGGTGGAGTTCTCTGAAGAGGCCTGACTGACCATGAAGACGGAAATGCCGCGATCGGCAAGTGTGGTGAAGATACGGCGGTTGACGCCGATGACACCTACCATCGAGAGACCGGTAACGGTAATCAGGGTCGTACCCTTGATGCTCGAGATACCCTTGATGGGCTTCAGGTCGTTCTCAATATGGTCCTTGATGAGGGTTCCCGGATGCTCAGGGTTAAAGGTGTTCTTCACCTTGATAGGTATGTTCTTGATGCAGACGGGATAGATGGTCGGCGGATAGATGACCTTGGCACCGAAGTTGCAAAGCTCCATCGCCTCCACATAGCTCAGTTCGTTGATGGTATAGGCACTCTTAATGACCTTTGGGTCGGCTGTCATGAAGCCATCCACGTCCGTCCATATCTCCAGTACGTCGGCATCCAGCACGGCAGCAATGATAGAAGCCGTGTAGTCAGAGCCGCCACGACCCAGGTTGGTCGTCTCGTGCGAGTCACGGTCGCGGGCAATGAAGCCCGGCACCACATATATCGTCTTATCGTTGATGTCCTTGAAGGCCTCCTTCACCAGTTCCGTGGTCAGGTCGGCATCAATCACGTTCTTACCCTGCTTCTTCTCAGTACGGATAAAGTCGCGTGAGTTCATGCGGACACCGTTCTTGACGAGTGAAGCCACGATGTTCGAACTGAGGCGCTCGCCATAACTGACAATGGCGTCCTCCGTCTTCTTCGACAGGTCGTGAATCAGATACACGCCGAAGTAGATGCTCTTCAACTGCTCGAAAAGCGAATCTACACGTTTGAATAAGTCCTCACGCTTCTTGGGGTCGTTGATGATCGTGTCTATCATCTGATGATGACG
The DNA here is from genome assembly GCA_937898415.1 of uncultured Prevotellaceae bacterium. Classification (GTDB taxonomy): domain Bacteria; phylum Bacteroidota; class Bacteroidia; order Bacteroidales; family Bacteroidaceae; genus Prevotella. Next base: position 27,295 of record CALDLA010000096.1, on the reverse strand, counting down.
CTCAACGATGCCCTCAAACTCATCACGATAGCGTTTGTCACCCTTGAGTGCCATCTGCGACGTGGCAATCAACTTGTCGGTGATGCCATCCAAGGCACTGACTACTACGATGACAGGCCCCCGTCCGGCTTCTGCCTCAACAATTTTCTTTAAGCTCAAAATGCTCTTCACGGAACCTACGGACGTTCCGCCAAACTTTAATACTTTCATATTCCTATGCAATTTATCTTTCCGCTGGTTCCCCTGTCTACGAGTGGGGCCTTCTCCAACGGCGGTGCAAAGGTACGAAAAAATTTGGAAACGCAAAAAGTAAATAAGGAAAAAACAAAGATTTTCCTTTGCCGTTTCCGAAAATCTTCGTAACTATGCCCGCAAATACGTAATTAAAACCATTAAAAATGAATAAACTACTTTTTTGGACAGCCGCCGCGATGCTGGCGGGCTGCGGCGAAACCGAGGAACTGGCGCAGCTGGTCTTCCAAACAGCCCGCAGCATCGCCGTTTGGTCATCGCTGACGGCCATCGTGAATGTCTTGACTTCGGGCGCAACGTAGCCCTTCGGACGCTTCCGGGGAACCCATTTGTACCGTTTCTCGCCAATCTTCTTTTTCTTGTGCGTGGCTTGGAACGTGGTGTGCCAGATGCTCGTCTGTGCCTCACGATAGACAAGCGAACGGGCCACGGAGTCGTAGGTAAGCGTCCACTCCGGCGAGAACGACGGGATGCATTCCACGCCGAATGCCGCTTCCTGCGGCATCAGCAGCCACGCCATCTCGCTGTCGAACAGCGTCTTCTTCGGTTTTCCCTTTTTCCATGAAGCCGGCTTTTCGGCCACGCAGATAAGTTTGTCTTGCGCCGTCGCGGTGAGGGTGGCGGCGGCGAGGATGATTGACAGGATGGTTTTCTTCATTGTCATTTTCGTTCTTATTGTTCCGATTTCTTCTTGGGTATCACCTTCACTTCTTTAATTTTTGTCGCATCCTTCATGCGGAAGTTCAGGATGGTGTCGGCGGGCTGGATAGTATGAAGGATTGTGTGATAGCCTACATGGGTCACGCGGATGGTGGCATCGCGGAAGGGCATCCACAGGTCGAAGTGGCCTTGACTGTCAGTGGTGACGGCGTCCCAGGGTGTAACGAAGCCTATGCCGACGCTGGCTTCGGCCAGAGGCTCGCCTTTCTCGTCGGTCACCGTGCCTTCTATATGTCGTCGGTTGCTAAGCAGTTCGGGGCAGTCGGTAGCATAGAGCTTGTCAACGGAATGTAGATGCATCCACAGCTGGCGCTGCGACGTGGTGGAGTTATAGGCCTCGCCCCACCACCAGGACGGCGCATCCTCGTCGGGCTTGAACGCGAAGCTGCTCTTCTTTACTTGCTCGTAGAGTTTTTTCTGCATGCCACTTAGCAGGTCGTTCTGCTGTCCTTCTATGACCTTTCCGCCAAAGATGAATGCCAGCCGGACGATGCTGTCGCCGCTCGTCACCGCAGATGATTCGGCGCGGGTGGCCGTCTGTAGGATGTCGTCAACAATATGATTGAAATACGGGTCGTCTTTGAGGACCCATACTTCGCCGTTCTCCCACCACGCATCATCATGGGTGGTCATTACCACGTCGCGAATCAGGGGGGTGTAGACGCCGTGGCTGTCGCTGCCCATAGGACCGAAATACTCGTGTTGCTGTCCGTATCTGCGGCACTTGGCTGCCGTCAATCCGAAGAGGCGTTCTTCAGCGGGGGTATCGTAGAGGTCGGGCGAATAGTAATCTTGAGCGCTATTCTTGCTGAAGCCAGCTTGATACTTGTTCTGGAGGTAAGCCAGGCGACGCGACTTAATCTGTTCCGAAGTGAGCTGGCTGACGGGCGTAAACGGCTTGGTCTGGTAATCTACGACCAACTTGATGTCGCGGTCTTCAAACAGGGACGGGTCGTAGAGTGCTGCCTGCATTTCCTTGGAGGGAAGGGATTGCATGAGGAACAACTGGTTCCTTTCAAAGAAGTAGTCGTAGACGTTGCTCATCGACCAATGAGACATTCCACTCAGATAGCGCAGGAAGTCCGGGTCTTCTTTTCCGTTGACCAAGGCCAATACGGTGTCACGCTCCCATAAATAAGGCAATGCCGGCCGGTTCTTTTCCGTCACGAAGCGGATGGGTTTGTCATCCAAGTTCAGTCCGGCGATGTGGCCCTGCAACTCAGAATCGAGGGGAGCCAAAAGGTTCTCGTCTTTAAAACTTGTACCTGCAAGACGCATGGTGACGTCATGCTCGTTTTCCCTGATTCTGGGGAGAGGTTTTTCGGAAGGCACCTGTGCCACCAACGGCTGTTCTTCTTTCGACTGCGGCGCTTGGCGTTGTGTTTCTGTCGGTTGTGTCGTCTGGCGTTGCCCTTCTGCTTGCTGTGCCATCACGGGCAAGTCTGCCGATTCCTCTTTATCCATATTCAGCACAAACAGCAAGGCAATAGCGGCAGCAATGCCAATGCCACCTGCCCATACAACCATACGTAGCATCCTTGGCTTGGTGTTCTTAGCGATAACCTCGCGCTCAAATCGTGCCCACTCTGCGTCCACGTCGGGCATACCTATTCTCTTGTCGATATTTTCTTTTTTCATATTACTTTGCAATTTTAAGGGTTTGTCTGATTTTTGCCAGTGACCGCGTGATGTGCTTGTTCACCGCCGAAGCACTGATGCCCAGCATCGTGGCCGTCTCTTCGTAGGTCATCTCGTCGTCGTAGTGCAGACTCAACACACGCCGGTCTTGCTCCGTCAGGTTACTGTCGATGACTTGCTGAAGTTGCTGTAGCAGTTCCTCGCGTTTCTTGCTCTCGCTTGTGGCCGTGTCTCGTTGCAACTCTTCTTCCATCTGCCGCTGCAACTGCCGTGAGCGTAGCATGTGTAGGCATTGATTTCGGGTGGCAGCCAACAGGTAGCCGCGGATGCTACCCTCGGATATTTGTGGCTTGCACCTCCAGACTTGGGCGAACACCTGATGCACGGCATCCTTGGCATCGTCGGCGTTCTCCAACATCGAGAATGCCATGCGATACATGTGCGGATAGTTGTCTTTGAACAGGCGTTCAAACTCTTGTTTACTGTAATCCATAAGTGTATCTTTGGTCTTTAATCGTATATAAGACCCTCGAACAGCCAAATCAAATACCCCTAATTGCAAAAAAAGAAAAATAATTTATTTCCCTCCAACCATTTTCATCATTTACTTCTTCAGTTTGCCTTTGCCTTCAAGATATTTAGTAAAGGTCTCCCATTGCACAGCATTTTTCTTGATATTGGCCTGCGTGCGCTCATCGTCGATGAACTGGGCTGGATAGCAGTCGTGCAGGTAGTAGCGGGGATTGCCCTCGTCCTCGCCAATCGTGGAATAGTGCAGCACGAGGTCGGTGAATACACGGCTGTCAAAGTCGGACACGAAACGGCTGACCTCGAACAGGAGACTCTCGCCGAGGCGAAACTCCAACCCCTCTTTGTGATAGTTCTTCATCAGCTTATTGAATAGCTGCTCGTCCTGCTTCTTGAACCTGATTTCGCGGGTGCTGACGTTGAACCAATCTATGTCGTCCTCAGTGAAAAGGGTGTCGATGACGGCGGTCGTGCCCCGAGTCTCGCCGCTCGCCTCGCAGACAAAGAACTTGGTTTGCTCCACAGGGTCTGTCGTAAACGGCTTTTCCTGCTCGTTGTCATTGCTGTTGCAAGAGGTGAGGGAGAGCATGGCAGCGGCCATTACGAAGATGTTTCTCCAGAAAGTCAGATGTTTCATTATTATATACGTTTTGTGATTATATTTGTTTGGGTTCTGATAAAATCGGCGCGGTACTGATTCCGCATCCAGTTCAGAGGCATCGCCAAACGCCGTTCTACCAGATAAAGTCTCAGCCCGCGCCTAAACGCGAGCATCAACGCTTCTCTTCTCGGTAGATATTTTGGCGAAATTTCTGGAATAAGAATCAAAAAGTCAACGCTTCTTATGTTGTTTCTATATGTAATGTCCTATCCGCTCATGTTATTTTAACAAGTTCCTATTCTCATCGTTCTCCAACACACGCATCTGATTAATGGCAATTTGGTTGAGACGTATCAGTCTTTCCCTCTGCGGAACACCTTCATCAATGAGCACGGCATTGATGTTCTCCATGTTGGCAAGGCAAATCAGCTCATTGATGGAGGCATAGTCACGGATGTTTCCTTTTAAGTCAGGATGAGCTTCACGCCATTGCTTGGCCGTTTGTCCGAACATGGCCACATTGAGCACGTCCGCCTCCTCCGCATAGATAATGCTGGCCTGTGCTGGGGTTACTTCTTCAGGAATCAGGTTCTGTTTGATGGCATCCGTATGAATGCGGTAGTTGATTTTGGACAGTTCACGCTTTGCCGTCCATCCGAGCTGCTTCTGCTCGTCTGTCTTCATGCGCTCGAACTCCTGAATCAAGTAGAGCTTGAACTGGGGTGATACCCATGTGGCAAACTCAAAGGCAATGTCCTTATGGGCATACGTGCCGCCGTAGCGGCCAGCCTTGGCAATGATTCCGCGCGAGTTGGTCTTCTCCACCCATTGCTTTACAGAGAGGATGAAGCGATTCAGACCCGCTGCATTTTTAATTCCCTCGAATTCGGGGGAATTAAAATTCGGATTATACATAGACTCCCAGATACCGAGGAATTCGATGGTGTTCTTGTTACGGAGCCACTTTTCTATAAGTGCCAGCCCGTTTTCTATATTACGCACCATATCTGTGAGCGAGATGTAGTCGCGCTCATCGATACTTACGACGGTTACCTGTGTGTCCTGTACAGTTATCTTTGCCATATCTTAACGTCTGATTTACAAACTTTGCATTGCAAAGTTACAACATTTCCTTCAATCATTAGCTAGAAAACACAGACTTTAACATGATTCAAGCCATATTTTATAGAAGATGTGACAATTAGCGGTATTTTAGTCCATCAATCCGAACAGGCTGTAAATCGCGTTTATTAATAAATAGCGTGTAAATTATTAATAAATAGCGTGCTATTTATTAATAAATGACAACGAAGTGACTTTTTTTGGAAGTTTGATTTTGCGTTAAGGCGAGGATATTTTGCGTACAGGCGCAAGGTATTTTGCGTATAGGCAAAAACGAGTTAACCTATGTCCTCTGACTCGGCAACATAGGCTCTTGCACCAACAAAGCCCTATCCAATCCCCTCAGAAGCCAAGTTGTTATATAACTGGGAGTCCAGAGACCCGGGCCCGCCCCGCATCCCTCTCATCATCTCAGTCAAACGAAAAAATTACAAACAATAGCACCTACATACTAAATTCAGTGAATTTACAAACCAAATTCAGTGAATTTACAAACCAAATTCAGTGAATTTACATTGCAAATTCAGTGAATTTACCTAGTAATTTCAGTGAATTTAGCTAGTAAGTTGCTATAATGAGATATCAAAGCAGCTCTCGAGGCATGAGCTGCTGGGCACGCTCAAAGTCTTCTGGCGTATCGAGCTCATAAGAGAAATAGGAGGTGGTATCGACAACGCGGAAGGTGTGGCCCTGGGGAATGAGTCGCTCGAAGGCTCGTTCGTAGAAGATGTCAATGAGTCCCTCGTTCGTAATCATCTGGTCGAGCTCACGGAACAGGGCCTCGCTATAGTCGGCGGTGACGTGCTCAATGCCCACACTCTCACCCATCGCTTCCTCAGGACGGCAGGTCTTGGAGATTTCAGTGATGCGGCATTTGGCATCGACAACGACCTTCATCTCCTCCTCGCCCATCTCATGGCAGTTGACGGCAAGGGCCGACTCCTGTTCAGCGGCAATGCGGACGACGGCAGCAGGGTCGCAGAGGATGTCGCTATCCATCAGCAGGAACTCCTTGTCGCGGACAACCTTGCCCGACATCCATAGGGAATAGATGTTGTTGTTGTGCTCATAGTCGGCATTGTGGAGAAAGTGGATGGTGAATTGTGGATAGTGATTAGTGAGGAAGTCGCGTATCTGGTCAGCACGATAGCCGGTGACGACAACAAACTCCGTGATGCCAGCCTGATGCATGGCATCGACGGTACGTTCCAGAAGGGTGCGGCCAGCAACTTCGAGCAGGCACTTGGGTTTAGTATCGGTGAGCGGGCGCAAGCGCTTGGCCATTCCCGCAGCAAGTATTACTCCAAACATGTTTCTATATTTCAACGTTAATCTTTTAATTTCATTAAGAGCATGCCAATGGCTATCCAGATAATCTCACGTACGCGGCAGATGATACTCACGAAGATGCCAAGGGCGGCTGAGAGGCCGAGGGCGGCGATGGAAAGGACGAAGCCACCCTCCTGGACACCAAGCTGCATGGGCAGGAAACCGATGAGGTTGGCAAAGAGCGTGGTGAACGAGACGATGAGGATGCTGTGGAGATAGGTAATCAGCAGGCCTGAGAACCCGCCGCCGTTGTCGATGCCGAAAAGCAGCAGCATGAACAGCACCTCGGAACTCTGGACGATGCGCGAAAGATACTCGAGCAGGAGGCTCTTGTAGAAGGCGCGCTTGTCCTCGGCATGGAGGGCGGCAATCTGCTCATCGATATTCTGCAGCGACTCAGCATGCTTCTCACGAAAGCGACTGCTCCAGCCCTTGAGTCCCGGAATATGGCCTATCCAGCTGAGCACGTTCACCACCAGCCCGTTGCGGTAGCCCTTGGAAAAGACGTAGAAGGCAAGCAGACAGAAGAGGATGATGATGCCCAGCACGGTGGCTATGGGCGTGTTGATAGGCAGGTCGCCAGCAGCAGCCAGTGCCAGATAGATGAAGATGCTGGTGAACCAGAACCAGAAGTGGGCAAAGAAGTGCATCATGGCATAGAGGATGACTGACGAGGTGGCATGCTGTGTGCTGACATCCTTCGACAGCTCCAAGACCCTGTAAGGCTCACCACCAAGACCGCCGACGGGCGTGGCGTAGTTCAGGGCATAGCCCGTGATGGTCAAACGATAGACGCGCCAGAAGCCCACATGCTCGCCGTCGGCATCACACTTGCTGCGGATGATGGTGTACCACGACCAGGCATTGATGCCATAGATAAACAGCCAGACGCCGACAATGGGGATGAGCCAGTAGCCGGCATGGCAGAGGTGCTGCCACAGCTCGACAAAGCTGACATCGAACGTCAGCAACATGACGACACAGGCCAATACGCCGACGACGAAGAACAGGTTGTTGAGCCGCTGCTTAGTCCACTTCATAGTTTGTCGGCCAATTGACGGCAGAAGGACTCGTGGCGATAGTTGACATACTTGTAGATCAGTCCCAAGACGATAATCTCGAAGAGCAAGTGAGCCACGGGAATGTCAAGCAGGCAGAAAAGGAAGAGCCAGAACTCGCGGAAGTTGAAGGTCATCAGTCCGTTCCAGAAGATGACGGGCAGGGACTGCTGGCGGAACTTCTCGCGGAACTCAGCCGGCACGTTATCGGTCGAGCCGAACTTCTCGCGCAGACGGGCCATGAGCCGCTGGAACTGTGGAGTGACGGCTTCCTGCTTCTTGGTGTATTCGATGTAAGATTTCTGGAACCAGCGTTCGGCCTTTGAGTGAGTCTCAGGAGTCATCTGGTCGTAGATTTCCTGCTGGCGGCGCGAATTGTCGAGTTCGGCGCCCATCTCGCCCTTCAGGAAGAAGAGGTGTACCTGAATGTAGTAGTCAGCGAGTCGCTGCTGGATTTGGAGGCCGCCAAAGCCTGCCATTAATGCCAGCACATAGACGACGGCGGTGGCAATGTAGGTATTCTGCTCCGTGTTGTCAATGCCAAGCAGCGAAAACTCGATGTCGTGATGGAGGTAGAAGCGATAGACGAGTGCGTGGTAGATGGGTAGGAACCATGCAAAGCCTGCCAATCCGTCGAGTATGCGTCCCAGGCGACTCCTTTTGTCCGTCATACGTGCCAGCTGTCCATCAGTGCAGTCCAAAACGTCGGCCACCATGAGCAATATGATGGCTATGATGTTATAGACCAGTCCCAGCGTACCACCATAGTAGTAGCTACCACAGCCGAAGAATACAGCACTCAGGGCACCGATAACCATCGACCAGATGGTAACCGTGTTCGGATGGATATCGAATTTGGCAAAGAAGACCGCGCAATAGTAGCTGAAGAGACGGATGACATGCAGGTCGAGCCAATCCTCAGTCTCTGCCGACTTCAAAGTAGCTCTGTATTTCTCGTTCATGCCTTCTGTCCTTCCCAAACACGTTTAATGGTGTCAACAACCACCTGAGTCTGTTCACGACGTCCCAACGTAATACGCAGACATGATTCCAGTCCAGGATCACCCATGAACTTAATCTTATAATCCTGAATCTTCAGGGCTTCCATCAGGGCCTCTTTGATTTCAATGGGATACTTGATGAGGATGAAGTTGGCCACCGACTTATAGACCTTGAAACCAGGCAAGTCGCCCAGCTCCTTCTTATAGAGCTGACGACCCCACTCCATCTCGTCGGCCACATGGCGATAGTGCTCATCGCTCTCAAGGGCAGCCAGAGCAACAGCCTCAGAGAAGCGGTTGAAGCCTAAATACTTATTGGAGTAGCTGAGGAACTGGTCGTGCCCTTTGCCGATGAAACCGAAGGCACAGCGCAGGCCGGGCAGTCCGTAGAACTTCGACAGCGTACGCGAGATAATCAGGTTCGCATACTTATTGACCAGCGGAGCGATGTAGTCGATGTCAGACGTAATGAAGCTGGCATAAGCCTCATCGACGAGCACCATCGTGTCGTTGGGAATGTTCTCCATGATGCGGCCAATCTCCTCGCTGGTCAGTGAGTTACCCGTGGGGTTGTTGGGCGATGCCAGCAGCAGCATACGGGGATGGATGCGGTTGGTATATTCAATCACCTCATCAACATTGTATGCAAAAGTATCTTCCTGTTCGTAGAGGGGATACATCTCGAAGGTGCCTCCGCACTCGCTGGCCACCCTATTATAATACCACCATGAGAACTCGGGGATGAGAATCTTCTTGTTGTCGCCTTCCATCAGGAAATAGTGGATGGCGTTCTTCAAGATTTCCTCACCACCATAGGCCAACAGCACCTGCTCTTCAGGCACTCCGTAGATTTCGCTCACACGGACGCTGATGACGCTCTTCTTTCCCTGGTCGTAGATACGGGTATAGAAGCAAAGGTCTTTTGCATTAAAGTTCTTTACTGCGTCAAGCACTTTCTGGCTCGGCTCAAAGTTAAATTCGTTTCTATCAAGATAATTCATGATACTTTGTTTTTTTATTTTTATTCTTGTTTTTATTCAGAACGTAAGCGAGAGTGAATAGCGCATTCCCCACTTCGGGCTGGTAGGAAGATCGTTGTAGTTCAGGCGTCTTACATATTCAACGTTGAAGAACTTGAATATATTATGTATGCCCACCATTACCTCCACATAAGGTTTCTTGGAATCCATCACATAGGAGCCTTCAGGCAACACTGCGTCTTTGTTCTTCTCGCTGAGTGTACCCCAAAGGGTGCGAACAGCCATAAACTCACGCCAGTGCCAGCGCTTCACGAGGGGAACACGGTTCAGCAACCGGCCATTCATGTCCCATGTAAGCATCAACGACGCATAACGGTCGTTGATAAACTCCATGTTGTTAATGAGGTTGAACGTCTGGGGCTGGTTAAAGTACGACAGATTGGATGCCGGATGAATCAGCAAAAGAAGCGGAACCTCGTTCCATTGCACACCGCCTTTCAACGACACGTCAACCTTTCCCCAATTGTTCAGCCAGACACGCTTAAAGATGCTCAGTTCAGTAAAGTTGTAGTCATACTGTCCATCGAGCAAGCCGTCAAAGCCGTGGGCATACGTCAGGCTGAAGACAGGGGCGTCCAAGTTGACTACGCGACGGCGAAGCTTGTTATTAATATAGGTCTCGCCAGGAGCAAATCTCAGCGTAGTACGCAATTCAGTGGTTTTCAGGTCGTCGAACGTCCAGTTTCCTGCACACTCGTTTTCTTCACGTTTACCGCTTACGACGGTTCGCAGTCCCCAGTCCGTCTCATACTCAAAGGTCACCTGCTGACGGTTGTAGAACATCATCTTGTCAACCTTGGCCCACTTCATGGCCATGAACACATTATCCTTATCTGTCTCCAAGAAGTGGTCGCCTGGTGTGCAAACGTCGCGGGTGGTCTGCACGGTAATCGTACGGCGAGGAAATTCATGCGGTAAATATTTCTTTGCATTCAGCGAATAGGTGGCTTCGGCACTGTAATAGTTCCGATGGCTGCCCCAGCCGTGGGCGTAGTAACCGGAAAGGAAGAGATGCCGGTTGAGGTTGGCTGTTGTCTTCAGGCTGAAACGGCTGCGCCATCCGTCAATGAAGTTATGGCTCAGGAGCGTGTTGACAGGACAGATATCAATATAATTGGGATTACTGGTCTCAATACTATTCTCGATAAGGGTCTTCAGACCCAGAATGATGTATTTGAAACCACGAATACTCTCAATACCAGTTAGGAAATCTCCCATCCTACCCTCGCTCTTCGTGAGTTCTACCTGACGATAGTGGTCCCAGAACTCCTTGTCACGCATCTCGGCATCAGCCTGCGTCACCTCCTTGGCACCGCCCTTGAACTGTTTTTCAGGTATTTCGTCAAAAGAGTATTCTGAGAGACGGGTCGTTCTGTTAACAACGACACTCTGGTCCATGAATTCGAACAGTTTGAGCACGGTCACCATGTCGTTGTGTGTCAGTACCCATTGACCGTCGGCAGTCTTCTGGAATTCCTGATGTACCTGCATGCTGTCCACGAAATTCACGTTGCTCTGCTGGGGAATGGTCATCTGACAGCGACGGACGTGCAGCGTGGAATCATTGAGGATATAAAGGTCGCCCCTGAAACCTCGGTCGTGCTGGTTGTTGGGGAGAAAATGAAGATGGATGCATGAGTCGCGATCGACGGCAACGGTATCCTCAATATAATAGCGGTAGAAACTGATACCCTCGTTGGAAATAGGTGAGATAAAAGGCCGTTGCAACAGACGAATCTGGTCGTCATAGAGGTCAACGTCGGTAAAGACATCCTTCACGACCGTATTAATAATATCGCCCGTCTGAAACAGGTCATTGACGCCTGAGGAAACCTGACCCATGACAATGGTCTTCTCGTTGTGTGGTTTCTTGCGGTAAATCTTCTGGCTGACGGTCTCATCGACCGATACGGGCAAGACCAACTTTCCGGTAAAGGGACTGGTCTCAATCTGGTCAATCAGCCAAGGATGGTTCTTAAACGGCTTGCGCAACAACTGTTCTGGTTTCAAGTCATTCCATGCCAATGTCAGTTTCTCGTATTTGGAGTACTGGTAGTAGTCGTTGACGCTGAGGTCGGTTCGTTTCTTAGCTGCAACAACGCGTTTCATCAGTTCAACTGCCGGATTGTTTTTACGACTATACTTGTTGCGCTTTGCCTTGATTGTCACCTCGCCTAATTGACGACGGTCGGGCTTCAGCCGTATGTTTAACTGTCCCACCGTCTTTTCACCCACACGGATAGAACGCTTCTTGTATCCTACAGCGCTGAAAGACAGACTCCACCCCTGATGCCGGCTGATGGTGTAGCGCCCCATGGCGTCAGCAACAGTCGACACGCGATGACCCTCATACACCACACTTGCACGAGCGATGGTATCACCTGTCTCCGCATCGAGTACGACACCAGTCAGCCACTGTTGTGCCTGTGCAGGGAAAGCAAGACCAAGTATGATTATGACGATAAAATAATATCTTTTCACGACCTATCAACGATTAATCGGGTGCAAAATTACTCATTTTTAATGAAAAAACAGAAATACTTTTTGTTTTTTCTTGCTTTTTCATTAAATTAGACATTTATTGATAGGCTTTCTCGCCTATGGTTTCCATGGAACCGATAGTCATTTGACGCAAATCGTAATAGGAACCGTTGTAAATATTGAAGTCAACGTGCCCCTTTATACCAGGCAGTTTACCTACGTCTGTGTGCTGCCAGAACTTCCATCGTCCTTGGTATTCGACGCTATCTACATAATAGTGGGCAATCCAGTAGGGATACTGGTCGAAGATGGAGTCGTTCAGGTACTTCATCTTGAATTTATAATAGGTGTAGATGATAGGTTTCACCTGATAGTGCTTCTCGACGATGTCAAGCCAAGTCAGCACTGAGGCCTTGAATTCATCATCTGTCTGGTCCTTGGGTTTATGCTCCACGTCAAGCACAGGAGGAAGATCGCCGTTCTCCAGTTTCACCTGACTCAGGAAATGCTGCGCCTGCCGCTCGGCCGGCGAGTGGACGCTGTAGAAGTGATAGGCACCACGGGTAAAGCCATACTCGCGTGCCTGATGGAAATTCTCGCGGAAGTTCTCGTCGGTCTGTGTAGCTCCCTCTGTAGCCTTAATCATAATGAAGCGCACAGGGTACTTGTCAATCATTCCCTTGTCCTTCAGCTCATCCCAATCGATATGGCCCTGATGGTGGGAGATGTCGATACCATGAATCTCGTAGCCTTCAGGATAACTGACGTCACCATAGAGGGCACGCCAACGGAATCCGAACGGTCCGACAAAGAAATAGTAGAAAAACCAGATGTAGCCCGCCACAATGGCTGCACAACCTATCCACCAGCCCCATGAAGGGACACGCTGTAACAGGCGGATAAGAACGTTCGGACGCTTGTGGGCTACAGGCCCACTGCGTCCGGACGTTGTGCTGATGCCTTTGCGGCGTACTACTCTGCGTTTTGACATTATTACTTAGCCTGCTCAAGAGCGAGTGTCTTGGTGGGCTGGTCGCAAACCTCTGTGGGTCCCCAGTACTGAATAGGGCCGGGATAGACGTAAGCCGTCTTGCGTGCCCACTCGTCGCGGTGTGCGGCAAACTCCTTGAAGGGAGCACCGTCAAGTTCAACAAGAGCCTTGCGGATGACGGGCTTCATCTCACCTGCACGCTTCTCCATGTTCATCATCATCGTGATGGGCACACCACCGGCAATCCACTGGTCGGCAGGAGCAGTCGTATTCTTCACGATAGCCATATAGCCTGTCTTGCCGTTGGCAATCAGCTGGGCAGCTGAGGTACCGAGCGCATAGCAGTAGTCTGCATCGAAGTTAGAAGGAGCGGCGCAACGTCCCTCGTAGCCGAAGAAGTGATGCAGCGTGGCGAACTTGCCCACGAACTTGCCTTCCTTCTTCATCTTCTCCAACTTCTGTGAAACCATCGTCGAGAGCAGTTTTTCAGTCTCGATAAGCGATACCTGGACATTGCCGTGAGGATCGCGGTCGAGGGCGAGCTGACGGGCTACACCCGTAGGCAGCGAGTTGAACACAGCGAGGTTCTCCTCCGTCAGGTGAGCCTTGACAAAGTCGATAGACTCATGACGGTCCAGATTCTTGGCCTCAGGCATAGCGAGCACGTCATTCAACTGGGCGATAAGTTTCTTGATGGCGGGGATAAACTCGATGACACCCTCAGGGATAATCACCGTTCCGTAATTATTACCATCGGCAGCACGTGCAGCCACAGCCTCAGCAATGTAGTTCACGATGTCGTCGAGACTCATGTTCTTAGCCTCGATTTCCTCAGAAATCAGGCAGATATTGGGCTGAGTCTGCAGCGCGCACTCCAGGGCGATGTGAGAAGCCGAGCGGCCCATCACCTTGATGAAGTGCCAGTACTTGCGTGACGAGTTACAGTCGCGCTCAATGTTACCAATCAGTTCTGAATAGGTCTTGCAAGCGGTATCGAAACCAAACGAGGTTTCAATCTGCGAGTTCTTCAGGTCGCCGTCAATGGTCTTCGGGCAGCCGATGACCTGTACACCATAGTTCTTGGCAGCATAATACTCGGCCAGCACACAGGCATTGGTATTCGAGTCGTCGCCGCCGATGATGACGATGGCCTTGATGTCGAGTTCACGGATAATCTCAAGACCCTTCTCAAACTGGTCAACCTTCTCCAGCTTCGTACGACCAGAACCAATCATATCGAAACCACCAGTATTGCGATACTCATCAATAATCTCCTTGGTCAGCTCCATGTAATTATGGTCAACAAGACCGCCAGGACCCAGGATGAAACCGTAGAGACGGTTCTCAGGATTCAGCTTCTTGACTTGGTCGAACAAACCAGTGATAACGTTGTGACCTCCAGGAGCTTGTCCACCACTAAGGATGATGCCCACGTTCATCTTCTTCGTGTTGGCCTCGTCGGCAGGCTCAAACTGTACGATAGGCATTCCGTACGTGTTGGGGAACAACTTCTTGATTTCTTCCTGGTCAGCTACGCTCTGGGTGGGCTCACCTTCCTTCACTTTTACTGCACCCTGCAGAGCCTTCGGCAACTTAGGCTGGTAGGCGGCTCTTGCAATCTGCAATGCACTCTTTTCCATAATACTTCGTTTTTTTGTGTTATTTTAGTTGAATAATGATGTTTCGACGTGCAAAAATACGCATTTTCGTTGAGAAACGGAAAGAAAAACAACTTTTTATATTTTTTTTTGATGAAAGTCCTTGTTATTTGAAGAATATTTGTTATCTTTGCTAACTGGAAATGACAAACAGCATACTATTATGGCAAACAAGAGAACACTAAAACATGCAATCAACCTCATCTGTGATGAACTGTTTGCAGAGGCCGTTGCAGCATCACTTTATGGGAACAATCCCCAAAAGGAAAACAGCGAGGCGCTTCTCTACAGCATCCTTCGCATGAAGGACGACTACATCAGGCGCATTTCGCACATTGAACCTGGTATGAAGGCTGATGCTTATTTCAAGACCTTGCGTGAGAATTTCAGCAAGGAAGCCGACGAAATCATCAACCAGATTAACTACCTATGACCATGTGGAGGAAATTCTGCAACTGGCTCTTGTACAAACGAATGGGGTGGACCGTTGAAGTAACAGAGGACCACCCTGACAAGTATATCATTTGTCTGGCTCCCCATACCAGCAACTGGGATTTCATGATGGGGCAGCTCTATAGCGGAGCGCAAGGTATGAAGAGCAACTTCCTGATGAAGAAGGAGTGGTTCTTCTGGCCGTTAGGACCTGTTTTCCGTAAACTGGGCGGCATTCCCGTCTACAGGAAGAAACACAGCAGCATGACCGACTCAATGGCTGAGACGGCCAAGGCTGCCAAGGAGTTTCACCTTTGCATCACGCCAGAGGGTACCCGTTCGCCCAATCCTGACTGGAAAAAAGGCTTCTATTTCATTGCCCTGAAGGCAGGCCTGCCCATCCTGCTCTATGGTCTCGACTATGAGCGCCGTCTCATTCAGTGTACCAAGACCATTATCCCCAATGGCGATTTGGAAAGTCAGATGCGTGAAATCAAGATGTACTTCAAAGAATTCAGGGGAAAGATTCCGAATAACTTTACGATAGGAGACGTGAAATGAAGAAACTGTTAATCCTGTTCATCCTATTAATACCTGCGCTCACGCTTTCGGCCCAATCCTGGGGCAATATCAACTACAAAGGGGCTCCTTGGGTGGAAAATGCATCACTTCCTTATAAGATTTCAAAAGGCCTTAACGGGCGGCACCTGACCGTTTGGGCCAGTCATGGCATATACTACGACATTTCTAAGGGGAAATGGGAATGGCAACGCCCTACCCTCTTCGGCACCAACGAAGACTTGTACACACAGACCATCGTCGTCCCCTATCTGTTACCCATGCTCGAAAAGGCGGGGGCCGTCGTCTTCACGCCACGCGAACGCGACTGGCAGCGCAATGAGGTGATTGTCGACAACGACGACGCCCACAACCTGCTCGGCTATCGTGAAACAGGGTTCCGCCATCCTTGGCAGAACACAGGACAGCAGGGTTTTGCCCTGCACAGTGGCAACTACATCGACGGCGAGAACCCTTTCGAGGCAGGTACGGCCCGCCAGGCGGAGACGACCACCAGCAAGTCGAAGTACAGCACCGTCACCTATCAGCCCTCTATTCCTGAGGCAGGCAGCTATGCGGTCTATGTCAGCTACCAAACGGTCGAAGGCAGCATTGACGACGCACACTACACCGTGTGGCACAAAGGCGAAAGGACGGACTTTCGCGTCAATCAGCAGATGGGTGGCTCGACATGGGTATATCTGGGCACCTTCGACTTCGACAAGGGCTGCAACGAGTGGAACTGTGTGACGCTGACCAACCAAAGCCGTCATCGCTCAGGGGTGGTGACGGCTGATGCCGTACGCTTTGGCGGCGGCATGGGTAATATTGAGCGCGGCGGTCGTCTCAGTGGAATGCCGCGCTGTCTGGAGGGAGCCCGCTACTACTGTCAATGGGCAGGGATACCTTTCAATGTCTATAGCACCCGAAGCGGACAAAACGACTATGCTGATGACATCAATGCCCGTTCGCTGTCAGAGAACCTGTTAGCGGGCGGCTCCTGCTACCTGCCCCACCGCGAAGGGCGCAACGTACCGTTAGAACTGTCGCTGGCTGTTCACAGCGATGCCGGCTACCACCGCGATGGCACCTCTCTCTATGGGGCACTCACCATCCACACTACTGACAAGGACGGCAGCAACGTGTTCGATTGCGAACTGCCGCGCACCATGTCAGGCGACTTTGCCAGCGAGTTGCTGAGGAACGTCGACAAAGACATCAGTGCCCGCTACGGCATCAGCTGGCCCAAGCGCGAAGTGCGCGACCGCAACTATTCCGAGACGCGTCTGCCAGAGGTGCCCAGCGCCATCTTCGAGACCATGTCGCACCAAAGCTTCCCCGATATGCGCTACGGCCAGGATCCTAACTTCCGCTTTACGCTGGCCCGCTCCATCTATAAGACTATCCTGCGCTATGTGAACAGCATCCATGGTGAGGAATGCATTGTGACGCCCCTGACTCCACAGCAACTGAAAGTGGAGTTCACCAACGTCAAGAAGGGTGAAGTGCGGCTGTCGTGGGTACCGGTCGCCGACCCTCAGGAGCCCTCGGCATTGCCTACTGGCTACGTGGTCTATACGGCCACTGGCAGTGGCGGCTTCGACAACGGCATCCATGTAAGCGGCACCTCGCACACCCTGCGCCTTGAGCCCGGCCTGCTCTATTCGTTCCGAGTGGCTGCTGTCAACAAGGGCGGTGCCAGTTTCCCTTCCGAGGTAGTCTCCACCTTATATAATAGTAGACACTGCAAGACGGTGCTCGTCGTCAACGGGTTCCACAGGCTGGCTTCACCTGCCTACATTGATAACGACTCGATGCAGGGCTTCCTGCTCGAACGCGACATGGGCGTCAGCTACGGACGTACGGCAGGATGGACGGGCCACCAGCTGAACTTCCGCAAGGACAAGATGGGCATTGAGGACTCCACGGGCCTCGGCTACGGACTGACTGACATGGCGGGACAGTTCATTGCGGGCAACGACTTCAACTATATCCGTACCCATGCCGAGGCTATTCGCCAGGCAGGCTACTATAACATCATGAGCTGTTCGGCCGACGCCTTGACGTCAGTAAGCGGCGATTGCGATGCCGTCGACCTGATACTTGGACTTGAGTGCAACGACGGCTACAGCCTCATTCCCTACAAGACGTTCACGCCGTCCATGCAGTCGTGGTTCAAAGCCTACGTCAGTCGCGGCGGAAGCCTCCTGACGAGTGGTGCCTATGTGGGCAGCGACATGAACAACTTTGAAGAACAGGCCTTCCTCGCCGACGTGCTGAAGTGCCGCTACCTGGGCAAGGACGCATCGGCCGACGAGACCGTCAACGGCATGGGGACGACGCTGAGTTTCTATCGTCACCTGAACGAGCGACACTATGCCGCACCCAAAACAGACATCCTGCAGCCATTAGATGAAGCCATCGTGCCGCTGGCCTATGCCGACGGATACGGAGCCGCCGTTGCCTATAGCGGCAACGACTACCGTACGTTCACGCTGGGGTTCCCCTTCGAGTGTATCAAGTCGGAAGCTCAGCAGGCGGCTATCATGAAAGGAATCCTGACCTATTTAATCAATAACTAAAAAAATCTTACTATTATGAGCAAAATCCAAACAAACTCTTCTGGTACCAGAAGTATTGAAGTGAAAGACGAACATCTGCAGACCATCGAGGAATACCAGCTCTTCCGCGATTTAATTGACTCAAACGGCTATGTTGACGAAGATGTGCTTGAGAAGTTGAAGCTGAATATCCGCTCCATGCTGGAGTCGGAGGCCGGCAGGGACAAACGGCTGCTCGACCTTTGCCTCGACGTCATCTACCACCCCAATATGAAGGCTTTCGGACTACAACAGCTCGTTCTGCTCTATGTCAACTGGAAAGACCGCGGCAACGAGAACCTCGGCATGACCACGCGCGCCTTTCAGGGAACGCCATTTAATTAAGTGAAAAGTGAAGAGTGAATAGCGAAAAGTGAATAGTGAATACAGGTTAACGGACTTTCTGCCGACGACCAAGAAGGAGTTGGAACTGCGAGGATGGGACTACGTTGACGTCATCCTGTTCTCAGCCGATGCCTATGTGGACCATCCGTCGTTTGGGGCAGCTGTCATCGGACGTACGCTCGAAGCCGCAGGCTATCGCGTGGCCATCGTCCCTCAACCTGACTGGCACGGCGACTACCGCGACTTCCGCAAGTTGGGACGTCCGCGGCTGTTCTTCGGCATCGCCCCTGGCTGCATGGACTCGATGGTCAACAAGTACACCGCCGCCCGACGGCTTCGCTCTGAGGATGCCTACAGTCCTGATGGGCGTCACGACCTGCGGCCAGAGTACCCCACCATCGTCTACACCAAGATTCTGAAACAACTCTACCCTGACGTCCCCGTCATTTTGGGAGGCATCGAGGCCTCCTTGCGTCGCGTCACCCACTACGACTACTGGCAGGACTGCCTGCGTCCCTGCATCCTCGTCGACTCAGGTGCCGACATGATTACCTACGGCATGGGCGAGAAGCCCACCCTCGAACTGGCCCGCCGCTTCTCCGAAGGCGATGGTTCCGCTATCTCCGTCCCACACGACATTCCCCAGACCGTCTACCTTGTCAACGACATCACCCCACGCGAGGACGACATCATGCTGCACAGTCACGAAGAGTGCCTTCGTGACAAGCGCGCCGAGGCCGAGAACTACCGCCACGTCGAGGAACAATCCAACATGATGCACGCCCAGCGCATCCTCCAGCCCCTCAAGGCTACCACCACCGTATCCAGCGCCTCTCCGCTGGGCCCAACCGTCGTCGTCAATCCTCCCTACCCCCCGATGACCACCGCCGAGCTCGATGCCAGCTTCGACCTCCCCTACACCCGCCAACCCCATCCTAAGTACAAGGGCAAGCGCATCCCTGCCTACGACATGATTAAGTTCAGCGTCAACATCCATCGGGGATGCTTTGGCGGTTGCGCTTTCTGCACTATCTCCGCCCATCAGGGCAAGTTCATTACCTGCCGCTCCAAGGAGAGTATATTAAAAGAGGTGAAGCAGGTCATCCAGATGCCCGACTTCAAGGGCTACCTTAGCGACCTCGGCGGGCCCTCGGCCAACATGTACGGCATGCACGGTCGCAATCTCAATGCCTGCGAACGCTGCAAGCGCCCCAGCTGCATCCATCCGCAGATTTGTCCAAACCTCGACACCAACCACTCGCGACTGCTTGAAATCTACCGGGCCGTCGATGCTCTGCCTGGCATCAAGAAGAGCTTCATCGGCAGCGGCGTTCGCTACGACCTGCTATTACATCGCAGCAAGGACGAAGCTGCCAACCGTGCTGCCCAGGAATACACCCGCGAACTCATCACCCGCCACGTCAGCGGACGACTGAAGGTGGCCCCTGAGCACACCAGCGACCGCGTGCTCCATTTTATGCGCAAGCCGCCGTTCCAGCAGTTCGAGGACTTCAAGCGCCAGTTCGACCGTATCTGTCACGAGGAGCATCTCAACCAGCAGATCATCCCCTACTTCATCTCCAGTCATCCAGGCTGTCACGAGCAGGATATGGCCCAGCTGGCCGCTATCACCCGCCGCCTCGGCTTCAAGTTGGAACAGGTGCAGGACTTCACGCCCACCCCCATGACCATTGCCACTGAAACCTGGTACACGGGCTACGACCCCTACACCCTTGAGCCCGTCTTCTCAGCCAAGACGCCCAAGGAAAAGGAGGCCCAGCGCCAGTACTTCTTCTGGTACAAGGACAATCCCCAGAATCCCCATAATTCCCATTCGCCCCAGAAGTCCCATTCGCCCCATAGCCCCCATCCCTCCCATGACCATTATCGAACAGACCCTCGTTCCGAAAAACCCCACAACGAAAAGCGAGGACGGAATCGTCGTCACTGATGACTTCATTGCTGTCATCGACGGTTCCACCTCGAAGACCGACCGTCGCCACAGCCGCCGCATGAGCAATGGCCGCTATGCGATGACCCTCGTAGCCGACTACATACGCCAAATGCCCGCCAACACCTCGTGCCATCAGTTCTGCAAAGGCGTCACCGCTGCCATCCGCAAGCACTATCTGCCGTTCTGGAAAACGGACAAGGAGGCTGTCATCGAGCGTCTGCGCAAGCATCCTGAGGAACGGCTCTGTGCCTCAGCAGCCATCTACAGCCGCCGCCGTCGCGAAGTGTGGTTGGCAGGCGACTGTCAATGCCTCATCGGCGGTCAATACTACGACAACTCCAAGCCCTACGAGCAGCAGTTAGCCGAACAGCGCGCAAAGAAGATTCAAGAACTTCTGGCCAGCGGAATGACCGCCACACAACTATTAGCCGACGACATTGCCCGCCAGTCCATCATCCCCAGTATGCTCATTGCCATGCAGCAGCAGAACGTCACCTACCCCGTCATCGACGGTTTCCCTATACCCCAGCAACACGTACCCGTCATCACCCTCGATTTCCAGTCATGGGAGATTGTGCTGGCCACCGACGGCTATCCATTCCTCTGTCCCACCCTACAGGAGTCAGAGGACAAACTGAGCCTGCAACGTGAAACCGACCCGCTGAACATCGGCATCTTCAAGGCCACCAAAGCATTCACGCCAGGCAACAACTCGTTTGACGACCGCACCTATATCCGCTTCAGCGTCTGATTACGCCCCTTTTTATCATCATCAATGGGTTTCCCCTATTCAACAATAGGAGAAATCCTCCTTCATATTATGTTTTTTCCTTTGTATACTTCATAAAAAGTTCCGATCTTTGCAGCATGATAAAGAAACAAATGTCTAACAATTAAAAGTATAGGAGACAAGATTATGAAGAAATTGATGATTCTGGCAGTGATGATGGTCATGACTATCTCAGCCAATGCAATGAATTATAGCGTAGCAAAGAATGATGCGCTGTTCCTGAGCGACAAGATGGCTTACGAACTAAAACTCACCGCTACACAGTATGAGGCAGTCTACGAGATTAACCTCGACTACCTGATGAGCCTCAACGGACGCGCTGACATCTCAGGCAAGTGGTGGGATCGCCGCAACGCTGACCTCCGCTTCGTGCTAAACAGCTGGCAGTACGACAAGTACGTCACTCTGGCTCACTTCTATCGTCCTGTGGCATGGCATGCAGGTGGCTGGACATTCGCAGTGTACTCTCACTATAACAGAGGACGATTCTACAACGCACACCCCAAGGTATTCGTTACCTATAAGGGCGGCAACAACCATCGTGCCCCTCGCTTCTACGCTAACCGTCACATGGCTATGAATAATGGTCACAGCAACACAGGCCACTTTGGACGAAGGTAGACCGTTCCATAAAAACTCTATATGCCTTGCAAAAGGACTCGCGGGGAATCTCAGAAATGTGATTCCTCGCTTTATTGATGACAGTTTGCAACAATCTGATACGTATTTTATTAAAATGCAAGCAATATGACATAATTTTTGTTTCTAACTTTACAGTTTGTTATAAAATTAAAGGTTTAACAATCAATTTGCAAACAACATGATGGCAATATCTATTTTTCTTTGTACCTTTGCCGTCGGAATATTATATAGAAAGGTAAAAGGTATGAATATAAGAATAACAGAACTGACGGACAGCCGAGATTCGGTGAACAAGTGGATGGAGCGCTATGGTGTACGCTTTGGTGTTTACAAGAACGGTGTGTTCAATGAGCAACTTTTCCCATTTGACCCCGTTCCCCGTGTCATCAGTAAGGATGATTGGGATTATCTGGAACAGGGCTTGAAGCAGAGAGTGCAGGCGCTGAACAGATTTCTGTGGGATGTCTATCATGAGAAGAAAATCATCAAGGACGGTATCGTACCCGAGGAATTCGTATATTCGTCGAAAGGCTACATGCCGGAGTGTGAGCGAATCAGTCCGACGGGTGGTGTGTATGCCCACATAGCAGGTATTGACTTGGTGGAAGGTAAGGACGGCCAGTGGTATGTGCTGGAGGACAACCTGCGCATACCGAGCGGAGCCAGCTATCCGATGATTGCACGGCAGATAACGCGTCGTGTCGCCCCATCCACCTTTGCCTCGCATACCATCGCGGAGAACCGGGGGTATGCCGACCTGCTGCGCGGTATGATGGATGAGATGAATGACGGGCGGGGAATCTCTGTCATTCTGACCCCAGGACGTTATAATTCTGCCTACTTCGAGCATTCCTATCTGGCAGAGAAGACAGGGGCGACGCTGGCCTATCCCGGCGACCTGTTCGTGGAGGACAACAAGGTTTATTATTCAGGTATCTATAAGGAACGCACCCGCGTGGGTTGCATCTACCGCCGTGTCAGCGATGAATACATGGACCCGCTGGTGTTCGAGGCATCGTCACTACTTGGCATTCCCAATGTGATGCAGGCTTACAAGGCTGGCAACGTAGCACTTGTCAATGCCATCGGAAACGGAGTGGCAGACGACAAAGGCATCTACTATTTCGTGCCGAAGATGGTGGAATACTATCTGGATGAGAAGCCTATCCTTCAGAACGCACCGACCTACCTGCCATATTTCAAGGAAGATTACGACTATGTGCTGTCGAACATACAGCGGCTGGTCATCAAGGATGTCAGCGAGGCGGGAGGCTACGGCGTGGTATTCGGTAAGGATCTGTCGGAAGCGAAACTCGAAGAGCTGAAAGCCCTCGTCATCGGTCAGCCACGACGCTGGATTGCCCAGGAAGTCATAGATTTCAAGGATTTGAAAGTATTTGATGATAGCGATTCCCAGTCATCAGCTGACGGGTTCGTTGAGCGCAAGGCCGACCTGAGGGCATTCGTCGTCAGCGGAAAAGAGACGAAAGTGTGGCGCAGTGGCCTGACTCGCTTCTCACGTAATCCGGACTCCTTCGTGGTCAACTCATCGCAGGGAGGCGGATTCAAGGATACGTGGGTGATGGAATAATAGCAAAAAAGAGAATAATTATGGTAAAGAATACGATTATATCAGCCAACAAGGCCAACAGCCTGTTCTGGCTGGGGCGTTACGAGGAGCGCGTCTATATCACGCTCCACCTGATGCGCAAGTGTTATGACAAGATGATAGACGGCGAGATGGAGGACTACTGGCCCTTCTGGCAGAAACTCGACCCACAGGGTGTTTATCAGACCAATGATGAGTTCACGCTTGGCATGATGTACGACGGCGGGAACCCAAGTTCTGTGATGTCGGCACAAACCAGGGCTATGGACAATGCCATCCTCTTGCGCGAGGAGATTATGTCTGAGACACTGAGCTATCTGGAAATGAGTGTCGCGCTATTGAAGAAGTGCAGTGAAAAGCAGGAAACGAATGTCATGATCCTGCAACCCGTCATCGACTGGTCGTTAGCATTCTGGGGAGCTGCCGAGCAGCGGCTGCTGAACCATAAGGCCCTGTACATCATGATGATCGGACGCAATACAGAGAACCTCGACATGCTGCTGCGCTTTGAATACAGCTACGAGCGCATCGCACAGGCGTACGACTCGGTGAAACACTATTCGCGTCAGTTGCCAGGTCTGCTCGACGATCACATAGAGAGTCAGCTGGACTGTCTGATTATCCGCGAGAAATTCAATCTGAGCGACTTGGAATATAAGAACAAACTGCTGGCGTTTGTCAATCAGTTGGTGAGGGTATGAAAAGGTATTTATACAACTACCAGACCATCGTGACTTTCAGCAAACCAGTGTCGGCACATGCCGTCATGCTGAGGTGCCAGCCTGCAGCCAACGCCTTCCAGACCATCGAGCAGGAGCATGTCATCGTTTCGCCCGACTACTGGATGAATGCCGGCACAGACGCTTTCGGCAACCGCATCCTCTTTGGCGGCGCCAGTGAGCCGCATACGGTGTTCGCCTACGTCAGCACGGGTATTGTGGCTACGGAGACCTACTTCCAGAAACAGCGTGGCGAGAACATGTTCCTATATAGCCAGCCTTCACAGCTCACGCAACTCAACGATGCGATGCGAGAGGCTGCTCAGACGGACGCTGGGGCAACGACGGCAGAGAAGGCGCGGCAACTATGCCACAGGGTCTATGAGATGATGGCCTATGAGCCTGAGACCACTACGGTTGAAACGCCCGCCGCAGAGGTGTTCAGCCGCCAATGCGGCGTATGCCAGGACTATGCTCATCTGATGATTGCCTTCTGCCGTGCCAACGGGCTGCCCGCCCGCTACGTGAACGGGTTCCTCGAAGGCACCGGCCAGACCCATGCCTGGGTGGAGGTTTTCGACGGCTATAGCTGGCAGGGCTATGACCCCACCCACGACCGCACACTACTGCAGCAAGGCTATGTCAAGATAGCCCACGGGCGAGACTCAGCCGACTGTCCCGTCAGTCGCGGCATGTTTCGCGGACAGACAGTACAGCAAACACAAATCAGCGTAACATTACAAGAATTATGATAAAGACTATCGTATCGACAGAACTGCCCGTCGATGAGCAGTTCCGCATCCGCAAGAATGTGATCCATCACGGCAGGGAGGGACTGCGCTTTTGCGTGGTCACGGGCACGCACGGCGACGAGCTGGAGGGACAGATGGTGTGCTACGAACTATCACGTATCGTCGGTGAGCACCCTGAACAGCTCACGGGTACACTGGAGATCTATCCTGCACTCAATCCACTTGGTATTGACACCATACAGCGGGGCATACCCAATTTCGACCTCGACATGAACCGCATCTTTCCTGGTGACCCTCAAGGAACCATGGCCGAGCAGACCGCCCATGCCATCATCGAAGACATCAAGGGAGCCGACATGGTCATTGATATCCATTCCAGCAATCTCTATTTGCGTGAAACACCGCAGGTACGTATCAACGTACAGGATGCCGAGTGGCTGGTGCCATTTGCTGAGCACCTTGGTACTGATTTCGTATGGGTGCATGATGCTGCCACCGTACTGGAGGCCACGCTGGCCCACTCGCTCAACAGCACGAGTACGCCATGCCTGGTAGTGGAGATGGGTGTCGGCCAGCGCATCAACCACAAGATGTGCCGTAGGCTGGTAGGGGGTATATTACATCTGATGAAGCACATGGGTATGTGGTGGGGTGAAGTGCCAGCCGACATACAGCAGCCGATCGTATGTAAGGGTGACCGCGTGACATTCCTCAATGCGGAGACCTCGGGTGTATTCCTTACTGAGCTAAAGTGCGGCATTACAGTCACCGAGGGTCAGACCATCGGCCAGATTGTCGATCCTCTTCGTGGACGGGTGCTCAGCACGGTCACCTCACCCGTCAACGGCTATCTTTTCACCATCCGTGCCTATCCGATTGTCTATGAAGGATCGCTGATGGCCCGGATCTTTAATTCAGAAGAACAAGTATGAGAGAAGAGACTATTTTTGAGATGACGTCGCCCTGTCGCGACAGTTTCCGCATCCGCGGCTACCGTTTCGGAGAGGGAGCCAAAACGCTGGCCATCGTGGGAGCCATGAGAGGTGACGAGGTGCAACAGCAGTTTGTCTGTGCTCAGATAGTGAACCGTTTGGGCTTCATTGAGCGTCATGGGGGCATTGCAAAGGGCAAGAGCATACTGGTCATTCCCTCGTGCAACCCCTTTTCGATGAACGTCAGTCGCCGTTTCTGGGCGATGGACAATACCGACATCAACCGCATGTTCCCAGGTTATGCCAATGGAGAGACCACGCAGCGTATTGCAGCTGCCGTCTTCGAGGCCCTGAATGGCTTTGAGTATGGCATCCAACTGGCCAGCTACTACGTGCCTGGGGATTTCATCCCCCATGTCCGTATGCTCAAGACCGGCTATGAGGATGTAGAGACAGCCCGTCTGTTCGGTATGCGCTATGTGACGGTCTATCCGCCTCGTCCTTTCGATACCACGCTGCTCAATTATAACTGGCAACTATGGAACACCAAGGCCTTCTCTGTCTATGCGGGCAAGACGAGCCAGGTTGACCTGACTGCTGGCGACGAGAACGTTGATGCCATCTTACGTATGATGAGCCGCACGGGCATACTCACTACCGACTCGGCTGGATCCGCCTATGAGTCTGTGCTCATCGACGAGTCAACACTACAGCACATCAAGGCACGTCATGCGGGCATTCTGCTTCGTCTGGTCGATGTTGGTAGTCGTGTGCATCCCGGCCAGTCGCTGGCGCACATCATCCATCCCTACAACGGCCAGATACTCAGCGATGTCAAGGCAACAAAAGAAGGGACGGTTTTCTTTGCTCATAACCGTCCCGTCGTTCTGCAGAATGCCCTGCTGTTTATGGTTCACACCATAAAATTATAATCTACTTGATGAGACCACGATTCTTCATAGTGGCATTGAGCAACGTCAGATAAGTACGCATCTGATACTTGTTGAGTATGTAACGCATCCATTTAACATCGTTCGAGATGGCATGCTTCACCATTGCGTCTCGATCCTTCTTGCCATACATGGCTGCGAACTTCAGTTCGGCTGCGAATGTGTGGTGGATCTCTTCTACAGCTTCCTTCTGGTCTTCATACAGCCCCAATGCCTTAGAGAGCTTATTCATATTAATGTTCAACTCATAAGCCTCTAAATTGCTTACTTCTGCTGTTTTCTCACCTTCTGCAAATGCTGCTGTCATACTCAGCATAGCTACCATTGTCAAAATCATCTTTTTCATCTTTTTACCCTTTCTTTTCTTTACTCGGGGCAGCGTGTTTGTTTGTTATCCTGTTTGCCCCTACTTTAATACTAAAATGTTAATTAATGTCTTTTGACGCTGCAAAGGTACGACGTTTTTTCTAATGTCTCATCATAAAAAAGCAAAATTGTGTTCGCACACAGAGATTAGTTGACTCATATCAATGAATTCATAATTAAAGTTTCCCACCTTTTCAAAACGCCCACAAACAAAGGGGTTCTGAAAT
>CALDLA010000095.1 GCA_937898415.1 uncultured Prevotellaceae bacterium | reverse complement strand
TCAAAACTTTTTGAAACGACTGAGGAGGGGACTGACAGACTACGTGTGCTGCCAGTCCCCTCTTTCTGTTAAGCAAGTACCTATAGGGAGTCTTCGTAGATACTTTCGGCCATAAGCCGGTAGAGATCGCGCGTCCGGCGGTCGGGCAGCATCTGTATCTGCATCGACATGACCTCCTGGTCGTCGCGCACCATGGGGCCCGTCTGGGCATCGCGCGGCGACATCTCGGCCACCTTCCGTGCCGTCTCCATGATGAGCGGCTGGAAGAGCCGGAAGTCTATCTGCTCTGCCTCGACGACGCGCTCGGCCAGCCGATAGCAATGGTTCGTCAGGTTGCAGGCCAGCACGGCGGCCAGATGCATTTTCTTGCGGCGCTCAGAGTTGCAGTCCACCACGTGGTCGGAAATGCTTTCTGCCAACTGCCGTATGGCGGACAGCGTCTCTTCGTCGGAGGCCTCGATGAAGCATGGAATCTCGCGGAAGTCCACCTTACGGTTCTTCGAGAACGTCTGCATGGGATAGAGTACGCCGTAGTGGTCGGCATGTCCGAGGAAGACGTTCATCGGGATGCTGCCTGCGGTGTGGATCATCATGGGGACGCCGCCCAGCTTGGCTGCCATTGCGCGGATGGCATCGTCCTTGATGCTGACGATGTAGAGGTCGGCCTTGTGGTCGACGTCGTCAATGCTCGTCGTGAATCCGCAGCCTATCTTTTCTGCCAGCGTCCTGGCGTGCTCCTCCGTGCGGCTATACACCTGCACGATGTCCTTGCCGGCCTCCTTGAGTGCCAGCGACAACTGGGTGGCTAGGTTGCCTGAGCCTATGATGACGATTTTCATACGTTGTTGATGATGTAGGTCAGTATGAGGTCGGCCGTCTCCTCCTTCGAGCAGAGGGGCAGTTCGCTGACCTCGCGTGTGGTGATGAGTGTCACCTTGTTGGTATCGACGCCGAAGCCCGTCTGGTTGCCGGCTATGGAGTTGGCACAGATGAGGTCGGCGTTCTTCCTCGTCAGCTTCTGGCGCGAGTTCTCTATCAAGTTCTCTGTCTCCATGGAGAATCCCACCAGGAGCTGGCCTTCGCGCTTATGGTTGCCCAGATAGCCCAGGATGTCCTTGGTGCGGGTGAGGGCGATGCTCATGTCGCCGTCCTGCTTCTTCACCTTCTGGTCGGCACAGACGGCAGGCCTGTAGTCGGCCACGGCGCTGCACATGATGATGACGTCGTTCTCGGAACTGCGCCGGACGACGGCCTCGAACATCTGCTCGGCGCTGCTGATGCCGACGGTCGTGACGGCGGCAAACGGCTGGATGCTGACGGGCCCTGATACGAGTGTCACCTCAGCGCCGCGCAGCACGGCCATCTTGGCCAGGGCGTAGCCCATCTTGCCCGACGAGTGGTTGGTGATGAAGCGCACGGGGTCGATGGCCTCCTGCGTCGGTCCGGCGGTAATGAGGATGCGCTTGCCCTGCAGGTCCTTCTCCTTGGCCGCGTGCAGCAGGATGTGCTGCAGCAGGGTCTCTTCCGACGGCATCTTGCCGCTGCCCGTATCGCCACAGGCTAAGCGGCCTACAACCGGTTCTATAACGTAGTAGCCGTAGCGCTTCAGTTTCAGCAGGTTATCCTGCAGGATGGCGTTCTCCCACATGCCGGTGTTCATGGCCGGTGCGAAGACGACAGGTGCCTTCGTGGCCATGATGGTAGTGGTGAGCATGTCGTCACAGATGCCGCCCGCCACCTTGCCGATGACGTTGGCCGTACAGGGGGCCACCATGAAGAGGTCGGCCCGCTTGGCCAGCGACACGTGCTTCACGTCGAACGAGAAGTTGCGGTCGAAGGTATCGACGATGCACTTGTTGTCCGTCAGCGTCTCGAAGGTCATCGGGGTGATGAACTTCGTGGCGTTCTGGGTCATGATGACGTGGACGTCGGCCCCCAGCTTCACCAGCATCGATGCCAGGTTGGCCGTCTTGTAGGCCGCTATGCTGCCCGTCACCCCCAGTACGATGGTCTTTCCTTTCAGCATGGTCATTGTTCGTTGAGCAGTCCGTGCTTCTCGTAGTTCGCCTTGCGCACGATCTTGTTGTCCTGGTCGACGAAGAGTACCGTCGGCTTGTGGTCGCGGGCCTCGTCGGGCGTCAGCTGTGCGTAGGCCATGATGATAATCTTGTCGCCGATGTTGACCAGATGGGCGGCTGCACCGTTCAGGCAGATGACGCCCGACCCGGCCTCGCCGGCGATGGTGTAGGTCTCGAAGCGGTTACCGTTGTCGATGTCGGCTATCTCCACCTTCTCATACTCCATGATGCCCGACTGCTCGAGCAGTTCGGAGTCGATGGTGATGCTGCCCACGTAGTCGAGGTCGGCCTGCTTCACCACGGCCCGGTGAATCTTCGCCTTCAGCAGAGTGATGTTCATTACCTATTTATTATATATTAACGATGAAATTGTCAATCAGTCGTGTCTTGCCGATATAGACGGCAATGGCCACGAGCGTCTCGCCCTCAATCTTCGCCGTGCGCTGGATGTTCTCAAAGTCCACGACCTCGACGTAGTCGATACGTGCCATCGGCTCGGTCTCCAGGTTCTCGCGGATGATGCTGACGACCCGCTGCGAGTCGCGCTCACCCTGCTCGATGGCCTCGCGGCCCTTCTTCAGGCTCTGCGAGAGGATGAGGGCCGCCTGGCGCTCCTCAGCATTCAGGTAGGTGTTACGGCTCGACTTGGCCAGTCCGTCATCCTCGCGGACGATGGGGCAGGGGATGATCTCGACGGGGAAGTTCAGGTCGCGTACGAAGCGCTTGATGGTGGCCAGTTGCTGGGCATCCTTCTGGCCGAAGTAGGCACGGTCAGGCAGCACGATGTTGAACAGCTTGCCCACCACCGTGCAGACACCGCGGAAGTGGATGGGGCGCACGGCGCCGCAGAGCAGTTCGGTGGTCTCCGTCGTGTCGATGAACGACGTGAAGTGTCCCGGGTACATCTCCTCGGCCTCAGGATTGAAGATGAGGTCGCCGCCAGCCTCCTCGACTGCCTTCATGTCGTGGTTCATGTCGCGGGGATAGGCCTCAAAGTCTTCGTTGGGCCCGAACTGGATGGGGTTGACGAACACGGAGACGACCGTCCTGTCGTTCTGTTCGACCGACTTGCGTATCAGGCTCTGATGACCCTCGTGCAGGAATCCCATGGTGGGCACCAGTCCTACCGTCAGCCCTTCCTTGCGCCAGGCTGAAACAATCTCTCTTACCTCCTTTACTGTCTTTACTACTTTCATTTTATGATGGTCTTAAAATGGTAATTCCGTTAACTTATCCATGATATCCTCGTCGAAGGCATACGTCTGGTCAGGGGCGGGGAACGCACGCTGCTCGACATCGGCCTTGTACTGACGGAACGCCTCGAGCATCACGCTGTGGACGTCAGCATACTTTTTGACGAACTTAGGCGTGAAGCCGTCCGTATAGCCCAACATGTCCTGATAGACCAGCACTTGTCCGTCGCAGTCGCTGCCGCCACCGATGCCGATGGTCAGCGCCTTCGTCTGCTTGGTAATCATGGCTGCCAGTTCAGCCGGCACACACTCCAACGTGATGGCAAAGGCACCAGCCGCCTCGACGGCCTCGGCGTCGCGCAGTAGTTTGCGCGCCTGTTCCAGCGACTTGCCCTGCACCTTGTAGCCGCCCATCGCGTTCACCGACTGGGGTGTCAGTCCGATGTGGGCTACGACCGGGATACCGGCCTGCGTGATGGCCTTGATGCGGTCGGCATACTCAGCGCCGCCCTCCAGCTTCACCGCCTGGCAGTTGGTCTCCTTCATGATGCGCCCTGCATTGCGCACGGCGTCCTCTACCGATGGCTGGTACGACATGAACGGCATGTCGATGACCACGAAAGCCTGTTGTGAACCACGACACACCGCCTTGCCATGATGAATCATATTGTCGACGGTGACTGCCAATGTGTTTTCGTAACCCAACATGACATTGCCGAGCGAGTCGCCCACCAGTATCATGTCGATGCCCGCCTCATCCATGGTGTGCGCCGTATTGTAGTCGTAGGCGGTCAGCATGCTCACGGGGCGGGTGCCCTTACAACCCAAAAGGTCGTTAATTGATTTTCTCATTCTTAAATTATTACCTAAAAAACAATCCTTATCCTATTTGCCTTCAGCCAGTTGCATCAGGTACTGGCCGTAGCCGTTCTTCAGCATGGGCTTGGCCAGCTCCTTCAGCTGGTTGGCGTCAATCCAGCCCTTCTTGAAGGCTATCTCCTCCAGGCAGGCCACCTTCAGTCCCTGGCGCTTCTCGATGACCTCGATGAAGGTCGAAGCCTCGGCCAGCGAGTCGTGCGTGCCGGTGTCGAGCCAGGCGAAACCGCGCTGCAGGGTCTGCACCTTCAGCTTCTGCTGAGCCAGATACTCTTGGTTGACGGTCGTTATCTCCAGTTCGCCACGGGCCGACGGCTTGATGTTCTTGGCTATCTCCACCACGCTGTTGGGATAGAAGTAGAGGCCCACGACGGCGTAGTTCGACTTCGGGTGTTCGGGCTTCTCCTCGATGCTCAGGCAGTTGCCCTCAGCGTCGAACTCAGCCACGCCGTAGCGCTCGGGGTCGTTGACCCAGTAGCCGAAGACCGTTGCCAGCCCGTGCTTCTCAGCGTTCTCCACGCTCTGGCGCAGTAGTCCCGTGAAGCCTGAGCCGTAGAAGATGTTGTCGCCCAGTACGAGGCAGGCGCAGTCGTCGCCGATGAACTCCTCGCCGATGATGAAGGCCTGTGCCAGTCCGTCGGGGCTGGGCTGCTCGGCGTATTCGAAGTGTACGCCCAGTTCCTCGCCTGTGCCCAACAGGCGCCTGAAGCCCGGCAGGTCGTGCGGCGTCGAGATAATCAGGATGTCACGAATGCCCGCCAGCATGAGTGCCGACACAGGATAGTAAATCATGGGCTTGTCGAAAATGGGAATCAACTGCTTGGAAATTCCCTTGGTGATGGGGTAGAGGCGCGTGCCGCTACCGCCTGCAAGTACGATACCTTTCATAAATCTTTCATTAATTGGGTGCAAAGGTAGTAATATATGTTTGAAAAACCAAATTAATTGTCACTATTTAATAGAAATCGGAATCTGTTTGCAAACTTTTGCGAACCGGAAAGACGATTGCAAACTATTGCGAACGAAAAATTTTGGCGGTTTATGATTTTCTTCGTATCTTTGCACTATGATTTACGAGATTATCATAGGAATCCTGATTTATGCCGTCCTTTTCGTGGTGACGGTGCAGAGCAGCCGCCGCAAGGTGCTGGCCTTGCAGGATCGTATAGATAAGGTACGTGCGCTGCAGGAGATGCAGCAGGCGCAGAGCCAGCAGAGCATCAGCCGCAACGAGGCCAAGATACGCGAGCTGGAGACGCTGCTGCAGAAACTCGGCGACGAGAACTCGCTGCTGCGACTGGAACTGGAGGAGAAGAAAGCGACGCTCGACTATAATAATAAGGTGGCCATCATCGAGAACGAGAAGCGCCAGCAGGCCGAGACGGTCATCTTCTCATCGGCAGTCTACCGCCACGTGCAGGAATGCCTGAACGCCGGGCGCCCCTTGACGCATCAGGACTGGACGGAGCTGGCCGAGGTGGTGAACAGCGTTTACTCGGGATTTACTGAGAAACTGTATGGCCTGTACCGCATGTCGGAACAAGACTACCACGTGAGCCTGCTCATCAAGGTGAGGGTGCAGCCGAAGGACATTGCCCTGCTGACGGCCCACTCGAAGGAGAGCGTAGCCTCTACCCGCAGCCGACTGTGCCAGAAGGTGTTCGGACGCAAGGGGTCGTCGAAAGACTGGGACGATTTTGTATTATCACTTTAAAACAATAAAGATATGATTGAGTACTTAGCACAACATTTATGGCAGATGTGGGCCGTCGTGGCTGTTATCTGTCTGATCCTGGAGCTGACGGCAGGCGATTTCTTCATCATCTGCTTCTCTATCGGAGCCTTCTTTGCCGCCATCGTGGCAGCATTGGGCGGTGGTATCTATCTGCAGTTGTCGGCTTTTGCCGTGTTTACGCTCATCAGCCTCTTCTGGGTGCGCCCCTTTGCCAAGCGCTATCTGCGCAAGGGCGAGGACAACAGGGTGAGCAACGCCGACGCCCTGATGGGCCGTCAGGGCAGGGTAGTGGAGGCTGTCAAGGCTGACGGCTTCGGCCGCGTCCAGATTGACGGTGACATCTGGAAGGCTGTCACGAACGAGTCGCAGGACATTCCCCAGGGCACGAACGTCCGTGTCGTCGGGCGTGAGAGCACGATCATTACCGTGGAGATCATTCAAAATAAACAATAACAAATAACTAAAAATTATGGACATCATGAGTTACATTCTGATTGCTATTATCGTTTGTGTGGTGCTGTTCGCCAAGATGGCACTGGTGATTATCCCGCAGTCTGAGACGAAGATTGTGGAACGTCTGGGCCGCTACTATTCTACGCTGCAGCCTGGTATCAACATCATCATCCCCTTTATCGACCGGGCCAAGTCCATCGTGGTGCTCAACCACGGCCGCTACCAGTATTCGACGACGATCGACCTGCGCGAACAGGTGTACGACTTCCCGAAGCAGAACGTGATCACCAAGGATAACGTGCAGACGGAAATCAACGCCCTGTTGTACTTCCAGATTGTCGACCCCTTCAAGGCCACCTACGAGATTAACAACCTGCCCAACGCCATCGAGAAGCTGACGCAGACGACGCTGCGTAACATCATCGGTGAGCTGGAACTGGACGAGACGCTGACCTCGCGTGACACCATTAACAAGAAGCTGAGTGCCGTGCTGGACGATGCCACCGACAAGTGGGGCGTCAAGGTGAACCGTGTGGAGCTGCAGGACATCACGCCTCCCGACTCCGTGCTGACGGCGATGGAGAAGCAGATGCAGGCCGAGCGTAACAAGCGCGCCCAGATCCTGACGTCGGAAGGTCAGAAGGCAGCCGAGATCCTTGCTTCGGAAGGTGAGCGTACGGCTATCGTCAACAAGGCCGAGGCTGCCAAGGAGCAGGCCATCCTCGAGGCTGAGGGTGAGGCCCAGGCACGCATCCGCAAGGCTGAGGCCGAGGCCAAGGCCATCGAGCTGATTACCGAGGCTGTGGGCAAATCAACCAACCCCGCCAACTACCTGCTGGCCCAGAAGTATATCCAGATGATGCAGGAACTGGCCGAAGGTGACAAGACGAAGACCGTCTATCTGCCCTACGAGGCTACGAACCTGCTGGGCAGCATCGGCGGCATCAAGGAACTGTTTAAAGCCGAGTAAGCCTATGACTATCAAACGAATAAGCCTATTGGCAGTGGCTGCGCTCAGCGCAGCCTTTGCCGTTTCACAGGACAACGTCCGCTCGTCGTCGAGCCTCTATCTGCCTGCTTTCAGCAAAGCAGACGTGAATGTGACTTTTGGGATACAGAATGAGGGGAAACGATATCAGCCGACGTGGGGGCTGGACCTGGCTTGGATAAACGAGCAGAATCTCCGTAAGGGAGTCAACCACATGGGTAAGGAGAACGTTGGTATCGGACGCAGTTCGTTCAGGGTCTTCAGTCCATTAAAAGGAGACACTGCACTGACAAGTGATCAGATAGCAGGACTCAGAGAACGCTCAAACTTGTTTAACCAGGTCGTTTCGACTACGCTGCCACTCGTGCTCAATTGCGACAACGGCTATAGACCTTCTGGCCATACGGGGTCGAACATTAATACTTATTACACAACCAACAAAAGAGCAAACGTAGCACACTGGTCTGCGGCTATTGCTGCTCATGTGGCCTGGATGCAGAAGAATACGAAACATCCCATTGCCGGCGTTTCTCCTTTCAATGAGCCCGATTATGATACTAACGAACTGGCTCAGGGAACGGCCAATGACGAGCGCGACGTAGCCAAATACCTGAAACAGAACTATTCAGAGGTGCTCGGCGAGGCCGTAATTGCCGGCGGTAACACGCTGAACAACGACAAGGCCTTGCAGTGGTATAATGCTGGCAAACAGTATTATGACTGGGGAAACACCCATCAGTTGGCAGGTTCTTTCGATTCGTTTGCCAAGTTCTATGAGCAGTTGCGAAAAGACGGCAAAGTGGGCTATGACGACGAGATGCACAACACGGTTGAGGCGATGGTCGGACTGGAGTATGGCATGACCGTCGGCATCTGGTGGGGCTTCGACAGCCGGGCCCGAGGCGAGTTCTGCCAGATTAGCCGCCATGGTGAACGGCTGGCTTACGGAGAGCATCGAGATAATTGGACGGCTGCTTCCGTATGGCGTCACGACGACGGCCGCGTGAAGGCATTCATCGGGTCGAGCGAACGTCAGGCTGCCACGACAGACTACCTGCTGGTGTCAACAGACCGCGATGTCTATTACGACGGCTATGGACCTGTTCGTGAGTATCTGACGAGGCTGCCTGGGGGCACTGGCTACCAGAAGGGACAGACCAATGCTGAGCGTGTCGTTGACGTAACGTGGGGCGAGGACGTAGCCCCCAGTGTCATCAACGGGCTCTATAGGCTGGTGAATAAGAAGACGGGCGGTGCCATCACCTATACCAGTAGTGGTAGCAACATTATTCTGCAACGTCCATCAGCTACAAACAAGAAGCAACAGTGGAACGTGACGCCTTCCACCAACCGCACAGGCGGTGACCTCAGCTTCCTCGACATTGAGGCACTGGACAACAGCAAGATACGCATGAACGTCAAGAACTTCTCCACCGTGGCGGGAGGTGAGCTGATAGCCTGGACGCAAGATCTGCCTTCGAGTAACGAACAGTGGTATGTTGAGTATGTCGGCGATGGCTATTATTACCTCCGCAACCGTGAGAGTGCGCTCTATCTCGCTGCAGCTTCTAATAGTGCAGGTGCAAAGGCTATTCAGACGACAATACCCAAGGAGTCGGCTTCTAACTATGCCGACTTGATAGACCGGATGCTCTTCCGCTTCCTGCCCGTCGATGTGACTTACGAGACGCAGGCTCCTGAACAACCCGTAGGGCTGAGGGCTGAGGCAGGAACCGCATCGGTAGCCTTGGCATGGGACTACAACACGGAGGAAGATGTAGAGGGATACATGGTGCTGAGAGCCACTGCCGGTACTGACGAGTGGAATACCATTGCCCGCAAGCTGACCACAAACAGTTTTGTTGACAATAGCTGCCGTCCTGGCACAGCCTACAAATATAAAGTGAAGGCCATTGACCGCGCTCAGAATCTTTCGAAGGCTTCTGCTGAGGCGGAGGCCACGCCTACAGGTGGGCGCTCCTTGATAGCCCATTGGCAGATGGAAGAAAATATCAACGATGCCACGGAGAACATGATGGACGCTGTGTGCAGCGGAAACGTGAAATATGTGGACAGCGACAGGCAGGGACAGAAAGCCCTGCGGTTGACAGGAAGTTCCAGCCAGTATGTGCAACTGCCATACGAAGTAGCCTCCAGCGAAGAGCTGACCGTGGCCATGTGGGTGTACCTGCGCAGTTCGTCGCAGTGGCAGCGCCTCTTTGATTTCGGAAACGATGCTGACCATTATATGTTCCTGACCACTTGCAACAGTTACACCAACGTGATGCGCTTTGCAATTAAGAATGGCGGCAGCGAGCAGACGGTGGACTGCAAAGCCAAGTTGCCGATGCAACAGTGGAAACATGTGGTGGTCACTATGGGCAAGGACAAGACTACAGTATACGTTGACGGTGTGGAGGCAGGCTCGTCGACGGGTATTACCATTCGCCCGTCTGATGTGCGTCCCGTACTTAACTACCTGGGCCGTAGTCAGTTTCCGAGCGATCCCTTCATGACTGCCGACCTTGACGACGTGCGCATCTACAACTACGCTGTAAGTGCTGACGACGTAAAGACCATGATGGACGGTGGTGAACTGACGGCTGTGGAGAGTCCCGTCGCTCCGTTGGTCCCGACGACGGTCTTCGGACTTGACGGCGTGAAACGGACGGCTCCCCAGAAGGGAGTGAACATCATCAATGGCAAGAAAGTGGTGAGGTGAAATGATGTTTTTCAGCTAAATTGTTGCAGAATCGAATCTTTTTGTGTAATTTTGCAACCGATTTTGAGTGAAAAGGTAACATCATGGTACAAAACATATTCAAGGGGTTGGGTATTGCCCTGATTACCCCGTTCTGCGAAGACGGCTCCGTTGACTATCAGGCACTGAAGCGATTGGTTCAGTATCAGTTGGACAACGGCGCCGACTTCTTTTGTATTTTAGCCACGACTGGCGAGACACCGACGCTGACGGCAGAGGAGAAGAAAACCATCAAGGACTTGGTCGTTGACATCGTTCAGGCCCGCGTCCCCATCCTGATGGGGTGTGGCGGCTATAATACGGCAGCCATCGTTGAGGAACTCAAGACGGGCGATTTCAAGGGTATCGACGGTATCCTCAGCGTCTGCCCCTACTACAACAAGCCCTCGCAGGAGGGACTCTACCAGCACTTCAAGGCGATTGCCGCAGCCACCGAGTTGCCGGTCGTCTTGTATAATGTACCTGGTCGTACTGGCATTAACATGAAGGCTGAGACCACCGTGCGTCTGGCCCGCGACTGCCGTAACATCGTGGCCATCAAGGAGGCCAGTGGCAATCTGGAACAGGTGGACGAGATTATCAAGAACAAGCCCAACGACTTCGACGTCATCTCGGGCGACGACTCGCTGACGTTCCCGATGGTCAGCTGTGGTGCCGTGGGTGTCATCTCCGTCATCGGCAACGCACTGCCCAAGGAATTCTCCAAGATGATTCGCCTGCAGATGCGTGGCGAGTACGACCCTGCGCGCAAGATACACCACCGCTTCACTGATTTGTTCTCACTGCTCTTCGTCGACGGCAACCCTGCTGGCGTCAAGGCTATGCTCCACGAAATGGGGTTCATTGAGAACGTGCTTCGTTTGCCGCTTGTCCCCATGCGCATCAAGAATATGCAGCGCATGTCGGAGATCCTCAAGGAACTGAAGATTTAGTGTGCGGTGTGGGGCTTGCGTATTCTAAGTAAGACAATCATCCTCTTTTTTGCGGCACTGCTTCTGGCATCGTGTGCTGAGACGAAGTACGTGCCTGATGGTAGCTATCTGCTGGACAAGGTGAAAGTGACTGTCGACCAGCGGCCTGAGGACGTAAGTACTGCTCAGGCTAAGAGCTATGCCCGCCAGCAGGGCAACGTCAGGTGGTTCTCGTTGGTGAAGCTGCCGTTGGGGGTGTATTCCCTGTCGGGACGCGACTCCACGAAGTGGATGAACCGCCTGCTGAAGAGCATGGGTGAGCCGCCCGTGCTCTACGATTCGGTTCAGGCCCGACTGACGGTGGCCGACCTGCAGCAGATGCTCTTCAACAAAGGCTATCTGGACAGTAGGGTGGAGTTGTGGACTCGGACGAAGGGCAAGAAACTCTCCACTATCTATAAGCTCTACCCTGGTCAACCCTACCAGATAGGCCGGTTGGAGTATCGGATTGCCGACCCCGTCATCAACGATGAGCTGGGGCTGGAGGACTCCTTGAACTGGGTTCTGAGGCCTGGCAGCCAGTTCCGCGTCGAGGAGCTTGACCGCGAACGGAAACGCATTACCAAACTGCTGAACGACCGTGGCTACTACCGATTCCATAAGGACTTCGTACGCTATGAGGCCGACACAACGGGGCATCAGGTCAACCTGAAGCTGGTGCTGAGTGCCAACAAAACCGGCGAGGGACTCGACACGCTACACCAGCGATACAAGATCAGAAACCTGACCTACGAGAGTGGCTCGCGGCAGGACAGTACCATTCACCTGCGCAAGAAGGTGCTTAGGGAAAGTACCTATATTACAGAGAACGGCTACTACTCAGGCAGCGACCTGCAGAACACCTATAACCACTTCGGACGACTCGGTGCCGTGAAGTACACCAACATCCAGTTCCGCGAAGTGCCTGACACGACGCTGCTTGACTGTCGGATACAACTGCAGACCAACAAACCGTCGACGGTCAGTTTCCAGCCTGAAGGCACCAATACGGCGGGCGACTTCGGTGCCGCCGCCACGCTGACCTACCAGAACCGCAACCTGTTTCGAGGAGCTGAGAACCTGTCTGTTGAACTGCGTGGCGCTTTCGAGGCTATCGAGGGACTGGAGGGCT
Organism: uncultured Prevotellaceae bacterium; assembly: GCA_937898415.1. Lineage (GTDB taxonomy): Bacteria > Bacteroidota > Bacteroidia > Bacteroidales > Bacteroidaceae > Prevotella. The sequence continues at coordinate 28,862 of CALDLA010000095.1, read as the reverse complement.
ACAGTAATTCGAACTTCCTGGAATACAGTCTGGAGACGCGACTGACGTTCCCCCGCTTTATCCTGCCTTTCCTCAGTGCCGACACCCGCCGGCGAGTCAATGCCACGAGTGAGGTGTCGCTGCTCTACGACATTCAGGACCGGCCTGAGTTCCATCGCCGTCTCTGGTCGGCAGCCTGGCGTTACAGGTGGGTACCTTCAGCTGCCCCGGTTCAGTATCAGGTTGACCTGCTTGACATCAACTACGTGCTGATGCCCTGGATTAGTGAAACCTTCAAGCGGATGTATTTGGATGACGTCTCATCGCGCAATGCCATCCTGCGTTATAACTATGAAGACCTGTTCATTGCCAAGGTGGGCTTCGGCTTCAGCTACAACAACCGTCGTACGGCGCTGAAGACCAATGTCGAGACGGCTGGCAACCTGCTGCAGCTGTTCTCCAGTCTCTTTGAAGCCAAGACCAATGAGTTGGGACAGTACAAGATTTTCAATATTGCCTATGCGCAATACATCAAAGGCGATATCGACTTCACGCGTAGCATTCAGTTCGACTATGCCAACCAGCTGGTCTTCCACGTGGGGCTGGGCATTGCCTATCCCTATGGCAACTCCACGCTGCTGCCCTTTGAGAAACGCTACTTCTCGGGAGGTGCCAACTCGCTCCGCGGATGGTCTGTCAGGAGCATCGGACCGGGACGTTACAAGCGTACCGACGGGCGTATCGACTTCCTCAACCAGACGGGTGACATGAAGCTCGATCTCAACGTGGAGTACCGCACACACCTGTTCTGGAAACTCGACGCAGCCCTCTTTGCCGATGCCGGTAACATCTGGACCCTGCGCGAGTATCGTGACCAGCCGGGCGGACAGTTCCGGTTGAAAGACCTGCCTGAGCAGATAGCTGCCAGCTACGGACTGGGCTTCCGTTTCAACTTCGACTATTTCATCGTCCGCTTCGACTTAGGCATGAAGGCCGTCAACCCGGCCTACGACGAAGAGGAACACTTCCCGCTGCTGCACCCGAAACTCAGTCGCGACTTTGCCTTTCACTTCGCGGTAGGCCTTCCATTCTGACGCAGGGCTTGCCGTCACGTTCTACCACAGTCAGTCGGAATGTTGCCTGGTCGGTCATGCTCCCGGCCTTGCCGATGCTGTCTTTTTGCAGGAATGACTGCACCTCGACGGTGACCACCGACACCGAGTCGTTGACATACTCAAACTCTGCCACCTCAGCCGTGGCCTCATCCTCCTGCTCGTTGATCAGGTCGATATCCTCCTGGCTGACGTTCGATGCCGCAAACTGCAGCCACTTGACCGACTCCGGGGTGACCCACCGCTGAGCCTTCTCGAAGTCGTAGTTGAAGTAAGCCTCGGCAAAGTCGATGGCACACTCCTTTATCTCGGCGTTAGGGTCGGCTTCGTTGTCGTAGCATCCGGTCAAGGCGCATAGGCAAACCATCAAAAACACATTTTTACTCATGTCGTAAATCTTAATAAAGTACAAAGGTAGGAAATAATTCACAATTCACATGAGCAATTCGTAATTATTTTGTACTTTTGCAGAAAATAATAACTAAAATGCTGAAATTTATATCCTTTGGTAGCGGAAGCAGCGGCAATTGCTACTATCTGTTTACCGAAACGGAAGGACTGATTATTGACATAGGAGTAGGAATACGCACACTCAAGAAACAATTCCGTGACTATGGCTTGAGCCTTAGTTCCATTCATCATGTGCTGATTACTCACGACCATGCTGACCACATCAAGTCGGTGGGCAGCCTGAGCCATGAGTACCATCTTCCCATCTATGCGACCAAGAACGTCCATGACGGTATTGACCGTAACTACTGCGTAGCCCGTAAACTGCCCGCCAACATGAAGCGGATGCTGGTGCCCGGCGAACCCCTGCAGTTAGGTTGTTTCCACATAACTCCCTTTAGTGTGCCCCATGACGCTACTGAGAATGTTGGTTATCAGATTGAGGTCGAAGACGTCAACTTCTGTATCATCACCGACGTGGGTGAAATCACCGATGAGATACGCCCCTACATCACCAAGGCCGACTATCTGGTCATCGAGGCCAACCATGATTTGGAGATGCTGCTGCAAGGTCCTTATCCACAGCACTTGAAGGAGCGCATCCAAAGCAAGACGGGCCATCTGTGTAACCGCGACTGTGGCGTGGCCATTGCCGAGAACATGAAGGAAGGGCTGAAGCATGTGTGGCTCTGTCACCTCAGCGAGGAGAACAACCATCCTGAACTGGCCCGCAAAACCGTTGAGTCTGTGCTGCGTGAGTACGGCATCATCGCCGGCAAGGACATCCAACTGGAAGTCCTGAAGCGCAAGACGCCCTCAGGTCCCTACAACCTGGAATAAAAAAAGAGCGGGATACGGGAATCGAACCCGCCTCCCAGGCTTGGGAAGCCCGTGCACTACCGATGTGCTAATCCCGCTTGAATAAAGATAGTGTGATTTGAACTTTGAGCCGATACCCGGACTCGAACCGGGGACCCACGCATTACGAATGCGTTGCTCTACCAACTGAGCCATATCGGCAACCTTCTGATGTTGTACACCCGCAGGGGCTCGAACCCTGGACACCCTGATTAAGAGTCAGGTGCTCTACCAACTGAGCTACGGGTGCATCCTTGTTTTGTTTCAAAAAGAAAAGAGGTCACCCTCTCTTGTTGTACACCCGCAGGGGCTCGAACCCTGGACACCCTGATTAAGAGTCAGGTGCTCTACCAACTGAGCTACGGGTGCATACGCTGTCTTGCGATTTGCGGGTGCAAAGGTACACATTTTATTTGAAGTGGCCAAACTTTTTGGCGTTTTTCTTCAAAAAAACTTGCAATGGCAGCGAATAGTGGCCTTTGTTCTGTCGATTATCTCAAATCGATGACCTCAGCCGAGGGGAAGTCCTTGGAGTTGAAGGTGAAGATGGCGTCACTCAGCGTCTGGGCCTTCAGGTTGCTGATGTCGAAGACGGTCCACTTCTTGCCTTGCAGCATCTTGACCTGTGTAGGGTGGTACGTATTCTTATCGACGGTGATGAACAGTTCCTGAATCTTGTTAGAGTTCTTGGCTGTAAGGTGTACGGTGTACGTCTTGTCTGACTTGCTCATCGTCATGTCGTAGCCCTGCTTGTAGAGGTTAATGAAGTTGTAGGGGTTGATCTTCTGCAGCTGTGACTCGTTGGGGGTGGTGATGTTCACCTCTTCGTTCTTCTTCATGTAGGTCCACATGGTCTTTCCGTCGAACCACATGGTGGCGATGGGAGTGGTGGCGTGGAACTTGCGGCCCTTGACGGCGATGGTTCCGCTGACGTCGCCCATACCGCCTGTCATGGTGAAGTTGGCCTGTACGCCGTTCTTATTACTGACGACGGCTGCCGTCTTGTCGAGTACACTCTTGGCTGTCTGGCCGAACGTGAAGACGCTGACCATCAGTAATGACATTACCAAAACAATCTTTTTCATATTCATTTCTTCGTTTTATGATAGGTTACTAATTAAGTTGTTCAGGGTGACTTCGTCCTGTATCAGGACTTCGCGGGGCTTGGATCCCATGGCGGGGCCGACGACGCCGGCCTTCTCCAGCTGGTCCATGAGTCGACCGGCGCGGTTGTAGCCGATGGCAAACTTGCGCTGGATGAGTGACGTGGAGCCGCTCTGGTTGATGACGATGAGGCGGGCTGCATCCTCGAACATCGGGTCGAGGTGGGTCATGTCCACGTCGTGCGAATCGCCGCCCATGTCGCTGTCCGGCATGTCGGGCTCGGGCAGTTCGAACGGCATGTTGTAGCTCTGCTGTGCAGCAATGTATTCGTTGATGTGCTCCACCTCGGGCGTATCGACAAAGGCACACTGTACGCGGACAGGCTCGGAACCGGCAAGGAACAGCATGTCGCCGCGGCCGATGAGCTGCTGGGCTCCCGTGCGGTCGAGGATGGTCTTCGAGTCGATACCGGCTGACACCTTGAAGGCGATGCGTCCGGGGAAGTTGGCCTTGATGTTACCCGTGATGATGGTCGTCGTCGGGCGCTGTGTAGCGATCACCATGTGGATGCCGACGGCACGTGCCAGCTGTGCGATACGGGCGATGGGGAGCTCTATCTCCTTGCCGGCAGTCATGATGAGGTCGCCGAACTCGTCAATGATGACGACGATGTAGGGCATGTAACGGTGGCCGTGCTGCGGGTTGAGCCGGCGCTCTATGAACTTCTTGTTGTACTCCTTGATGTTGCGTGCCCCAGCCAGTTTCAGCAGGTCGTAGCGGGTATCCATCTCCTTGCAGAGCGAGTTCAGCGTGCGCACCACCTTGGTCACGTCGGTGATGATGGGGTCGGAGTCCTCGTCAGGAACCTTGGCCAGGAAGTGGTTGATGAGCGGGTTGTAGATGGAGAACTCCACCTTCTTGGGGTCCACCAGCACGATCTTCATCTCTGCCGGGTGCTTCTTATATAATAAAGAGGTGATGATGGCGTTCAGTCCGACCGACTTACCCTGGCCCGTGGCACCGGCTACCAGCAGGTGGGGTGCTTTGGCCAGGTCGAACATGAAGACCTCGTTGGTAATGGTCTTGCCGATGGCACAGGGCAGTTCCATCGTCGACTCCTGGAACTTCTTCGAGTTCAGGATGGACTCCATCGACACGATGCTGGGCTTGGCGTTAGGCACCTCGATACCGATGGTTCCCTTGCCGGGAATAGGTGCGATGATACGGATGCCGAGGGCTGAGAGGCTTAGGGCGATGTCGTCCTCCAGGGAGCGTACCTTCGAGATGCGGACACCTGGTGCCAGCGTTATCTCATAGAGCGTGATGGTGGGGCCGACAGTCGCCTTGATGGTGGAAATCTCAACGCCGAACGTGCGTAGCACCTCGACGATGCGGTTCTTGTTGGCCGTCTGCTCGGCCATGTCGATATAGGGTTTGCCGTCGTTGTCGTACTTCTTCAGCAGATCCAGCGTGGGGTAGTGGTAGTTCTCCAGGTCGCGTTTGGGGTCGTAGGGCTCCAGCTGCTGTTCGCCGACGGTCACCAGATCCTTGCCTTTAGCTGACTCTTCGTCCTTGACGGCCTCGACCTTGAAGTCGGGGTCGGAGGTCTCGTGGGTCTCATTGGTCTCATGGGACTTGCGGACTTCTTGTGCTTTGCCGTTGGTCAGGTTGAACTCCACCGTCTGCTCCTCAGGGTCGTCAAACACCTCGGGGTCTTCCAGCGTCTGTATCTGGTCCTCATACGAGAGGACGGGCTCGTTGGGGTCGTTGTTGGTAATCTTGAAGTTTACCTTGTCAAGGAACTTCTTGGGGTTCAGCAGTTTGCGGATGACGAGGATGGTCTCGGCGCTGATGTAGGTCAGGAATGCGATGGCCACCAGTGCCAGCACGGCGGTCAGGCCCGGCGTCCCGATGAGTCCCTCTATCTGCTGGCAGATGTAGCGTCCGTGGTCGCCGCCGGGGTTGAAGTGCGAGTCGGCGAACAGGGGCGACAGGAACTTGGCCAGCGTGATGGAGCCCCATATCATGATGGTTATCAGCGACAGGAACCACTTCAGCAGTCTGACGCGGTAGGCCTTCATCAAGTGGAGCGACGTGATGAACAGGAACACGGCAATCATGAATGCCGGTATGCCGAAGCAGCGCTTGATGAAGTACCACGACAGATAGGCACCCAGCGAGCCGCAGGAATTGGCGAACTCATGGTGCTGGTTCTGCAGTTCACCCTCGCGCAGGTTCTCGATAACGCTCTGGTCGGCAGCTCCCGTCGTGAAGAACGAGGCGAAGGCCAGGGCCATGTAGATGGAGGCAACGAACAGCAGGACGCCGAGGAAGAAGTTCAGACGCTCGTTCTCGAACAGCTTGTTGAAACCGAGGGTTTCCGACAGGCTCACGGCGGACTTTTCGGCCTTTGGTTTATTGCTCTTTTTCTTTGTCATTTCTATGCTTGTCTTTAATTTCCGTGCAAAAGTAGCTGATTTTTTCCACATTTTACCATATTTGTGCCGTTTTTTTTGTAATTTTGCACCTCGTAAACATTTTATGATGAAAAAACTGATTTATAATAAGTTTGACAAGCAAAAGGTGGGTCAGCTGCCAAAGGTTGTTTTCGAAGGACGCATCCATGTCATCGTCTCGCGGACACAGGCTGAGCGGGCGGTTGACTACCTGTTGTCGCAGCCCATCCTCGGCGTTGACACGGAGACCCGCCCGAACTTCAAGCGCGGTACTTTCTACCATGTAGCCTTGCTGCAGGTTTCTACTTATGACACCTGCTTCCTCTTCCGTCTCAATATCATCGGGATGACGCCCGCCATCATCCGTCTGTTGGAGGACAAGACGGTGCCCAAGATTGGTCTTTCGTGGCACGACGACCTGATAGGGCTACACAAGCGCGGAAAGTTTGAGACGGGCTACTTTATTGATATTCAAGACCATGTCAAGGAAGTGGGCATCGAGGACTTGAGCCTTCAGAAACTCTATGCCAACCTCTTCGGACAGCAGATCAGCAAGGCACAGCGGTTGACGAACTGGGAGCGCGACGTGCTGGATGAGAAGCAGAAACAGTATGCCGCCACCGATGCCTGGGCCTGTATCCAACTCTACGAAGAACTGGAACGGCTGAAGCAGACGGGTGATTATGAATTAATTTTAGTGGAGGAGAATGAAACAGATAAGACTAAGACGCAGTAAGGAGGAGAGCCTGTTGCGCTTTCATCCGTGGGTTTTCTCGGGTGCCATCCAGTCCGTTGACGAGGGCATCGAGGAGGGCGACATTGTGCGGGTGGTCACTTCCGACGGACGTTTTATTGCCGTTGGCCATTACCAGGAGGGCTCCATCGCCGTCCGTGTGCTCACTTTTTCCGACGTACCCATCGACGACCGTTTCTGGGCTTCGCGCCTGCAGTCGGCCCTTAACATGAGAGTGGCTATCGGACTGGCTGACTCACCCGTGAGCAATGCCTACCGACTGGTTCATGGCGAGGGCGACCTGCTGCCGGGACTCATCATCGATGTCTATGGTAAGACGGCCGTCATGCAGGCCCACAGTATCGGTATGCACCTCTGCCGCAAGGAGATAGCTGCCCAGTTGGTCAACGTTATGGGGAGTCGCATTGAGAACGTCTACTATAAGAGCGAGACCACGCTGCCCTATATGGAGCCTGAGAACGGATTCCTCTACGGCGGCAGCGATGATAACATTGCCCTTGAGAATGGCCTGAAGTTCTATGTCGACTGGCTTCGCGGTCAGAAGACGGGCTTCTTCGTCGATCAGCGCGAGAACCGCTCGCTGCTTGAGCAGTATGCGCATGGCCGCCGTGTGCTCAATATGTTCTGCTACACGGGTGGCTTCTCGTTCTATGCCATGCGGGGTGGGGCAGCGCTGGTTCACTCTGTCGACTCCAGTGCCAAGGCCGTCGAACTGACCAACCGAAACGTCGAACTGAACTTCCCGGGCGACCAGCGTCATCAGGCCTTCTGCGAGGATGCCTTCAAGTTCTTGGAAAAGACGGAGGGAGCCTACGATCTCATTATCCTCGACCCGCCAGCCTTCGCCAAGCATCGTGGTGCGCTGCATAATGCCTTGAAGGGCTATACGCGACTTAACCAGAAGGCGTTCCAGATGATTCAACCCGGTGGCATCCTGTTCACGTTCAGCTGTTCGCAGGTGGTGACCAAGGACCACTTCCGCAATGCCGTCTTCACGGCGGCAGCCCTGGCCCGTCGTAAGGTGCGCATCCTCCACCAGCTGCACCAGCCCGCCGACCATCCTGTCAATATCTATCATCCTGAGGGAGAGTACCTGAAGGGACTGGTGCTCTATGTTGAATAAAATTACTGCGTTCGTTGAGCGTCACCACTTGCTCAGCCACGATACCGGAAAGTACATCGTGGCGCTCAGCGGCGGGGCTGACAGCGTGGCGTTGTTGCTCGTCTTGAAGCAGTTGGGCTACAACGTCGAGGCGGCTCATTGTAATTTCCGCCTGCGCGGCGCTGAGTCTGACCGCGACGAGCAGTTTGTCCGTTCCCTGTGCGAACGATTGCAGATAGAGCTACATTTAATTCATTTTGATACAAAGACTTATGCTGACGTCCATCAAGTAAGTATTGAAATGGCGGCACGCGAACTCCGCTACCGCTATTTCGAACAGCTACGGCAGGATATTGGAGCCGAGGATGTCTGCGTGGCCCACCATCAGGACGATGCTGTCGAGACGCTGCTGATGAACCTCATTCGCGGTACGGGCATCCACGGACTGACGGGCATCCGTCCCCGCAATGGTCATATTGTGCGTCCGTTACTCTGTGTTACTCGTGCTGAGATTGTCCGTTTTCTTGATAGTATCGGACAGTCGTATGTCACCGATAGTACCAATCTGGTGCCCGATGTCGTGCGCAACAAAATCCGCCTCGAAGTCCTGCCCCTGCTGCAGCAAATCAATCCTGCCGCGTCCGAGAACATCGCCCGCACAGCCCGCTGGATGTCGGAGGCCGAGAAAGTGTATAATGAGGCCTTCAATATTCCACTTTTCACTTCTCACTCTTCACTTTTCACTTCTCCCATTTCCACGCTTCTGACAAAGCCCTCGCCCGAGTGCTTTCTCTTTGAGTTGCTGACTCCTCACGGCTTCACTTCGTCGCAGGTCGAGCAGGTGTTTGATGCCCTGAACGGTCCGTCAGGCCGCGTATTCCAGTCGCCCACCCATGAACTGCTCATCGACCGCGACCAACTCATCATTGAGGAGCGTCAGTCGTCGATTGCTCCGATGCGTATTCCTGAGTCCGGCCTTTACCGCCTCCCTGATGGTCGGCAGTTCCGTGCAGAAAACTCCGATGAGGTAGCCGTCAGCCGTGACCCTCATTGTGCCACGCTCGATGCCGACAAGGTCCGCTTCCCCTTGACCCTCCGTACGGTGAAGACGGGCGACCGTTTCCAGCCATACGGCATGAAGGGCACCCGATTGGTCAGCGACTATCTGACCGATCGCAAGCGCACCCTGTTCGAGAAGCGCCGTCAGCTGGTGGTCACCGATGCCCAAGGTGAAATCCTTTGGTTAGTGGGTGAGCGCGTGGCCCATCACTACGCTATTACTGACGCTACCCGCTCCGTCCTGCGATTGTCTTTATAATCTACCGGACAGTCGTAAACGCTTCGCTGAGGGTGAAGGTCTTCTCGTAGTCCTTGGTCTTGACGGTGTAGGTGCTGCCGACTTTGAAGGCGGGACAGGTGACGAGACTGGCGCTACGCCGCAGGGAGAAGGGGATGGTGATGCGGTCAAGAAACTTGCCGCTGCCGTCGTAGATGCTGACGGGTTCGTCCTTCACGATGTTGAGACCGATGAGCAGGGCCGTGGGCTGCTTGGCGGTGTCATTGGTCGGTACTGAGGGCATTTCACCCATGCCGCCGCCGACTGAGAACACCTGACCACCCTCGATGAGAAGGGGTGCAAAGTCGCAGTCGAGACCCTCTTCAGGCGATCCAACCTGACTCCACGCATAAACCTTGCCGCCACGAATGATGATGGCCGGCTCCTCAGACCCTATGCCCCCTAAGTTAGGGGGTTGGGGGTCTGAAGTAGCGTCAGACGTTCCCTCGTTCAGACCCCTGTCGCCCCCTAACTTAGGGGGCATAAACATGAAGAAACCACTCTTAGGATTGGAGTCGACGGCGTCGTTGGTGGTACTACGGGCTGTGACGTTGGCACCGTTGAACTCGATAGTGGCGTTGGCGTTGATGGCATCGTCGGTGGTCATCACGTCGATGTCGCCGCCATTGAAGACGATGCCCTCCTTACCCTCGATGCCTTCGGCTCCGGGTGTTGAGGTTCTGACGGTCACGTTGCCGCTGTTGAAGGTAATCTTGCCCTTCGAGGCTATGCCTTTGGTTGAGGCCACATACTTATGCTTGCCCATGAAACCGCCTCCCTGCTCTGTACTGTCGTTTCCGAAGGGCGGGAAACCACCGCCGCCGAAGTCCGGCATGGGGAAGTCCCCGCGTCGTGTACTGTCGTTGCCGAAGGGTGGGAAACCACCGCCGAAGTCCGGCATGGGGAAGTCTCCACGTCGTGTGCTGTCGTTGCCGAAGGGTGGGAAACCGCCACCGAAGTCTGGCATTTCGCCGTCCCCGAACCCTGGGAACCCACCGAAGCTGAAGGGCTTCTCACCCAGGTTATCGCCTGAGGTCGTCACGTTCAGGGTCAGTTCCTCGATGGTGACGTCCTTCTTCGACTTGATGCCGCGGCAACCGTCGCCTGTGGCAATGACGTTGAGTGTACCCTTGCCCGAAAGCAGCAGCTTGTCCTTCGCCCAGATGGTGGCCGCCTTGTGGTTGGCCGTGTCCGTGCAGGCCGTGATGGTCAGCGTGTTCTTCGTGCCCTTTACGGCCACAATCTCCACTTTCTTCTTGTTCTTCAACGTCAGCGGAGCACCCTCCTGACTGGTCAGCGTCAGTCCGTCGAGCTTCACCTTCGCCTTTCCCGCCGTCTTCAGCTCGAGCTGTCCGTCGTCGCTCTTGCCCGTCAGTCGTAGTGTCAGTTTGTGTGCTACGAACTGGCTCTCGATGTTCACCTTGGCGCCGTCCACGGTCACCTTCACACTGTCTTTTGCTGATTGTGTCACCTTTGCTTTCGCACCATTGTAACGGATGGTGATGTCCTCCGCGTGACACACGCCGCCCATCATGAAGGGCAGCATCCATAATAGCAATCTTTTCATGTAGTCGTTTGAAATGTTATATCCTATTCCTCTCACTTCATCACGACCTTGCGGCCATTAACGATGTACAGACCCTTTTTCGTCGGCTTCCCGTTGAGCCTGCGACCGTCAAGGCTAAACCAGCCGGGAAGTGAAGAGTGAAGAGTGAAGAGTGAAGAATTTGCTTCCGCCTCAATGATGCCGGTGGTCTCTCCCTCGTCGTCGAAGCCGAAGTTAAAGGCGGTGAGCTGGCGGGCGAGGGCGTTGCCGTCGCCTATCTTGAAGTAGGCGCGGCAGGCGCCGATGTTCACGCTACCCTTGCCGCTGGGGTAGTAGAGGGTGTTCGCGGCACCGAGGAAGAGGATGCTCTTGTCCTCGTTGGCGATGGTCTTCTGGTCGTAGGTGCCGATGAAGCGGACGTTGGTGTCGCCGCCTGCTTTGTTGTCATAGCTGTTGTCGGTGGCGTCGATGGTCACGCCCTGAAACACGGGACTGGTGATGTTGTCGCCCGTGGTCTCCCATTTTACGATGTAGGGCACGCCGGCTGCTATCGCCTTGGTTACCGTCTTGAAGTTCAGCGTCAGCGTGGTGCCGCTGATACTGGCGTCGTTGAGTTCGAGCACCGTGGCGCCGTTCAGCGGACAGCCCTCGGCCTCGATGTTGGCAATGGCGAACGGCAGGCACAGCGTGTTCCACGCGCCGTCCTTATAGAGCGTGCGGTCGGCGAGCTGCATGGGGTACTTGCCAGCGCTCCAGCCCAGATCGAGCGGGGTGCCGTTGGGGCCGGCGGTGGCGATCTGGGCCAGCAGTCCGAGGGCGGTGCTGTTGTTGGCGCCGTCGCGCAGGGAGGACACGGCACAGTCGGTATAGGTCACCTCAGTATTGTTGGGGTCTGTCATGGTGGTGACATCGGCGGTGCTATTGTCGATTTTGCCGCAGCCAGCGTTGGTGGCGTTCTCCACGTCGGCTACGGTGCAGGCGTGGTAATAGTTGCTCTGCAGGATGCCGTTGTTGTTGCGTCCGCAGATGGCGCCGTGGGCACTATTTGTGGCGGCGGGCACGACGGCTCCGATGACGATGTTGCGGCGCAGGGTGCCGCTGTTGTTGTCACCTGCGATGCCGCCGTAGTTCTGGGTATCGTAGATGGACTTGGTGAGGGTGACTGCGCTGATGCAGTCGCTGACGGTGCCTTTGTTTTCGCCCACGATGCCGCCGTAGTTCCAAGCATCCAACATGTCGGCGTGGATGGCGACGGTGTTAGCGACGTAGCAGTGGCTGACGGTGCCACTGTTCTTGCCCACGATGCCGCCAGTATTGTCGTAGCCGGTGATGCGGGTGTCGGCGAGGATGACGTCATGGATGTTGGCACTGCTTTCCGTATAGCCGAAGAGACCTTGACACCTGACGGTGTAGTCGCTGGCATTGCTACTCTTATAGATGCGGATGCCGCTGACGGTGTGGCCCTGTCCGTCGAAGTTGCCGTTGAAGTAGCGGTTGCTGGTGGTACTCTGGTAGTAGCCGACGGTGGTATAGTTGTTCTCTTTGCTCGTGGCGGCGTCCCAGTCGGTGTCATGGCTGTACTCAATGTCGGCTCCGAGGCGGAAGAACTTGTCCTTGTAGCCAGTGGCGGCAAAGTCGTCGCCCGTGCCGTCGTTGACGCGCTGGGCCAGCATGTTGAGCTGGTCCTTATTATATATCATGTAGGGATCGGCGTCGGAACCTTCGTTGACGAAGGCCCAGTCGACGGGATACAGGTTCTCCGCGTCGGCTACGACGGTAGCGTCAGCGTCGAGCTTAAAAGAGTCACCGTTGAGTACCTTTCCGTTAACGAGGTAGGCATAGTAGTAGCCCGCAGGAGTGGTGGTGCTGGGCAGACCGCCGATCAGGGTGATGGTGCCGGCGTAATAGCTCACCTTATGATAGGTAATGGGGGTGCTCGTGGTGGTCACGCCGTCAGGCAGGCTGAGGGTGAAGCCAGGCATGGCGCCGTTGTTCTCGGCGACGTCGGCTACGGTGAAACCACCTTGGCCGTCGTCCATGTTGCCGCAGCCTACGCCAGAGACGGTGACGTCGTTGCTGGCCACCTTGCAGTCGCGGTAGTAGTTGTTCTGGAGGATGCCGGCCTCGTTATATCCGCAGATGGCGCCGTAGGTGGTTTCGTTGGCGACGGGCACGACGGCTCCGATGGCGAGGTTGCCGCTCAGGGTGGCGTCAATCCAGTTTTCACCTGCGATGCCGCCGTAGCATTCACCGTTGCTGAGACCCTCCTTCCTGGTGAGCGTGGCTGCGCTGGTGCAGTTGCTGATGGTGCCGTAGTTTCGTCCCACGATGCCGCCGTGGAAATAGGCGTTGTCCTGGTCGGTGTGGATGGCGACGGTGGCTGTGACGTGGCAGTCGCTGACGGTGCCGACGGTGCCGTCGTTGCTGTCGTTGCTGTTGGTGCCCACGATGCCGCCCGTATAGTCATAGCCCGTGATGCGTGCATCGTCGAGGGTGATGCCCTTGACTTCGGCACCGTAGGTCACGGCGAAGATGCCTTGATATTTCTCGCCGCTATAGAGGCGAATGCCGCTGATGGTGCAGCTCGCGCCGTCGAAGTGGCCCTTGAAGTAGCGGAGGATGGAGCCGTCGACGTAGCCGATGGCGGTGTAGTTGTTCTCCTTACTGTTCTCGTCGTTCCACGCGGTTTCGTGGTCGTAGGTGACGTTCTGGCCCAGCTTGAAGTACTTGTCCTTGTATCCATCGGCGGCAAAGGCGTCGCCCTTGGCGTCGTTGACGCGCTGGGCCAGCAGGTTGAGCTGGTCCTTATTATATATGATGTATGCGCTGGCCCAGCTGTCGCCGCTGCTCACGGTAGTCCAGTCGATGGGCTTGCTGGCGATGGCAACGGTGGTTGCCGAGGCGGGCACGGTGACGGTGGTGCCGTCGACGATGTCGCTATTGACGGTATAGGCGTACTGATAGCCGAGGCTCGGATGCTCGGTGGGCAGGGCGTTGAGGGTGAGCTCTGCGCCGGCGTGACAGTAGTAGCCGGGCTCGCCGCCGCTCTCGCCGTGGTAGCTGAAGCCTTGGGCGTCGGTCAAGTCGGCCTGGAGGGTGACGCCTTCGCCGAGAGTGACGAGGTATGCGGGCACGGCGCCGTTGCCGTCGATGACGTCGGTGCTGTTACAGCCTACGGTGGTGGCGTTCTGCACGCCGGCTACGGTGCAGGCGTGGTAGTAGTTGTTCTGGAGGGTGCCGCCGTTATTTCCGCAGATGGCGCCGTAGTAGTTGTCCTCGGTGGCGGGCACGACGGCTCCGATGGCGAGGTTGTGGCTCAGGGTGCCGCCGACGTTGTAGCCCACGACGCCGCCGTAGTAGTTGCCGCTGCCGGCATTGGCGAGCGTGAGCGTGGCTGCGCTGGTGCAGTTGCTGACAAAGCCGGTGCCGGCGTTGTTGCTGCCGCCGTTGAAGCCCACAATGCCGCCGTGGTAGATGGCGTCAGACTTGACGGCGTGGATGGTGACGTCGCTGGCTACGTGGCAGTTGCTGACGTTGCCTAAGGAATTGGAGCCCACGATGCCGCCGGTGTAGGAGTGGCCGGTGATGCGTGCGTCGATGAGGGTGACGTGATGGATGTCGGCGCCCTCGCCAATCCGGCCGAAGAGGCCTTGGAACTTGTCGGCGTCGTCGCTGCCGCTCTTATAGATGCGGATGCCGCTGATGGTGCAGTTCTGATCCTTGCCGTCGAAGTGGCCCTTGAAGGGGTGGCTGTTGCTGCCGATGGCGGTAAAGTTGTTCTCGGTGTCGGCGCCCTCCGTGCCGTCGGTCTTGTGGGCGAAGCTGATGGTCTGGCTCAGCTGGAAATACTTGCCGCTGTAGTCGCTGTCGCCGTCGTTGACGCGCAGGGCCAGCAGGTTGAGCTCTGCGGGGATCTTGATGAGGTAGGGGTCGGTCTCGGCGCCGGTGCCTGCCCATTCGACGAGCTTCAGGGTCTTGCCGGCGATGGCGTCCCTCTGATTGCTGCTGAGGGAGCCCTTGTAGATCTCGACGTCATTGGCGGCGAGTGTCTGGCCGTCTTTGATGGCGATGCTGCCGATACCGGACCAGTAGCTGCTGGCATAGATGAAGTCGTCGGCGTGAGACGAGCCGAGCGTGATGGTACCCAAGCTGGAGTAGATACCAACGCCTCCGGTGGCAGTGACCTTTCCGCCGTTGATGGTGACGTTGCCCAAGGAAGAGAGGCCCATGCCATCTGGGGTATCGGAAGCGGTGGCGGTGACGGTGCCGCCATTGATGGTGAGGCTGCTCTTGCCACTAATGCTACTCTGGCCGTCGCTTTCGGCGGTGCACTCGACGGTGCCGCCATTGATGACCACATGGTCACAAAGGATTCCATCGTGACCATCTGCTGTATTGATGCTGAGCTTGCCGGTGCCTTTGGCCTGGCCGTAGATGTTCAGTGTCGAGGACATTCCATAGAAGCGACCATTTTTGGTCACGCTCATGGTCATGCCGTCGACGAGGATGATGTTCACGGTGCCCTGACAGTTAATCACGTCTTCGTAGCCGATGCTGTGGCTCACGACGTACCACGTGGTCTGGTCCTCGACGCCAAGATTACACGCGCCGGTACTGCCGTTGAGTATCTCGGGCGTGATGCCCTCGTCGGCCGTGTTGTGTACCGTGCCGTCGGCAGCGATGTAGTCATAACCCTGTGCCCACGCCGTCGAGGCGGTGAGCACCATGAAGAGCAGCGCTACGCTGAGCCGCTGCCATGCGCCCTTCTTCCATTGCCCCGGGCGACTTTTTGGGGCAAGCATGCTTGTCGTAATCATTTTTGTCATTATCCTATAATCCTAACAGCGTGCAAAGTTACAAAGAAAAATGAAAGACATTAGCAAGAATTAGAAAGAATTTAATCCAACAATGCGAAAAATAATATTTCTTATAATTTCTGGACGTAATTCTTGCCAATTAGGAGATGTGGAGCCAGCCATTGCCCGTGAGCAGTTGGTCGGTATGTTCGCAGATCTTCAGGAATTCGACGAGTTGCCAGAACTGCGAGGCTTGTTAATAATCCTGATGTACTGATCCAGTCCGAAGATTGACCCTGCCAGCAGGAACGACTGCGCCACGTAATACAGTAGCCCGCCAGCCACGTCGTCAATCTCGATGACCTGATACGCCACCAGCGCGATACTGCTCACGATGAGCAATACCGCACAGGCGTACTGAGAGATTTTGAAGCCTTTCTGGTTTTCCATGGCCTTCGTAACTTTTCACTTTTCACTCTTCACTTTTCACTTCTTCACTTCTACACTTTTCACTTCTACATCATCACGGCTCCTCCGGCTGCTCCGCCCAGAAGCAGGGTGATGATGTAACTGATCACTTGAAGAATCGTTTTCCATGTCTTGTTCATAATACTGTGTGTTTTAAATGGTGAATAAATAGGGTTAATTGTGCGCTCCTGCACAGGTACAAAGGTACAAAAAATAATCGAGATTACCAAATATTTTTGTACTATTCTTTGGTTATTCAGAAACAATTTGTATCTTTGCAGCAAACTTTTCGTAAAACGAAAGCAGAGATGAATAATAACAATACAGACCCCACCCCCTGCCCCTCCCCTTGAAGGGAGGGGAGTATCCCGTCAATTTTCTCCCCTCCCTTCAAGGGGAGGGGCAGGGGGTGGGGTCTGTAACTTTAGTTATATAGAAGTATAGAAATATGTTATTACTTTTGCATAGTCTAACAAGAAAACGACGTACGATGCCACGACAAGCAAGAAAGCTTAGCCGTACAGGAGTCTACCACGTTATGCTCAGAGGTATAAACCGTCAGGATATCTTCGAGGATGACGAGGACTATCGGCAGATGACAGGTTGTCTCCGTTCCTTGACAGAGCGGTATGATGAAATGATCACGAGAACCGTCCCCATGATCCAGAGAACCGTCCCCATGATCCACGTTTTTATTATAACAAACAACAACAAAACAGTTTAGTAACAATGAAGAAATCTTATCAAAAACCGGCGATGAAAATCGTCGTCATTAGTTTGCAGACCTTCATGCAAACCGCAAGTGGCCCAAAACCAGAGGTAAATACTGCTGGGCAAATCGATAACTACACATACGAAGGAGACTGGAATTGGGAATAAAACAAAAGGAGGACACAATTGATGAAAAAGATAAGTAACTACTTTCGCGTGTTTGCAGTCCTGCTGATGGCGGGAGCTGCTTTTTCTGCATGTTCGAGCGATAACGACGAGATTGACAAGCAAATCGAGGAAAAAGCCGGGACTGGGGAATGGACAATGACCGTCCAAGTCAACAAGGGCGAATTTGAAGATACCGACAATGCCAACAAGAGCAATGGCGGAGCGACAGGCACCCGCTCCATCGTTTTCAGTGGCTCTGAAACGAATCTTACTGCTTATTGGCAGCAGGGAGAAGAAGTGAAAGTTGTGCAGATGAAAGACGATAGAACAGGGTTCGAGGTAATCGGCACTCTGAAATCGAAAGAATATAGCAGTACTGGTGCTACCACGCTCAGCGGAACCCTGACCAAGGCTCCCAACGACAACGGATTAATGTTCTATCTTCACGAAGCAGAATGTGACTGGACCGGACAGACGGGTAGTCTGGAGGACATTTCGCTTCATTCAGACTTCGCTTTAGCTACTCTGGATCAAGGAGAGTACGTAATCGATGATGAGGCAAAGACCGTCGCCATTAACCAAGGCATCAAATTTACGAGAATGAATGCCATTGTGAGGTTCGATTTCAAAGATGTTTCGGGCAACGAGGTCAAGGTCAAGACCTTGACCATCTTCGATGACGGCAGCACCTTCAATGGTGAACCTGCCCTCTACAAGACAGACGATGTCGTTTCGAAAGGAAAAACATACGGTGACCTTGTCATCAACCAGCAATTCGCTTCCAGCATAGTCTTTGCATCCATCCACACCACTGGTAATATGAACCTTGGACTGAAAGTCGAGGCTGATGATGGCTCAATATACGTTTACGTACCTTCAAACCCCGTAAACTTTGAGGATGGCAAATACTACAGAATCAATGTGACATTGCAAAAAGCTATTGACCTCTCCAAAATCAAGGAAGAGGATACTGACCCTGACGGCAACTACGACAACTATAGAATTTATAGAATTAAGGATGGCGACATCGTGACGGGTGAGCTCGCTAAATATCACAGGTTAAGTGTGGGAGGTGGTGCAAAAATCACGTTGTGCTATGCAACTCATAATTCATTTAATGGACGTTCAGGACTTATCTGCGATGGTGATGCCACGATTACACTCAAAGGTAAAAATACATTGATTGGAGACCAGGGGGCCGGAATATACGTCGCAAAGGGGACAACATTGACCATCAAAGGAACTGGTACGCTTATTGCCACAGGTTATGATTCTAATGATATGGGAAATGGGGCAGGCATTGGGGCTTACAGGACTGCTGACTGTGGTAACATTGTCATTGAGGGTGGCACCATTATAGCCACAGGTGGTTCTGGTTGTGCTGGTATCGGCTCTGGTTACTCTTATTCGAGTTCTTCTGAAGCTTATCGTTCCGAATGTGGCGATATAACTATTTCTGGTGGTACTGTCACGGCAACGGGTAAGGGAACTGCTGCTGGTATTGGTTGTGGTCCTGGTGGAGCTTGTGGCAACATCACCATCACATCAGGGGCAAAGAAAGTAACGGCAACAGCTGGTTCAAGTGGTGGCGAAAATGTTCCACCAATCGGAAAATCCGTAGATAATGGTAGATGCATTAGTCAATGCGGTGACATCACCATCGACGGCACAACTTCGTGGACAGCAGGAACGCCTACAACCAACTTCAATTGGACGACCAGCACAGTCGATAACTGTAGACAATGGACGCTGACAAAATAAAAGACAATAGTTCATCCCGCTACAATAAGAAAACGCGAAACTCACCATCGTTTCGCGTTTTTCGGTCACCGGGGACGGTTCTTGTGATCATTTTTCGTCCGAATGATTTGGCAGTTTAGAAATATGTTATTACTTTTGCATAGTCTAACAAGAAAACGACGTACGATGCCACGACAAGCAAGAAAGCTTAGCGGTACTGAGATTCGCCATGTCATTTTGTGTCGGCATTCGCCAGCTGGCAAGACTGACAGGTGCCTCTTTCGGAGTAATACAATAATTGTAGCAAATGAAATGATCACAAGAGTCCCCATGATTCCGCTAAACGTAAGTAAGATACAAATAAAGATGGTAAAAAAATCACAAACAAAGAAACTGATGTTTTCTAAAACGGCAATGATGCTGTTATTCGTGTTGCTCACTTCGGCTACGGCATGGGCGGCAAAAGGTGATGTGGTGGATTCTGGCACGTGTGGCGATAACCTCACATGGACGCTTACTGAGAATGGTGAGGCTGATTTCACCTATAGTGGCTGGACCAGAACCCCTCTCACCCTGACAATTACGGGTACAGGTGCTATGACCGACTATGGTTTCGGCGATACTCCTTGGTGGAGCAATCATATTGCCATTACTCACCTCGAACTGCCTGAAGGGCTGACTCATGTTGGTAAGATGGCTTTCGAATTGTCTTCCTTTATCCAGAGCGTAACTCTCCCTGCCAGCGTCACCAGTATTGGTGAGAGTGCTTTTGTGAGCGTGGGAAGCAAGACTCCTGACGGCTGTACCTTTACCGCTGCCAAAGGTAGCAATCTCACATCCATTGCCTCCGCTGCATTCGACGATTTCGGTGGTAACGTGGATCTGCGTAACTGCACCAGCCTTACCACCATTCGCTGGAAGGCGTTTGAAGGTTACAAGACGAATACCGTATATCTGCCTATCAGCATAAGGACTATCGAGGAGGATGCATTCTATAACACATCTACCAAAAACAAACCTACGGTCAGAGTTTCTTATAAAAATAGTGTCCTATATGTCAACGGCACGTTCAAGGCTTTCAGCACTAAGGCAGTGAATACAACAATCACCTCTTTTCTCAACTTAAAAGCGAAAAGCAGCGATGCCGTTAGCATAAGGCAGATATTCCTTGATGAGATTAACCTGACATTTGACGAAACCGACCATTCCTTTGTCATTGCCAATGAGCAGGATATCCTTAATCTGGGTAATTATATGAGATCTGGTGAAGACCACACCTGTGAGATGGCAACTATAAAAATGACAGATGACCTTGATTTCAGCAATGTCAATTTTGTGCCGATAGGCTACGGTACTAATACCCAATTTGCAGGACATTTCGATGGTCAGGGACATACGATAAGCAATATCAGTTATGATAGATCTGAAGACAACGTGGGCCTCTTTTGTTCTGTGAAGGCTAACCCTATTATAGAGAATGTAACCCTTGTAAACCCAAAGTTCGCAGGAGAAAGTAACGTTGGTGGTATTGTTGGTGAACTTTGGTGTGGCACGATACGGAATTGCAACGTAGTGGGTGGAACCATTAGTTGTAGAAGTTTTAATGTCGGTGGTATCGTAGGGTATAGTGCTGGTAACTACTCTTTACACATGAAGACAATCAGTAATTGCGCCGTGGTTGGTACCACTATCAACGCATGGGCTATTAATTCTTGCGGTTGTATCGTCGGTAGAAACTATGACTTAACTGCAGATAATATTGCAACCCTCACCATTAGCAACTGCCTCTATGATGTAGCCTCTAACGGGAAGATCTGCGGTAAGGACGATGGCTATAATGAGTTCATCGACGGTGGCGGCAACACGCCTCTCTATCGCCTTAACCTCGGCTCTGGAGTTACATCTGATGCCCTTACCTATGGTGACTATACCGTGGCTACCCAGGGCAGTATCGTAAAGCTTGAAGCAAATAATCGTGATGGGTATGAGTTCGGTGGTTTCAATAGCGATGATGTTACTATTGAGAATGGACAGTTTACTATGCCAGATAAGAACGTGAGCGTTACGGCTGTATGGGAGCCTATGAATGAGATCAGCCTTAAGGGCAGTCTGATAGATGACCTCAACTGGACTACCTTCTATTGTGGCGATGCAGGTTATCGTATTGCAGATGGCGAGGAGGCTTGTGCCTATATCGCTACTGTGAGCGATGACATGATTATCCTGCACATGCTCGGCAGGGTGATTCCTAAGGGTACGGCTGTGATTATCGTTGGTGAGGATAACAGCATCAGCATGACTCGTGATGATGCCTCTGCTGCCGAGTATAGCGCAGTTAACGACCTTAATGGCGTGGATCTGCCGACGGCTCGCACATCCCTCACTTCTAACGACAGCTATAGGCTCTATATGCTTAGCAACAAGAACAATAACTTCGGCTTCCACAGCTTCGCTGCAGTCAATGTTCCTGCTCGCAAGGCTTTCTTCACCGTTCCTGCATCGGCTAATGCCCGCTCATTCTCTATGGTGTTTGATGAGGAGGCTACCGCTATTCGCCAGCTCCGAAAGACAGTTGCCGAGTCACCTGTTTACGACCTTAACGGCCGTGTGGTTCGCGGTAATAACCTCAAGCCGGGTGTTTACGTTAAGAATGGAAAGAAGGTAGTGGTAAAGTAAAAAAGTGAATAGTGAAAATATGAAGAAAATGAAAAAGGAATATATTGAGCCAGCGATGCGCTTGGTAGAATTAAAGCATATGCATCATCTTCTGCAAAGTAGCGCAAAGAATATCTATAACTTGAGCGACAAGCCTTTCGGCACCTTCGATGGTGATGATGAAGAGATTGTCGATGATGATGATGTGATATAATTAAATAATCAATACAATCAAGTACACAGCGGAAGTCCCTGTTGTGTAAAAACATGGCGGCGATTCACAGCAAGAATACGAAGCTTGAAATGATTGTGCGACGTGGGCTGTGGAAACGTGGTTTTAGGTATCGCCAGACAAAAAAGAATTGCTGTTGTGCACAGTTTGCGGGGTTTGTGCAACAGGAGGGAAAATAATGGGAGATTTTTTTGAGGATAAGGATTTTATTTTGTAACTTCGCAGTCTTTTTACGCCGAAAAATGCGTAAGGACAAATAAAAACGTTACAAATTATCTGAAGAAAGGAGGAATTGATGATAGAAGGAAGCGAGGAACTGAAAATGGTTCTCGAACTGGCCGCAAGCAAAGGCAGGAAGGAAGCCGAGAATGAGATGCTGGAAACTCAAAAGAAGCAATTGGAAGAGGCCAACACGAAGCTATTGAGGCAGTTGAGCCAGAAGGACAAACTGCTGAAAGAGAAAGAAAAGATCATAGAGGAGCAAAGGCGGCGGATAAGCGACATGGAGTCCCTTGTCGCCAACCAAACGTGTGCTGCCGAGGGTCAGAAGCAGGAGGTCACCGGGGACGGTTCTTGTGATCATTTTTCGTCCGAATGATTTGGCAGTTTAGAAATATGTTATTACTTTTGCATAGTCTAACAAGAAAACGACGTACGATGCCACGACAAGCAAGAAAGCTTAGCGGTACTGAGATTCGCCATGTCATTTTGTGTCGGCATTCGCCAGCTGGCAAGACTGACAGGTGCCTCTTTCGGAGTAATACAATAATTGTAGCAAATGAAATGATCACAAGAACCGTCCCCATGATTCTAAAAATAATCGAGATTACCAAATATTTTTGTACTATTCTTTGGTTATTCAGAAACAATTTGTATCTTTGCAGGCAGAACCTAAAATGAAGACAATGAACAAACATTCTATCGTAATGTTAAGAAAACTTAACGGGGGGGGGTAAATCACTGATTTTCACCCTACTATCGTTACCTTTTCTTACCCTGACCGCTTGCTCAGAAGACTCACCCGCAAGCATCGAACCCCAAAACTTCATCGAAACCCGCTCTGCCGCTGACAGCACCGTCGTCGGCGATTCCTCTGCCGTGCCCAGCGTCCAGCTGCAGGTAGATACCGCATGGGCAGGCCAAAAAACTTATGACTTCGATGGCAAACTCGTGACACCCAATACTGAGGGTGAGGCAACGACCGGCGACGCTGCTGATGCTGCCAGACTGGAAATGAAGTTTGAGAAGAAATAAAAAATGATTTTAATATGAACAAGTATTTACTATTTGGCGGCGGAATAATAACCGGAGTTCTTTTGACGATTGCTGTTGCTTGGGTTGTCAACACAAGGAGTTCTTCTGAAACTGAAGATATTGTATGGTTTGATAAGCCAGGCGAAATCGTCGACGAAAAAGAATTTATGGTCATGCAGGTCTTGGCAGATCATGCAGCCTTAGTCATGGGAGGAAAACATGTTGGAGAAATCTTTCTGCTGAGTAATGCAGAAGGGAAATATTACTATGATGCTGAGACTGTAAAAGTTCCAAAAGGCATGATTGTAAGGCAGGTAGGAATATATCGTTATCTTACCCCAAAGAATAGAGAAAAGACTGTACGAGCAATCATAATAACAGACAAATGAGTACAAAAGGGGGACTCCTGTTGTGTATTATGTATGAAATATTGAAAGAATGAAAACGAAAAAATCTATTGAGAGTGTAGAGCCGCAAGTAGCGCAAAAAGTGAACGCATGGCTTTCATCGTATGGGCTTACGTGTTATCAGCAACACCAAAGCGTTAATTCGGAAATAGACTACGCATTGGATAAAGCCCTTTCTAAGAGTGGTGGCACAGGTGGCAACAAACCAGATGCTAAGTTGGTAATAAGCGATTCTCGCTTGAATGTCTATCCTGTAATGATAGAATATAAGGGATACAAGGAAAGGTTAGAGAAGTTAGAGGGTGATCGAGTGGCAAACAAGAAGAAAGATAATACACCCAACTACAACAATATCAACAACTATGCAGTAAACGGTGCGGTACATTATGCTAATGCTATATTACAATACACCAGTTTTACGAAGGTTATAGCTATAGGTGTGACAGGTTTTCTTGATTCGCAGAATCAGCTACAACTGGAGATTGGTGTCTATTACGTAGGTAAGGAGAACTATGGCGAAGCGAGGAAAGTGAAGGAGGATGCGTTCACAGATTTATCATTTCTGCGGAAGAAAAACTTTGACAAGTTCTCTAAATTCATTGACGAACTATCTCTTGATAAAGCAGAACTACGCCGCATACGTCAGGACAGGGAGAGTCAAATAGAAGATGCCCTTAAACAAATCAATGAAAGTCTTTTTAAAAAACAAGAGAATTTAAGCGCTCTTTCTCGCATTCATCTTGTTGCTGGCAGTATCATTGCTAACCTTGGGGTGCCTGGAAAAGTTAGCCCTCTTACGGAAAAAGATTTAAAATCATCCGAAGAGAAAGACAAAACTGATGGTGACGAGATACTCTCAAAAATCAAAAATTTCCTGACAGAGCGAAAACTGCCAGAAGAAAAAGTTAAAACTATAGTCAATAGTCTTTATGTCACTATTCATAATGAAAAACTATCGAAGCCAAGGGAAGGAATTTCACTAATAAAGGAGATTTTTACAGAAGTGGTTGACAAACTCGGCTATTTTTACAAGATAGGGCTTGACACAGATTTTACGGGGAAACTATTCAATACGATGTTTACATGGCTCAGTTTTGCTGGTGATGATCAAAACGATGTCGTACTGACGCCTTGGTATGTGGCAAAACTCATGGCGAGATTGTGTAAAGTCAACATGGATTCATATGTATGGGATTTTGCGACAGGATCAGCTGGACTATTGGTCGCCGCAATGCACCAAATGATTGAGGATGCCAAAGCCAACATATTAAGCCCTGATAAACTTGATGTTAAGATTGAGTCCATTAAGAAAAAACAAATACTCGGCATAGAGGTGCTACCTGAGATTTATATGTTAGCTGTACTAAATATGATATTAATGGGTGACGGTTCGAGTAACATATTGGAGAAAGATAGCTTGAAAGACTATGATGGTTTTTATGGTTACAACTATGGGAGACGTAGGAAGAAATTTCCCGCCGATGTGTTTCTCTTGAATCCCCCTTATTCTGAGAAAGGAAATGGTATGGTATTTGTAGAGAAAGCCCTGTCTATGATGAGCGGTGGTTATGCTGCAGTAATCATTCAGGACAGTGCAGGTGTTGGCCAAGCCGTGGAATATAACAAACGTATATTAAAGAAGCACAAATTAATCGCGAGCATAAAGATGCCTAAAGACCTTTTTCGCGGGAAGTCATCGGCACAGACAAGTATATATGTGTTCAGAGTTAAAGAACGTCATGAAGCAAATTTCAAAGTCCGCTTTATTGATTTCTCTGATGACGGTTACAAACGTTCTGCTCGTCGTAATGCAAAAGCGAGCAAGAAACTTAAAGATACAGGACAGGCAGAGGCACGCTATGACGAGGTGGTCAATCTCGTGCTCAATGGCGCAAGCGAATTGAGACTCCTTTCTCCTGAAGATTTCAGGGAAGATGTGATTGCTTTGAGTGGAGAACACTATGGCAAGGATTGGAATTTCAACCAACACAAACAAAAATATGGTGCGTCGAGTAATGCTGCAACATTCGGTATTGTAGAAGATTTCCAAGAATGGAAAATGTCACAGTTGCACGAAGAACGAATCAAGTTGGAAGATTACACAGGAACACTTGATAAGATGCAACAAGATTTTTTAGAGAGTGGAGGTAAGTGGAAAAAAGTTGCAGTCAATGAACTCTTTCAAGTGGACAATACTATAGCAGAAAAGGTCCTCGGGAATTCAAACACTTTAACACCGGTCGTAACAAATTCGTCAAAGAATAACGGTATTACCAAGTACGTACTTGCAGAGCCTACAGAGCAAGGCGGTGTTATTACATTCTCCGACACGACTTCCACTGACACTCTCTTTTATCAGCCCCATCCCTTTATTGGCTTTTCTCACGTAAAGAAGATGACACCCATCTTGCCTGACAGATGGACTGAGAACTGTTGTTTGTTTTTTATTTCGAATCTGCGACACGTAATAGAAGGACAATTCGACTGGGATCACAAGTTGAATATCATGCCGAACATCAAAGTATCAATGCCGTATAAAAGCGGGGAGTTAGCTTTTGATTATATGGAAGAATATATAAAGGAGGTTAAGCGTATTCACTTCCTTGTGCTAAAGGATAGTACAAAACACAGAATAGACAAATGTGAAGAGCTGACGAACTATGACCGACAAACAAACGCAGATAACGGTTGAATTTCTACTATACCATTCAGGCCATAAAACAATGGGAATAGTACACAGCGGAACCGTCCCTACTGTGTAGAATACATAAGGCGTTCCTCCCGAGGCTCGCTAAGTTTGGTGGACTATATGCAGACATTACGCATTTTTCGCGTTATTGTTTACCTACGAATGTCTACAGCCGCACCGTCTGTGAAGATCGTGCGGAATTTAGAGAGAATATTCGATGAACAAAAAAGATAGAGCAATGACAAAATACGAAGAAAGATACGGCTCAGGGGAACAGTCTCCTTGAGCAAATGAAAGAAATATTTGGCGCAATGAGATAAATTGATTATCTTTGCAGTCGAAATATTGAGGGAAAAAGAGCCAAAGCGTTCGATATGTCCAATCTACCACTCTCATATTGAGATAATATCCACAGCGAAGGCTACCAGCTCACACCGATACGGCGTGGGCATTGGTGGTATTTACTGTGGAGGTGTGGTAGCCTGGACATGTTTTTTATCATTAGTGTTCCACGCTCTTTTCCCCCAATAATAATAAACCCTTTTTATGTTATAAACGAGAAATATAGATTCTCCAATACATGACATCATACATAGTCTTTTATTTGCTTGCTCTTTTAGCAACATTGCTGATTCTTTCCATTGCAGCATCTATAGGCTCTTTCTTGGTTAAATTGTGTAGTTCTATTGATTACGCTTACCTAAGACGGAAGTTGTCTGTTTATGGGTATCAGTGGTTCTATACAAACATCGATAGTATGAAAAACGACGAAAGGTGTATGCAAATTTATCCTATACTGAAAGATTTATACGTAAAGGGGAGTAGCTTCAGCGCTTTCCTTCCTCGACTGTCAGAAGAAAGGATGCCGCTGAATGTGATTATGAATTGGGCACGGAGTGTGTCAGAAGACCTATTTGTTGCTCCTGTTCCTGCAGCAAAATTAGACCAATGGAATCATTATTGGAAAAGTCGGCTATATGCGAAAGTATCTTTTTTTCATAGCGAATTCCCTATATATGAGGAACATGAGATGGGCTGTATTTGGGGAGTTGTTTTCATGTGGTTGATTATTAATTATGACAAAGATATAGAAGACCCGTTATTAAAAAGGATACTACAGTTAGCGTGTAAAGAAAAAACTGCAGCCCCATATTTCATGCACTTTTATAATGCAGCTCGGAGACATATAGGTCAAGACTACTACCTTTCTTATATACCACAAATGAATATCGACGATGTTCAGGCGGATACGACAAAAGATTGCACGTTTTCAGAAAACATAAAGCCAGAGGACATCTATTGCGGCTTCGAAGCCCTGAGCGTCAACGAACGCTGTAATGCACGTAGGGTGCTAAACGATGTGTTGGCAGACTGTAAGGCATGGAAGTTAATGCGTAATGAGATGAAACGTCGCGGATGGTTCAAGGAGAACTTTTATAAAGCAGGTGACACGATAATAAAGGGCGACTATATTGAAGGTGACAAGGTAAAGGAAAAAACCATAATACCAAATGTTGGAAACTTTAAACCGCAGATACAATCGCAGACAATGAATGTACCATTCCCACCGATAGAACAGGGTGGACAAAATTTGTTAGAGGATGAGTAACGAAAACGATAAGAAGTTGTATGGCAACTTTGCTTGGATACTGAATTATAAGCCCCAGATAAAGGAGCAGCATATCCACATGGGTAATCAGAATGTGGAAGATAAGCCTGTTGGCGATGAAGCCGATTATGAGGAGGTGAAAGATAGTCAGCGGAAAGAAACGGACAAGGATATAAAGGGCGGCGATGAAAAGCTGAACTATACTTCACCAACCATCGCCCTTCAGCGAATGTTGGAGGGTGATTGGTTTGATAAGGTTTCTAACAATAAAGGGCTGTATAATAAGGAATGGAGAACTAAACTTGTGGCTGAACTGATGGCTTCGGAACATAGGGCTTATATCGCCCGTCTCTGGGAACATAAGGATAAAAGGTCTACGATAAAGGGGCAATTAATAGGCACACTCGTTGGGGCTGGCGTACTGAGTAGTAATAAAAGTGCCGTCGCAAGAGCTTATTTGGGAATTAGCGACAATACGCGTGACGCGGACGAGAAAAAGGAGGTTAATACCTTTGGCAAATATATAGGTCAGGGAAATAAAGAACCTTATGCTGACTGGGTGAAGGACTACGTAATGAAGACACCAAAGAAGAAGGAGTAAAAACACACGTTTTTCGATTGAAACGTTCGATTGGCTTCTCTCGCTTAGAGAGGGGCCATTTTTTTATTTTCTTGAATCCCCTTTGTTTATCGGGGTTTCAAGGGATTCAAGTTTTCGACTGGAAAAGTTTTTTCGATTGTACGGCCAATCGAATAATCGAATTCTATCTTTGCACCATCGATAGTCAGAAATGACAGTTTCGATGGTGATCCTTGACTTACTGCTACACACACGTATACGCACGTACATTCTTACTAAAAACAAAAAGGACAATGACACGAGAAGAAATGCTGAAGGTGCAGCCGGCGCAGGAATACATACGCAGGCTGCAACAGAAACGGAATGCGGGCACTGAGGACTGTATGCTCTCTACCGACCTGGCAAGGGAGATGGGTATCAATGCCCCGGATCTGCACCACTTCTTAATAGATGTGGGATTCCTCTTTCGCGAGCGCAAGACTTACGAACTGAAGCTCAGCAAAGACTATGCTGGGCTTGGATATGCTAAGACCCGTAGTCACTTCCGATACAACAAGAGGGGCGACCTCATAGAGACGCGCTTCCCCGTTTGGACCGAGAAGGGACAGGAGTTTATAAGAAAATTGATTAAGAAGTGAAAAGTAAAAACAAAAAACAACGAACATGAAACAGACGATTATTATTACAGAGAGCCCTGAACATCAGGGATGGAACAAGAACACGGAACTGTGTATTGACGTGAAGACCCTCCTCCGCAGCGACAGCCGCATGAAGGCCGGTAAGGACTACCACGGCGTGCTACGTCGCCACGTGATATGCGAGGACTTCAAGTATAACGAGGTGATGACCTTCGTGG